>CBIHRJ010000005.1:0-175251 GCA_966212445.1 uncultured Noviherbaspirillum sp. | reverse complement strand
GTCCGGACCTTCCTCCCGCCGTCTTGCGACGGCCAGCGGCTGTCTGGCTTGCTTCGGGCGACATTGTAACGCATCGGCCTGTGCCGCCGGCGGCGATGCGATATATTGCTCACCTCCTATCGTTGGAAGGGAATTCACCATGACAGCATCCCGCTCGGGCGGCCAGATACTGGTCGACGCATTGCGCACCCACGGCACCGACATCGTCTTCGGCGTCCCCGGCGAAAGCTATCTCGCCGTGCTCGACGCGCTGCACGACGCGCCGATCCGCTTCATCGTCAATCGCCAGGAAGGCGGCGCTGCATTCATGGCGGAGGCCTACGGCAAGCTCACCGGGCGTCCCGGCATCTGCTTCGTCACCCGAGGGCCGGGCGCGACCAATGCATCGATCGGCGTCCACACCGCGCAGCAGGACTCGACGCCGATGATCCTCTTCATCGGCCAGGTCGGCGGCGATTTCGTCGAACGCGAAGCCTTCCAGGAAATCGATTACCGCCGCATGTACGGCACCATGGCGAAATGGGTGGCGCAGATCGACCGTGCCGAGCGCATTCCCGAATATGTGGCACGCGCCTTCCAGGTCGCCACCAGCGGCAGGCCGGGTCCGGTCGTGCTCGCGCTGCCGGAAGACATGCTGACATCCGTTGCGACGGTGGCCGATGCGCGTCACTATCAACCGGTGCAGGCATCGCCGGCGCCGGCGCAAATGGTGCAACTGCGCATGATGCTGGCGGCGGCAAAACAACCGCTGGTGATCCTCGGCGGCGCCGGATGGAACAAAGCCGCCTGCGACGACATGCGCCGCTTCGCCGAGGCGAATGCATTACCGGTCGCCTGCGCATTCCGTTTCCAGGACCTGCTCGACAACCGGCACCCGCAGTACATCGGCGATGTCGGCATCGGCATCAACCCGAAACTGGCGGCACGCATCCAGGCGTCCGACCTGATCCTCGCGATCGGCCCGCGCCTTGGTGAAATGACGACCGGCGGCTATACGTTGCTCGAAGCGCCCTGCCCGCGGCAGAAACTGGTGCACGTGCACAGCGGCGCGGAAGAACTGGGGCGGGTGTACCAGGCCAACCTGATGATCAACAGCGGCATGCCGCAGATCGCCTGCGCACTCGCTGCAATGGAACCGGTCGACGCGAGTGCGTGGCGATCGGCGGTCACCGAGGCGCGCGGCGAGCTCGACACCTGGCAGATGGAGCCGCCGGTGTTCAAGGACGGGAAGGCAAAACTCAACCTGTGGCAGGTGGTGCAAACGCTGAAAGCGGAACTGCCGGCCGACACCATCGTGACCAACGGCGCCGGCAATTTCGCGACCTGGGCGCACCGCTTCTGGCCCTACTCCGGATTCAGGACGCAGCTTGCGCCGACTTCCGGCGCAATGGGTTACGGCGTGCCGGCGGCAGTCGCCGCCGCCATCGTCGAGGCGCACTCCGGCACGCAGCGCAATGTTGTCAATTTCGCCGGCGACGGCGATTTCCTGATGAACGGACAGGAACTGGCGACGGCGGTGCAGTACAGGGCGGAGGTGCTGTTCATCGTCTTCAACAACGGCTGCTATGGCACGATACGCATGCATCAGGAGCGCACCTACCCGGAGCGCGTATCGGGCACGCAGTTGCGGAACCCGGATTTCGCCGCCCTCGCCCGTGCCTATGGCGCGCATGGCGAAACGGTCGAAGAGACCGCCGCATTTGCAGTGGCCTTGCAGCGTGCCCGCGCATATATCGCGCAGACCGGCCTGCCGGCCTTGATCGAACTGCGCTACGACGCCGACCTCATTAGCCCCAACCTGACACTGCAGAAAATGCGCGAGACGGCGCTTGGGAATGCCCGGAAGTAAGAGCTGAAGCGATTCGCCGTTCTTCTTTTTCGCGGCAGCAGAATTTTTTCCCGCAAAGATTGTCAAGTACACATCCGGCTTGCTTGTCCCGGCACTCGACATTTCCTTTCTGGCATATGGCACTCGTCTCCATCACCGAAGCCGCGAAGCTTGTTCGCAGGAACCGGTCGACGCTTTACCGCGACATAGAACGAGGCCGCCTGAGCAAGACGGTCACGCCGGACGGCGAGACTCAGATCGAGACATCCGAACTGTTGCGCACTTACGGACGCCTGCACGCCGACGACAACGAATCTGGCGATGAACATACCCGCGACAAGATGCGCATCGCAATCCTCGAAGAACGCAACCGTTCGCTGGAACGCGCCCTCACCCTGGAAGGAGAATTGCGCAAGGTAAAGGACCAGGTGACCAACGAATTGCGCGCGCGGCTGGCCGACAAGGATAACGTGATCAAGGTGCTCGAAAGCAAATTGCTCTTCCTTGAGTACGACAAGCAGGTAGCAGCAGAGAAACCGGATGCAGCGCTTGGTGAAACGAAGAAAACCAACACGGCTGAAAGCAGGATGCCAAGAAAGGGTTGGTGGGCGCGCTTTCTCCAGCGGAGATAGGAGATAGGCTGCGGCAGCGGCCGGCAATCGCCTTTTTCCGCAATGCATCAATGCGCATCGTCATCCTCGCAGACAAAATGAGAAAACTGAAGCAGTTCTGGATGCAGTACCACTCCATCAAGTCTTACCTGATCAACAACACCCCGCCGCCCGAGCGGGAACGGCTGCAGTCGCCGGAAGAACGCGAACAGTTGAACGGGCTCTACGAATGCATCCTGTGCGCATGGTGTGAGCGTGTCGCCCGGCAGGCGTCGGGAAGATGCATCCTTCCTCCAGCGCAGTAGTAGCAGAACGCGCTCCGGTGCCCGCCCGGAGCGCAAACCCAAACCCTTAGGGCAGGATTTCCCCCGCGCGCTGCAGGCGCGCGGTCAGCACGGGGAGCACATCGTGGACGAAAGCCTTGACGTTCGCGTCTACCTCGACCTGCAAGTGTTCCGTCGCCTCCGCTACCGCCTTCCTGTAGTTCTGCACATTGATTTCCATGTATTGCCGGTCGAATTCCGCGCCGGAGTTGCCCATCAGTTCGGCGAAGTCCCGCAACTGTTCCTGCGACATGTCCGTCGGCAAGGCAAGATTCTGTTGCTGCGCCAGTTGCTTGATCCGCGCGTTGGCTGCCGTACGGTCGGTGATCATCTGCTGCGCAAAGCTCTTCACCTGCTCATTCGCGCCCTGCATCAACACGAGGCGCGCCAACGTGATTTCCGCCTTGCCGTCCTGGTAGGCGCTATACAGGAAGCTCGGCTCGATGCGGCTATCGATGTCGAACGCCGACCCAAGATGCTTTGCCAGCACTGGCAGGATCTGCTGGGCAAGGTTCTTTACATCCGGGTCTCTTCCCTGCCCCGATTGCCGCCCGACCTGCCGCACATCTTTCACATGGATGACGACATTCTTGTCCATGTAGGCCTTGTCGAAGTCCGCTCCGGAAAACTTCGCAAGCGCGTCGATGACGGCCTGCTGCTCCGACGCCGGCGCATCCGGCAAGGCAACCCCCTTTTGCAGCGCCAGACCGGCAATACGGTTGTTTGCCTGGGTGCGGTCGTCGATCATGTGCTGCGCAAACTGCCGGACGTCGGCATGCGTTGCCTTCTGCAGCGCGAGCCGGGACAAGCCGATTTCCGCGAGTCCGTCCTGGTAAGCGGTGGCGAGAAAAGCCGATGGATCAAGAAGGCCGTTGATTTCTTCCGCGGCGAAGAGATGGATTTCCAGTATCGGCCGAGCGGAATCGGCCAGCATCTTCACGTCGGCGTCGGTGCCCTGCTCCGCCTGCTGCCTGGCAGCGGTCACGGCCTGTCGATGGACGACGACGTTGTCTGACATGTAGGCGCGATCGAATTCATCCCCCGACAAGGTCGCCAGCCGGTCGGCTAGCGCTTTCTGCTCAGGCGACAGGTCGGTGGGCAAGGCAATATTCTTGCTCTGCGCAAGTTGCGTGATTTCGTTGTTCAATCCGGTGTGGTCATCGATCATCCGCTGGGCGAAACTTCTGACCTTGCTGTCCGCGGCCTTCTGCAGCGCAAGCTGCGAAAGCTGGATTTCGTTCAATCCGTCCCGATACGCATCCATCAGGAACTGGGCGCTGTTCACAGTGGCGGTGTCGGCCGCGACCGAGTTGCCGAGCGTGACGGCAGAGCCGTCGGCTGTGCTGCTCAAACTGTCGGTTCCGCCGCCTCCGCCGCAACCGGCCATGGATAGCATCACGATAATCAACGAAAGGTTTTTCTTTTTCATTACCAGGCTCCAATACAAGGAAATGCCGCACCCCGGTTCTTGGGCTTTCAGGGAAAAGGAAAAAACAAGGCACGACATGCATGCGCAGAACTCCGTTACGAAATCCTGCCGCCGATTGACAAAGGATTCGGACGCCAACGCGCATGCGCAGCATCCGGACGGGGACGATTCAATGTAAACGTCAGCCGCTGGAACCGCTTGGCTTGGATCAAACGATGCATGCCGGCTGTTGCCGGACCTACGAAGAAACGCCGAATCGACCGGTCGGCTATCGTGGCGTGGAAATGGAAATCAAATATGCAAAGGACAGCGATTTTGTCGACCGTGCCGATGACGCATCGGATTATTCGATCAAAATCAGTAGCATGGCGCGCGACCGCGTCGATAACGCGCGGCCGGCGTGGATGGTACAAGACGGGTCACGGCATTTCCGCACGCTGATCTGGCGATGGGCATGCCTTTGCACATCGGTTCGTGAAACTGTTCGATCAGCATTGCGCGGTGGCTTGGGCAGCAGGCAGCCGCCGGCACTCAGGCAAACTTGGTGAAGTCGGGCCTTCTCTTCTCGAAGAACGCGGCAAACGCTTCTTTCGCCTCGCCGGCCACCAGCATTTCTCCGAAGTGCCTGTTCTCTTCCAGCATGCGCGCCTGGATCGCTTCGGCTTGCGCGCCCTTCATCAGGCGCTTGGTGGTACGCAGCGACGCTGCCGGCAGCGCGGCCAGCTTTGCGGCTTGGCCGTGAGCGAAAGACAGCAGGTCGGGCAGCGGCAGCACGCGGCTCACCAGGCCCATCTCGGCAGCTTCGTCGGCCACGAATGCTTCGCCGAGCAGCAGTTTTTCCGCCGCGCGCGGGTAGCCGACCATTTGCGGGAACAGCATGCTGGACGCGAATTCCGGACACAGGCCGAGTTGGGTGAAGGGCATGGAAAACTTCGCGTTTTCCGCCGCGTACACCAGGTCGCAGTGCATCAACAAGGTAGTGCCGATGCCGACCGCGTTGCCCGCCACCGCGGCGACAATGGGTTTGCTCGCGGTGCTGAGCGCGCGCATGAATTGCGCGACCGGGCGCTCGCCTACGGGAGCGGCCGAGCTTTTCATGAAGTCTTCCAGGTCATTGCCTGCGGTGAATACTTCCGGTTTGCCGGTGATGAGGATGGCGCGTACCGCGGTATCGCTTTCGGCGTCATTGAGCGCATCGGCCATCGCCTGGTACATCGCCGTAGTGATCGCGTTTTTCTTTTCCGGCCGATTGAATTCGATCGTCAGAATGCCGTGTTCTTTATTGGTCAGAATATCCATGTCGTCTCCTGTGAAATCTTGTCGAGCATATCGTTATTGAGCGTTCCATAATAAATGACAATCAGAACGCTCAATCCCTCACCCCGGCCCTCTCCCGCAAGCGGGAGAGGGTGAGAACTGCCGTATTCGCTGTCGCGAATTACGGAATGATCAATACTGAAAAAGCCGCGCAGCTTGTGACCACGCGGCTTCTTGTCTCTGCCTGCAATGCCTTACACGCGCTCGAAAATGCCGGCCGCGCCCATGCCGGTGCCGACGCACATGGTGACCATGCCGTACTTCAGGTTGCGGCGGCGCAGTGCATGGATCACGGTGGCGGAACGGATCGCGCCGGTCGCGCCCAGCGGGTGGCCCAGGGCGATCGCGCCGCCCATCGGGTTGACCTTGGCCGGGTCGAGGCCGAGGTCCTGCACCACCGCCAGCGATTGCGCGGCGAACGCTTCGTTCAGTTCGAACCAGTCGATCTGGTCCTGCGTGATGCCGGCCGCGCGGCAGGCGGCGGGAATCGCTTCCTTCGGACCGATGCCCATGATTTCCGGCGGCACGCCGCGCACCGCGAACGACGAGAACTTGGCCAGCGGCGTCAGGTTGAACTGCTTCAGGATCTTTTCGCTGACCAGGATCAATGCGCCTGCACCGTCGGAGGTCTGCGAGCTGTTGCCTGCGGTGACCGAGCCTTTGGCGGCGAACACCGGTTTGAGTCGAGCAAGACCTTCCATGCTGGAATCGGCGCGCGCGCCTTCATCCATGTTGACGGTGCGGGTCTTGATATCGATCTGGCCGGTCGCCAGGTTGGGCAGGCGTTCGACGATCTCGACCGAGGTCATTTCATCGTTGAACTCGCCGGCCTGCTGCGCAGCGATCGCGCGGCGATGCGATTCCAGCGCAAACTGGTCCTGCGCTTCGCGCGACACCTTCCACTGCTGAGCCACCTTTTCCGCGGTCAGGCCCATGCCGTAGGCCATACCGATGTTCTCGTCCTTGAAGGTGTCCATGTTGATCGACGGATGGTGGCCCATCATCGGCACCATCGACATCGATTCGGCGCCGCCGGCGATCATCACATCGGCCTGGCCGACGCGGATGCGATCCGCCGCCATCGCCACGGCGGTGATGCCGGACGCGCAGTAACGGTTGACGGTCACGCCGCCGATGGTGTTCGGCAGACCGGCCAGCAGCACGGCGTTGCGCGCCATGTTCAGGCCCTGTTCCGCTTCCGGGAACGAGCAGCCGATGATCGCGTCTTCGATCAGTTTCGGATCGAGGCCGGGCACTTGCGCCACCGCGGACTGGATCGCGCGCACCAGCAGGTCGTCCGGACGGACGTTGCGGAACATGCCGCGCGGCGCCTTGCCGATCGGAGTGCGGGTAGCGGCGACGATATATGCTTCTTGAAGTTGTTTGCTCATTTTGTGTGCTCCTTGTCGGTTCGCTGCTTAGTTGCGAACCGGTTTGCCGGTCTGCATCATGCCCATGATGCGCTCTTGCGTCTTCGGATTGTTCAGCAACTCCATGAACGCCTTGCGCTCGAGGTCGAGCAGCCACTGTTCGCTGACCAGGCTGCCCTGGTTGATGTCGCCGCCGCTGACGATTTCCGCGATCATCGATCCGATCTTGAAATCGTGCGCGGAGATGAAGCCGCCGTCGCGCATGTTGACCAGTTGCGCCTTGATGGTCGCCAGTCCGTAGCGGCCGGTGACCGGCACCAGTTTCTGCTGCGGCGCGCGGTAGCCGGCGTCGAACATCGCGCGCGCTTCCACCTTGGCGACGTGCAGCAATTCATACGCATTGAACACGATGGTGTCGGTCGGCTTCAGGTAACCCATCTGCTGCGCTTCGAGCGCCGACTTCGACACATTCGCGGTGGCCGCGTTGGTGAAGTAGACCTTCAGGAATTGCAGGATGTCGTTGCCCTTGGCATCGTTGGCCGCACGCACCACGGCTTCCTTCAGGCCGCCGCCTGCCGGCACCAGGCCGACGCCGACTTCCACCAGGCCGATGTACGACTCGATCGACGCGACGCGCTTCGCAGCGTGCAGCATCAGTTCGCAGCCGCCGCCGAGTGCGAGACCAGCCACGGCGGCGACGACCGGAACGTTCGCGTACTTGAGCCCTTGCAGCGCCTTCTGCAGCTTCGCCACTTCCGGCTCGATCGCTTTCACGCCGCCGGACATGAACACCGGCAGCATCGACTGCAGGTCGGCGCCGGCAGAGAACGCTCCGCCTTCGGCGGCATCGGTATTCCAGAGCACCAGGCCCTTGAAGTTCTTCTCGGCTTCCGCGATCGCCTTGGCGAGGCCGTCGATCACGCCCTGGCCGATCACATGCATCTTGGTCTTCAGCGACAGGATCAGCACGTCGTCGTTCTGGTGCCAGATGCGCACGGAATCGTCTTCGAATACGGTCGTGCCGGCGGTCTTGCCATCGGCTGCGCCTTCGCCGAACAGCGGTGCGCGGAATACCTGACGCTGATAGACGGCAAGGTCGGAACGCGGCACGTAGGCTTTCTTCTCCGGCGACCATGATCCTTCAGCGGTATGCACACCAGTGCGACCATCGAACACCCACTGCGGCAGCGGCACCTTGCACAGCGCCTTGCCGGCGTCGATGTCTTCCTGCACCCAGGTCGCGATCTGCGGCCAGCCTGCGGCCTGCCAGGTCTCGAACGGTCCCTGGTTCCAGCCGAAGCCCCAGCGCAGCGCGAAATCGACGTCGCGTGCATTGTCGGCGATGGACGCGAGATGCACGGCGATGTAATGGAACGCGTCGCGGTAGATAGCCCACAGGAACTGCGCCTGCGGGTTGCTCGATTCGCGCAGCGCCTTCATCTTCTTGGCCGGATCCTTTTCCTTCAGGATGCGAACGATGATGTCGTCGGCCTTGCCGCCTGCCGGCACATAATCATTCTTTGCGGAGTCGAAGCGCAGGATGTCCTTGCCGACTTTCTTGTAGAAACCACCACCTGCCTTTTGTCCAAGCGCGCCGGTGCCCACCAGCTTACCCAGCACTTCCGGCGTCTTGTAGACCGGGAAGAAGGGATCGTCAGGCAGGTTGTCCTGCATGGTCTTGATCACGTGACCCATGGTGTCCAGCCCGACCACGTCGGCGGTGCGGAACGTGCCCGACTTGGCACGGCCCAGCTTGGCGCCGGTCAGGTCGTCGACCACATCGACCGACAGGCCGAATTTTTCCGCTTCGTGGATGGTGGCGAGCATGCCGAAAATACCGACACGGTTGGCGATGAAGTTCGGCGTGTCGATCGCGCGCACCACGCCCTTGCCAAGCGTCGATGCGAGGAAACCTTCGAGCTGGTCGAGGATTTCCGGACGGGTGGCGACAGTCGGGATCAGTTCGACCAGATGCATGTAGCGCGGCGGATTGAAGAAGTGCACGCCGCAGAAGCGCGCTTTCAGTTCGGCGTCGAAACCTTCCGACAACGCGGTGATCGACAGGCCGGAGGTGTTGGAAGCGAAGATCGCATTCGGCGCGATGTGCGGCGCGACCTTCTTGTACAGGTCGTGCTTCCAGTCCATGCGCTCGGCAATCGCTTCGATGATCAGATCGCAGCCCTGCAGCACATCGAGGTTGTCTTCGTAGTTGGCGACCTGGATCAGCGCGGCGTCTTCCTTGTTGCCCAGTGGCGCCGGGCTGAGCTTTTTCAGGTTCTCGATCGCGCGCAGCACGATGCCGTTCTTCGGGCCTTCCTTGGCCGGCAGGTCGAACAGCACGACGGGCACTTTGGCATTCACGCAGTGGGCGGCGATCTGCGCACCCATCACGCCGGCGCCGAGGACGGCGACTTTTTTGACGATGAAGTTGGACATGGGGGTTCCTTTGTTTTCGCAGTAAGGGTCCCCTCCCCCTTGCAGGGGGAGGGTTAGGGAGGGGGTAGTGCGCTCGAGATATCGCTGCTTTGTCTCGAACGCACTACCCCCATCCCATCCTTCCCCCTGCAAGGGGGAAGGAGCACGTCAGTGAATGGCTTAGAACAGATCCGCATCAAGCGCCATCAAATTCGCCGAACCCGAGCGCGCCTGACGGATCAGCATCGCGGTTTCCGGCAGCAGACGCGCGAAGTAGAAACGTGCCGTCGCCAGCTTGGCCTTGTAGAAGTTGTCGCCGGAATCCTGCTTCTCCAGCGCGATCTTCGCCATCTGCGCGAAGAAGTAGGCGAATACCATGTGGCCGGCCACGCGCAGGTAGGGCACGGCGGCGGCACCGACTTCGTCCTGGTTCTGGAAGGCTTTCATGCCGATTTCCATCGTCAGCTTGCCGACCTTGTCGCCGATGTCGCCCAACGGCGTGATGAATTCGGACATCGCCTCGTCGGTGCCGTGCTCTTCGACGAAGGCCTTGACCTTCTCGCCGAACTTGCGCAGCTTGGCGCCGTTGTCCATCAGAATCTTGCGGCCCAGCAGGTCGAGCGACTGGATGGTGTTGGTGCCTTCGTAGATCATGTTGATGCGGGCGTCGCGCACGTATTGCTCCATGCCCCACTCGGAAATGAAGCCATGGCCGCCATACACCTGCATCGCCTCCGATGTCGCGATCCAGCCGTTATCGGTCAGGAAGGCCTTGATGATCGGGGTCAGCAGCGCGACTTCGTCGGCGGCTTCCTTGCGCACTTCCTCGTCCGGGTGGTTCAGTTCGCGGTCGATCTGCAGTGCAACGTAGGAGCTGAATGCACGGCCGCCTTCGGCGTAGGCGCGGGCGGTCAGCAACATACGGCGCACGTCCGGATGCACGATGATCGGATCGGCCGGCTTGTCCGGCGCCTTGGGACCGGTCAGGCTGCGCATCTGCAGGCGGTCCTTCGCATACACGACGGCATTCTGGTAGGCAACTTCAGTCAGGCCAAGCGATTGCATGCCAACGCCGAGGCGGGCCGCATTCATCATCACGAACATCGCATTCAGGCCTTTGTTCGGCTCGCCGATCAGCCAGCCGGTGGCGCCGTCCATGTTCATCTGGCAAGTCGAATTGCCGTGGATACCCATCTTTTCTTCGATGGCGCCGCAGAAAATGGTGTTGCGCTCGCCCGGTGTGCCGTCGGCATTCGGGATGAACTTCGGCACCAGGAACAGCGAAATGCCCTTGGTGCCTGACGGCGCATCCGGCAGGCGCGCCAGCACCAGGTGGATGATATTGGACGACATTTCATGTTCGCCGGCAGAGATGAAGATCTTGCCGCCGGTGATCCTGTAGGAGCCGTCGGTCTGGGGCTCTGCCTTCGAGCGCAGCATGCCGAGGTCAGTGCCACAGTGAGGCTCGGTCAGGCACATGGTGCCGGTCCATTCGCCCGACACCAGCTTCGGCAGGTACAGCGTCTTCTGTTCCGGCGTGCCATGCTCGTGCAGGCACTCGTAGGCGCCATGCGACAGACCGGGATACATGGTCCATGCCTGGTTGGACGAGTTCAACATTTCATAGAACGAATTGTTGACCACGAGGGGCAGGCCCTGGCCGCCGAAATCCGGGTCGCAGGACAGCGAAGGCCAGCCGGCTTCGACGTACTGCCGATAGGCTTCCTTGAAACCCTTCGGGGTCTGCACCACATGGGTCTCTTTGTCCAGATGACAACCTTCGCGGTCGCCCGAATGGTTCAGCGGGAAAATGACTTCGGACGCGAACTTGCCGCCCTCCTCCAGGACCTGGTTGACGATGTCCTTGTCGATTTCCGCATGCTTCGGCAACTGCTTGAACTCATCTTCCACTTTCAGCAACTCATGCAGAACGAACTGCATATCGCGCAAGGGAGCGACGTATTGACCCATGGTGTTATCTCCTGGAGGCTAAAACGGTTTAGGCTGTTTTCTTGACAGCGGATCTGGGGTTCGGTTTTGCGGCCGGCTTCGATGCTTCCGCCGGCTGCGGATTCTGATAACTGTTGATCAGGCGTTCGAACCCGACTTCGGCGCGGTTGACGCTGCCGGGCAACTTCAGGAAACGTGCATCGTGATGCAAGGCGAGAATCAGGCCGTACGTTTCGAAGACCAGTTGATCGGGATCGGTCGCTTCCGACAGATGGCCCATTTCAACGGTCTGCACCACGCAGCGGCGCAACGCGGTCTTCCATGCGCGCACCATGCCGGCCAGTTCTTCGCGGATCGCACCGGGACGGTCGTCGTACTCGACCGCGCCGCTGATGTAAATGCAACCCGATGCAATTTCGACCGAGACGCGCTTGACCCAGCGTGCAAACATCGTCTGCAGGCGAGGCAAGCCGCGCGGTTCCTTCATACTGGGATAGAAGACTTCCTGTTCGAAGTGGTGGTGGTACAACTTGACGACTTCGATCTGCAGATCCTCGCGCGAGCCGAAATGCGCGAACACGCCGGACTTGCTCATGTTCATCTTGTCCGCGAGCAGACCAATGGTCAGCCCTTCCAGGCCGTCACGGCTGGCCAGGTCAAGCGCCACATCGAGAATTGCCGCGCGGGTCAGTTCACCTTTGCGCATGAATTTGGTTGTCGAGTCCGTCATATTGGTTGCCACGATATTGCCCCTATCAAAAATCAAATCAAAAACTCAGCACGAGGGGATAAACTGAAGCGAACGCTCGTACTATTATCCACCGAAGTATAAATGTCAAACGGGAACTTAGAGGGACGGTTCTATTTGTGCCTTTCGGCAAAAAGGATCATTTCCTCTCTGTCAGGGGATGCCGTGTTGGAGGAATTCGAGACGTAATCAAACCTTGTCGAGTTGCCGCCTGTCGCGTTTGGTTGGCCGTCCCTTGATTGCTTCGCCCGGCTCGCGATAGAACTGTCGTTGTTCTGCTTTTTTCTGCCGCTCCGCGATGCTTCGCTCCGTTTCCGAATACAGTGTTTGCGCTACAGATGCGGAACCGCGCTTGTCGGCGAGATTCCGTACGACGACTTCCCATTCGGTGGCGCCATTATCGATGGCGAGGGTGTCGCCGGCCTTGACGCTGCGCGCCGGCTTCACGCGCTCGCCATTGAGGCGCACCTTGCCGCCCTCCACAGCATCGGTTGCCAGAGAACGGGTTTTGAAAAAGCGGGCGGCCCAAAGCCATTTATCGATACGGACGGAATCGGACATCATCTGTACATTCATGCAACACCCTGCATTTTATATGGTGAACGCCCGTTTTTTATCATGCAGTGCAATATATGAGGGGGGACCGAACCGCGTTATCCGGCCGAATCCTGCCGACAGCAGGTAAGCAAAATCTGTCGATCCGGTAATATCGAAGAACGGAAACTGCGGCAATGGCTGCAACGCCGGCAGTGGTGGGACGTCTCTTGATGTTGCGAGGACGATACAAGCGGCCAGGACGCCGCAAACGACGAGTGCATTGTGCAGCGCCAATGTGCCGAACGCGCTCAGAACATGCCGCGTAGCGCGAGGTGCATTCCGAGCACGAAAAGCCCGGCGAAGAAGTAGGTGCGGAAGGTCTCGGCCGATATCCTGTTGCGCATCCACTGGCCGGCAAACATGCCGGCCAGTGCGGGCAGCAGCGCCATGGCAGAGGCGCCGGCGACCGATGGGTGCAACGCGCCCTGCGCCATCAGCGCCAGTGCCAGCGCCACCGTCGACACGGTGAACGACAGGCCGAGCGCCTGCACCAGTTCATCCTTCTGCAAACCGAGCGCCTGCAGGTAAGGCACGGCGGGCAGCACGAATACTCCGGTGGCCGCCGTCACGACGCCGGTCGCAAATCCGGTCAGCGGCGACAGCCAGCGCTCCGCGCGCGCAGCCACAGAAAACTTCCTTGCACTCAGGCCGAACAGTGCATAGACAATCAGCGCCGCGCCAAGCCACGCTCCGGCACGTCCGTTGCCAATAGCGCCGAACCAGCCCGCTCCCGCCGCCGTGCCTGCGCACACGCCAAGCAGCATTGTGCGCAGGCGCCGCAGCAACGGCAGGAAGGCCGGCCCAGCGAACAACTGCCAGAGGTTGGTCACCAGTGACGGCACCACCAGCAGCGACGCCGCCTGTGCGGGCGCCATCACGAGGCCGAGCAGTCCGATCGCGACAGTCGGCAGGCCGAGCCCGACCACGCCCTTGACAAATCCCGCGAGCAGAAAGGCCGCCGCCGCCATGCCGCCGAGGAAGACATCGCCCATCGCTACGACTGTTTGCAGACGGAAGCGGATGCCGGCGCGGACACCGGCGCAGGCTTCAGGCGTGTGATGCCGAACATCACCAGCACCAGCCCCGCGAGCTGCAACACCGACAGCGGTTCACCCAGCAGCAGCCACGCGGCAAACACCGTCAGCACCGGCCCCAGCGTGCCGACCGCAGCCGCCTGACTGGCACCGAGTTTCTGGATCGCCAGCGCCAGCCAGTAGATCGGCAAAGCGGTCGACAGCACCGCCATGAAAGCGGCGTTGCTCCACACGCCCGCCGGCAACTGCGGCAATGCGTGCAAATCGCCGAACAACACGAAGTGCGTCAGCACCAGCACGCAGGAAGCGCTGCCCGCCAGCCCGGCCAGGCGCATCGAGCCGAGCCGTTTCACCATCTCGCCGGTGCCAACGTAGTACATCGCGTACGTTACCGCACTACCGAACACCCAGGCCGCGCCGGTCAGCACCTCGGTACCCCGTCCGCTCTGGTCGAGATCATGGGCGAAGGCGATCCCCAGCCCGCTGTAGCAGATCGCCATCGCCTGCCAGATCCGGCCGCCCGGACGCTGCCTCGTGAGCAGCGCCTGCAGCAACAGCACCATGGTGGGGTACAGATACAGGATCAGGCGTTCCAGGCCGGCGGTGATAGTGGCGAGGCCATGAAAGTCGAGCAGGCTCGACAGGTAGTAACCGAGAAAGGCCAGCATCCAGACGCGGACCAGGTCGGCACGGGTCAGCGCCGGCATGCCGGGGCGTGAACTTTTGTGGATCAGCCACAGGAACAGCGGCAACGCGAAAACCATGCGCAGCGCCAGCAACGTCAGCGGATCGACCGGCCCGGCGGCGTAGCCAAGTTTCACGAACACCGCCTTCAATGAAAATCCGGCGGCGGCAAGCACCGCATACAGGCGGCCATCCCGGGCCCAACGGCCCATGCTTTGGTCCAATATTCCAGTCATGGCAAACAGGTGTTGATGATCCTTCCTTATTCTGACGCGAAACAATTTCGGCTAAAATGCGTATTTCATGGAGATAGCCTTCGTGAATGGAGAAGCCATGCATTTCGACTTGACCGATCTGCGCCTGCTTGTCGCCATCGACGATGCCGGTAGTCTGAGCCGGGCGGCGGCGGCATTCCCGATCGCATTGTCGGCCGCCAGCAACCGCTTGCGCCTGCTGGAACAACGGGTCGGACTAGCATTGTTTTCCCGGCACGCGGACGGCATGACACCGACCCCGGCCGGGCGGGTGGCGCTGGACCATGCGCGGCGGGTGATCGCGGAAGCCGAGCAATTGCGCGCGGCGTTCGACACCCTCGGCGGGCGGCAGCGCGTGACCATCCGATTGGCGGCCAACACTGCCGCCAACAGTACTTTCCTGCCCGCCGCGCTCGCGCCGTTTCTGACCGATTTTCCGGAAGTGGATCTGCAGATCGACGAGCGTTCCAGTCAACAAATACTGACGGCGGTGCAGGCGGGCGATATCGACATCGGCATACTGGATGGCAATCTGCCGCAGGCGGGCGTCGTGTCCCTGCCCTTCCGGCATGACAGGCTGGTGTTGTGCGTGCCGCAGGATCATCCGCTGGCGGCGCGCGGCCATTGCCAGTTTCGCGATGCGCTCGGCTTCGCGTTCGTCGGCATGCCGGTCGAGCGCGCCATGCAGCGTTTCGTGGAAGAGATGGCGACATTGCTTGGCCGCCCGCTGACCATGCGGGTGCGGGCGCCAAGCTTCTTCGCGATTGCGCAGCTTGTTGCGCAAGGCGTCGGCCTGGCCGTGCTGCCGGAAGCGGCCGCACGGCGGCACAGCGCATCGCTGCCCATGCTGATGGTCGCGCTCGACGACACCTGGGCGACACGTGAATTGCGGCTGTGCGTGAGCAACATCGACGGCCTGTCGTCACAGGCGCGTCAACTGGTCGCTTACCTCACCGGCGCCCAGGACGCCGGCTGAGTTTCAACGTGCCTCGTCAGTGCAAGGACTGCGACGGATTGGCGTCGCCGATGTCGTCGACCACTGCGCCATCGGAGACAGGGGCGCCGAAGGTCGCTTCCTCGTACCACTTGCGCACCTGCCGCAGATGCACGCGCTCTTCATCGAGCGCCACCGTGAAGTCGGTGATCATCGTGCCCTGGCCCTGCTCCTCGGCCAGCGCGATCAACAGTTCCCAACCAGCGTTGTCGGCCATCTCGGCAACCAGGATGGCATGCAGGGATTGCGCCATCGTCGTGCGAGGATCGGTGACGACCTGCATCAAGCCGCCCGATTCGACACCGGCCAGGTCGGCACTAGGTGTTTGCGCAGTGGGATCGCCGCCGATCGATTCGATCGCACTGGCGACGATCGAGAAGTGGCGTGCTTCGTCCTGCCGGATCGTGTGCAGGTCCGCCAGTGTCATGCCGCTGGTGTGGTCCTGCAGCGCCTCGAACTTGGTAATGAGCGCGTCGTACAGGCGCGTCCCGGTGCGTTCGAACGCGAGGCGTTCGCCCAGCTTGTCGATCAGCAATTGCGGCTCGTGGCCGGTCAGCATCGACGCGCCCGTAGCGACCGCGCCGCTGATGGTTCCGGGCATCGGGACCGATCCGACCGGATTGGCGTCGGCCACATAATCACTGCGCGCCTGCGCCAGCGCGGTGTCGTCGCCGGGAGTGGCGGGTTTCATCGATGACGGTATACCGGACTGCATGGCGCCGGCATCGAACGGCGACATCTGCATCCCGGTGCGGTTCATGCCCATGGGCGTCTGCTCTTTCATGGTAAATCCTTCCTCTGTTGGTTCACACTGCGACCGCAACCTTGCGGTTCAATTCGGTGCCGGGCGACCAGATGTAGCCGGCAGCCGCCGTCTCGCTCGGCGAACCGGTGGAATTGAGATGCGTACGGTAGTCGATCGATGCCTGGCTCTCCTGCGCCTTGTCGACGAATTGCGTGCCCTTTGCACGCAGGTCGACTTCCTGCGCCAGCACCTGCCGCACGAAATCGCGCTGGCTTGCGAACCGGATCGGCTCCACGAGCGCACTCGGGAACAGCCCCGCCGGATCGCGCCGCTCATGCTGCTTGAACAATTCGGCGACGTAATGGAAATGCCCGAGCTCGTAATCGAGGAAACGCTCCCAGATCGCCTGCACGCGCGGATTGGTTTCCTGCTGCATGCAACTGTAGTAGTTGTAGGCCTCGGTTGCCTCATGCAGCAGCCACTGCTCCAGCAGCGGTTCGTCGGGATCGATCAGCGAACCGTACTGCGTCACATGCTGCTCTTCGATCGATGCGATCTCCGCGTAAAGCTGGCGCGCAACCGGGTCGGCGAACTGCGGACCGACGTTCATGTAGTAATCGTGTGTCTGGAATTCAGCGGCGGTGATCGTCAACGCATGCAGTCGCGTCAGCGGCGCCGCGCGCATCCGGTCGTAGGACTCTCGCACATCGTCTTCCGGCGCACGATGTTCGACCGCTGTGGGACGACCGGGAAGGATGTCGGTGTAGCTTTGCAGGATGTTGTTCGCATCCTTGCCTTCGACACGGTCGAGCAGGGCCGAATAACGGTACAGGTGGTCGAAATCTTCCAGCATGCCGAAACGGTAGACCTGCGCCAAGGTGGGATCGGGTTCGCTTTGCGCGACGGCTGCGGTCACCTCGATCGCCACCTGCTCGTAGGCAATCGTGGTTTCCAGCGCCGAATGGTCCGGGCCGAGCAGCCAGTTCACCATCGTCTGCTGGTGCTGCTCGATGCGACGCACACGCGCCAGCGGCAAGCGCAGGTCGCGTCGCATGCGCGCCGCCATGTGCTGGAAGCGCAAGGCTTCGGTTTCGATGCCGTTCATCAGGATGATGCGTACGCGCGTGAACGCATCGTCATCCAGTTTGCTGATCGGGTTGCCGACCATGTCGCGCCAGGTAAAGCGCTGCTGATCGAGCGGGCAACCCTTCGCGCTGAAGAGATCCAGTGCCATGGCCAACCTCCTTTCATGGAATCAAGGTCAACGATAAAAGACTTCGCGCCAAGGCAGGCGAAGCCGGATCAAATCGCAAATTCCATGCCGGGAAACGAACGGCCGATCCTCACCTCGAGTGCCCGGTCGGCACTGGTGCCGACGACCTTTTTACATGACTGGAGTAAGGCTTACAGAGATGGTATTGCCGGCTACATCGACACCTTGCGGTTGTCGCCGAGCGCGTCCGTATTACCCGTCATCATGCCCTTCGCAAGTCCGTACATGCGCTATCAGAGTGAAGAAACGAGCAGGGAAAGAAAGTTCCGCGCAATGGGATTGCACGGTTCGGCAACGGCGTCAGGTCCCGTCAAGTCACTGACGGCCACGCCGCTTCGATCAGTTCCGGCAGCACTTCGCCGGCCTTGCCGCGGAGGATGTACTGCGCGATGTCGTCATGGCTGGTGGCTTCCGGATTGATCTGGATGACAGTCCGGCCGCAGGAACGCGCATAGCGCGGCAGGCTGGCCGCCGGTTCGACCAGGCTGGAGGTGCCGACGCAAAAGAACATGTCGGCCGAATCCAGTATTTCGGCGGCTCTGCCCCATTCCTTGCCCGGCAGGCTTTCGCCGAACCAGACCACGCCGGGCCGCACCAGGCCGCCGCAACGGGTGCAGCGCGGAGGAATGGCGGCCTCGGCATCGCCCGGCTCCACTGCTTGCCTGCATTGCGAACAGAAGTTGTTCCAGATGTTGCCGTGCAACTCGATGACGTCGCTGCTTCCGGCTGCCGCGTGCAGACCGTCGACGTTCTGCGTGATTACGGTAACGCGCTCGACCAGGCGTTCCAGTTTCGCGATAGCTTGGTGCGCCGGATTCGGACGCGCCTTGCTCAACAGATCCCGCCGCCATGCATACCAGTTCCATACAGTAACCGGATCGCGGCGGAAGGCTTCCGGGGTCGCCAGGTCTTCCGCCCGATACTTCGCCCAAAGCCCCGTCTGCGCATCGCGAAACGTCGGCACGCCGCTCTCCGCCGACACGCCGGCTCCGGTAAAGACGGCGATATGGCAGGCGGCGCGCAGCTTGTCGAGCAGGACATAATCAAACAGCATGGCCGGAACGCGAACGCAGGTGAATGGAAACAGTATAGCGCTGCGTAACGCGATACGCTCTGCTGACAACTAACCAGCGGCAGGTGCGACAGTCTCGCTGCGCAACGGCGCGCGCGGCCGCAGCGACAGCATGACTACTGCCGCCAGCACCATCGCACCGCCTGCCAGTTGCCCGCCGCTCACCGATTCGCCCAGCAGCGCGACGCCGAGGCAGAGCGTGATCACCGGCTCGATCGTGGAGATGATCGACGCCTGTGCCGGACCGGCATGCTTGATGCCGGCCAGGAAAGCGGCCACCGCCATCACAGTGGAAAACAGCGCGATCGCGCCAACCGCGAGCCACGCTGCCGTGCCTGCGGGCAGCATCGAGCCGCCGGCCGCTGCAAACGCGCCATTGCTGAGCGCCGCGGCGGCCATGATGACCAGCGTACCCGCCAGCGGATCGGTGCCCTGCGTGATGCGTCCGCCGGTGACGATGTACACCGAGTAGATGGTGGCGGCCAGCAAGCCGAGCGCGATGCCGAGCGGCTCGCCCTGCAGGTCGCCGCCCAGCATGATAGCCAGCCCGGTAATCGCAAGCAGCAACAGGACGGCGGTGCGCCGGTCCAGCTTTTCCCAGCCAAGCGCAACCGCAATCATGGTCACCAGCACCGGATACACATACAGCAGCATCCCGACCAGGCCGCTGCTCGCATGCATCAGCGCAGTGAAGTAGCACTGCGACTGCCCGGTGTACAGCGCGCCCATCAACGCAAACCCGGCCAGCGCCCGGCCACGCGGCAGGCGCAGCCGCCGGATCCAGACCACCGGCGCCAGGATCGCGACCGCCAACACGAAGCGCAGCGCCAGCAGCATGGTCGGGCTGACACCGGACGCGTAAGCGATCCTGGCAAACACGGCCATGCTGCCGAAACCGAGGGCGGACAGCAGGATGAGGGCGGCAGCGTAGTGGCGCGGCATGATCGTTTCCAGAGCAAATAAAATTGTGGGTAGCGTCAGTCTATTGGCTTGCTCGCAACGAGACAAACCAATATTCTTGCTGAGTTGACCTAATAAAATTGAGGCAATCATGAACCCGCTGCCCCCCCTTCCCGCACTCCGCGCATTCGAAGCCGCCGCCCGCCACGGCGGCTTCCAGCGCGCCGGAGAAGAGTTGCACGTTTCAGCCGGCGCGGTTGCCCATCAGGTCAAGCAACTGGAAAACTGGCTGGGCGTGACGCTGTTCCAGCGCCAGCCGCGCGGCGTTGTCCTGACCGCAGCCGGGCGGCAGTACGCGGAGGCATTGCGTCCCTTGCTGAACGGTCTTGCGGAAGTCTCGGAAACGGTGCGCCGCCAGGGCGACGACAAGGTCGTGACCGTCACCTCGGTGCCGTCACTGGTGTTGCGATGGCTGATGCCGCGTCTGGGCCGCCTGCGCGAACAGCATCCGGAAATCGACATGCGCGTGCTGGCTTCGCTGCACCCGGTCGACTTCCTGCGCGAAGGCGTCGATGTCGCAATCCGCCTCGGCACCGGCCCCTATACCGGCCTGAAATCCGACCTGCTGATGGAAGAGTGGTTTTCCGCCGTCTGCAGCCCGGCTTTCAAAGCCAGGGCGCCGGACCTGCGCGAACCGGCGGACCTGCTGCGCTATCCTCTGCTGCACGACGAAACTGTCGCGAGCATTGCGAACGAAATCAACTGGGCACGCTGGCTGCAGGCGAACAACGTGCATTACACCGGCGGCGCGCGCCCGAGCTTTTCGCACACCTACCTGACGCTGGAAGCCGCCGCCAACGGCCAGGGCGTCGCCCTGGCGGCCGAAGCCTTCATCGC
The DNA here is from genome assembly GCA_966212445.1 of uncultured Noviherbaspirillum sp. Taxonomy (GTDB): domain Bacteria; phylum Pseudomonadota; class Gammaproteobacteria; order Burkholderiales; family Burkholderiaceae_D; genus Noviherbaspirillum. Next base: position 154,810 of record CBIHRJ010000005.1, on the reverse strand, counting down.
CGAAGACCTGCGCTGCGGCAGGCTGGTGCGCCTGTTGCCGCAGCGCGTGTGCGGCCCCTACCGTTTCCACCTGCTGCGTCCGCCAGAGGCCGAGGCGCGGCCGGCGGTGAAAGCGTTCTGTGACTGGATCAAGGCGGAAGCGGAAACACCGTAAGTCGAATCAACATCCACACAGCATCTCGCTGTTGCCTTGCGACCCCTGTTCGCCCGAGGTCGGATAACCGTCGCGCTTCCACCAGTCCAACCCGCCCATCAGTTCCTTCACCTTGAAACCCAACCTCGCCATGTTGAGCGCACCCTTGGTGGAGGCGTTGCAGCCGATGCCATCGCAATAAGTGACGATCAGCGCACTGCGGTCGATATGGTGGGTGCTCTCTTCCGACATGGTCCGATGCGGCAGACTGACGGCGCCCGGAATATGCTCGATCGCGTATACCTCCGTCGAACGGGCATCGATAACGATGATGTTCTCGTTGGCCTTCAAGGCGGCGTTCAGGTCCGAGGAGTCAATCTCGTAAGCGAGCTTGTCGAGGTAGTGCTGGATCTGCGCTTGCATGCTGCATCCCTTTTCCAAAAAGATTGTTATCCGAATGACAGGAAGAATGATATCTTCGAATGGTTTGCCAAATCAGACCACTTTCTGCCATAGGTTCAGACCATTCATGGACACCGTCACACGTGAACTTGCCGGCGCCCTGCTGAACTTGCTGGAGCAGCACAATGACGCACGCATAGGACTATCAGTACGCGTCTATCGCGCGATACGTGCGGCAATCCTCAATGCGACATTACGTGAAGGCGACCGTCTTCCCTCGACGCGTGCGCTGGCCGCCGACCTGTCGATTTCGCGCAGCACCGCCGAGGCCGCCTATGCGCAACTCGAAGATGAAGGATTCCTGACACGCAGCGTCGGCGACGGCAGTTATGTCAGCGCACACGCGTCGATGCGGTCGCGTGCATACGGGCGCCAGGGAACGCATACGGCGCAAGTGTCCACCGACCACGCACACGTGCTCTCGCAGCGCGGACTACAGATCGCGCGCATGGGAGGCTGCGTCGATGCGCGCGAAGTACGCACGTTTTCGGCCGGGATGCCAGCGCTGGATTCGTTCCCAACGGCAATCTGGCAACGCCTGCTGGCGCGCCGCTCGAGGGAAAACGCTGTCGACTGGATGATGTATGGCGACCGCCAAGGCCTGCCGCAACTGCGCACCGCGATTGCGCAATACCTGTCGCTGTCGCGCGGCGTTGATTGCGATGCCGACCAGGTGATCGTGCTGACCAGCTCGCAGCAGGCGCTGACGCTGGTCGCGACAATGATGCTCGACACCGGCGACCGCGTCTGGATCGAGGATCCGGGGTACCGCGGCGCCCAGACTGCATTCGCGGCGGCCGGAGCAACCATCGTCCCGGTGCCGGTCGACGAAGAAGGCCTGTGTGTCGATCACGCCGTGCGCGAAGCGCGAAAGGCGCGTCTCGCCTATGTGACGCCCTCGCATCAGTACCCACTCGGCATGACGTTGAGCCTGTCGCGCCGCCTGCAACTCATCGAATGGGCGCGGCGCGAAAACGCCTGGATCGTTGAAGACGACTACGACAGCGAATTCCATTACGACAGCCGCCCGATCGCAGCAATCCACGGCCTCGATCCGCAGCGGCGCGTTCTGTATATCGGAACCTTTTCCAAGGTGTTGTTTCCGGGAGCCCGCATCGCCTATCTGGTCGTGCCGAAACTCTTGGCAGCCTCCTTCATTACCGCACGCAGTCAGCTCGATGGCCACAGCTCCACACTCATGCAAATGGTGCTTACCGACTTCATGCAGGACGGCCACTTCATGGCGCATGTACGACGCATGCGCGAGTTGTACCGCGCACGACGCAACATCTTCCTGGAGGAGCTGGATCGCAATCTGCGGGACAGACTGGTCGCGCAACCGGCGCACGGCGGACTGCAGATCGCCTGCCTGCTCGCCGATCAGCGCCTGTCGGACCGCAAGCTGGCAACGCGCGCAGCACAGGCCGGCATCGACTTGCCGCCGCTGTCGCGGCTCTATCTCCGCCGGGAGGCGCACAACGGGTTCGTGATGGGCTTCAGTGCGCTGCAGCCGGCCGCGATACGTGAGGGGACGAAGAAGCTTGCCGCTTGCTGGACATCAGCATAAAGCTGTTACGGTAACCAGAATGCACCGCGCCAATGATGGCCGCAGGCCGGACTACTCGGTAAATCTTCCCAGCGTAACGATGCGCAGAATACCCTTGTACAGCCAGTACGCAGCGCCGTACCATGCCCGTTCGTACCAAGGGATATTGGCGTAATCCTCCATCCGCACCACCACCCCCTCGGCCACCGCGCGCTCGATATGCTGGCGCAGCGAGCGCGCGAAACCGGCGTCCTTGACCACCACGTTCGCCTCCTGATTCACCAGCAGGCTCAGACCGTCCCAGTTGCTGGATCCAACCGTCGCCCACTCATCGTCGATGACCGCGACCTTGCCGTGCAACTGCGTCTTGCGGAACTCGACCACCTTGACGCCGCTTTTCAGCAGCTTGGGATAAAAGGAGTGCGCAACCGCGTCCTGCAGGCGGAACTGCCCGACACCGATCAGGAGCGTCACATCAACGCCGCGCTCCGCCGCCGATGCCAGCCCGTTGCGTAGTTTGTGTCCGGGTGCGAAATACGGATTGGCCAGCAACGCGCTCTTGCGCGCACCGCCCAGCGCTTTCAGGTAAGCACGCTGGATCGTGCGCCGGTTGCGCAGATTGTCGCGCACCACCAGTGCTGCCAGGGAAGAACCGTCGTCTGCGCGGCTGCCGTAACGCCGGCGTTCGCGGAACCGCTCCCAGCGGTAACGCAGGTTCAGCCCGTTGAGTAACAGCCAGTGCACATACATTTCGCGATGGATCGCCTGCACCAGTTGCCCCTCGATCTGCACTGCGAAATCCCAGCGCGGCGCCGGAAGCGGTGTGTCGAAGCCATCGTCCGACACATAGTCGTCGTTGATATTGAGCCCGCCCAGAAAGGCGACCTGCCGGTCCACGACGCACATCTTGCGGTGCGTGCGCGTCACGCCGCGCTGGAACCAGGAATTGAAAACACGATGGTTGACACCGCCCGCGCTCAACTGCCGCTGCAATTCCCGCGATTGCCGATGGCCGCTGCCCAGCCAGTCGGTGACGACGTTGACCTTGACGCCGCGTGCAGCGGCGCGAAGCAATGCATCCTTGACCTTCTCTCCCGTGCGGTCAAGGGTAAAAATGTAGGTTTCAAGATAAATTTCAAAACGCGCCGCATCGATGGCAGCGATCAACGCCGGAAAGTATTCGGCGCCGCAGTACAAGAGCGTAACCTTGTTGTGTGCAACAAACTCGACCGGGCGCATGGAGAAGGCGTTTTCCGATGGTAAGGACATTGCCGGCCATTCTACCCTCCGGAAATGCCGGACGATTTATCTCAGTTCCAGGGAAGCGACGATCGGTGCATGATCGGACAATTTCGCCCATATCCCGCCATGCAATACCTGTGCCGATTCGGTTCGGAATCCCCGCACGTAGATACGATCGAGCCGCAGCCAGGGCATTGCCGACGGAAAGGTGCGCGCCGGCGTCATCTTCGGACCGCGCCCACTCAAGGTGCGCAGATAGGCGCCGAAACCGCGCGTCGGCAGGTTGCTGTCGAACACTTCGGTCACGCCCAGGCGGCTGCGCAAGGAGTCGCTCAACTGGTCGGTCCAGTCATTGAAATCGCCGGCAATGATCAATGGCGCACCCGGCGGCGACGAGCTGCCGACCGCCTCGATCAGCGCTTCGGTCTGACGCCGCCGGCTGCGCGCAAACAGCCCGAGATGAATCACGTAGCAATGGATGTCGCACTGCGCCGCCTGCACCACGCAATGCAGGATGCCGCGCGCCTCGAACGCATGATCGGAAACATCCTGGTTGGTGAAGGAAAGCACCGGATGACGGCTCAGCAGTGCATTGCCATGATGACCATGGTCGTACACCGCATTCATGCCATATACAGCCTGGTGCGAATCGCCGGCAAGGAACTGGTGCTGCGCCTGTTCCGGCCATAGCGTCGCATGCTTGGTCGCATACTTGTCGTGCCGCCCCTGCACTTCCTGCAGGAAAAGGATGTCGGCTTCCATCGAAGCAAGCGCCTGCTTCAGCGCGTGGATGCGCGGCATGCTGCGCAGGGAACTGACACCCTTGTGGATGTTATACGTCGCGATGCGAAGTTTCATGAAGTTATTTTAGACGCTGCGCAAGCACCGGGAAGGAAAGGATGGACGGACTGCAAGATGCGCGAACCTTGCCATGGAAAGATATCAGCGGGGAAACGCATATTTGGGCAACTGCAGGATCGCTTCCGCGTTCGACGGCGAGAAACACTTGTCCGCGGCGGCGCGCCAGGGAAGCCAAAGATAGTTCGTGTGTTCGCGCGGAGCCAGCGTGATCGGGATGTCGCGTGGCACCCGCAGCCCGAACACGTGTTCGGTGTTTTTCGTAATGCCGGGCGCATAGCGGTGACGCCATACGGGATAGATTTCGTAAACGTTCGACAGTTGCCAATCAACCAAGTTGCGCACAGACACATCGTTTGAGCGGAGTTCCTCGCCGGAAGTTTCATCGACCACGCGAATTCCGGTTTCCTCGAACACCTCGCGTATCGCGGTCCGCCACAGCGGTTCGTCGTCCGCATCCTTCGATCCCGTCACCGACTGCCAGAAGCCGGGCTTGTCCGCGCGCTCAATCAGCAGCACGTCGAGTTCCGCCGTGTGAATGACGACGAGGACGGATTCGGGGATTTTGAAGGGTTTGTTCATTTGTCTCGACGACCAGGGGGCTCTCTTGCGCAGAAGTCGAAAGTGAAGACGACAAAAGCATGTTCACCACGAAGCCCACGGAGAGCACGAAGAACAGCACCTTTCTTCGTGCTCTCCGTGGGCTTCGTGATTCAAGCTTTTTATCGACTGCAAGGCCTTGTTGCCCAAGTTTCGGACTTCTCTGTAATACCTGCCCGGACATGATAGCCGAACAGAGTGCCATGCAAGAACCCGAAACAAAAAAGGCGCCGAAACGGCGCCTTTTTCATCGGTATCAGCCTTGCAACTTACGCCTTCGCAGGCTCCACATTCCGCAGGCGGATGTGCAGTTCGCGCAACTGCTTTTCGTCGACTTCCGACGGTGCCTGCGTCAGCAGGCATTGCGCACGCTGCGTCTTCGGGAAAGCGATCACGTCGCGGATCGACTCGGCGCCGGTCATCATGGTGACGATGCGATCCAGGCCAAACGCGAGGCCGCCATGCGGCGGCGCGCCGTACTGCAGTGCGTCGAGCAGGAAGCCGAACTTGAGCTGCGCTTCTTCCGCATCGATCTTGAGCGCGCGGAACACCTTGCTCTGCACCTCGGCGCGGTGGATACGCACCGAACCGCCGCCCAGTTCCCAGCCGTTCAGCACCATGTCATAGGCCTTTGCCAGCGCCTTGCCCGGATCGGTTTCGAGCAGGTCTTCGTGCCCGTCCTTGGGCGAGGTGAACGGATGGTGCGCAGCCGACCAGCGCTGATTGTCCTCGTCGAACTCGAACATCGGGAAGTCGACCACCCACAATGGTTTCCAACCCTCTTCGAACAGGCCGCTCTTCTTGCCGAAGTCGCTGTGGCCGATCTTCACGCGCAGCGCGCCGATGGCGTCGTTGACAACCTTCGCCTTGTCGGCACCGAAGAAGATCAGGTCGCCGTCCTGGGCGCCGGTCAGCTCGATGATCTGCGCGAGCGCGGCATCGTGGATGTTCTTCACGATCGGCGATTGCAGGCCGTCGCGACCCTTGGCCTTTTCATTGACCTTGATGTAGGCCAGGCCCTTGGCGCCGTAGATCGCGACGAACTGGGTATAGGCGTCGATCTCGGAACGCGGCATCGCGCCACCGCCCGGCACGCGCAGGCCGACCACGCGGCCGCCGTCCATGTTGGCGGCGCCAGAGAACACCTTGAAGTCGACATCCTTCATCACCGCGGTCAGGTCCGTGAACTGCAGCTTGACGCGCATGTCTGGCTTGTCGGAGCCGTACAGACCCATCGCGGTCGCGTAATCCATGACCGGGAACGGGTTCGGCAATTCGATGTTGAGCGTGTTCTTGAACACGCCGCGGATCATGCCTTCGAACAGGTCGCGGATTTCCTGCTCGTTCATGAACGAGGTTTCGCAGTCGATCTGCGTGAATTCAGGTTGACGGTCGGCGCGCAGGTCTTCGTCGCGGAAGCACTTGGTGATCTGGTAGTAGCGATCGAAGTTCGCGACCATCAGCAACTGCTTGAACAACTGCGGCGACTGCGGCAGCGCAAAGAAGTTGCCGGCGTTGACGCGCGACGGCACCAGGTAATCGCGCGCGCCTTCCGGTGTCGACTTGGTGAGCATCGGCGTTTCGATGTCGATGAAGCCGTTGGCATCGAGGAACTTGCGCACTTCCATCGTCACCTTGTAGCGCAGGCGCAGGTTGTTCTGCATCTGCGGGCGGCGCAGGTCGAGCACGCGATGCGTCAGGCGGGTGGTCTCGGACAGGTTGTCGTCGTCGAGCTGGAACGGCGGCGTCACCGACGGATTCAGCACTTCGATCTCGTGGCTCAGCACTTCGATCGTGCCCGACTTCAGGTTGGCGTTGGTGGTGCCTTCCGGACGGTTGCGCACGACGCCGGTGACGCGAATGCAGAATTCGTTGCGCAATGCTTCGGCGGTCTTGAACACGTCGGCGCGATCGGGATCGCAGACGACCTGCACCAGGCCTTCGCGGTCACGCAGGTCGATGAAAATGACGCCGCCGTGATCGCGCCGGCGATGCACCCATCCGCACAGGCTGACGGTTTGGCCAAGGAGCGCCTCGGTGACGAGGCCGCAATAGTGAGTTCGCATAGACATGTTCAATTTCCAGTGTTCAGATTCTTGGTTGGATGCCGGCGCCCGCATCAACGCCGGACCGGGGCGCTGACTTGATCGCTATAAGCCGCGCCGGTGTCAGATCGGCGGCGATACCGCCTTCAGATTCTTGGCGGTCGTCGCCACATGCTCGGGCGCTACCACGCCCATCGAGACAATGTACTTCAATGCTTCATCGACGCTCATGTCGAGTTCGACGACGTCGGCCCGCGGCATCATCAGGAAAAAGCCGGAGGTCGGGTTCGGCGTCGTCGGCACATACACGCTGACGTAATCGCCGACCAGATGATTCCGGACATCACCGCCCGGCACTCCGGTCAGAAAGGCGATGGTCCACGAGCCCTGGCGCGGATACTGCACCAGGACCGCCTTGCGGAATGCATTGCCCGACGACGAGAACAGCGTGTCCGACACCTGTTTCACGCTGGAATAGATCGAGCTGACGATAGGAATGCGCGTCAGCAGCATCTCCCAGACATGGACGATCTGCTTGCCGATGATGTTGCGCGTCAGCAGACCGGTCAGGAAAACGAACAGCAAGGTCAGTATCGTCCCCAGGCCGGGAATATGAAAGCCAATCAGCGTTGCCGGTCGCCAGCGTTCCGGCAGCAGCAGGAGCGACTGGTCCATGGTGCTGATGACCAGGTTCAGCACCCACAGTGTGATGGCGAGCGGAACCAGGATCAGCAGGCCTGTTACGAAATATTTGCGCATGGTTTTCTTCGGGCGAAGTGTGCAAGCGGCACGCTTTGCACTGTGCCTGATGAGGTTAAGCGGTCGGCGCCGGGTTGGCGGCGCTGCTCGTCTCGGACGCACTGCTGCCGGAATCCGATGCCGATGCGCTCTTTTCCGCAGTGGCCGGGGCAGAGCCGGTGGCCGGCGCCGATGCGCCGCCGCTGCCGTTGCGGAAATCGGTCACGTACCAGCCGGTACCCTTCAGTTGAAAACCGGCTGCAGTCAGCTGCTTCTTGAACGTGCTCTTCGCGCAGGACGGGCAATCGGTCAGGACCGCGTCGGACACTTTCTGCAATACATCCTTGGAGAAACCACAGGATTCGCAGCGATAAGCATAAATCGGCATAGGATAACTCCCACAAAAATCGTACAAAACCCTGAATTATAAAGGTTTTTTAGTGAATTATGCGTGCCTTGGCGACACTTGGCGCTGGCAAAACAAATGGCCCGGTGCAATGCACCGGGCCATCTCGCAATTTCTTTCCGGGATGTTATCAACCAGACGGTCAATAATCAGACGGTCATCAGGCGGTCGCCGATCGTGCTGCGAATTGAGGCAGCAGCGAACCGACGATCATTCCGCCGAAACTCACCAGCAGACCGGCCAGTTGCGGCGGCCAGATCGATTCGCCGCCAAAATTCTCCAGCAGCAGCCAGCAGGCCAGGCCGCCGATGGTCGAGAACAGCGCGCCTTGCGTGGTCGCGCGCTTCCAGTACAGGCCCATGACCAGCGGAACGAAGGCGCCGACCAGCGTCACCTTGTAGGCATTGCCGACCATGTCATAGATCGGCGTGCCCTGCGACGCCAGCGCGAACAGCGTGACCGCGACCGCAAAACACACCACGACGATGCGAGTCGTCAGCAGCAATTGACGATCGGTCATGGGAATGGCTTCGCCGATCAGGTTCTTGGTCAGCGTAATGCTCGGTGCCAGCAAGGTGCCGCTGGCGGTGGACATGATCGCCGACAGCAAGGCGCCGAAAAACATGACCTGCGCGAATATCGGCATCTTGTTGAGGATCAGTGTCGGCAGGATCATTTGCGAATCCTCCTTGATCAGCGACTGCACCATCTGCGGATCGATCAGCGACGCCGAATACGCAAGGAAGATGGGCACGAACGCAAACAGGAAATACAGGGAGCCGCCGATGACGGAACCGGCCGCGCCGGTTTCCGCGCTCTTGGCGGACATCACGCGCTGGAAAACGTCCTGCTGCGGAATCGAGCCGAACATCATCGTCACCCAGGCGGCAATGAATGCCAGGATATCGGCGGTCGTGAAGGCGGGGGCGAAATTGAATTTTTCCGCCGCGGATGCGTGGGCGATCACCTGGTCGACGCCGCCGGCCATTCCGGCGGCCAGGTAGGCGATATACAGCAGGCCGAGCACGATGATGATCATCTGGAAGAAATCGGTCAGCGCGACCGACCACATACCGCCGAACAGCGTATACATGAGGACGATCGCCGCGCCGATCAGCATGCCGGTCGACAGCGTGATCGTGCCCTGCGAGAGTATGCTGAAGACCAGCCCCAGTGCAGTGATCTGCGCCGATACCCAGCCGAGGTAGGAAATCACGATGCAGATCGAAACGATCACTTCCACCGTGCGGCTGTACCGCTCGCGATAAAAGTCGCCGATGGTCAGCAGGTTCATTCGGTACAGCTTGCGGGCGAAAAACAGGCCGACCAGGACCAGGCACATGCTGGCGCCGAACGGGTCTTCGACAATCCCGCCCAACCCCTCTTCCACGAACGTGGCCGGCACGCCGAGCACCGTTTCGGAACCGAACCAGGTCGCGAACACGGTCGCAATCACGATGTAAAGCGGCAGCGAACGCCCGGCAACCGCGTAATCCCCGGAGTTCTTGACGCGGGTCGCAGCAAACAAGCCGATGCCGACAGTGACCGCAAGGTACAGGATGACGAATACGACGAGTGTGCTCATGCATGCTCCTTCAGTGATTTTTTCGGGATTATAGCCGCACAACCTGTTCCATTCGGAAAAAATCAGCCTGTGCGGCGACGCCAGACTTGCCAACGCTCCTTGCCGGCGAACACCGGCAGAGAATCGCTCACCGGTTCGTCGGCGATGCGCTCGAAATGCGGCTGCAGCAGCGCATCCAGCTCTTCTTGCGTCATGCCGAACGGAGGACCTTTCTGGGTTTCGTCGAAAAAGAAAAACCCGGCGAGCAAACCGCCCGGCGCCAGCAACTCCGCCCAACGTGCGGCTATCGACGGACGCATCCGCGGCGGCAGCGCGCAAAGGAAGGCCCGCTCGTAAATGAAATCGACCGGAGCCGGCGAAACATAAGCAAAAAAATCGGCATGCACGACGCGCTCGGCCCACCGGCCAAGCACTTTCTGCGCCGCGTCCACCGCTGCCCGGGAAAAGTCCAACGCAATCACATTCCAGCCCGCTTCCGACAAGCAAGCTACTTCATAGCCGCTGCCGCAGCCTGGTATCAAGGCCGCACGCGGCTTCGGCGATGCCGCCACAAACTGGTGCAACGTATGGGGCACCGCGCCCAGATCCCAGGGCGTGAACGCCCGATCAAAGCGCTCTGACCAGAATTCCGGCGCCGACGGATCGCGGCTATCGAAGCTGGGCGCACTCATGCTCTACCACCAGTGCACCAACTGATACCAGCGCAGCAACAGTTGAGCAAGAATAATGCCACCAATCAGCCCGCCGCCGAAGTATACGGCCAGGGAAAGCAGCATGTTGGTGCGCTTTTGCTCGGTGATCAGTTGCTTGAGCAATTCTTCGTTCCGCCTCGGTTCCTCGATGCGCGCGGCAAGCGCCTGATGCATCAGGCGCGGCAATTGCGGAATCATCTTGTTGTACTGCGGCGCCTCTTCCTTCAGGCGTGCGACCAGTCCGCGCCAGCCGATCTGCTCCTGCATCCAGCGCTCCAGGTAGGGCTTGGCGGTCTTCCACAGGTCGAGGTCGGGGTCGAGCTGACGCCCCAGTCCTTCGATGTTGAGCAAGGTCTTTTGCAGCAACACGAGTTGCGGCTGCACTTCGACATTGAAGCGGCGCGAAGTCTGAAACAGGCGCAGCAGCACCTGGCCGAACGAGATGTCGCGCAGCGGCCGGTCGAAGATCGGCTCGCAGCAGGCGCGCACCGCCGACTCCAGTTCATCCACGCGGGTTTCCTTCGGCGCCCAGCCCGATTCGATATGGGCTTCGGCGACGCGCTTGTAGTCGCGGCGGAAGAACGCGAGGAAATTCTGCGACAGGTAATCCTTGTCATAGTCGGTCAGCGTACCGACGATGCCGAAATCGAGCGCGATATAGCGGCCGAACGTGGCGGGATCGACCGACACCAGGATATTCCCGGGATGCATGTCGGCGTGAAAGAAGCCATCGCGGAACACTTGCGTGAAAAAGATCTCGACGCCGTCGCGCGACAGCTTTTTCATGTCCACGCCTTCCGCGCGCAGCCGCTCCGTCTGCGAAATCGGAATGCCGCGCATACGCTCCATCACGATCACGGAGGTCGAACAGTACTCCCAGAACATTTCCGGCACGATCAGCAGTTCGGAACCGATGAAGTTACGGCGCAACTGGCTGGCGTTGGCTGCCTCGCGCATCAGGTCGAGTTCGTCGTGCAGGTATTTGTCGAACTCGCCCACCACTTCCTTCGGTTTCAGGCGGCGGCCGTCGGCCCACAGCTTTTCGACCCAGCCGGCCGCGATGCGCATGAGCGCGATATCGTCTTCGATCGAGCGCTTCATGCCAGGCCGCAGCACCTTCACCGCAACTTCGGTGCCATCCTTGAGGGTGGCGAAATGCACCTGTGCAATCGACGCGGAGGCGACCGGCTCACGCTCGAAGCGTACGAACAGGGCGTCGGGGTGGGCACCCAGCGACTTTCTGATCTGCGCAATGGCGAGGTCGGAGTTGAACGGCGGCACGCGATCCTGCAGCTTTGCCAGCTCGTCGGCGATATCGGCGGGCATCAGATCGCGCCGGGTCGACAGCACCTGGCCGAATTTCACGAAGATCGGCCCCAGATCCTCCAGCGCCTGACGCAGGCGCACGCCGCGCGGCGCCGAGATATCCCGCCAGAAGAATGGCGCCGCAAGGAGCTTTGCAATGCGCGGACTGGTCAGTTCCGACATCGCAATGTCGTCCAGGCCATACTTGACCGTCACTCGCCAGATCTTGAAGAGCCGCAGGAACTTGAACACCATTTAGCGGCTTCCCTTCAGCTTGTCGAGACGCTTGGCAAGACGCTCGACATCGTCGCGCAAGCGGTTGACCTCGCTCGAAAAATCGGCGACCGCCTGCGGCCGCACCAGCATCGGATTCTCTTCGAGAAAATACTCGGCGACGTTTTCGGCGAACTTGCGCTGCGTGGTTTTCGCCGTATCGACCGCAGCACGCACGCCTTGAACCACGCGCACTGCGGCCACATCGCCGATCAGCCTGCCCAGGTCTTCCTCAGCCTCCCAACGCAAGGACTCGCTCAGTTGCGACACCGTATTGGCAAAATCGGCATCGCCTTCGACCTGCACGTACGAGAACGCATGTTCGCGGTTTTGCACGATCAGCGGCAGATCGGACAGTTTGACGCGGATCGTCACATTCGCTGCGTCGTCCGCAGCGGCTGGCTGAATCATGCCGTCGGCGGAGACTTTCAGACGCACGGCAACGACGCCCGCGTCGAACGATGCGACCTTGCCGGCATGCTTGGCGAGCCGCTCGCGCGCCCAAGGCTCTGAAGCCAGCAAATGGTTGATTGCAGCGGAGATAGGAGATGGGATCATGGTCACAAAACAAAACCGCCCGTGACATTCACGGGCGGCCTCAAGTTTATCAGTTTGCCGAAGGCAAGTTACCTGTTTCAGGACAGTTGCTGGATTCCTGCGAGTACCCAGCCGCCCTGCCCGTTCGCCGGCTTCGTCAGGTTCCAGATTTCCGCGAATGGCTCGACCGGCGCATTCTCCGCTTCCTTGATCATGCCACCGAACTTCACGCTGGCGAGATACTCGTCGCCCGCTTTTTCCAGGCCCAGCAGCTCCGCATCCAGCGATACCACGTCGGTGTGGTTGAGCGATGCGCCCCGCTCCTGCAACTGCAAGCGCAACTCGCCGAACATTTCCGGCGACGTAAACTCGCGGATATCGTTCACATCCGCCCTGTCCCAGGCTGCCTGCAGACGGATGAAGTAAGTTTTCGCGTGGCGCAAGAAGGACGGCGCATCGAAATCGGCGGGGACCACATGCGCACTGCTCGCAGTCGGCGCAACCGGCTCCATCTGGAACGCCGCCGGCTGCATGCGAGGCTCGATGCGCGAACCGATTTCCGGCGTGCGCCCGGCAGGATTGGTGCCTGCATACGCATGTTGCGGCGTCCGGTCACCGCCGTTCTTTGCGCGGAACAAACGCATCAGGAACATTACCGCCAGCGCCAGCAAGCCGAACATCAACAAGGTGCTGATCATGCTGGCCGCTGCACCACCAAGACCGAAGTGAGACAGCAGTGCGCCCAGACCGAGGCCGAGCAAAGCGCCGCCGAGGATGTTGCGCCAGGGGCTGGCCGGCTTCGGCGGCGTGCCCTGCTGGCTGCCGGCGGGGGCCGCCGGTTTGGCCTGGCTGGGACTGGAAAACTGGCTGGGCGATTGCGTCGGCGCCGGCCGGCTGAAGACGGGCGCCCGCCGCCCGAACGAACCGCCGCCGCCGAGACGCCTGGCTTCCGCGTCAGCCACCACGACTGCCATGGCGCTGAGCGCGACCAGCAGGCCGATCAGGAACTTTTTCATCACATCTCCTACAGTTTGATTCCGGTATGCAAAGCCGCCACGCCGGCGCTCAAATTGAAATACTCGACCCGTTCAAGCCCGGCATCCTGCATCATCGTTTTCAGTGTTTCCTGATCCGGATGCATGCGTATCGATTCAGCCAGGTAGCGGTAGCTTTCTGAGTCATTGGCAATCTGCTTGCCGAGCCAGGGCAATACCGAGAACGAATACACGTCGTAGGGCTTCCGCAGCGGCTCCCACACCTTCGAGAACTCGAGCACCAGCAGCTTGCCGCCGGGTTTAAGGACACGCTGCATTTCGGCAAGCGCGGCATCCTTGTGCGTCATGTTGCGCAGACCGAAGGCAACGCTGACCCTGTCGAAGTAATTGCTCGGAAACGGCAATTTCTCCGCATCGCATAACAAGGTGGGGGTTGCGAGCCCCTTGTTCAACAGGCGGTCACGGCCGACGCGCAGCATCGACTCGTTGATGTCGGTCAGCCACACTTCGCCGGTTGGGCCGGCCTGCTTGGCAAATGCCTTGGCGAGGTCGCCGGTGCCGCCGGCGATATCGAGCACCTTGAAGCCCGGGCGCACCCCGGCCTGGGCGATGGTGAAGGTTTTCCAGAGTCGATGCAGGCCCGCCGACATCAGGTCGTTCATCACGTCGTACCTGGCGGCGACGGAATGAAAGACTTCGGCGACCTTGTGCGCCTTCTCGTCTTCGGGAACGGTCTGGTAACCGAAATGCGTGGTATTGGTCATGGCGACAAGTTGGTTGGTCGAAGCCGCATTATACAAGTGCAGACCTGCGGCATTGCCGGGTGTTCCCGTTGGCGGGGTAATGTGCGGCGACTTGCTTGCCGTGGATCAACTCAGTGCTGGTGGCCGCAACCGTGGCCGCCGCTTTCCGCGAGCATCGGCGCATCGCGCCCTGTCTCGCGTGTGAAGCCGGCGGCCACCAGCCGTTGCAGATAGTCTTCCCAGAGTTTCGCCTGGTTTGCGCCCAGCCAGTACAGATAATCCCACGAGTAAATCCCGGTGTTGTGTCCGTCCGAAAAATGCGGCTGCACCGCATAATTCCCAACCGGCTCGAGCGCGGTCATCAGCACCTCGCGCTTGCCCGTCTGCAAGATCTCCTGGCCGGCGCCGTGTCCGCGCACTTCGGCGGACGGCGAATAGACGCGCAGGAATTCGAAAGGCAGTGAAAAATTTTCTCCCGAATCGAATGCAATCTCCAGCACGCGCGACTGCGTGCGTACCGTGAGCGAGGTCGGGGCCAGCGCCGCTTGCTTCGAATCTGCCATGGGAAAACCTTTAAGAAAGTAGCCGGCGGCGCCGGATCAAAGGAGGGATGCTTCGAAGCGCGCCAGCAGCGCATCGCGCAGTTTCGGCACCAGCGCCCTGCGCTTCGCCGTGTCGGCGGAGTCCGGCGTGCGCTTCACCTCGCCCCAGATAGGGTTCGGAAAGTGCGCGTCGTTCTCGTACCGCGGGATCACGTGCCAGTGCAGGTGCGGCACCACATTGCCGAGGCTGGCGACATTGACCTTGTGCGGCTGCATCACTTCACGCACCGCTTCCTCCACCTGCCATACTGCCGCGATCAGGATCGCCCGGTCGGCGCTCGGCAAGTCCGTCATTTCCCTCGCATGTGCATTCCAGATCACACGGCAAAAGCCGGGATAACGTTCGTCATCGACCAACACGATGCGATACTTGTCATCCCGGTAGACCACATCCCCGCCGGGCTGGATGCACAGTTCGCAGGAATCTTTCGCCATCTAGACCAACACGCGTTCGATGCCGCCGTTATTGGCACGCGCCACGTAATCCGGCAACCAGTTTTCGCCAAGCAGGTGCCTTGCCATCTCGATCACGATGTAGTCGGCGGTGGTGCCCGAATCCTCGTTGTAACGCGACAAGCCCTGGAAGCACGATGGGCAGGACGTCAAGATCTTCACGTCGCCGCCAAAGCCGTCGTTACGCAGCTTGTCCGCGCCCTTGCGCATTTCCTCTTCCTTGCGGAAGCGAATCTGCGTCGATACATCCGGGCGGCTGGCAAACAAGGTTCCCGATTCGCCGCAGCAGCGGTCGTTCTTTTCGATCTTCTGCGCGTCGACAGTAGTGATCAGCGCATTGACCGTCTTCAACGGATCCTGCTGCTTCATCGGGCTGTGGCAGGGATCGTGATACATGTAACGCACGCCGTTCACGCCTTCAAGCTTCACGTTCTTTTCGAGAAGGTATTCGTGGATGTCGATAATCCGGCAACCCGGGAAAATCTTCTCGAATTCATAGCCCTGCAACTGGTCATAGCAGGTCCCGCATGACACTACGACCGTTTTGATGTCGAGGTAGTTCAGCGTGTTGGCGACGCGATGGAACAGCACGCGGTTGTCCGTCATCATCTTCTCGGCCTTGTCGTACTGGCCGGCGCCGCGTTGCGGATACCCGCAGCACAGGTAACCCGGAGGCAGCACGGTCTGCACGCCGACATGCCACAGCATCGCCTGGGTGGCCAGGCCGACCTGCGAGAACAGGCGCTCCGAACCGCAACCGGGGAAGTAGAAAACAGCCTCGGTGTCGGCCGTGGTCTTCTTCGGATCGCGAATGATCGGCACGATCTTGTCGTCTTCGATGTCGAGCAAGGCGCGCGCGGTTTTCTTCGGCAGGTTGCCCGGCATTTTCTTATTGATGAAGTGAATCACCTGCTCTTTCACCGGCGGTTTGCCGTGCGTGGCCGGCGGCGCCTTGGTTTGCTTCTTCGCAAACTTTTTCAGCACGTCGTTGGCCAGCCGCTGCGCTTTGTAGGCGACGCCGGTCATTGCCGCGCGGGCGGTATTGATAGTGGTCGGATCGGTCGCATTCAGGAAGAACATCGCCCCGGCGGTGCCCGGATTGAACGACTTCTTGCCCATCTTGCGCAGCAGGCTGCGCATGTTCATCGACACATCGCCGAAATCGATATCGACCGGGCATGGCGTCACGCACTTGTGGCACACGGTGCAATGGTCGGCAACATCCTCGAATTCTTCCCAGTGCTTGATCGACACGCCGCGCCGGGTCTGCTCCTCGTACAGGAAGGCTTCGACCAGCAGCGACGTCGCGAGAATCTTGTTGCGCGGTGAGTACAACAGGTTCGCACGCGGCACGTGCGTCGCGCATACCGGTTTGCACTTGCCGCAGCGCAGGCAGTCCTTGACGCTGTTGGCGATGGCGCCGATGTCGCTTTGCTGCATGATCAGCGACTCATGTCCCATCAGTCCGAAGGAAGGCGTGTACGCATTGCGCAGGTCGGCGTGCATATCGGGCAGATTCAGCAGCTTGCCCTTGTTGAAGCGGCCTTCCGGGTCGATACGCAACTTGTAGTCGCGGAAATCCCGGATTTCTTCTTCGGTCAGGAATTCCAGCTTGGTGATGCCGATGCCGTGCTCGCCGGAAATGACGCCGTTCAGCGAGCGCGCGAGTTCCATGATGCGCGCCACAGCCGCATGCGCATCCTGCAGCATCTGGTAATGATCGGAATTGACCGGGATATTGGTATGCACGTTGCCGTCGCCCGCATGCATGTGCAGCGCGACGAACACGCGTCCGCGCAGCACACGCTTGTGGATCGCGCTGCACTCGTCGAGGATCAGCTTGAACGCGCCACCGTTGAAAATCTGGCGCAACTGCGCGCGCACTTCGGACTTCCACGATACGCGGATGGTACGGTCCTGCACGACATGGAAGACAGTTGCATCCGGCTGCCGCGCAAGACGCTCGTCGATCCAGGTCATCGGCACCTGCAGTGCCGCCAGTTCGTCATGCGCGTCGCGCAAGGGCTTGTCGAGCTGCGACAGCAGGTACGACCAGCGCGCATGCGTCGCCTCGATCAACTGTTCGGCCTGGCCGACGCGATCGCCGAGCAACTCTTCCGGCGGAATATCGTCGCCTTCGGCATCGTCGCTCTTGCCCAGCGGGAGATGGCCGGCGGCGAAGAAGCCGCGCAATTCGGCCAGCAACTGCAGCTTGTTCTTGATCGACAGTTCGATGTTGATGCGCTCGATGCCGTCGGTGTACTCGCCCATGCGATTGAGCGGAATCACCACGTCTTCGTTGATCTTGAACGCATTGGTGTGCTTCGCGATCGCGGCGGTGCGCGCGCGATCGAGCCAGAATTTCTTGCGCGCTTCCGGACTCACTGCGACGAAGCCTTCGCCGACGCGCGTGTTGGCAATACGGATCACTTCCGACGCAGCGCGCGCGACCGCTTCCTCGTCATCGCCCACGATGTCGCCGAACAGCGCCATCTTCGGCAGCACGCCGCGCTTGGACTTGGTCGCATAACCGACCGCGCGCAGGTAGCGTTCGTCGAGATGCTCGAGACCGGCGAGAATGGCGCCGCCCTTCTTCGTTTCCGCGTCAAGATAATCCTTGATTTCGACGATCGACGGAATCGCATCGCGCGCCTGACCGAAGAACTCGAGACAGACAGTGCGGGTGTGCTTGGGCATCTTGTGCAGGATCCAGCGTGCCGAGGTGATCAGGCCGTCGCAGCCTTCCTTCTGGATGCCCGGCAGGCCGGCGAGGAACTTGTCGGTGACATCCTTCCCCAGTCCTTCCTTGCGGAAGCGGCGGCCTTCGATTTCGAGATACTCGGTCTTGAACGGCTGCTTGCTCCTGCCCTTGTCGGCAGGATGCGTCCATTCGAGCTTGAACTTCGCCACCGGCGCATCGTGGATCTTGCCGAGGTTGTGCTCCAGCCGGGTGACTTCGAGCCAGTCGCCGTTCGGATCGACCATGCGCCAGCTGGCGAGGTTATCGAGCGCGGTGCCCCACAGCACGGCTTTCTTGCCGCCGGCGTTCATCGCGACGTTGCCGCCGATGCAGGAAGCCTCGGCCGAGGTCGGATCGACCGCAAACACGAAGCCGGCTTTTTCGGCGGCGTCGGACACGCGCTTGGTGACGACGCCGGCGCCCGAGTAAATCGTCGCGTAAGGACGGTCCACGCCGGGCAGCGTGGTCATTTCGACCGCACCGAGCTGTTCCAGTTTTTCGGTATTGATGACGGCCGACAACGGCGTCAGCGGAACCGCACCGCCGGTATAGCCGGTGCCGCCTCCGCGCGGGATGATGGTCAGGCCGAGTTCGATGCAGGCCTTGACCAAGCCGGCCATTTCATCCTCGGTGTCCGGCGTCAGCACGACGAACGGATATTCGACGCGCCAGTCGGTTGCATCGGTGACATGCGACACGCGCGACAGACCGTCGAACTTGATGTTGTCCTTCGCCGTGTAGCGGCCCAGGACGCGGGTCGCGCGCTTGCGCAGATCCCAGGTCCGGCGGAACTCTTCGCCGAAATCGGCGACCGCCTTGCGCGCGGCCTTCACCAGGGTCTCGACGTTTACGCTGCGGCGCTTTGCCTGGGCGTCGCCGCTCTCCGCGAGTTCGGTCGTCAGGCGGCGTTTCTCGACTTCCGACAGACGATGGTTGAGCGCATCGATCAGATCCTGGCGGCGCTTCGGATTGTCGAGCATATCGTCCTGCAGGTAGGGATTGCGCCGCACCACCCAGATATCGCCCAGCACTTCGTACAGCATGCGCGCGGAGCGGCCGGTCTGGCGTTCGCTACGCAATTCGTCGAGGATGCGCCACGACTCTTCGCCCAGCAGGCGAATCACGATTTCGCGATCGGAAAACGAGGTGTAGTTGTAGGGAATTTCGCGCAAGCGGGTCGGAGCTGCGTCGCTGGGCGCATCGGAGAGCAATGCCTGGATTTGAGCTGGGGCGTTCATCGAGATAATAGGACTAAGCCTTAAAGGAGCATTCTAGCTTATTGCAATGCACCAGGCGGAAACACCCTTACTTTCCATACGGCTAAGCCGTTGAAAATACTCGGTTCTTGGGTATCCACCGGGCAAATATTTCATTTGTTTTATTTACAACAAAATTCAGAACCACGCTGCAACATGCCGCCAGAATCCCTCCGGCACGTCCATCAGCAACCAGGTTATCGTCAGATAACGCAGGAATTTGCCAATTGCCATATAGGCAAGACATGGCCAGAACGGCAGCTTGAGCCAGCCGGCCAACGTGCAGATCGGATCGCCGATGCCCGGCAGCCATGCCAGCAGCATGGTTTTCGCTCCGAAGCGCCGCAGCCAGCCGAACCAGCGGCTTTCACGCTCGCGTGCGAAAGCATGTTTCGCGCCGTAGCCCATCCAGTAGTCGATCGCGCCGCCCAGGGTATTTCCCGCTGTTGCCACCGCCAACACCGGCCAGAACAGCGCGCTGTTCGCCTTGATGACCGCGAACACCGCCGGCTCCGATCCGAACGGCAGCAGCGTCGCCGACACCAGGCTGATGAAAAACACCGAACTCAGGCCGACGTCCGGAACGGCCAGCACGCTCAGCAGCCATCGGACCGCGGACTCGATCATCGATGGCGTGCGACGCGCGGCGTCAAGCGTGGTGGGCGCATAAGGGATATGGTGCGGCGCCGAAGACTCGGCAAGGGCGTCCATTATAATGATCAGTTCCCTTGCACGCGCATTGGAGCAAGCCTGCTGACGACATCGAACCTATGACTACCGACTACCTGAAGAAAATCCTGACCGCCCGCGTCTACGACGTCGCCGTTGAATCCCCGCTCGAACTCGCTCCCACGCTGTCGGAGCGCATGGACAACCAGATTTATCTGAAGCGTGAAGACATTCAAAGCGTGTTCAGCTTCAAGCTGCGCGGTGCATACAACAAGATGGCGCATATGACGCCGGCGCAACTGAAGCGCGGCGTGATCTGCGCGTCGGCCGGCAATCATGCGCAGGGCGTGGCCCTGTCCGCCGCCCGCCTCGGCTGCCGCGCGGTAATCGTGATGCCGACCACCACCCCGCCGGTGAAAATCGATGCAGTCAAAGCGCGCGGCGGCGAAGTCGTGCTGTTCGGCGATTCCTACACCGATGCCTACAACCATGCGCTGACCCTGGAAAAGAAACAGAAGTTGACCTTCGTGCATCCGTTCGACGATCCCGACGTGATCGCCGGCCAGGGCACGATAGGAATGGAAATCCTGCGTCAGCATCCCGGTCCGATCCATGCGATTTTCGCCGCAATCGGCGGCGGCGGGCTGATTTCCGGCGTGGCCGCCTACGTCAAGGCGGTGCGGCCCGACATCAAGGTCATCGGGGTGCAATCGACCGATTCCGATGCGATGGCGCGCAGCCTGAAGGCGGGCCGCCGCGTCACGCTGCCCGATGTCGGACTGTTCTGCGACGGCACCGCGGTCAAGCTGGTCGGCGAGGAGACCTTCCGGCTCGCCAAGCTGTACGTCGACGACATCATCGTGGTCGACACGGATGCGGTCTGCGCAGCGCTCAAGGATGTGTTCCAGGATACCCGCAGCATTCTCGAACCGTCGGGCGCGCTCGCAGTGGCAGGCGCCAAGGAATACCTCGAACGCGCGAAGGCCGGCAAGAAGCCGATCAAGGGCGAAAACATCGTCACCATTGCCTGCGGCGCCAACATGAATTTCGACCGCCTGCGCTTCGTCGCCGAGCGCGCCGAGGTCGGCGAAGCGCGCGAAGCCGTGTTCGCGGTCACGATTCCCGAGGAACGCGGCAGCTTCAAGCGTTTCTGCGAACTGATCGGACCGCGCAACGTCACCGAATTCAATTACCGCATCAGCGACGAGAACGAAGCGCACGTCTTCGTCGGCCTGCAGATCAACAACCGCGACGAGTCCGGCAAGATCACCAAGCATTTCGAGAAGCACGGCTTCCGCACCCTGGACCTGACGCATGACGAACTGGCCAAGCTGCACATCCGTCACTTGGTCGGCGGCAAGAGCCCGCTCGCACACGACGAACTGCTGTACCGCTTCGAGTTCCCCGAGCGACCCGGAGCGCTGATGCGCTTCCTCGACAGCATGGCGCCGAACTGGAACATCAGCCTGTTCCATTACCGCAACCAAGGCGGTGACGTCGGACGCATCCTGGTGGGTCTGCAAGTGCCGAAAAAGGAAATGAAAGCCTTCCGCGAGTTCCTTTCCGGACTGGGTTACCGGTATTGGGACGAAAACGACAATCCGGCGTACAAACTGTTCCTGTGACCTGAAAATCGGCGCCGGCGAACAGCCGGCGCCGCCCGTTGTCAAAACGGCCTGCGAATCCGCGGCCGGAATCCTGACCATCGTTGCAACTGTGATATGACCACCCCCAACATGCCGGAAGCCTCGCCGCTCGGCAAACCTTCCTCCTACCAAACCGAGTACGCGCCGTCGCTGCTGTTTCCGATTGCGCGCCAGTCCAAGCGCGATGAAATCGGCGTTACCGGCACACTGCCCTTCTTCGGCATCGATATCTGGAATGCGTACGAACTGTCCTGGCTGAACCTGCGCGGCAAACCGCAGGTGGCGATTGCAAGCATCACCGTCCCCGCCGATTCGCCCAATATCATTGAATCGAAATCCTTCAAGCTCTACCTGAACTCCTACAACCAGACCCGTGTCGCCAGTCCGGATGCGCTGGCCGACATGCTGCGCGCCGACCTGTCGGACGGCTTCGGCGCACCGGTGCAGGTCAAGCTGACGCTGCCGGATGCCTTTGCGAGCATCCAGATGGGCGAGCTCGAAGGCCTGCTGCTGGACCGGCTGGACATCGACGTAAGCGACTACACGCCGAACCCGGCGCTGCTAAAGGCCAACCACGAAGAAGCGATGGTCGAGGAAACCCTGATGTCGCATCTGCTGAAATCGAATTGCCTGGTGACCGGCCAGCCGGACTGGGGCAGCGTGCAAATTCGCTATGTCGGCGCGCAAATCGACCAGGAAGCCTTGCTGCGCTACCTGATCGGCTTTCGCAATCACAATGAGTTCCATGAACAATGCGTGGAGCGCATCTTCATGGACATCCTGCGCCAATGCCGCCCGCAAAAACTTGCGGTCTATGCGCGCTACACCCGGCGCGGCGGCTTGGACATCAATCCATGGCGAAGCAATTTCACCACCGGTCAACGGCCGCCGAACTTGCGCAGCGCACGGCAGTGAGCAATTCAAGAAAGCACTTGGCGAAGCTGTTCCCTCAAAGAAACTTTCCTCCCTTTCCATGATCACAGCCTTATTCATGACGCTACTCCAGGCGCCCCCGCAGATCATGGACGCATACTGATAATTGTTGAGCAATGCTTTGCCACCCACTGCTTACAATCAATGTAGTTTCCCGGTCTCATCTTATGCTTGGCATTGCACATCGCGTAAAGAGGCCTATAATTCGTCTCGAATGCCTGTTTTGTGCATTGCACCATACGACTTCGTAACATGACCCATCTCGCAAAAATCCTGGCGGCGAACAACGTCGTACTCGATCTTGAAGTATCGAGCAAGAAGCGCGCATTCGAGCAGGCCGGACTGATTTTTGAAAACAACTGCGGCATTGCGCGCTCGGTTGTTTCCGACAACCTGTTCGCACGCGAACGCCTGGGTTCGACCGGATTGGGCCACGGCGTCGCCGTCCCGCACGGCCGCATCAAGGGGCTGAAGGCGCCTCTCGCGGCGTTTGTCCGGTTGAAGGAGCCCATCCCGTTCGAGTCACCCGACGGCCTGCCGGTGAAGCTGTTGGTATTTTTGCTGATCCCGGATCACGTCACACAACAACACCTCGAAATCCTGTCCGAAGTGGCGGAAATGTTTTCCGACGAAAGCTTCCGCAATCTGCTCGCCATCGATCCGGACGCCGCGTCGGTGCATGCGCGCATCCTCGCCTGGCAGCCAAGCGTCCACGCATAACCCCGACTCGCTGCATCATGCCGGTATCCACCCATCTGACCATACAGCAGCTGTTCGACGATACCCGCGAGGCGTTGCAACTCGGCTGGTTCGCCGGCTTTCCCGGCGGCGAACGCCGCATTACCGGCGACGCGACATCCGCAGCCGACCAGGTCGGCCACCTGAACCTGATCCACCCGGGCCGATTGCAGGTGTTCGGACACCAGGAAATCCAGTATTACAACAAGCTGTCGCCGGCGTCGCGTAAGTACCAGACCGAAGAACTGGTCAACGGCGAACCACCCGCCTTCATCATTGCGCAGGGCCTGGAAACGCCGCCCTACATCCTGAGCATCTGCGACGAAAAGAATATCCCGTTATTCTCCACGCCGCTGCCGGCGGCGCAGGTGATCGATTACCTGCGCGTCTACCTGTCGAAGGAACTGGCGCAGCGCGTCACGATGCACGGCGTGTTCATGGATGTGCTGGGTGTCGGTGTGCTGATTACCGGCGAATCCGGACTCGGCAAGAGCGAACTCGGGCTGGAACTGATCTCGCGCAACCATGGCCTGGTAGCTGACGATGCAGTCGAGTTCGCGCGCATCGCGCCTAACATGATCGAAGGCCGCTGCCCGCCGCTGCTGCAAAACCTGCTGGAAGTGCGCGGACTTGGTCTGCTCGACATCAAGACCATCTTCGGCGAGACGGCGGTGCGCCGCAAGATGCGGCTGAAGCTGATCGTGCACCTGGTGCGCCGGAGCACACTGGAAGAAAACTACGAACGCCTGCCGCTACATTCGCAAACCGAAGAAGTGCTGGGCCTGCCGATCCGCAAAGTGGTCATCCCGGTCGAAGCCGGCCGCAACCTGGCAGTGCTGCTGGAAGCAGCGGTGCGCAATACCATCCTGCAACTGCGCGGCATCGATACGCTCAAGGAATTCATGGAGCGTCAGCAGAAAGCAATGGGCAACGATTAAGACAACATCGCGCTTGCGGTATCATTACCGCCTATGCGCATTATCCTCATCACTGGCATTTCCGGCTCTGGAAAATCGGTCGGACTGAATGCACTCGAAGACGCCGGCTACTTCTGCGTCGACAACCTGCCGCCCAAGCTGCTGCGTCAACTGGTCGCCACCCGCCTCGAAGAAGGAGCGGATACCCTGGCGGTAGCGATGGACGCGCGCAGCGCGGATTCGCTGGCCGGCCTGCCTGCGGACATCCAGGCGCTCAAGGATGAGGGTCACGACGTCAAGGTGTTGTTCCTGACCGCGAAGACCGAGTCCCTGATCGCGCGATTCTCGGAAACCCGTCGCAGCCATCCACTGTCGCATCGTTTCCACTCGAACTCCGGCGAAAGCACGACCGGCCAGCCGACACTGACCGAATGCATCCTGCACGAGCGGGAGATGCTGTCCACGATCGAAGGCATCGGCCACGTCATCGACACCTCCGGACTTTCCGCCAACAAACTGCGCTCATGGATCAAGGACCTGGTGGAAACGGAACGTACGCCGCTGACGCTGCTGTTCGAATCCTTCGCCTTCAAGTTCGGCGTGCCGCTTGATGCCGACCTCGTCTTCGACGTGCGCGTGCTGCCCAATCCGTATTATGACCTCAGCCTGCGCCCGCTCACCGGCTGCGACGAACCGGTCATCGCCTATCTCGATGCGCAGGCGCACGCCGCCGAACTGCTGGCCGACATCCGCAACTTTGTCGAAAAATGGCTGCCCGCGTTCAAGAACGACAACCGCAGTTACCTGACGGTTGCAATCGGCTGTACCGGCGGCCAGCATCGTTCTGTCTACATGGCGGAACAGTTGGCGAAACATTTCCGGGCGTCCGAGCGCGTGCTGCTGCGTCATCGCGAGCTGGCATAACCCATCACCGCATCTTCCAACATGCCGAATAACGACGCCTGGGTACCGCTGTTTCCGCTCAAGACCGTGCTGTTCCCCGACGGGATTCTGCCGCTGAAAGTGTTCGAGACGCGTTATATCGACATGGTGCGCGAATGCATGAAGCGTGACGCGCCGTTCGGTGTGGTGCTGATCAAGGCCGGGCAGGAAGTCGGAATGGCAGCAGAACCTGAAGCCGTCGGCTGTCTTGCCCGCATCGCCGAATGGGACATGCCGGAGCTCGGCGTCATGATGCTGCGCACCCAGGGCGGCGAGCGCTTTCGCGTGGTCGATACGCGTGTGCTGCCGGACCAGCGGCTGGAAGCGCGGATCGAGCTGATTGCCGCTGACGCGGTTCTTCCTGTGAGCGACATCCACCTCGCCTGCGCCAAAACGCTGAAGCTCGTGATCGAAGATATCGATGCGAAGGGGCGCGAAGAAAACGGAGAATCCTTCGTCAGCCCGTTCTCGCGCCCGCTTCGCCTCGACAGCGCAAGCTGGGTATCCAACCGCTGGTGCGAAATCCTGCCGATCCCGCTGAAAGCACGCCAGAAGCTGCTCGAACTCGACGACGCGCAAAGCCGCTTGTCGATCGTGCATCAATATCTTCTCCAACACCGGATTCTCTGACCGGCGCGAAGCACTCCATTAAGAAAACAGCAAGAAAGCTGCCTCATATCGGTCCGATGGTGTGCCATTCCCGAGCATCGTTCCGTCGATTGCCGTTGCCTGCAGAACTTTTTCAGCGCCGTTTGTCACCGCGCAAATTCGACCGGCGCCGTTCATAGGATAAATGCAGGGTCAAGCTGCTTTTTCACAACCCTCTTGCGGCCTGCGTTGCAGGCATTTCCTGGCACTACCTTGAGCGCAAACCACATCATGCTACTGGACGATGCACGCGAGACCCTGCGGTCGGAGGCGCTGGACCGCCGCAAGACCTTACAGCCGGTCCGGATGCCGCAAATATCGCCTGTCAGCCTGATCGCGCTGCTGTACGCGCTGAGCCTGTACATCTTCTACCGGCAGGGATTCATCAGCGGCATGGCCTTTGCCTCGGTAGCGGCCGTGATCGCGAGCGTCCTTGCCCTTTTCTACTTTCTGTTCCGGTCCGGCATCAACACACGCTTCCAGGAACCCAGCCTGATGCTGCCGCAGCTGGTAGTCTCTCTCGCCATCATGCTCGCAGTCGCCTACCTTGAAAGGACAACCCAGATCGCGCTGGTGCCCTTCATGCTGATCGCTTTTTCATTCGGCATTTTCCGCCTCGGCACCACTGCGCTGATAGCGCTTGCCGCCGGATGTCTGATCGCCTATCTCGGCATCATCCTGGCACGCGCGCAGGCGGAAGGTTACGAGTACGGTTTTCGCGCCGACCTCGTGCAATGGTCGGTCCTGGCGCTGACGCTGCCCGGCATGATCCTCGTCGGGAAGCAGATACAGAACCTGCGCCAGCTTCTGCGCGCAACCCGTCACCAGCTTCAGCATTACGAAGAAAAATCGGTGCGCGACGAATTGACCGGGCTCTACAATCGCCGTCAGTTACAGTCTGAACTGGATCAGGCAAAGCTGCAGGCGGACACGCTATCGGTACCGTTTACGATCTGCCTGATCGATATCGACCACTTCAAGGAAATCAACGACAACAACGGCCACCTTGCCGGCGACACCATTCTCAAGGAATTTTCGAAAACGGCGCGCGACAGCATTCGCGACACCGACATACTCGGCCGCTACGGCGGCGACGAGTTCATGCAGATCCTGCCGGACACCGATATCAAAGGCGCGGTAATGCATGCGGAACGCCTCCGGGTGTACGCGCACTTCCTCGACTTCCAGAAGGTCCTCGCGCAAAAGAATATTTCGCTGTCGATCGGTGTTGCGCAGTATCGCAGCGGGGAAAAAATCACTGACCTGATACAGCGCGCCGACGCCGCGCTGTATCAGGCGAAACAGCTCGGAAGAAATCGCGTCGAATGGGTGGATGCGGTCTAGCCCGGATATTTCACCAGACCGGCCCTCAACTTGATCGGAAGGGGCATGTTTATACGGTTTGCGGCTTGCTACAGCCAGATCCAATTTGTACCGCCGGCCTACGCGGGTGCTGGCGTGCGATTTGCGGCCATTTTGCGTCTTCGCTTCGCGCCAATAGATGAACTATTGGCTTGGCGCGGAAACGCAAACCGGCTCGCAACTCGCGCGCCATCACTCCGCGTCCTGGTGAAATATCCGGGCTAGGTTTGCAGCAGATCCGGCGCGCAGAACAGCGCCAGCAACAGCTTCTTGACCGGTGCAGGCAACGGCGCGTCGGGCAGACGGCTAGCGTCGACCCAGACATGCCCCGACTGACCGGCGAATTCGGCACGATGAGCCAGTCTCACCCGGTATGGCGACACATGCAGCTTGAAGTGAGTGAACACATGCGAAAACGGTTGCAGCCGCTCGCATTCAGCGGCGACGCCAAAACGCGCAACCGCGTTCGCAAGCATTGACTTCAAGGCAGACGGCGCAAGCAAGCTACTGTCCGGTTCATCGATCTCCGGCAGCGATAGCAATCCGCCCCAGATTCCGTTGTCCGGCCGCTGTTCGAGCAAGACCTGATCGCCCTCGGTAACAATCAGCATCACCGTATTCTTTTCCGGAACGGCCTTCTTCGGCTTGCGAACCGGCAGCAAGTGAACGCGGCCGGAAGCAAGCGCAACGCAGCGCTGCGCGAGCGGACAGGTATCGCAAGAAGGATTGCTACGCGTGCAAAGCGTGGCCCCGAGGTCCATCAAGCCCTGCGTATACGCCTCCATCTCCTGTTCCGGCAGCAAGGCCGTCGCGCGCTGCCAGAGTCCGTCTTCGACGGGTTTGGCGCCCGGAAATCCGTCGATGCCGAACACTCTGCAGAACACCCGCTTGACGTTACCGTCGAGAATGGCCGCGCGGGTGCCGTAGGCAAACGCGGCGATCGCCGCTGCCGTCGAACGGCCAATGCCCGGCAAATCCGCCAGCAGCGTCGGATCGCTCGGGAAAACCCCGCCGTGTTCTTCAACCACCCGTTGCGCGCATCGATGCAGGTTGCGCGCGCGCGTGTAATAACCGAGGCCGCTCCAGTGCGCCATCACTTCCTCCGATGGAGCAGAAGCTAGCGTGGCCACATCGGGAAAGCGTGCAAGAAACCGCTGGTAGTAAGGGATGACCGCAGCCACCTGGGTCTGCTGCAGCATGATTTCGGACAACCAGATGCGATAGGCGTCGCGAGTATTCTGCCAGGGAAGCGTGTGGCGGCCGTGCTGCTTTTGCCAATGGATGACGGTAGCGGAAAAACCGGGGTCGGAAAAATTTTTCGCGGCGCCAGGCTGCCCAGGCGCCGCTTCCACAACACGTTTCATGTCGTTATGCTGCAGCCCTGAGCGCAGTCAATTCCTCAGTGACCGTCTTCTTGAGCTCGGCTTCGATCAGCAACAGCGTGGCCTTTTGCTCATCGAGTTCGGCCTGCATTTTTTCCAGCGCCTCCACCTTTTCTTCGAGGCTTTCGGTTGCCATGTGAATACGCTCTATCGATTGCCTGCGCTTCTTCAACTGCGACTTGTGTTCCCAGATCTGCGCTTCCAGCGGCGCCATCACCACCTTCAGCCAGGCTTCCACATCGCGATTCGCCTGCATGAAACTCTGCTTGACGCGCGAAGCGATCGAATCGAAGAACTTGGTCATCAGTACCACCTGCGGCGTGGTCATGATCGCCGCGGTGCCGAACTGCTTGTGGTACACGCCTTCGATCATGTCGATCTCCTTGCGGTACTTTTCGAGCGAAAAAGGCATGGGCGACGACAGCGCAAGCCCGTGTTCGGTCGAGAATTTGCGATACATCACCGTCATCATTTCGGTGATTTCCTCGGTCTTCTGGCCCGACTGGCTCAGGTTGCCGCGCACCTGCGCAAAGAATTCTTTCACCGCGGCGCGCAAGCCTGCCGAGAACCGGCTCTTGTCCATCGCGTCGCGGGTCTTCCGGATGTCTTCCTTCAGGATGTCCATGCCGAGGCTGGTAAACACTTCGGTCGACAGCCGCGTGAACACGGCCCGTGTGCCTTGCAGTTTCAACAGACTGCCGTCGAACTCCTTCTTTTCGAGATCGACGCGCTTCATCATGTGTTCGATGATCGACTGGTTCTTGCCGCGCAGGCTCTTGAGTTCCACCAGTTGCTCGACCACGTTGCGGTTGCGCGCCGCCAGCAGTGCCTGCTTTGCAGCCGACAATTCATTGATATCGGACATCAACTGCTCGCGCACGATCTTCTGCTTGCTCGGTATCAGCTCGCCGGACAGCGCGGTTTCGAGTGCCGGCAACCGACTCTTCGCGAGCAGTTCCGGTTCGCGGTTGACCTTGCCGACCAGGCCTTTTTGCGCGGAAATCGGAAACACCTGGTCCGTCGAAAGATGCAATGTCTGCGCCACGCTCGCCACCTGCCTGTCGATCTGCTGCTCGACCTCTTCCGGCGTGCGCAGTTCGTCCCACATGCTGTCGATCTTGTTCAGCACCACCATGCGGGCCGGGCCGGAACCGATATGGTCACGCCAGACGTCGATATCGCTCTTGGTGACGCCGGTATCGGCGGCAAGAATGAACAGCACCGCATGTGCGTTCGGAATCAGGTTGAGCGTCAGCTCCGGCTCGGTGCCGATCGCGTTCAATCCGGGCGTATCGATGATGACCAGTCCCTGCTTGAGCAAAGGATGCGGAAAATTAACGATCGCATGGCGCCACTGCGAAATTTCGACCAGGCCGTCCTCGCCTACCGCCAGTCCTGCGTCGGGGTCATCCTCGTGGTACAGGCCGTAACGTTTCGCGTCTTCGATGCTCACCCGTTTGGTCAGGCTGACCTGCTTGAATGCTTCGAGCATGCCCTCGCCGGAGGCGATATCCAGCGGCAGCACATTCCAGACCTGGCTGCGCTCCTTGAAGTCGCTGGTCGATGCCGATTCCGCCCGCGTCTCGATGGGCAACAGCCGGATCGAAGGCGGAAAAGTCTCGTCGTACAGCAGTTCGGTCGGACACATGGTGGTGCGTCCGGCAGAGGACGGCAGGATGCGCTGGCCATAATCCGCAAAGAAAATCGCATTGATCAGTTCCGACTTGCCGCGCGAGAACTCGGCGACAAAGGCAATGGACAATTTATCATCAGTCAGGCGCGCCTGCAGACGTGAGAAACGCTGGTCGCTCGCCGCATCGGCCAGATCCGACGCGCCGACGCATGCCCGGTAGCGCTCAAGCGCTGCAAGGACGGCACTGCGCCAGCCGCTGTACTCCTGGAACTTCTGTACCAGATTGCTCACATTTTCCCCGAAGATATTCTGAGTCGTAGGCACGAATCTAGCACTCGAACCTATTTTTGACAATTTGGGCAATAAAAGGTCGAACGTTGACCTTGTTTTAACTGCCTCACTTCGGCGCCGCAAACACGGCACGGCTGACCTGCCCGGTCATACACGAAATAGCTTTGCTGGAAGTAGCCAGGCTGCCCGTCCACCGCCAGGAAGTCGCGCAAGGTGCTGCCGCCCTGCGCTATGGCCGCTGCCAGCGTGGCACGGATGGCCTCCGCCAGCTTTTCGAAGCGCGCCATGCCTATACGGTGAGCCGCAGTCTTGGGATTGATGCCCGCCTTGAACAGGCTTTCCGAAGCATAAATGTTGCCGACGCCGACAACAATGTCTCCTGAGAGCAACACCTGCTTGATTGATGCACTGCGGTTGCGTGTCTGCCGATACAGCAACCCGGCGGTAAATCCATTTTCAAGCGGCTCCACTCCCAGGCCCCTGAGCAGCACGTGTTCGTCGATGCTCCCGTCCGCGGCATCATGCCAGAGCACCGCTCCGAAGCGGCGCGGATCGGTCAATCTCAGCAACTGATCGCCGACGGCAAGGTCGAAGTGATCGTGCTTTTCCGCAGGCATTCCGAGCGGCAGTACGCGCAGGTGTCCGGACATGCCGAGATGTATTATCAGAGTGCCATGATCGAATCGGATCAACAGATACTTGCCGCGTCGCCCGGTGCTGCGGATCTCGCAACCGCAGAGCCGTTGCGCGAGGTCCGCAGGGAACGGCCAGCGCAATCCGCTGTGCCGCATCGTGACGGCAGTGACAACTCGCCCTTCAAGGTGCGGCGCTACACCGCGTCGGGTCACTTCGACTTCTGGCAACTCAGGCATGGCAAAACAGATTCTTGCGGAAAGACAAATTGGAAGACGGTTGAGCGCGCCGTCATCGGGTTACCTGCACGCACATCCACCCGTTGGGCGTAAAATTGAATTTACTGGATCAGCTGGGAATATCTCTTGAAAAACATTCTTCTCATTGTAACTCTCTCGACAGCATTGTCCGCATGCGCAGCGCGGCCGCCTTATTCCGCGCTCGCACCGGCCGATACCAGGCTGGCCGCAACGAGCGCCGACGAC
Organism: uncultured Noviherbaspirillum sp.; assembly: GCA_966212445.1. Lineage (GTDB taxonomy): Bacteria > Pseudomonadota > Gammaproteobacteria > Burkholderiales > Burkholderiaceae_D > Noviherbaspirillum. The sequence continues at coordinate 123,320 of CBIHRJ010000005.1, read as the reverse complement.
TCGTCGCACCGCAAGCAGCTGGTTTCCACCACGCCGGGGACCGCAGCCGACGGCAGCGAGGAAGACGCGTTGCCGCGCATCGAACTGACCGAGGAGTTGCTGTACAAGATTTTGAGCTCGGAGATTGCCTTCCAGCGCGGCGAATGGGAAACAGCCTATGTCACTCTTCTCGGCCTCGCGCAGCAGACACGGGACCCGCGCCTGGCACGCCGCGCCGCTGAAGTCGCGCTGAGCGCGAAGCAGCCGGACGAAGCACTTAGCGCAGTCTCGCTGTGGCGGACTCTGGCGCCGCATTCGGAGGAAGCAACCCAGTATTACCTGAGCTTCGTCATCCTCAGCGACGACCTCGCCGAAGCCAAGCCCATCCTGGAACAGCGCTTGCAGGAAGCGCGGCCGCAAACCCGCGGCCTGCTGGCATTCCAGATGCAGCGCCTGCTGGCGCGCGCGAAGGACAAGGCCGCGGCTTTCTCGCTGCTGCAGGATGTGCTGAAACCCTATCTCGACCTGCCGGAAGCGCATCTTGCGTTGGCACAGGGCGCATTTGCCAGCGGCGACACGGCGCGCGCGCGGCAAGAGGCGCAAGCCGCACTCAAGGCAAAGCCTGACTCCGAACTGGCGGTTCTCGCATTGGCACAGGTAACGCCTGAAAAAGCCGAGGCCGTAAAAGTGCTGTCCGGCTTTCTCGCCCAGTATCCAAAGTCGCGCGACGTGCGCATTGCGCTGGCGCGCATGATGGTGGAACAGAAGGAGTACGCCGGCGCGCGCAGCCAGTTCGAAATCCTGCTCAATGATCAGCCGCAGGATCCGACCTCGCTATACGCACTCGGTGTGCTCGGCGTACAGACCGACGACCTGAAAGGGGCGGAACAGTATCTGACCCGCTATCTCGACGCGCTGGCCGAGAAACCTGGCGAGGAGCGCGATCCGACCCAGGCTTTGTTGCTGCTGGCCCAAATCGCCGAGGAACGCAAGGACAGCGAAGGGGTGCTCAAGTGGCTGTCCAGGATCGAGCCGGGCGAGGCCTACTTGGGCGCGCAGATCAAGCGGGCGCAAGTCGTTGCCAGGCGCGGCGAAATCGCCAAGGCGCGCAGGATGCTGCATGACATCAACACCGGCAGTGAGCGTGAAGAAGCGCAGGTCATCATCGCGGACGGGCAGATCCTGCGCGACGCCGATCAATTGCCGCAAGCGCTGGACGTGTTCAAGGCCGGACTGCAACGCTTCCCGGACAATACCGACCTGCTCTATGACTACGCGATGGCAGCGGAAAAGAGCAGCAAGTGGGACATCATGGAAAGCGCGCTGCGCAAGATCATGGAGATCGCGCCGAATAACCAGCACGCATACAACGCGCTCGGCTACTCGCTGGCGGAGCGCAACGTCCGCCTCGATGAAGCCTATGCGTTGATCGACAAGGCGCTCAGGCTGGCGCCCGACGATCCCTTCATCATGGATAGCATGGGCTGGGTGCAATTCCGTCTGGGCAAGCTGCAGGAAGCGGAAAGCGTGCTGCGCCGCGCCTACGAAATGCGCCCCGACGTCGAAATCGCAGCCCACCTGGGCGAAGTGCTGTGGACCCGCGGGCAAAAGGATGACGCCCAAAAATTGTGGCGCGATGCGCAAACGAAGGATCCGCAGAACGACACGCTCAAGAGCACGCTGGCGCGACTCAACGTCAGCCTATGACGCGGGGCATATCGAGACGGATTGCGGCACTTGCCGCAGTCCCCGTGTTCCTTGCCGGATGCGCGAGCCTTGCCCCTCCACCGGAACCCGCCCCTTCTCCCTCCATCCTGCAGGCGCGCTCTTATCACAACAGCATCGAACTGGGCGGACGTATCTCGGTACGTTACCAGGGCGAGCACCAGGAAGAAGCGCTGCACGGAAATTTCACCTGGAACCAGACGCCCGACAGGACGACGGTAACCCTGCTGTCGCCCCTGGGACAAACGGTGGCCATCATAGAGACGTCGGCACAAGGCGCGTCCCTGATTCAGGGAGGCCAGCCGGCACGCACCGCTTCCGATGTCGACGAACTGACATCGGACACCCTCGGCTGGCCGTTGCCGGTGGCTGGCTTACGGTACTGGCTGCAGGGGTTCGCAGTCGATAGCAGCGGCCGCCGCGTGATGGCCTCCCCCGTGGAACCGGACGTTCTGACACGCGACGGCTGGCGTATCCGCTATCCCGCATGGGAGGACGGGCACCCGAAGCGTATCGACCTGGCCCGCAATACCGAGCAGGCAGGCGAAGTCTCCATTCGCATCGTGATCGACTCATGGCAAGCACGCTGAACAACTGTGCCGCACCGGCCAAGCTGAACCTTTTCCTGCACGTCACCGGCCGCCGGCCGGACGGCTATCACTTGCTGCAGACCGTGTTTCAACTACTCGACTTCGGCGATACCTTGCACTTCGAGACCCGGAGCGACGGCATCATCCGCCGCACGACCAGCATCCCGGACGTTCCGGAATCATCCGACCTGATCGTCCGCGCCGCTCACCTGCTGAGGGACACCGTGCGCAATAAACCTGGCGCGGAAAACCTCGGTATCAACATCGCCATCGAGAAACGCTTGCCCATGGGCGGCGGCCTGGGCGGCGGCTCCTCCGATGCAGCCACTACCCTGATGGCACTGAATCACTTGTGGCAGACCGGCCTTTCCCACGCTGAACTGATGGCGCTCGGCCTGCGGCTCGGCGCCGACGTGCCGTTCTTCCTGTTCGGGAAAAATGCCTTTGCCGAGGGCGTCGGCGAAGCGCTCCAGGCAGTTGCTACGCCCGATTGCTGGTATGTCGTGATCGAGCCCGGCGTATCGGCGCCGACGGCAGCGATATTTTCCGATCCGGAATTGACAAGGAATACGAAACCCGTCAAAATAACGGACTTTCCTCAAGCGCCAACAAGCTTCGGGGGAAACGATCTCCAGATCGTGGCATCCAGGCTGTTTCCGCCGATTGCCGAAGCCATTGGATGGCTGGGACAGTTCGGCGAAGCAAGGATGACCGGTTCCGGTTCCTGTGTGTTTTGCGCGTTTTCGCAAGAACAGCAGGCGGATGAGGTTCTGCAAGTGGTACGCAAAACCGGGCCGGCGCAGTGGAAGGCATGGAAAGCCAAGGCGATCGAGCGGCATCCGCTCTCGCATTTGCTGGAGTCGTAGCGCAAGAATTCGTTTGGCGTCGCATGATGCGGCGACAGACAACAGGTTGTGTAGGGGAGTCGCCAAGTTGGTCAAGGCACCGGATTTTGATTCCGGCATTCGAAGGTTCGAATCCTTCTTCCCCTGCCATTAAATACAAAGAAGAAATCAACAAGCCGCCAACGCAGGACGACAGTCAAGCCTTGGCGGCTTTCCACCTTTTAACCCGATTGCATTTAGGTGTTCCATGGCGCTTGAGAACCTGATGGTCTTTACCGGCAACGCAAATCCGGAGTTGGCCGCCGGGGTGGCCAAGCAGTTGGGCATTCCGCTCGGCAAAGCTGTCGTATCGAAGTTTTCCGACGGTGAGGTGATGGTAGAGATCAATGAAAACGTCCGCGGCAAGGACGTTTTCGTATTGCAGTCGACCTGCGCCCCGACCAATGACAACCTGATGGAAATCATGTTGATGGTCGATGCCCTCAAGCGCGCATCCGCCGGCCGCATCACCGCCGCCATCCCCTATTTCGGCTATGCCCGCCAGGATCGCCGTCCGCGTTCCGCGCGCGTTGCGATTTCGGCCAAGGTCGTCGCCAACATGCTGCAGCAGGCCGGCGTCGAACGCGTGCTGATTATGGACTTGCACGCCGACCAGATCCAGGGCTTCTTCGATATCCCGGTCGACAATATTTACGCGTCGCCCATTCTGCTGAGCGACCTGATCACCAAGAATTACGACGACCTGCTGGTGGTATCCCCCGACGTCGGCGGCGTGGTCCGTGCGCGCGCGCTGGCAAAGCGCCTGAACTGCGACCTCGCGATCATCGACAAGCGCCGCCCGAAAGCGAATGTATCGGAAGTGATGCATATCATCGGTGAAGTCGAAGGCCGCAACTGCGTGATCATGGACGATATGGTCGACACCGCCGGCACGCTAACCAAGGCAGCCGAAGTCCTGAAAGAACGCGGCGCGAAAAAAGTTGTCGCCTACTGCACGCACGCAGTGCTGTCCGGTCCGGCCATCGAGCGCATCTCGACCTCGCCGCTGGACGAACTGGTGGTCACCGACACCATTCCACTTGCGCCGGCGGCAAGGGCCTGCCCGAAGATCCGCCAGTTGACCTCCGCCGAACTGCTGGCCGAGACCTTCAAGCGCATCACCAAGGGCGATTCGGTCAGTTCGCTGTTCGCCGACTAATCAGGTTTTCCCCGGGCCTGTAAAAAGGTCCGGGTTTTCAGTCCCCTGGTCGCGGGGGATACATCGCAAGGCTTGCCTTGCCTATTTGGAGCTAAAAATGAAAGTCATCGCATTCCCACGCAAAGAGCAGGGGTCCGGAGCGAGCCGCCGCCTGCGCAATGCTGGCCAAACCCCGGGCATCATCTACGGCGGCACCACTGAGCCGGTCACCATCGCCCTGGACCACAACGCGCTGTTCCACGCGCTGAAGAAGGAAGCTTTCCACTCGTCGATCCTCGACATGGAAATCGAAGGCAAGGTCGAGAAGGTCCTGCTGCGCGACTTCCAGATGCACGCGTACAAGCAACTCGTGCTGCACGCTGACTTCCAGCGCATCGACGAAAAGCAGAAGATTCACATGAAGGTGCCGCTGCACTTCGTGAACGCTGAAATCTCGCCGGCCGTCAAGCTGCACAGCGCCGTCATCAGCCATGTGATGAACGAACTGGACATCACCTGCCTGCCGTCCGACCTGCCGGAATTCGTCGAAGTCGACCTGGCAAACGTCGAAGCCGGCGCATCGATCCACCTGGCCGACATCAAGCTGCCGAAGGGTGTTTCCGCCGTGCTGCACGGTCAGGACAACCCGACGATCGCTACCGCCAGCGTTCCGGCCGGTCAGGTTTCCGCCGACGAGGCCGCTGCTGCCGAAGGCGAAAAGAAGTAATCTGCCGAACGGCAATTAATTGTCGTACCCGAAAAACCCCGCCGTGCAGGCGGGGTTTTTCTTTTTTCGGAAGTCCTGTCGATTGCAGATCTCGAATCGTTGGACGACTACAGGCACTTCCACGATAATCAGCACTTTGATTCGCTTGCCTGCGTCGCCACGACTGCAGGTCTTTGCCAGACATGCCCATCCGCCTCATTGTCGGCCTCGGCAACCCCGGGCCTGAATACGAACAAACGCGCCATAATGCCGGCTTTTGGCTGGTCGACAACCTGGCCGGCAACATCCTGTCGCGCGAGTCGCGTTACAACGCATTGGCCGGCAAGACCAGCATTGCGGGGCAGGAAGTGTGGCTGCTCGAACCGCAAACCTACATGAACCGTTCAGGTCAATCGGTCGGCGCACTCGCGCGCTTTTACAAGATTGCGCCGGACGACATCCTGGTCGTACACGATGAACTGGACCTACCGCCGGGCGCGGCGAAGATCAAGAAAGGCGGCTCCTCCGGCGGCCACAATGGCTTGAAGGACATTACCGCCGCGCTCGGTACGCAGGATTACTGGCGGCTGCGCATCGGCATCGGCCATCCACGCGTTATGAATCTGCAGCAGCAGGTGGTCGACTATGTGTTGCACCGGCCGCGCAAGGAAGAACAGGCGTTGATCAACGATGCGATAGAGAAAAGCATTGCCGTCATTCCGATGCTCTGCGAGGGGAAGTTCGAAGCGGCGATGATGAAACTGCATTCTTCGGCGAGATGATCAGGGACCAGCCTGTAACAGAAGCATCTACCGATGTCGTCCGTGCGACCCCGCGCGGACGTGCCTGGACGCTCATGCTGCTCGCAGTCGCCGTGATGCTGGTCGCCTGCTTCCAGTGGTTCGTTTTCCCGCTGATCGATTCTGCGCTGATCGATTCTGCGTTGCGCGACGCAACCATAGCGTCGATCGAAAATCTGAAACTCGTGTTCGCCGCTTGCATACTCGCCGGTCTCGTCCCTGCCCTGTTCATGATCGTGATCGGCTGGAGAGTTCGCCGCCATGGCCGGTTCCCCTTGCCCGGCGCCTGGGTGTGGCGCGATACATCGGTCAAGAGAGGACGCGCGGCAGCCCGCATTGCCTGGCTTTGCATGACTGCCGGCGCCATCGCAGCTCTGCTTTGCATCGGCTTGACCGCCTACGCGTGGACAGTATTCGACCGGCTGGTCCCGCAATACGACCTGAAACAGGGTGTGGTCATCCTGCGAGAGTCCCTGAGTCCGAAACCATGAACGCCCTCTCCATCCATGCAGGCCCGAAGGCGCTCGCCCAACTCCGCGAACACGGCCTGCGCGCACAGGATGTTGCGATCGTACCGGCTGCCGCAGGTGGCCCGAAGGGATTGATTTTCCAGAAGCTCGACCAGTGGCTGTTCGGAAGCTGGCTGCCGGCGGCGCCGCGAGAGCGCACCCTCATCGGCGCATCGATCGGCGCCTGGCGCATGGCAGCCGCCTGCCATGCCGATCCGGTCGCCGCATTCGAGCGGCTTGGCGACCTGTACTGCGGACAGTGCTATCCGCCTCGTCCATCGGCACGCTTGGTGAGCGACGCATGCCGCGCACTCCTCGCCGGCTTTATCGGCGGCCATGAGACAGAGATTACGGCGCATCCGCATTACCGGCTGCAGATACTGGTCTCGCGCGGCCGCCGCCTGCTGCATGCGCCGACAAGAAACATGACAGTCAATGTCGGCTTCGGTCTCGCCGCTCTCGGCAATCTCGTATCCCGTTCGCAATTGACCAATCACCTCGCTCGTATGGTGGTCGGCGACCAGCGCGATCCCGCGTTCTGGCTGAAAGCGAAGTTCGACGCTTTCGATGCGCAATTCGTCCCGCTCGCCCCGGACAACATCGCGGATGCCTTGCTGGCGTCCGGCACTCTGCCGTTCGTCATGGAGCCGGTGCGCGACATCGCGCACGCGCCGCGCGGCGCATACTGGGACGGCGGCCTGATCGACTACCATCTCGCGCTGCCGTACTCGCGCGTGGCAGGCAACCCCGAAGGCGGACTGGTGCTGTATCCGCACTTCGGCGAGCAGATCGTCCCCGGCTGGCTGGACAAGTCGCTGCCGTGGCGACGTGCCAACTTCGGCGGCAACCGCGACTGGCTCGACAACGTTGTAGTCGTGTCGCCGTCGCGCGATTTCCTGCGAACCTTGTCACGCGGCAAACTGCCTGACCGCCAGGACTTCCTCTACTACGGTGCGAGGCACGAGTTTCGCATCCTCAACTGGAAGCTGGCGATAGCCGAAGGCGAACGCCTGCGCGACGCATTGGCGGCATTTGTCGACAAGCCGGATCCCGCTCTCGTCCAGCCGCTCTAGTCATACCCTCCGCTACGGTAAAATAGCGGGTTAATTCAGTCACTTAGCGAAGTACACACCATGAGTCTCCAATGCGGCATCGTCGGCCTGCCCAACGTCGGCAAATCCACCCTCTTCAATGCACTGACCAAAGCGGGCATTGCTGCTGAAAATTACCCCTTTTGCACGATTGAACCCAACGTCGGCATCGTCGAAGTGCCCGACCCCCGCATGAAAGCGCTGTCGGACATCGTCAAGCCGGAGCGCGTCGTACCTGCGGTGGTCGAATTCGTCGACATCGCCGGCCTGGTCGCCGGCGCGTCCAAGGGGGAAGGCCTGGGCAACCAGTTCCTCGCGCACATCCGCGAAACCGACGCCATCGTCAACGTGGTGCGTTGCTTCGAAGACCCGAACGTGGTGCACGTCGCCGGCAAGGTCAGCCCGCTCGACGATATCGCCGTGATCCAGACCGAGCTGGCGCTGGCGGACATGGGCACCGTGGAAAAGGCGATCCACCGTGAGAACAAAAAAGCTCGCTCCGGCGACAAGGACGCAGGCAAGCTGGTCGCCCTGCTGGAGCGCATCCTGCCGCAACTGAACGATGCGAAGCCGGTGCGCGCGATGGGGCTGGACGCGGAAGAAATGGCGCTGATCAAATCGCTGTGCCTGATCACCGCCAAACCGGCGATGTACGTCGCCAACGTCTCCGACACCGGCTTCACCAACAATCCGCTGCTCGACCAGCTCACCGCCTACGCGCAAGAACAGAACGCCCCTATCGTCGCCATCTGCGCCGCCATCGAAGCGGAAATCGCCGACCTCGAAGACGAAGACAAGGGCGCGTTCCTGGCCGACATGGGCATGGAAGAACCCGGCCTCGACCGCCTGATTCGCGCGGCCTACAAACTGCTCGGCCTGCAGACCTACTTCACCGCGGGCGTGAAGGAAGTGCGCGCATGGACTATCCACATCGGCGACACCGCGCCGCAAGCGGCCGGCGTGATCCACACCGATTTCGAGCGCGGCTTCATCCGTGCGCAAACGATTTCCTACGACGACTTCATCGCTTACAAGGGTGAACAGGGTGCGAAGGAAGCGGGCAAGATGCGCGCGGAAGGCAAGGAATATGTGGTCAAGGATGGCGATGTGCTGAACTTCCTGTTCAACGTCTAGCCCGAAAAGCCCCGTAATTCCAGGGCTTTTTGTTGGTGATGGCGTCTGTTTGCAATGATTTCTCCGGCATAGGTCGTTTTGATCAACGACAAACAGCAAAGATCGAGTCTTGGCGCATCTCATTGAATGTTGCTCTGCAAATTTTGCCGTGGCAACATACATCGATCACATTATCGGGTTGCTTTACCTTACGTTCCCAGGATGCAGGATGGCATGTCCAGCGCAACCATAAAAATCTTCCTGGTTCATGACGACGCGAAAATGCTTCGAACAGCGGACATCGCCCAGCCCAACCAGGAGGACGGTGACGCATGACCAAATCTGAAGCACAAACACGGTCAGAACTTATCGACCAGCAACTTGCCCTGTCCGGCTGGAACGTCAAAGATCCCACGCAGGTCGTCGAAGAATTCGACATCCTGACCAGCCTCCCGGAGGGTGTGGCCCAAGCACGCACGCCGTACGAAGGCCATCAATTCAGCGACTACGTCCTGCTGGGCAAAGACCGCAAGCCACTAGCCGTCATCGAAGCAAAAAAGTCCAGCCGGGATGCAGCCATCGGGCGTGAGCAAGCCAAGCAGTACTGCACCAACATCCAGAAGCAGTTGGGCGGTGAGCTCCCGTTTTGCTTCTACACCAATGGCCACGAAACCTACTTCTGGGACCTTGAGAATGCCCCGCCGCGCAAGGTTGTCGGTTTTCCCACGCGCGATGATCTGGAGCGCTTTGCCTACATCCGCCGCAATCGCAAACCGCTGACACAGGAATTCATCAACACCTCGATTGCCGGTCGCGATTACCAGATTCGTGCCATTCGATCGGTGCTCGAAGGCATCGAACAAAAGAAGCGGGATTTCCTGCTGGTGATGGCCACAGGTACCGGCAAGACGCGCACCTGTATTGCCATGGTCGATGCGCTGATGCGCGCCGGGCATGCCGAGAAGGTGCTGTTCCTGGTCGACCGCATCGCGCTGCGCGAGCAGGCCCTGACCGCCTTCAAGGAGCACATGCCCAACGAGCCGCGCTGGCCTAACATGGGCGAAAAGCTCATTGCCAAAGACCGCCGCGTGTATGTCGCCACCTACCCGACGATGCTCAACATCATCCGGGACGAGGCACAGCACCTGTCGCCGCACTTCTTCGACTTCATTGTGGTCGATGAGAGCCACCGCTCCATCTACAACACCTATGGCGAAGTGCTCGCCTATTTCAAAACCATCACATTGGGTTTGACGGCGACGCCGACCGACATCATCGACCACAACACCTTCCAGCTTTTCCACTGCGAAGACGGCCTGCCCACCTTTGCCTACACCTTCGAAGAGGCCGTGAACAACATGCCCCCTTACCTCTGCAACTTCCAGGTCATGAAGATTCAGACCAAGTTCCAGATGGAAGGCATCAGCAAGCGCACCATTTCACTGGACGATCAGAAAAAACTGATCTTGCAAGGCAAAGAAGTTGAAGAAATCAACTTCGAAGGCTCTCAGCTCGAAAAGCAGGTGATCAACAAGGGCACCAACACCTTGATCGTTCGGGAATTCATGGAGGAATCGATCAAGGACACCAATGGTGTGCTGCCGGGCAAGACCATCTTTTTCTGCGCAACAAAGGCACATGCCCGGCGCATGGAAGAAATCTTCGACAAGCTCTACCCTCAATATCACGGCGAGTTGGCCAAGGTGCTGGTGTCGGACGATCCGCGCGTGTACGGTAAAGGCGGCCTGCTCGACCAGTTCACCAACAACGACATGCCGCGCATTGCCATCAGCGTCGACATGCTCGACACCGGCATCGACGTGCGCGAAATCGTCAACCTCGTGTTTGCCAAGCCGGTGTATTCCTATACCAAGTTCTGGCAGATGGTCGGGCGCGGTACGCGATTGCTGGAAACCAGCAAGCCCAAGCCATGGTGCATTGAAAAAGACGTATTCCTGATTCTCGATTGCTGGGACAACTTCGAATACTTCAAGCTCAACCCCAAGGGCAAAGAGCTCAAGCCACAATTGCCATTGCCGGTGCGGCTGGTTGGCCTGCGGCTCGACAAGATCGAGAAGGCCAACGATAGCGGTCTTGCCGACATCGCCACGCGCGAGATCGCCAAACTACGCCTGCAGATTGCCGCGCTGCCCAAAGCGTCGGTCGTCGTCAAAGAGGCCGCCGCCGCGCTCGCTCACCTGGAAGAAGAAAATTTCTGGATCAGCCTCACCCACCAGAAGCTCGAATTCCTGCGCGCCGAGATCAAGCCTTTGTTCCGCACCGTCTCCGAGGCCGACTTCAAGGCCATGCGCTTCGAGCGCGACTTGCTCGAATACTCGCTGGCCGTGCTGAACGAAGACAAGGAACAAGCCGAAACCATCAAGGAAGGCATCGTCGAACAGGTCAGCGCACTGCCGCTCTCGGTCAGCTTCGTGAAACAGGAAGAAGCTTTGATTCGCGCCGCCCAAACCAGCCACTATTGGACCAAGGCTGATGAAGATGCGTTCGACGACTTGGTGACCAAGCTCGGCCCGCTGATGAAGTTCCGCGAGCAAACCACCGGTCAAGAACCCACCCATCTTGATCTGGTCGATGAACTGCACAAGAAAGAGTGGGTGGAATTCGGCCCGCAGCACGAAGCGGTGAGCATCAGCCGCTACCGTGAAATGGTCGAAACATTGGTTGCCCAGCTGACCGAGCACAACCTGGTGCTGCAGAAGATCAAGAATGGTGAGACGGTTACTGCCGACGAGGCTAACCAACTGGCCGAGTTACTGCACGAAGAGCACCCGCACATCACCGAAGACCTGCTGCGCCAGGTCTACAAAAACCGCAAGGCCCGATTCATCCAGTTCATCCGCCACATTCTGGGCATTGAAGTGCTCAAGAGTTTTCCGGACGAAGTCAGCGCCGCGTTTGACCAATTCATTCGCGCCCACACCACTCTCAGCAGTCGCCAGTTGGAGTTCCTCAATCTGTTGAAGAACTTCATCATCGAGCGCGAGAAGGTGGAGAAAAAAGATCTGATCAACGCCCCCTTCACGGTCATTCACCCGCAAGGCATCCGTGGCGTGTTCAGCCCGGGCGAAATCAACGAAATCCTGCAACTCACCGAACAGTTGGCCGCGTAATCACGCGCAAGGACAAGAGAGAACCATGGAATCAAAAGCCATACAACTGATGAAAAGCCATTTCGATGCCTTAAGCCAAAGCATTCCGGAGGAAGGTGTTGAATTCTGGTTTGCTCGGGACTTGATGGAACCGCTCGGGTATGTACGCTGGGAAAATTTCCAGACTGCTATCAAACGAGCTACCGATTCGTGTGAAACAACGGGTTATACAGTGGAGGATCATTTTCGTGGCGTCACGAAAATGATCGAGATCGGCAAAGGTGGCCAGCGACCCGTCGACGACTTCATGCTTACTCGCTATGCCTGTTACCTCATCGCCCAGAACGGCGATCCACGCAAGGAACCAATTGCCTTTGCGCAAAGTTACTTCGCCATCCAAACGCGCAAGCAAGAGCTGATTGAAGATCGCATGCGCCTACAGGCTCGACTGGATGCCCGTGAGCGCTTGCGTGAATCCGAGAAAAGCCTGTCCCAGAATATTTATGAACGCGGCGTCGACGACGCCGGATTCGGTCGCATCCGCTCCAGGGGCGATGCCGCGCTCTTCGGCGGCCATACCACTCAGGTCATGAAAGATCGCTTCGGCATTACCCAAACCCGCCCTTTGGCCGACTTCCTGCCCACTCTGACCATTGCAGCAAAAAACCTGGCTACCGAAATGACCAATCACAACGTCAGCCAAGATGACTTGCGGGGTGAACTGGCTATCACTCGTGAGCACGTGCAAAACAACCAAAGCGTGCGCGCCATGCTCGACCAGCGCGGTATCAAACCGGAACAGCTTCCGCCAGAAGAAGACATCAAGAAGCTGGAACGACGGGTTAAAGCCGAGGAAAAGAAGCTCGTCAAGCAAACCGGAAAATTGCCAGCACCCAAAAACGAAGATTGAATCGAAAGACAAGTTTTCCCCATGCTGCAAAATAACTCCGAACTCAAAAGCAAGATCGACCAGCTCTGGAACAAATTCTGGAGCGGTGGCATCAGCAACCCGCTCACTGCCATTGAGCAGATTACCTACCTGCTGTTCATGAGGCGGCTCGACGAGGTTGATACAAATAAACAAGCCGACGCCGAATGGGCAGGAGAAAAATACACGTCCAAGTTTGAAGGCACATGGATTCCGCCCGAATTCCGAGCAAAATTAAACGATAAAGATACAGAAAAGGAGCGCAAGAAAAAGATTGCGGAAGAGAAGAAACATGCAATAGAACGGCGTCGTTTGCGTTGGAGCGACTTCAAACATTTGCCGGCTGAAGAGCGGCTCCAGCATGTGCAAGGAAAGGTATTCCCTTTTCTTAAGGACTTGAATGGCACGGAATCAAACTTCACCCATCACATGAAAAACGCGGTATTCATCATCCCCAAGCCGAAGCTATTGGTAGAGGCTATGGGGGCCATCGATGAGATCTTCGACGTGATGGAGAAAGACTCACGGGAGAGCGGCCTGGCCTTTCAGGACATTCAGGGCGACGTGTATGAAATGCTGCTGTCCGAGATTGCTACCGCCGGCAAAAACGGCCAGTTCCGCACGCCGCGCCACATCATCAAACTAATGGCCGATCTGGTGCAACCGCAACTGGGTCACAAGATTACCGATCCGGCATGCGGCTCCGGTGGTTTTTTGCTTGGCTCTTATCAGTACATCGTCACACAGTTGGCGTTGAGTTACATGAATAAGAAAGAAAGAGACGCGCTCAAACCAGATCAGGACGGATTTATCCGCACTTCGATTGCACCAAGTCTGACCGCAAAGGCCCAGGCCGTTTTACAAGATTCGCTATATGGTTACGACATCGACAGCACCATGGTGCGCTTGGGGCTGATGAACCTGATGATGCACGGCATAGACGAGCCGCACATCGACTACAAGGACACGCTCTCAAAGAGCTTCACCGAGGAATCCGACTACGACATCGTGATGGCCAATCCGCCCTTCACTGGCAGCATCGACAAGGGCGACCTCAACGAAAACCTGCAACTGGACACCACCAAGACCGAGCTGCTGTTCGTCGAAAACATTTACCGCCTGCTCAAAAAAGGTGGCACTGCCTGCGTGATCGTGCCGCAGGGCGTGCTGTTCGGCGCAGGCAACGCATTCAAGAAGCTACGCCAATTGCTGGTGGAACGTTGCGACCTTAAAGCCGTCATCACCATGCCCAGCGGCGTGTTCAAGCCCTATGCTGGGGTCAGCACCGCCATCCTGCTGTTCACCAAGGTCTGGGGGCCGGAGGACAAGGTGACGAAACCCGCCACCGAGCACGTCTGGTTTTACGAAATGGCTGCCGACGGCTATGGCCTAGACGATAAGAGACAAAAAGATCTGAAGAACCCATTCGGCGATTTGCAAGACATTATTGCCAAATACCATGCCCGTAACGCTGCCTCCGACACCGATCGCACAGCGAAATACTTCATGGTGCCCCGCGTCGAAATCGAAGCCGAGGACTACGACCTTTCGCTCTCCCGCTACAAGCAAGACGTGTTCGAGGAAGTGCACTACGACGCTCCGGGCGTGATTCTGGATCGACTGATTCTGGCCGAAGTGGGTGATGTGGATGAGGCCGAGCTCGCCAAAGTGCAGAGTGGCATCGTGCGCGAATTGCTCAAGCTGAAGGGGATGGTGGGATGAGCTGGACACCCAAACCCCTTAGTGAGATCTTGGATCAGTCCGGCTATCACCGTGCCGGTGATCGAGACTTTCCTGTACTTTCAATCACCATGAAGCATGGTTTGGTCGATCAAGCGGAAAAATTCAAGAAGCGCGTTGCGAGCTCAGACACATCCAATTACCGGATCGCGTACAAGAATGAATTAGTCGTCGGTTTTCCTATTGACGAGGGCGTCCTTGGGTTCCAAACCAAATATCCCGCCGGAATCGTGAGCCCTGCATACGACATCTGGAAACTGAGGAACGCGACCGAGTGCCATATTCCCTACCTTGAGCGTTACCTGCGATCGCCTCAAGCAAGACGTCTTTACGCGTCACGCATGCAGGGAGCTGTCGCACGCAGACGAAGCCTGACGAAAGCAGACTTCCTCAAGTTAGAAATCCCGTTTCCCCCCGTCGACGACCAAATCCGCATTGCCCATTTGCTCGGTAAAGTGGAAGGGCTGATCGCCCAGCGCAAACAACACCTGCAACAGCTCGACGACCTGCTCAAGAGCGTTTTTCTAGAGATGTTTGGCGACCCAGTACGAAATGAGAAGGGGTGGGAGAAAAAGCCGCTGGAGAAGCTTGGATCAGTAAACCGAGGAGTCTCGAAGCATCGACCAAGAAATGCGCCAGAGTTGCTAGGTGGCATGTACCCGCTCATTCAAACAGGCGAAGTGTCAAATGCTGGCATTTACATCACCTCGTATTCACAAACCTACTCGGACCTTGGATTTGCCCAGAGCAAGCTATGGCCATCGGGAACTCTTTGTATAACGATAGCTGCCAACATCGCGCAGACGAGCATTCTCACTTTCGATGCCTGCTTCCCCGATAGCGTAGTTGGCTTTACTGCCTTTGAGGGTAAGGCGAACGTACTTTATATACATGGTCTGTTCTGGTTTTTCCAGAAGATTCTTGAGAAGAATGCGCCTGCAGCCGCACAAAAAAATATCAATCTCGAAATATTGCGAACGCTGGAAGTACCCAAGCCGCCAATCGAACTACAAAACCAATTCGCTGCCATCGTCGAGAACGTTGAAGGCGTCAAATCCCGCTACCAGCAAAGCCTCACTGATCTGAAAGCCCTCTACGGCGCCCTGAGCCAGCAGGCTTTCAAAGGTGAGCTGGATTTGTCGCGGGTACCACTGCCTGAAGAACAACGTCAGCCGACACACGGCGAGCACGATGAAGAACAGGAGCAAGCCGATCGATCGCCCTTGGCCGTGGGAACGATCAGGCCAACTGAGGTCATCAACCATCTGGTGCATGCCGAGCAGCCACAAGGGCGTAGCGAGTTGCTCGCTCGCTGGTTGAGGCAATACCTCATGAACACGTCGCCGGATGCCAGCCTGGGCTCAGCGCAATTTTTTGAATCAGCATGGCAAACGCTGCAAGAAGCGCAACTTGAAACCGATGGAGAAACACTGGCGCTGACACTGGACGATTACGACGCACTAAAGGACTTGGTCTTCAAGGCCTTGGCATCCGGTGAGCTAAACCAAATCTTTAATGGGGACAGCAATCGGGTGGCACTTCAAAAACGCCCCGTTAATTGGAGCACTTGGTAAACCATGAAGCTGGTGCGCCTGAAAATAACCGACCCGGCGGGTTTCCGCAGCCTGCCTTGTGGTTTTGAGCATCACTTCCGCACCGAGTGGTCATTTCAGGAGGAGATGGCCAAGCCCGAAGGCTTTGCGCCTTTCGTCTGCGCCGGTCCGAACGGCAGCGGGAAATCCAATTTGCTCGAAGCATTGGCGGCTATTTTCTTTCAGCTGGAAGTGCTGCGCGTGCGCCGCAGTTTTCTGCCGGAGGTGTTGCAAAGCGACGAGCTGGATTTCCCGCCCGCAGCCTTTGAACTGGACTATCTCATCCAGATACCGTCGGAATATCGACGCCCGGATGGTCCAGTATGGGCCGGTGTGAGCGTCTGGAAAGAACCAGGCAAATCTATCAACTTCCAGTGGCTAAACCAAAGTGATTTCGATACGGATGCCTATGAAGTCTTCAAGGGCGGCCATGCCGACATCCTGTTGCCCCAGTATGTGCTGGGCTACTCGTCCGGCGAGAACGAAATCCTCAGCCTTCCCTTCTTCAAGCTGCGCTTTGTGCAGTTCGACGAATACTGGAATGCGCTGACCCGGCAGTTGCCTTACCCGGGGCACCCGGAAACGCGATTGGCATACCTCGACAACGGCTTCAGCCAGGCCATCCTGCTGTGCAATCTGCTGTTTCAGGACGATGCAACACTGCAGCCCTTTCGCGAGGACGTGGGTATCGAGGCATTGAAAGAATTTCGCATCATCATTAAGCGAAGCATCGAGGTGTCAGCCCAGCAGGCAGCCCAATTGACTTCGGGCGACTATGTCTTGCCGACGTCTTCACAAGTCGGCTATTTCGCCGACAACCCGGCCATTTCGTTAAGTGCAGAGACCGGTGGCTATATCGTCAATCTGACACATCTTCTGGAAGGCGACGAAAGGTCATCAATCATCGAAAAGCTCAAGCGTTGCGCCACGTTGAGCTACCAGGATGAAGCCACCGACACGCTGATCCTCGATTACTGGGTAAACGAAGCCACCAAAGAGGCTTTCCGCAATAATTTCGATAACTCACCCTTGGGGTTGTTTCAGGCCTTTCAGGTGCTGCTGGCGCTCAACCTCTATTCGGTGAGTGATAGCCTCAAAACCGATATCTATCGCTCCGACAGCCATTACGTAAGTGAAACGGTACCTACGCTGGCGTCTGACCAGCGCATCATGCGCTTCAAGTTCGTGCGCTTCAGCAAACAGGGGCTGGCGGAGCCGATGATGCTGAAAGAGCTGTCGGACGGTGAGCACCAATTGCTGCACAGTCTGGGCTTATGCCTGCTGTTCCGCGAGACCAACAGCCTGTTCCTGCTCGACGAGCCGGAAACGCACTTCAACCCCGACTGGCGCGCCAACTTCATCAGCCGCTTGCGCCAATGTCTGCCGGGTGATGGCGATGCCGCCCAGGAAATGCTGATCACCACCCACACGCCGTTCCTGATTTCGGACAGCAAGCCGGAGAAGGTGCTGGTGTTCAAGAAGGACAAGAGCAGCGGCACGGTCAGCGTCAACCAGCCCGACTACAACACCCTGGGCGCGTCGATCAACAAGATCACCATGAGTACCTTCGGCAAGCGCGAGACGATTGGCGGACATGCGCAGGCGATACTGGAGGAACTGCGCGCCCGCTTTGAGCAGGGCGGTGAGAACAAGGAGGATTTGATCGCCGAAATCCAGAAGCAGCTCGGCGACTCGGTCGAAAAGGTGCTACTGATGAGGACCATTCTCGACAGCAATGGAGAGAACGACGTGGAGGTGCAGGACTGATGCTGTTCCCTTACATCTACGTGCCGCACCGTATGGAGAAAATGCAGGCGTTCATCGACTTCATCTTTCATGAAGTTTGGTGCAAAGCGCCGACAAGCGGCCCATTCGGCCTGAACCTGTTCGATACCAACGCGGAGCTGCGCGAAGTAATGGAGGCGTTCTACTACTCGGACGCACAAGGTGCGGATTTCTTCTATGGCCACGTGGAGCGTATCCATGGCCTGTTTTCTGCATTGTCGTTTGGGCAGATCAACCAGTTCCGGCAGTGGTATCAGGGCAATAACGATCTGGAGAATGTGTGCGCCAACGCTCCGGCTGCGCAGCTCGCCCGTTACGCTGACATCGCCATGGCACACAAAAATCTGGCAGAACAACTGGGATCGTTTTTCAAGGGTTTGTACTCGAAGTCGTTGTTGGACCTGGCTGCGCTACGAGCCAAGATCGGCGACATCGACGATCACTATCAATCCTTTATGTCCGCCAACAAAGCGGGTAAATGTCCATTCTGCGGCATCAATGATCTGCTGGGTGAATACCACACGAAGCGCGAAGCCTACGACCATTACTTGCCGAAGGCGCTCTACCCGTTCAATTCCATCAACTTCAAGAACCTTGTTCCGGCCTGTCACCATTGCAACAGCAGCTACAAGACCAGCAAGGACCTGGCATACACCCCGAAAGATCCTGCGGGCGAGATCGTTCGCCGCAAGGTTTTTTACCCCTTTTCAACAGTGCCGCATGTCATCGATCTACAGGTAACGCTGCCACATGTTGACATCGAAAAGATGACGGCAGCGGATATCAACCTTGCATTTGGTCCGGAAAATATCGCCGAGCAAATTGATACGTGGAAGGACATATATGGAATCGTGGAACGGTATCGAGGAAAACTGCTCGGCGGCGATGGCAAAGCATGGCTTGTTGAAGTGCTTGACGAGTGGCGCTGGAATGACGAAACGGCTGGTGCAGAGGGAAAATCACCTGACGAATACTTGCGAGATGTAGGCCGTCACACCCGCAAATCACCTTATGCCAATGCAAACTTCCTGAAAAACAGCTTCCTTCAAGGCTGCAAAACGGTGGGACTGTTCGAGCCAATTGCAAAAGAAGGAGCCGCGCCATGACAGACGGCACTAACAAACCGATCCGCAACAGCACCGTCGAATTCCTGATTTTCACGGTCCAGGCCAGCGAGCAGAGCATCGAGGCGCGCTACGAGGACGAACCCGTTCTGTACGCAGGCACAAGCGGGAGGCTTAAATGAGCAAAAACAAGCACCCGCAAGTTTCCAAGAAAAATGAGGTTTCCATCGTCCGTTCATCGGCGGCTGAATATCTGACCTTCGTCGCAGCCGGCGGCAATGGCGGCGTGGAAGCGGTGTACGCAGATGAAAACGTCTGGCTCGCCCAAAAGATGATGGGGCTGCTCTATGACGTTGAAACGCACACCATCAACTACCATCTGAAAAAGGTGTTTGCCGACAGCGAGCTGGAAGAAGACGCAGTTATTCGAAATTTTCGAATAACTGCCGCCGACGGCAAAAGCTACAACACCAAGCACTACAATCTCGCCGCGATCATTGCCGTCGGCTACAAGGTCAACTCCGAACGGGCCGTGCAGTTCCGCAAATGGGCGAACACCATCATTGAGTCGTTCACCATCAAGGGCTACGCGATGGATGACGAGCGTCTGAAGAACGACGGCTCTGTGCTCACCAAGCAGTATTTTGAAGAACAGTTGCAGCGCATTCGGGAAATCCGCCTCTCCGAGCGCAAGTTCTACCAGAAAATTACCGACATTTACGCCACGTCGATTGACTACGATGTCACGGCGCAGGCCACCAAGCGCTTTTTTGCCACTGTACAAAACAAGCTGCATTGGGCGATTCATGGCCAGACAGCGGCAGAAGTCATCTACCACCGCGCCGACGCCGAAAAAGACAATATGGGGCTGACTTCCTGGAAGGATGCGCCCAGGGGAAAGATTCAAAAATTCGATGTGGCAGTCGCCAAAAACTATCTGACAGAAAACGAGATGGCGCAATTGCAGCGGCTGGTTTCGGCTTACCTGGATCTGGCAGAGGACATGGCGTTGCGGCAGATCCCGATGACGATGCAGGATTGGGAGACCCGCCTGAATCGATTCATCGAAGCGACAGACCGAAAAGTTTTGCAGGACGTGGGCAAAGTCACGGCAGAAATCGCCAAGGCGCATGCGGAAAGCGAGTTCGAGAAGTACCGCATCGTGCAGGACCGCCTGTTTGAGAGCGATTTCGACCGGGTGATTAAACAGATTGAGGGCGCAAGTCGTGCCCGCGACGATCAGGAATAGCGACCATGGCCACCCAGAAAAACGCGCCCAGTTGGAGCGATGTCAAAACCAAGCTGGCCGACTTCGACCGCACCGGCCTGATCGGCTTGATACAAGACCTGTACGCCGCCAACAAGGACAACCAGGCGTTTCTGCATGCCCGCTTCGCACTGGGCGGCGATGTGCTCAAGCCGTACAAGGCAACCATCGCCCGCTGGCTGTCGCCCGATGTGTTCAAGAACCAGAACACATCAGTGGCCAAGGCCAAGAAGGCGATCTCGGACTATAAGAAAGCCATGGGCCAATCCGAGGGTTTGGCGGAGTTGAAGGTGTTCTACTGCGAGCAGGCTGCCGGGTTCAGCCATGACGTCGGCCTGGAGGACGAAGCTTATCTCGACGCGCTGGTGCGGATGTTTGAACAGGCGCTGAAAGCCATCGCCGTCTTGCCCGACGGGCAGCGGCCCATCCTCTATGCCCGGCTGGATAAGGTGCGACGCACCAGCCACAACGTCGGTTACGGCGTCGGCGATGACATGGATGACTTGCTGGTCGAGCATGGAGTCAATAACTGACCAGGCCGCGCTGACAGCCGTGCAGGCCGAGAATTGCTGGAACGGATGGCGCAGGTGCTGTCAAAACCAAAGAGAAAGGAGCGCCAATGACATCCAACCCATTCCGCGGCACATGGCGCATCGTGTGGATGGACGGCTGGGACCAGGACTATGTGGACATGGAAGTCCCCGCCTACATTGCTTTCGAGAAGAACAACCTCGGCGATTTCCAGTTCGGCCTGGTGCAGGGCCAGACCGATTACCGCGTCCAGGAGAATCGCGTTGAATTCTCCTGGAGCGGATGCGATGAGAATGATGAAGTGAGCGGGCGCGGCTTCGCCGAGATTGAACGGAACGAATTACACGGCCACATCTACATTCACCTGGGAGACGATTCCGCCTTTCGCGCCGTCAAGCAAACCCGAAAGCCGGCATGATCAGGTTTCAAAACGGAATACCGTCAAAATCATCGAAAGCCGACTGGCGGCGGCGAAGCTTCTTCAGCCAGGCTTTGATGTCTTTCACAGATTCCAGCATGTCCAGGTCCTGCTCCATTTCGCGGTTGCCCTGCTTGACGCTCAGAATGTCGCGATCCAGGTTTTTCATGACGGTTTCGGGCTTCACGTCATCAAATGGAGAGATGCCGAATTGCATGCGAAAGCCGGCTTCGACACGTATCAACTCCTGCTTGAGTTCGGCGACCTGTTTCTTCAAGATGGCGTTGTAGTGCCGCAAACGCTCTTCATCGATCCTGCCAATGGCGTCGCGATCGATATGCTCCAGCTCAAGTTGCAGTTCCAGTAGTTGCAGCAGATTCTGCCTGTCATAGGCCTGGTTGATACGTTGCATCAACGCGGTTTTGCGAATGCGTTCTTCCGGATCGGTTTCCCGATCCGGATGCAGGGCGCTGGCCAGTTTGCGATAGATCTCGCGGATCGACTGGCCGATTTTCCTGGCGTCTTCTTCGGCCTGCGCTTCCTTCTCCAGTTGCCTGGCCGACTTCTTGCGCTTGGCGCGCTGTTCTTCCTGCGCCTGCCTCTCGGCTTCGACGTTGGACTGCCGTTCCTGGAATTGCGCCTGCGCCCGCCGCATGACCTCTTCCGGCGAATCGAGCCCGGCGTCGTCGCCCAGGTCGAGGCCGAACACGTCTTCAAACACACCCTTCATGGCCTGCAATTGAGCAGCTTCCTCGCTGTCGTAATCGGTACGGCTGTGCTTGTTGTAGATCGCTTTCAGTTCGGCGTCATCGCGCTCGCCGAGCAGTTCTTCGACCAGATCGACGATCAGTTCGCGAAGCATGCGCCTATCGGTGCGGGAGAGATTCTTTTGCTCCGCGGCACGATCAAGGCTATGCGCCAGCCTGATCTCCAACTCGGTCGCGGTGGCGAACAAAGGTACCAATTCGCGCGTGTACTTTTCCTGGTAGGCGGTGGAAGCCGTATCCCAGGCTGCGAGCCGGGCGCGGAGCTTTTCGATCTGCTGTATCTGGCTGTTGAAGCTCTTTTGTCCTTTCGACAGGGGACTTTCGCCCCCTTTGATCTGGATGGGGGCTAGTTGCGACTTGAGCATTGATGGGACTCCATGATGCCGGCGGCGACCGGATTTTGCGCCGCTTTGTGAACCGTGCGATGAAATGAACCTCTGGTTCGAAACGAACCGCGTATTTTACCCGGACTTGAATACGTACTTGCCCGGCCAGAGAGCGGGAAAGATCAATTCCCGCCCATTTGCTTTTTCCTGTTTTCGATGTCCCTGCGAATGCGCTCGATTTCAAGCCGCTTCGCCTCCGGCGTGCCCCACTTCGGCGTTGTTGCCTGCCGTTGTTGCTGTCTGACGGCCTGCATCGTGCGCCGTGCCTCGGCTTCGCGGCGTTCCTGTTCGCGCTGTTCTTCCTGCCAGCGGGCAACGGCACGCTCGGCGGCAATCGGTGTGCCGCGCGGCGCCAGGCCGGCCATCTGCAGATAAACCTCGACGCGCTCCCACACAAAATCGTAGGCAAACTCGCCGATGAACGGCAGATTCAAGGCCTGAAAGACCGGCATCCAGGCTTCGGCATGCTTGTCGTTGCGGCGGACCGACAAGCGCGGATTGAACTGGTACCAGCCTTGCATGACGCGCAGGAACAGCGCCCGGTTGTAGGCGTAATCGCGCTCCACCTCGTTGCGCGCGAGGACGCCGGACAGATGCTGGCGCTTGTTGCGTTCCGGCTTGACCGCGTTGGACGGAAGATGTTGCCAGACGTCCAGTATCGCTTGCGTGTCGAACGCGGCATAAGGGCGCCGCTGCTTTTCCATGAAACGCGACTTGAAAAGAACCCACAGCGTCTGGAACAGGAAATACTCGGACAGGTGCCGGTCGATGCGCACCATGCGCTCTCCCGTATTGACGTCGATGCCGGCCGGCGCAAGCAGCTCGTAGAGCGCGGCAAACGGACCATGCGCAAATTTCGCGTCCCGGAATGCTTCGCGCATGGCCCAGTGCAGGGCGTTGTAGCCGAAGTGGTCAACCGCTTCGCGGTCGGCGCCGCGGTCCAGCAGGACTTCGACGAGCGCGATGTTGCCCGCCGCGGCAGCCGCCATCAGCGGCGTCTGGTTCATCGGCAAGCGGTGTTCAACGCCATGCTTGTCGCATAGCCGCAGGATGTCCTTGAAGTTATGGGCGAAGTAGGACGCGTAGCTCTTCCGGGCAAGTGCGGCGTGTTGCTGGGCGAAGTGCTTTGCGGCGTCGAATTTCGCCTCCTGCACCAGCCAGCCGGCCAGGACCGGCGCATCGAAACAGGCGGCGATTTCGTATAACTGTTGGCGTTGCTTGCTGCCAGGGGCTTGCTCGCGAAACACCTTGACCAGCAGTTCAGTCGTCTTTGCTTCGTCGAATACCGGCCAGGGCACCGGCGTGTGCTTGAGGATGGTGCGGCGGATCGCTTCGGCTTGTTCATCCTTGCCTTGCAGTTCCAGCTTGCGCGCTTCCTTCTGCCAGTCTTCCAGCGTCGATTGCGCGGCATTGACTTCCATCCGGCCGGAAAGGGACAGGTCAAGCAGGTCGAACAGCCGATGGCCGGTATCGGACTCGATCAGATACACGCTCTCGGTCGCGCGCGTGAGCGCGACCGAGAGCGCGTTGATGAAGAATTTGTAGACCTCCATCGACTTGTCGGTCTTGTCTTTTGCGCGGCGGTAGTCGAGTGTGTCGGTGGCGAGATCCTGTTTGTCGACGCCGTCCGCAATATCGGAAAACGGCGCGCGGTAATCGGACACGAAGCGGTACAGCACGATGTTGTCGTATTCCAGGCCCTTGGCTTCATGAATGGAAAACAGGAGGGGCGTGGAAAAATGCTTGCGCGCCTCAGCCTTGTCTTCGTCGCGCATGACCAGCACGGCAAACCGGGTCGAACGCCGGATCTTGCCGTCGAGCTCTTGCTTGACACTGTCCTTGTCCGGCAGCAGCGCTACCTGACCGCCATTGGCGCCGACGGCCTGCACCAGGAAGTTGCTCTCGCGATCGATGGAGCCGAAGCGGCGCTGCTTGATTTTCAGGAGCTGGTTGGCAATGCGGGTCGCTTCCCGCCCATTGCGGAAGTTGGCGGTGAGCACGCGCAGTTCCTGCCGCTCGGCGAGTTGCGGATCGTTCCAGAACAGGTTTTTGACCTGTCCCCAGGAGAAAAAGTTGGGATGCACGATCTGGTTGGAGTCGCCGCACAGCAGAAAGTGGCCGGGCTTTTTCAGCGTTTTCAACACCAGGGCGAGCTGGACGGTCGTGATGTCCTGCACTTCGTCGATCACGACGAAGTCATAGCGCGGCGCAGCCAGTGCGAGCCATTCGTGCGCGACCAGGTTGAGATCGTACATTGCCGATTCAACGAGCCAGGCGCGGTATTTTTCGAACACGTCGTAGAGCCGTTCGCGTTCGTCGCCGACAAAGATGGACTGGCGCACGCCCAGCGCCAGATAGGCGTCGCGGGATAGCGGTCCGCTCGCGCTCGCGGTGATGACGCCGCGGATCTCCTCGAATGCCTGGTGGCTGTCGATCCCCTTGAATGCCTGCCGCATGCGCGCGAACCAGCCGGCGAAGTCGCGCCAAAGCGCCTCCCGCCCTGTTGGTACGCGTACGGATTCGACGAACTCGCGATAGGAAAGAAACACGGCTTCCTGTCCGGGTTGCTCGAAGCCGTTGGCGTAGTAAAGCTCCCGGGCGTTTTGCGCGAGGTAGGCGGATTGCGTGACGTACAGCACCTCGCCTTCGGCATGCTTCATTTTCTCCAGTGTCAGCGCGGTCTTGCCGCTGCCGGCGCTGCCGACAACGATCAGCGGCGGCGGTTGGCGATAGATGGCCTCCTGCGCATCGTTGAAGGAAATCGGCTTGTCGAGCAGATGGATCGCGGTATGTTCCGGATGCAGATAACGCACCGGCTGCGCCTCCCGCATTGCTTCCACAATGTCTCCGTCGGGAATTTTCGATTCATCGATCGCTGCCCCGCGCAGGAAGCGCGATTTGTCGTAATCGTGATGTTCGATGACTTCCAGCATGAGTGCGCACACTTCGTTATCGTGACGCACCAGCGAAAACAGCAGCCGGTCCGCGCCATCCAGCCTGGCGCGATAGAACTTGCCGTGACTCAGGTTGACGAGTTTCTTTACCTGTGCCGCGCGAAAATCGTCGCGAACGATGGCGTCCGCCACCTTGCGATAGGCCGCCTGCACGCGCGACGTATCCAGGTCGATGTATTCGAGAATTTTCATGAAACGTCAAGGGAAGGGGGGTGGTGGACTGATCGAACAGCAAAAAACTCGTCTCAAACAAACACTCAAGGATATCGAGAGACAATCAATTTTTCACAGGCGGCCATTGTCTGGCTGTATGCACCAAAGCCAATATCCACACTGTTTCGCTGTTGATCTCATACACCATTCGATAACTTTCGTGGGGGATCAGTTCGCGGGTGCCGGGAATCTTCCCCACCCGCCCTGACATGGGATGCGCAGCCAGCCTGGCCGCTGCGTCACTGAACAACTCATCCATTCGAGCCGCCGCACGAGAATTGTCCGCCGCGATGTAGTCCCATACGTCAGCACGGTCTTGCTGCGCCTCCGGCGTCCAGACAACTCTCACGACGCGCGCATCACATCAGCCCGCCGTGCGGCGAATTCAGCTTCCACCTCCTCGTTAGAGCGGCCTCGGCCGGCGCGCATCGAAGCCCTGCCGGCCTCGACCTTGCGCCGCAGGAATTCCTCGTATTCCCTTGCCTCGCGCTGGCGCTGCACGAACTCGCGCATCAGTTCCCGTAGTACCTGCGACGCCGGCCGATGGGCTGCTTCCGCCTCGGCCATGAATGCGGCTCGCAACTCGGGTTCCAGCTTCATTGTAAAAACGGCTTCTTTCGGCATGGCAAATCCTCCACAATGTACTAACCAAGTGTATACGATTTCATTACGCGATGCGACAACCCTGCCTTCGCCGGGTGTAATTGAAAAGCGTGAGGGATGTCGCCAATTCGACAAGCACTGAACAGGTTCTCAAGTTCGGAATCCACTATAGTAATTAATATCTCGCCGCGATAACCAAGGTGACAACTCCCGCCAACGAACACGCATGACCGAATCACGTCTCGACATCTCCCCGCAGCAACGAAACATGTCTGGTATTGCTCTCGCGCTAGGCATCTCGCCGGCCGGCCGGGTGCATCTGGACATGGTTCCATCCGATGCCGACCAACCCGCCCCCGGCACCGCGGCACGCATCCGCCAGGCCTTCGAACGCGGCGCCGGCAGCGGCCTGTTGCACCTGGGCGCGAGCGAGCTTGCGAGCGCCCTGCCGCCCTCGCTCGCGTTCGGCCGCGAACTCGCTCACCTGTTCATGGCGCGCCTGTGTGGGGTGCCGGACCTGGCGCAGCAATGGCAGGTTGCGCCAATCGCGCCACCGCGAGCGGAGCTGGAACAGTTGATTGCACGCGTGCCGCCCATGGTCGGCGCCGAATATCTCGATATCGAACGGATGGAAGCGCTGTGGGCGGAACTGCATGCGGCCGCACAGGAAGAAATTGTTGCCGAGGATGGCGACGTGCAGCGCTGGCTGGCGCAGAAGCATCCGGGCTGGAACATGGTCGGCCGTGTGTGCTTTCATCTGGCGGAAAACAAGGCCAGCGAAGATGCGCCGTTCGCCTTTCTCGCCACTTACGCCGCGCAGGTGTCGCAACAGGCGCGTGTGCAACATCTGCCTCTGGGGCGCGCGCTGCAGGAATATGCCGGCGCGGCCAATCGCGATGCGCTTCTGGCATTGTTGCTGCCGGTGCAGCGCGCATCGGAGCAAAGTCCCTGGCTGAAATCGCTGGTCGATTCCGGCGCGATTTTTCATCCGGTTGCGTGGACGCCACGCGATGCGCATCAGTTTCTGCAGAACATCCCCGTCTTCGAGGCCAGCGGCATTGTGGTGCGCATTCCGGACTGGTGGAAACCGCGCCAGCCGCCGCGCCCGCAGGTGAAGGTCAGTGTCGGCAACCGTGCCAGCGGCCTGGGACTGGATGCGATGATGGATTTCAACGTCTCGGTTTCGCTTGGCGGCGAACCGCTGTCAAAGGCGGAATGGCAGCAACTGCTGGCTGCGGGCGATGGCCTGGTGCGCTTGAAAGGGCAATGGGTCGAGGTCGATCGCGCCAAACTCGACGCCGTGCTGGCGCACTGGAAAAAGGTGCAGAAAGGCGCACGCGGCGGGGAAATCAGTTTTCTCCAGGGCATGCGCCTGCTGGCGGGTACGCCGCTGGACAACGACGGCAAGGAGGCGCCGCCGGCCGTCGTGACCGAATGGTCCGGCATTGCTGCCGGCGACTGGCTGCAGGAGGTGCTGGAAGGCTTGCGCCATCCGCAGGGCGACGCGATATCGGTACCGGACTTGAAGGCGCAACTGCGGCCCTATCAGCAAGACGGTGTGCGCTGGCTGTGGTGGCTGAACCGACTCGGGCTGGGCGGCTGCCTCGCCGACGACATGGGGCTGGGCAAGACCGTGCAGGTGCTGGGCCTGCTGCTGATGGCCAAGCGCGCTGCCGACCCCGGTCCGCATCTGCTGGTGATGCCCGCCTCCCTCATCGCCAACTGGCAGTCGGAGATCGCGCGCTTTGCGCCTAGCCTGCGCGTGCTCGTCGCGCATCCGTCGGCCATGCCCGCGAAGGAACTGGCGACGCTGCCGCCCGAGCGCCTGGCCGGTATCGATGTCGTCATCACCAGCTACGGCAGCCTGCTGCGGGTGCCGTGGCTCGCGCAGATCCAATGGTCGCTGACGGTCCTGGATGAAGCGCAGGCGATCAAGAATCCGGGCGCGAAGCAGACACGCGCGGCGAAAGCCTTGAAGAGCCGCGTGCGGCTGGCGCTGACCGGTACGCCGGTGGAAAACAGCCTGGGCGACTTGTGGTCGCTGTTCGATTTCATCTGTCCTGGTCTGCTCGGTTCCGACAAGGCTTTCGGCCGTCTCGCCAAGCGCATGGCGGAAGACGGTCAGGCCGGTTATGCGCCGCTGCGCAAGCTGGTGCAACCTTACCTGTTGCGTCGCCTGAAAAGCGACAAGCGCATCATTGCCGATCTGCCGGACAAGACCGAGGTCAAGGCATGGTGTTCGCTGAGCCGGGTGCAGGCCCGCTTGTACCAGGAATCGGTCGACACGCTCGCCCAACAGATCGCCGCGCTGGACGGCATTGCCCGCCGCGGCGCGGTGCTTGCGTTCCTGATGCGCCTGAAGCAAATCTGCAACCACCCTTCGCAATGGCTGGGAGACGGCGCCTACGGCCCAAGTGACAGCGGCAAGTTTGCCCGCCTGCGCGACATCGTCGAGGAAATCGCGGCGCGCCAGGAAAAGCTGCTGGTGTTTACCCAGTTCCAGGAAATGACCGCGCCGCTGGCCGATTTTTTGCAGAACATCTACGGAAGGCCGGGACTGGTGCTGCACGGCGCAACGCCGGTGAAGGCGCGCAAGACCATGGTGGACGATTTCCAGTGCGAACAGGGACCGCCGTTTTTCGTGCTGTCGATCAAGGCCGGCGGCACCGGACTCAACCTGACGGCGGCGTCGCACGTGATCCACTTCGATCGCTGGTGGAACCCGGCGGTCGAAAATCAGGCGACGGATCGCGCCTACCGTATCGGCCAGAAAAAAAATGTCCTGGTGCACAAGTTAGTTTGCCGCGGCACCGTGGAAGAAAAAATCGACGCACTGATCGAAGCCAAGTCAGGCCTGTCCAATGAAATCCTGGAGGGCGGCGCGGAAACGCTGCTCACCGAAATGAGCAACGATGAATTGCTGCGGCTGGTGTCGCTCGATCTCGGTCGCGCGATGGATGAGAAATAAGGCACGGATTCGGCTGTGTGTGGTTAGTGAATCCATCCCCTTCCCGGCCTTCCCCTTGAAGGGGAAGGTGAGAACGGGGAAAGTCTGAATGGAGCGGATCATGGGAAGCGGTTATTACTACGGCGGATGGGCGCCTTATGTGCCGGTCGCGGAACGGCGGCGCAAGGCCGAGAAGATGGTTGCATTGCTCAAGAAAAAGGGCCGCGTGTGTGAACCGGTGGCCATCGAAGGCCGCGCCATTGCGCGCACCTTCTGGGGCAAGCAATGGTGCGAACACCTGGAAGCCTACAGCGACTATGCCAACCGGCTGCCGCGCGGGCGCACTTATGTGCGTAACGGCTCGGTGGTCGACCTGCAGATCGCGAAGGGCAAGATCAGCGCGCTGGTTGCCGGTTCCCAGGTCTACCAGGTCGACATCGACGTGCATGCGCTGGATAAAAAGCTGTGGCAAGGCATTCTCAAGGAATGCGCCGGCAAGGTCGCGTCGCTGGTGGAATTGCTGCAAGGCCGCCTGTCCGATGCCGTGATGGAAGTCGTCACGCGTCAGGGCAAGGGCTTGTTCCCGGTGCCGAAGCAGATCGGTTTCCGCTGCAGTTGCCCGGACTCGGCCTGGATGTGCAAGCATGTCGCGGCGGTATTGTACGGCGCCGGCGCCCGCTTCGATCGCCAGCCGGAACTGCTGTTTCTGCTGCGCCATGTCGATCCGCAGGAACTGATCCAACAGGCGGGCAAGGCGCCGGTGGCGGAGACCGGCGAACACCGGCAACTGGAAGGCGCAGACCTCTCCGCGCTGTTCGGCATCGATCTGGGCGACACGCCGGCCGCAGCCGTCAAGCCGGAAACGAAGTTCCCGGTGCCGCGTGCGCCGGCCGCCAAGGCAAAGCCCGCTTCAGGCAAGAAGACTGCGCGCAAAACCGTGCAAAAGGCGGCGAAAACCATTCGTGCCAGCGAACTGGTCGAGCGCGGCATCCCGCGTCACATGGTGCAGAGCTGGCTCGATTCGGGCGTGCTGGAGCGCTCCGGACAACGCGGCGTCTACCTCGCGACGAAAGAAACCGGCAAGCGCATCGACGCCTATCTGCAGCGGCGTCAAGCCCGAACGTAGCGGCTACAATGGCGGGATGAGCGCGTACCAACACCATCAGTTCGTTACCGTCGACCGGCCGCGGACCCGCGATGAAATGGCGGGCCGGATGCGCGTGCGGGCGCAGGCGGGCCTTCGGCAAAAGCCATGAGCCTGGATTACGGCACCCTCGACCTGCTGCGGCAAAACCATCCCGCCTGGAGGCTGCTGCGCTCCGACCACGCACCGCTGGTGGCGAGCTTTCTGCATCGCGTGTTCATCGCGCCGAATGTGCGGGTGATGGCGCAGGCGGATCTGGCCGAAGCGCTGGAGGACGAGCTGTTCGCCCTGCGCGAACGGCTGGGTGCGGACGCCTTTCCCAAACCGGCGCTCGACTATCTCAACGACTGGGCCGCCAACGAGCGCGGCTGGTTGCGTAAGTTCTACCTGCAAGGTTCGGACGAGCCGCATTTCGACCTGATGCCGGCCACCGAAAAGGCGATCGCCTGGCTGGCCGCGCTGACCGAACGCAGCTTCGTCGGTACGGAGTCGCGGCTGCTGACGCTGTTCGAACTGCTCAGGCAGATGAGCGAGGGTACCGAGACCGATCCGCAAACCCGCGTCGCGGAACTGCAGAAACGGCGCGACGAGATCGACGCCGACATGGCGCGCGTCCTGGCGGGAGACATTCCGCTGCTGGACGATACCGGCCTGAAGGACCGTTTCCAGCAATTCCTGTCCATGGCGCGCGAGCTGCTCACCGATTTTCGCGAAGTGGAACATAACTTTCGCGGGCTGGACCGGCGCGTGCGCGAACGCATTGCGCTCTGGGAAGGCAGCAAGGGAGCGCTGCTGGAAGAGATCATGGGCGAGCGCGATGCGATCGCCGATTCCGACCAGGGCAGGAGCTTTCGCGCGTTCTGGGATTTCCTGATGTCCAGCCACCGGCAGGAGGAACTGACTGCCTTGCTGGAGCGGGTCCTGGCGCTGCCGCCGGTGAGCGCGCTCAATCCCGACGCGCGCACCCGCCGCATCCATTACGACTGGCTGGAAGCCGGCGAACATACCCAGCGCACCGTCGCGCAACTCTCGCAGCAGTTGCGACGCTTCCTCGATGACCAGGCCTGGCTGGAGAACCGCCGCATCATGGACATCCTGCACGGCATCGAGAGCAAGGCGCTGGCGCTACGCGATGCGCAGCCGCCCGGCGCGATCATGGAAATCGCCGATACCGCCGCCGACATCGAATTGCCGATGGAACGGCCGCTGTACACGCCGCCGCTCAAATCGGTGATCGCCGACGTGGCGCTGGAGTCCGGCGACGCGGACGTCGATGCCGCCGCGCTGTTCTCGCAGGTGGTGATCGACAAGGCGGCACTGTCGCGCCACGTGCGCCAGGCCTTGCAGCAACGCAGCAGCATCAGCCTGAGCGAACTGTGCGCGACGCGGCCGCTGGAACAGGGATTGGCGGAACTGATTGCCTACCTGCAGTTGGCCGGTGAAGAATTCAAGGCGGTGGTCGACGAAGAGACGGCCGACACCATCATCTGGCATGAGGGCGGCATGGACGACACGAACGGCAATCGACAAAGGATGAAGCAGGCGCGTCTGCCGCGCGTGATCTTCGTAAGGTAAGCATGGAACAGGAACACATTGAAACGCCGGCTGCGGCCGAGCCCGACCTGTCGGCGATGGTGGTGCCGCTGCTCAAGGGCGTGCTTTACCGTGAGGGCGACGGCGCATGCTGGAACATGCTGCTGGCGCTGCAAGCGCGGGTCCGCGACTATGTCGCCGTACTCGGGCTGGAACTGGTGCTAGACGAAGCCGAGGGTTATGCCTTCCTGCGCTCGCGCAATCGCGATGACGACGATGATGCCGCGGCAAAATTGCCGCGCCTGGTCGCGCGGCGTCCGCTGTCGTTTCCGGTCAGCCTGCTGCTGGCCCTGCTGCGCAAGAAGCTGGCCGAGTTCGATACCGAAGGCGCCGGCACGCGCCTGGTGCTATCGCGCGGCAACGTGGTCGAACTGATCCGGGTATTTCTTCCGGAGGGCAGCAATGAAGCCAAACTGATCGACCAGGTCGACACGCACCTGAACAAGGTTGCCGAACTGGGCTTCGTGCGGCGTCTGAAGCCGGCCGCTGGCAGCTCCGCCGGACAGGAAGCGATGTTCGAAGTGCGGCGCATCCTCAAGGCGTTCGTCGACGCGCAATGGCTGTCCGAATTCGATGCCCGCCTGGCTTCGTACCGGGCGCAACTGCAGGGGAATCCGGGCGATGAATAAGCCGCTGGAACTGGATTTTTCCGCCGACGATACGCTGTCCGGCTTTCGTCTGCAGCGGCTGGAAGTGTTCAACTGGGGCACCTTCGACGGCCGCGTGTGGACGCTGCAGGCGGACGGCCGCAACGCCCTGCTCACCGGGGATATCGGTTCGGGCAAATCGACGCTGGTCGACGCGGTGACCACGCTGCTGGTGCCGGCGCACCGCATCGCCTACAACAAGGCGGCCGGCGCCGATGCGCGGGAACGCACGCTGCGTTCGTATGTGCTCGGACATTACAAGTCCGAACGCAACGAGCTCAGCGGCGCCGCAAAACCGGTCGCCTTGCGCGACCACAACAGTTATTCGGTGATCCTCGGTGTCTTCCACAACGCCGGTTTCGACCATACCGTGACGCTGGCGCAGGTGTTCTGGATGAAGGAACTGCAGGGACAGCCGGCGCGTTTCTTCGTCGGCGCCGAGCGCGCATTGTCGATCGCCGCCGACTTCGCGCATTTCGGCACCGATATCGCGGCGCTGCGCAAAAAACTCAGAGCCGCGGGCGCGGAAAGCTTCGACAGCTTCCCGCCCTACGGCGCCTGGTTCCGCCGCCGTTTCGGCATCGAGAACGAACAGGCGCTGGAACTGTTCCACCAGACGGTGTCGATGAAGTCGGTAGGCAATCTCACCGACTTCGTGCGCAACCACATGCTTGAACCCTTCGACGTCGCGCCGCGCGTGGCGGCCCTGATCGCGCATTTCGACGATCTCAGCCGGGCGCACGAAGCGGTGCTCAAAGCCAAGCGCCAGGTGGAACTGCTGACGCCGCTGGTCGCCAACTGCGAACGGCATGGCGAACTGGTCGCCGGCAACGATGCATTGCGGGCCTGCCGCGAAGCGCTCAAGCCATGGTTCGCCGGACTCAAGCTGGCCTTGCTGGAAAAACGCATCGCTTCGCTCGACGAGGAATGGACGCGGCAACACGCGCAAGTGCAGCGCCTGGAAGAACGCCGCAGCGCGCAGCAGGCCGAAGAACGGGAACTCCGACGCAGCATCGCCAACAACGGCGGCGACCGCATCGAGCGGCTGGCGCACGAAATCGAAGCGAAAGACGGCGAACGGCAGGCGCGTCAGCGCAAGGCCGAACGCTACGCGGGGCTGGTGCGCACGCTGGGCATCTCCCCCGCCGGCGACGCGGAAGGATTCAGCACGCAGCGGCAATCGTTCGCGGCGCTGACCGA
The DNA here is from genome assembly GCA_966212445.1 of uncultured Noviherbaspirillum sp. Taxonomy (GTDB): domain Bacteria; phylum Pseudomonadota; class Gammaproteobacteria; order Burkholderiales; family Burkholderiaceae_D; genus Noviherbaspirillum. The sequence goes on along the minus strand of CBIHRJ010000005.1, from coordinate 89,896 downwards.
AACGACGAAGGAGTACGAGACAGCGCTGCAAAACGAACTCACGGAAGCAGCAGTAACCCTGCGCCAGGGCAAGCGGGAGCACGACGCGCTCAGCGCCGAAATCGCCAGCCTCAAGGCGCGGCGCAGCAACATCCCCGCCGACCAGGTGGCGATGCGCACCGCCCTGTGCGCGGCACTGGGATTGTCCGAGGACGACATGCCTTTCGCCGGCGAACTGATCCAGGTGCGCGAAGACGAGCGCGACTGGGAGGGAGCGGCAGAACGCCTGCTGCGCGGCTTCGGCCTGGCCTTGCTGGTGCCCGACGCGCACTACGCGACCGTCTCCGCGTGGGTCGACCGCACCCACCTGAAGGGACGCCTGGTTTATTTCCGCGTGCGCCCGGCGAGTCGCAAGGAGATGCCCGCCCTGCACCGCGACGCGCTGGCGCGCAAACTGGTCATCAAGCCCGACTCGCCGTTCTACGACTGGCTGGAGCGCGAGATCGCGCACCGTTTCGATGTCGCCTGCTGCGCGACGCAGGAGCAGTTCCATCGCGAACCGCGCGCCGTCACCCGCGCCGGCCAGATCAAGGCGCCGGGCGAACGGCACGAAAAGGACGACCGCCACCACATCGCCGACCGCAGCCGTTACGTGCTCGGCTGGACCAATGCCGCCAAGGTTGCGACGCTGGAAGCGAAGGCACGGCAGCTCGAAACGCGGCTGGGCGAAACCGGCAGCCGGATCGGCGAAATGCAGGGCGAACTGCGGATGCTGAACGAACGCAGGCAAACGCTGTCCCGGCTCGACGAGTTTTCCGACTTCCGCGAACTCGACTGGCGACCGCTGGCAGTGGAAGTGACGCGGCTGGAGGAAGAGAAGAAACAACTGGAATCGGCATCCGATGTGCTCAAGCAACTGACCGGGCAACTGGACGCGCTGGCGCAGGCCTTGCAGGATACCGAAGCGCAGCTTGAAGCGCACAAGGACAAGCGCTCCAAGGCGGAACAAAAGAAAGCCGACGCCGCGGATCTGCAGACGCAGACCCGCGCGTTGCGGGACGACCCGGCGAACGCAGTGCACGAAGCCCGCTTCGGCGATCTGGAAGCCATGCGCGGCGAAGCGCTCGGCGAACATCAACTGAGCGTGGAATCCTGCGACAACCGCGAACAGGACATGCGCAAATGGCTGCAGGATCGCATCGATGCCGAAAGCAGGAAACTCGATCGCCTGCGCGAAAAAATCATCAAGGCGATGGCCGAGTACAAGGAAACCTACAAGCTCGATACGCAGGACGTGGACGTCAGCATCGATGCCGCTTTCGAATATCGCGCCATGCTGCAACAACTCGCGGCCGACGACCTGCCGCGCTTCGAGGCACGCTTCAAGGAACTGCTCAACGAGAACACCATCCGCGAAGTCGCCAACTTCCAATCGCAACTCAATCGTGAACGCGAAACCATCAAGGAACGTATCGCCTTCATCAACGGCTCGCTCACCCAGATCGACTACAACCCCGGCCGCTATATCGTGCTGGAAGCGCAGCTTGCGCAGGATGCCGACATCCGCGACTTCCAAAGCGAATTGCGGGCTTGCACCGAAGGCAGCCTGACCGGCTCCGACGACGCGCAGTATTCGGAAGCCAAGTTCCTGCAGGTACGCCGGATCATCGAGCGCTTCCGCGGGCGCGAGGGACAAACCGAGATGGATCGCCGCTGGACGGCGAAGGTGACCGATGTGCGCAACTGGTTCACATTTGCCGCCTCTGAGCGCTGGCGCGAGGACGGCGCCGAACACGAGCACTACTCCGACTCCGGCGGCAAGTCCGGCGGACAGAAGGAAAAACTCGCCTACACCATCCTGGCCGCCAGCCTGGCCTACCAGTTCGGCCTCGAATGGGGCGCCGCCCGTTCGCGCTCCTTCCGCTTCGTGGTGATCGATGAAGCGTTCGGCCGCGGTTCGGACGAGTCGGCGCAGTACGGGCTGAAACTGTTCCAGCAGTTGAACCTGCAGCTCCTGATCGTCACTCCGCTGCAGAAAATCCATATCATCGAACCCTTCGTCTCCAGCGTGGGCTTCGTGCACAACGAGGAAGGACGCGCGTCCATGCTGCGCAACCTCAGCATCGCCGAATACCAGGCGGAGAAAGCGGCGCGCCGGGCATGAGCTGGACCACGCCGTCTGATCTGCGCGCCCAGGTGCAAAAGCTCTGGGACAAGGGCCGCCTGCTGTCCTCGCTGATCGACGAAGAAAGCTGTTTTCCCTTGCGCCTGACGCTGAAGAGCCCCGGCTCGCCGGAATTGTCGGAGCGTTTCGACGCGGTGCGCGCCTGGATCGCTGATCTGCAGCTCGGCGAGAAGAGTAGTACGCGCCATGGTTACCGCCTGGTGATGCGGGAAGTCCGGCATCGCGTGATCGGCGCCAATGCCGTTCCCCACGAGGCCTGGATCGACACGCTCGACGATGCGCTCGCCCTGATCGCAAAGCGGCGCGACGCCGAGCGTTTCCGCGACCTTGCCGCGCAAACCGCCGCCCAGCCGGCATTGCTGCCGTGGCTGAAAAAACGTCCGCTGCGGGCACTGGAACTGGCAGGCGACTGGACGCGCCTGCTCGCCATCGTCGGCTGGCTGCAGGCCAACCCACGTCCCGGGATTTACCTGCGGCAGGTCGATATCCCCGGCGTGCACAGCAAGTTCATCGAACTGCACCGCGGCGTCTTGTCGGAGTTGCTGGGTCTCGCGCTGCCCGCCGGCGCCGTTGATGCCGGCGCCGCAGGTGATTTCGCGCGCCGCTACGGCTTCCGCAGCAAGCCGGTACGCATCCGCTTCCGTCTGCTCGATGCGCAACAGGCTCTGCTGGTGACCGGCACCGACCAAGATCTCGCGCTCACGCACGACACCTTCGCCCGTCTCGATCCCGCCGCGTCGCGCGTCTTCATCACGGAAAACGAAGTCAATTTCCTGGCTTTTCCGCCGATGGCGGACAGCCTGGTGATTTTCGGCGCCGGCTACGGATTCGACATGCTTGCCGAGGCCGCGTGGTTGCGCGATCGCAAGCTTTACTACTGGGGCGACATCGACACCCACGGCTTCGCCATCCTGGACCAGTTACGTGCCCATTTTCCGCATGCGCGCTCTTTCCTGATGGATCGCGCCACGCTGCTGGCGCATCGCGAGCAATGGACCGATGAACCGCAACCGGCAACGCGCGACCTGCCCCGGCTCGACGACGAGGAACGCGCGCTGTACGACGATTTACGCGATAATCGATTCGGCCCGAAAATACGGCTGGAACAAGAGAAAATCCGGTTTGGCTGGATCGAAGACGCCCTGCTCGGACTGCAAAACAAAACCTGAACCCGAACCACATGCCCATCCTCACCGAACTCAACCTCTACCCGATCAAATCCTGCGCCGGCATCCCGCTTCGCCAGGCAACTCTGACCAAGGCCGGCCTGATGAGCGAACACATCTACGACCGCGAATGGATGGTGGTCGATGCGCAGGGCAGATTCATGACGCAGCGCGAATTCCCGAAGATGGCGCTGATCGTCCCGCGCATCAAGGCCGACACGCTGGAGCTGCGCGCGCCGGGCATGCTGCGTCTCGAAGTTCCGCTGGGCCTGCCCGACTCCGAAAATGAGTCAGTCGTTGATGTGCAGGTATGGGACGACACGGTGAAAGCCTACGACTGCGACGAAACGACGGCGGCCTGGTTCAGCAACTTTCTCGGCACATCCTGCCGGCTGGTGCGCTTTCATGCCGCGGCAAAGCGTCATGGCAGCGCCGAATGGACGGGCGGTCTTGAAGCGCCGACGCTCTTCTCCGACGGCTATCCGATGCTGGTCGTGTCGGAAGCTTCCCTGAATGACCTGAACGGCAAGCTGCAGGCGCAAGGGCGCGATCCGCTGCCGATGAACCGCTTCCGGCCGAATATCGTCATCAACGGCATCGAAGCATTCGAGGAAGACTATGCGGAGTCGATCCGGATCGGCGAAGCCGCCGTGAAGCCGGTCAAGCCCTGCCCGCGCTGCCCGATTCCCTCGATCGACCAGGCAAGCGGAGAAATCGGCCCCGACCCGCTCGACATCCTGCGGACCTACCGCGCCAATCCCAAGGTCGATGGCGGCATCACCTTCGGCATGAACGCCGTGCTGCTCGAAGGAGAAGGTCAGGTGCTGCGGGTGGGGCAAGAAGTCGAAGTCGCTCTGGCATTCTGACGCGATCCCATAGGAGTCCGCGCCCATGTCGCACGACCTGGCTACCGAAAACCGGCAATTGCGCGAACAATTGGCCCATCTCCTGGCGCAGGCCGCGCACAACCAGCAGATCCTGCAGCGCCATCAAGCATTCGACCTGAAATTCATTGCCGCGGACAGTTTCCAGCAACTGGTCGACACCATCTTCCATTCGTTTGCGAAAGCTGCGACGCTCGACGTCGTCACCTTGTCGCTGCTCGATCCGGATTACAGCATCCGCCGCATCCTGATTGAACTGAACATCAATCTCGCGGCCTTCCCGCACCTGCTGTTCCTGCAGGAAGAAGCGGAACTCGGCGACCTGTACGGACAATTATCGCGGCCGGTGCTGGGAAGCTATGAGGAGCAGTTGTACGGCCGCGCATTCCCGGAGCCGGTGCCGCCGCCGGCGAGCGTCGCCATCGTGCCGCTGTTGCGCCACGGCCGTCTGATCGGCTGCCTCAACCTCGGCAGCAACGATGCGACACGGTTTTCGGCCAGCATGGGCACCGATTTCATCCAGCACATGGCGTCGATCATCGCGATCTGCCTGGAAAACGTGATCAACAACGAACGGCTCAAGCATATCGGCCTGACCGATCCGCTGACCGGCGTGAACAACCGCCGTTACGTTGAGCGCCGGCTGCTGGAAGAAGTCGGCCGCAGCCGCCGCCAGGGCAATGCGCTGGCCTGCCTGTATATTGACATCGACCATTTCAAGCAGATCAACGACCGCATCGGCCACCAGGCCGGAGACGACGTGCTGCGCGAGGTGGCGGGGCGTATCAAGGCGGAGTTGCGCCTGAGCGATGCACTGGGACGCTTCGGCGGCGAGGAATTCGTGGTATTGCTGACCGATGCCAGCGCAAGTGACGCCGGCAGCGTTGCGGAACGGATCCGCTTGAGCATTGCGGAACAGCCGCTGATGCTGAACAGCGGAGAGAAACTCGAGGTCACCGTCTCGATCGGTGTTGCGGGACTGATGCAATCGGAGATCGGCAGCACGGCGGAAGCTACCGTGCAGCGCCTGGTCGCACGCGCCGACCAGGCGCTGTATCAGGCAAAGCAGGACGGCCGCAACAAGGTTGTCACCGCCGGCTGATTGCCGCTACTTCGGCGACTTCGACTACTTCGTGGCCGCCTGCAAGCGCTCGTACTTCGCCTGCAGTTCTTCCTTGCTCTCGCGCCAGGCCGGATTGAAGGGGATGCAACTGACCGGACACACCTGCTGGCATTGCGGTTCGGCGAAATGGCCGACGCACTCGGTGCACTTTTCGGGATCGATCTCGTAAATTTCCGGACCCATGTAAATCGCGTCGTTCGGGCACTCGGGCTCGCATACGTCGCAATTGATGCAGTCGTCCGTAATCATCAACGCCATGACAACCTCTGCTGCTTCCTATTTTTCGCCCTGGGCGATTTTGTCCTGCAGCCACTTCTCGACCGACGGAAACACAAACTTGGATACGTCGCCGCCCAGCGTCGCGATTTCGCGCACGATGGTGCCGGAAATGAACTGATACTGATCAGAGGGCGTCAGGAACAGGGTTTCGACGTCGGGCAGCAGATAACGATTCATGCCCGCCATCTGGAATTCATACTCGAAGTCGGACACGGCGCGCAGGCCACGCACGATGACACGCGCATCGTGTGTGCGCACAAAATCCTTCAGCAGGCCGGAAAAGCTTTCCACCTGCACGTTCGGATAATGGCCGAGCACTTCGTTGGCGATCGACAGGCGCTCTTCCAGCGAAAAGAAAGGCCGCTTGTTCTTGCTGTCGGCAACCCCGACAATCAGCTTGTCGAACAAGCCGGAAGCGCGGCGTACCAAATCTTCATGGCCGCGGGTGAGCGGATCGAATGTTCCTGGATAAACGGCGGTGACCATCGAGGCTCCCAATGTGTAACAATTTCCGGAACGCGCATTATGCCTGAATTTCCGGCGTCGTTTTGCGCTGCAGCAAGTGATAGAACACCATTCCGGCCTTGTCTGCCCGTACCACTTCCCATCCATCCAGCCACGCTGGCCGCGTAGCCGCGTCCGGGAAATCGTCGAGCGGTATTTCAGCCTCAGCATATACCAAGCCGCCTGCAGCGAGCAGGCGCGCGCATACCGGCAGTATTTTTACCAGCCAGTCGCGGTGATACGGCGGGTCAAGGAAAATCAGGTCGAAGCCGCTACCGCCACGCGCCAGCAGGCTCTCCGCCGCCGACAATGCATCACCGCGCCGAATGCTGACTTGATCTGCCTTCAACTTTGTTCGGGTTGTCTCCAGTTGCCGGACGGCGGCAAGGTTGTCCTCCACCATGACGACGCTGGCGGCACCCCGGCTGGCCGCTTCAAAGCCGAGCGCGCCGGTGCCGGCGAACAAATCAAGGCAGACCAGCCTGTCCCACCCGCCATCCAGCAGATGATTGAGCCAGTTGAACAAGGTTTCGCGCACCCTGTCGGGCGTCGGCCGCAAACCCTCGGCGTCGAGTACGGCCAGCGGCGTGCGTTTCCATTGCCCGCCGATGATGCGCACCTGGCGCGCCGGGCCGTGCTTGCGATTCTGATGCTTTTGCATGGGTTTAACTGCCATTGCCGACGATGACCGTAGACATCTTGTCAAGTTCGATCTTGCGGTTGAATGCAGCCTTGATGTCGGCCACTGTCACCGCCGCAACCTTCTTTGTCCAGGTATCGAGATAATCGAGCGGGAGATTGTAAAAGCCGATGGCGGCGATATTGTCGAGAATCTTGCGATTGTTATCGATGCGCAGCGCGAAACCGCCGGTCAGGTTGTCCTTCGCCGCCTTCAACTCCTGTGCGGAAGGTCCTTCGCGTAGAAAAGTCGACATCGTGTCGCGCACCACCTTGAGTGCCTGGTCGGCCTGGTCCTTCTGCGTCTGCAGCCCTGCCTGGAAGGGCCCGGGCTGCGCCATCGGCATGAAGTAACTGTATACACTGTAGGACAGGCCGCGCTTTTCGCGCACCTCGCGCGTCAATCGGGATACGAACCCGCCGCCGCCGAGCGTGTAGTTACCGACCAGCAGGGGAAAATAATCCGGATCGCCGCGTGCGATCGCCGGCATGCCGAGCAGGATGTGCGCCTGCGATGCCGGATGGGCAATCAGCTCTTCGCGTGCCGGCAACACCTTCACCTCCGGCAGGGCCGGCAACGGCGCGCCCTGCGGCAGGCGCACGGTAAGTTGCTGCGCTATCACATTCGCTTCTGTCCGGGAAATATCGCCGATCATCGAGATCACTGCCCGGTTGGCGACGTAATGCGCGTTGTGGAAGGCAAGCAAATCGTCGCGCGTAATCGGCTCGACCGTGGCCACGGTTTCCTGCTGCGCATACGGATGCGTGCCGTACAGCAGACGCCAGAAAGCCTTGTCCGCGATCGACTCCGGTTTCGTTTCATCTTCCCGGATCGCGGACAGCATACGCGCCTTGTCACGCGCAAAAAACTCTTCCGGGAAACTCGGCTGCGCCAGAATCCGCGCCAGCAACGCAATCGATGCATCGCGTTCCGCACTGCTCGACAGCGTGCGCAGGGTCGATCCCGCCCGGTCCGATCCTGCGCTGCCGCCGCGCTGTGCCGCCGTGTCGGCGAAAGCATTCGAGATCTGCGCTTCGGTCAGCGCCGGTTCCGCGAACGGCGCGTTTGCTTCGTGCACACCGCGCGCCAGCATGGAATTGGTCAGTTCCGCGGTACCGGCCTTGCCCGCCGGGTCGCGGCGCGCACCGGCATCGAACTCGACGCTGACATCGAGAATGGGAATCGAGTGGTTCTCGACGAACAGCACTTTTGCGCCATTGGCGAGCGTCCAGGACTGGATATCGAGAGCGGCAAAGGCAGGGGAAATCGCCGTGAAGCACAGTGCCGCCGCGAACAGAAAGCGTTTCATCATGTTTTTTCTCTCTCCGGATCAATGACGCATGCCCTTGGGCGGGCCAGCCGGTTTTGTCTCGGACAGGGGTAGCGGAACCAGCGTCGCGACCGTCAGCGCTTCATCACCGAAGTATTTGCGAGCGACGGCTTGCACCTGTTCCGCGGTCACCTGTTTCAATTTTTCGATGATCCGGTCGATCTGCGTGTACGACAGTCCGCTCATTTCCATCGTGCCGATTTCCATCGCCTGCCCGAAGATCGAATCGCGTTTGTAGATCTGGCCGGCAATCAGTTGCGCCTTCACGCGCTTCAGTTCTTCCTCCGACACCCCTTCCTGCGCGACGCGCTCGACTTCGGCGCGCAACAGCTTTTCCAGTTGCCCGGTAGTCGTGCCCTTTACCGGTGTGCCGTCAAGAATGAACTGCACCGGGCCGCGCGAGATATTCGAGTAACTCGCGCCCACCGAATTGGCGACTTTCTCGGTGCGCACCAGCTTCGCATTCAGCCGGGCATTGTCATAGCCGTCGAGAATCGCCGCCAGCACATCCAGCGCATAGGGATCCTCGTCCTTCTCGACGTCGGTCAATGCCGGCACCTTGAAGGCGAGCGTGACGTACGGATTTTCCGCCGGCGCCCTGACGTTGATGCGCCGGAGACCGCGCTGCGGCGGCTCGCCTTGCGGACGCCTGACCGGCACCTGCTTGCGCGCGATCTTGCCGAAATGCTTTTCGGCCAGTGCAAACACTTTTGCAGCGTCGACATCGCCGGTCACCACCATGGTCGCGTTGTTGGGCGCATACCAATGGTCGTACCAGGCCTTTGCATCCTGCACTGTCATGCTCTTCAGATCACTCATCCAGCCCACGACCGGATGATGATAGGGATGGGCCATGTAGGCAGTGGCGTTCAGGGTTTCGTATACCAGCGGGATCGGCTGATCGTCGGTGCGCCAGCGGCGCTCTTCCATCACCACCCGGATCTCGCGTCCGAATTCGTCCTTGTCGAACACCAGGTTCGCCATGCGATCGGCTTCCAGCGCCATCACTTTTTCCAGTTTGGACTTTTCGATCTGCTGATAATAGGCGGTGTAATCCTTGCTGGTGAACGCGTTCTCGCGGCCGCCGAGCGCCGCCACGCGCTGGCTGAACTCGCCCGGCTTGAGCGTCTTCGTCCCCTTGAACATCATGTGTTCCAGCACGTGCGCAACGCCGGTGGTGCCGCTGGTTTCGTCCATCGATCCGGCCTTGTACCAGACCATGTGCGCGACCGTGGGCGCCCGATGGTCTTCCTTGACGATGATTTTCATGCCATTTTTCAGCATGTGCTCTTGAGCAAGTTCGGCGCTTGCAGCGCCGGCAGCAACGGGCAGCCAACTCAGCACGCACGCCGACAACAATAGGGCGATCCGGAATTTCATGGTCTCTGCTCTGATAAAATAGGGGACTGACTTTGATGCAACAACAACAGGTTGCGACAGGTTGACGTTGCGCATAGGATGAGGTTCCGATTGTATCTTCTTTCTGCTGCGCGACTCTTCGTGCGCCAGACTGCCTTTCTCTCCTGCCCCGATGTTTAGTTTCTTCAAGAAAAAGCCGAAAGACACGCCTGCGCCACCGGAATCCGCCCCTCAGCAAGAGGCGCCGGAGCAAAAGCAAGAATCGGTCACGCCGGCGGTCGCCCCCGAATTGAATGCTCCCGCCGAACCGGCACCGGTCGAATCCAGATCGTCGTGGATGCCGTCCTGGTTCAAGAAGGAAACTCCCGCCCTCGCACCGGCAACGGCTCCTGAACCCGCTCCTGCGGTCGAACCGGCTGCACCGCCTCCAGCCGCCGCGCCCGCTCCGGCACCGGTAGCGGCAGCGCCTGAACCGGTTCCGGCAGGCGAGGAGGAAGAGGCGGAAGGCGAAATCGTCCCTGCCGCGCCTCCGCCGCCGGAGCAGAAGCAGTCGTGGATGCGGCGCCTCAAGGCCGGCCTGTCAAAGACTTCGTCCAACCTGACGACGCTGTTCGTCGGCGCAAAGATCGATGACGACCTGTACGAAGAGCTCGAATCCGCACTGCTGGTGTCCGATGCCGGCGTGGAAGCCACGCGTTTCCTGCTCGAAGCACTGAAGAAAAAAGTAAAGAACGAAAAGCTGACCGAAGCGCAACAGGTGAAGACCGCGCTGCGCACGCTGTTGATCGAGATGCTGACGCCGCTGCAAAAGCCCTTCGTGCTGGGCCGCCATCAACCGCTGGTGATGATGATCGCGGGCGTCAACGGCGCCGGCAAGACCACCACCATCGGGAAGCTTGCCAAGCACTTGCAGGCGCATCAGCAATCGGTGCTGCTGGCGGCCGGCGACACATTCCGGGCCGCCGCGCGCGAGCAGTTGGCGATCTGGGGCGAACGCAATAACGTTTCCGTCATCGCACAGGAGTCCGGCGATCCGGCCGCAGTCGCATTCGACGCCGTGCAATCGGCCAGGGCGCGCAACCTCGACGTGGTCATGGTGGACACCGCCGGCCGTTTGCCGACGCAGTTGCACCTGATGGAAGAGCTGAAAAAGATCAAACGCGTCATCGCCAAAGGCATGCCGTCCGCGCCGCACGAAGTGCTGCTGGTGATCGATGGAAACACCGGCCAGAATGCGCTGGCGCAGGTCAAGGCATTCGACGACGCGCTCAAGCTCACCGGCCTGGTGGTGACCAAGCTGGACGGCACCGCCAAGGGCGGCGTACTGGCAGCCATTGCGCAGACACGTCCGGTACCCGTGTATTTCATTGGCGTTGGCGAAAAGATCGAGGATTTGCAGCCGTTCAACGCAGAAGAATTTGTCGATGCCTTGCTGACATGATCGAATTCCGGCACGTTTCCAAGCAGTACGCAGGCGGCTCCTCCGCACTGTCCGATATCTCGCTGTCGATTGCAAAAGGCGAACTGGTCTTCCTGTCGGGCCCGTCCGGCGCCGGCAAGTCCACGCTGCTGAAGATGATCGCCGTGATGGAGCGCCCGACTTCGGGCGTGATCTCGGTCAACGGTGAGAATATCGGCCGGTTGAAGTCTTCCGGCCTCCCCTATCTGCGCCGCAAACTCGGTCTCATCTTTCAGCAACAAACCCTGCTGAACGATCGCAGTGTGTTAACCAATGTGATGCTGCCTTTACTCGTGACCGGCACCGCAAAAAGCGATGCCGAAAAGCGCGCGCGCGCCGCACTCGACAAGGTGGGCTTGCTCGACAAGGCGTCGTCCGCCCCGCTCGCCCTGTCCGGCGGCGAGCAGCAGCGCGTCGCGATTGCGCGCGCCATCGTCAACCGCCCGCAGATCATTCTGGCGGATGAACCGACCGCCAACCTCGACCGTGCCAGCGCCGGCAAAGTGATGGAAACCCTGAAAGCCTTCCACGGCGTCGGCGTCACCTGCCTGATCGCAACGCATGACGAAAGCATGCTTGCCGGCGCCGAGCGCGTCGTCTACCTCGAACGCGGCCGCATAGCGCAAGCGCCTGCCGTCGAACCTCTTGTAGGTGCAGCATGATCAACTGGCTACGCTTGCATCTGCATGCCATTTCGGATGCACTCAAACACGTACTCTCGTCCGCGGGCAGTTTCAGCCTGAACGTGCTGGTCATCGCGATTGCGCTGGCCCTGCCTATCGCCGGCTTTACCATCCTGGAAAACGTCCGGCCGGTGTCGGAGCAGTTGGCGGTCGATCCGGAAATCAGCATCTTCATGGCGATGGACACGCCGCGCGAGCAGGTTACCGCGCTGGCCCCGCAGATCCGTCGTGTCGTGCAGGACGCGAAGTACTCGGCCCGTCTGGAGTTCATTCCGCGCGAACACGCACTCACCTTGTTCAACAGCAAGACCGGCTTGGCCGACGCCGTCACTGCATTGGGCGAGAATCCGCTTCCGGATGGTTATGTAGTCAAGGTTTCCGGCGTGGACAACGCGACTGAAGCCGGGCGCATCGGAACCCTGGCCGCAAGCCTGAAGGCCTTGCCCGGCGTCGAATACGTGCAGGTCGATTCGGCGTGGGTAAAGCGGCTGGCGGCCTTGCTGCATGTGCTGCGGCTGGCGCTGGTTTTCCTTGCCGCCACCCTTGCCGTAGTGGTGATCGCGGTCGTGTTCAACACCATCCGGCTGCAAGTCATGACACAGCGCGACGAAATCGAGGTATGCCGGATGTTCGGTGCCGCCGATTCCTATATTTACCGCCCGTTCTACTACACTGGCGCACTGCTTGGCCTGGTTGCCGGAGCCGTTGCGCTTGGCGTAGTGACGCTGGCGCTGCTGCCGCTGAACGACGCGGTTGCCGAGTTCGCGCGCCTGTACGCGTCCGAGTTCCGTCTGACGCCACTGAGCGCGGCGCCATCCATTTACCTTTTGACAACAAGCGCACTACTGGGACTGGCCGGCGCTGTCCTGTGCGTCAGAAGGCATCTGACCCGCTTGGCTTAAATTATCCGAAAACCCGGCCGACTTTACTTTGTTTGATTTCACGCAACTTTTTCCGGGTCACCTCATCTAGAGTGAAAGAAGCAATGGCTTTCCCACACGCCATAGACTTCTCCTATTTGGCTGGTTGAAATCCGCGATTAGCACTCTCGGCGAGGGAGTGCTAATATATCTTCGAATTGGCGGGATACATCTGTTGCATGGATGGTCTTAGCTTCGGAAGCAAGGAGAAGGAATGAAAACGTCTGCACAGACTGCATTGGCACCGATAGGTAACCACGCTTTGACGCTCGGATTCTCGGGCAATCTGGGCAATATCGAAGCATATATCTCAGCGGTGAACCGGATTCCCATGCTCACGCATGAGGAAGAGACCTCGCTCGCCCGCCGCCTGCGCGAAAAGAACGATCTTGCAGCCGCTCAAAAACTGGTGCTGTCACACCTGCGCCTAGTTGTGTCGATTGCGCGCGGTTACCTGGGTTACGGCCTGCCGCACGCCGACCTGATCCAGGAAGGCAACATCGGCTTGATGAAAGCAGTCAAACGTTTCGACCCGGACCAGGGAGTGCGCCTCGTATCCTATGCAATGCATTGGATCAAGGCTGAAATGCACGAGTACATCCTGAAGAACTGGCGTCTGGTCAAGGTCGCAACGACCAAGGCCCAACGCAAGCTGTTCTTCAATCTGCGCAGCCACAAGGAAAGCCTGGATGCGATGACGCCGGCGCAAGTCGACGATCTGGCAAAGTCGCTCAACGTGAAGCGCGAGGAAGTGATCGAGATGGAAACCCGCATGTCGGGCCACGACATCGCACTTGATGCACCGACCGACGACGAAGACGACAAGTTCGCACCGATTGCATACCTGTCCTCCGATGCCGGCGAGCCGACCAAGGCGCTGGAAGCCAGGCAGTTCGACCGTCTGCAGTCCGAGGGACTGGAATCGGCGCTCGGCAAGCTGGATTCCCGCTCGCGCCGCATCGTCGAGGCGCGCTGGCTCGCCAACGACGATGGCTCGGGCGCCACACTGCATGAACTGGCGGACGAATTCGGCGTGTCCGCCGAACGCATCCGTCAGATCGAGAGCGCTGCACTGAAAAAAATGAAAGGCACGCTGGCTGCCTATGTCTGACGGCGGCAGCCTTCATTGACCAGAAAAAAGGCGCGTCCAGTGACGCGCCTTTTTTACATGACAGCCTGAAACGGCCTAGCGGTCTAGTTGTAGATCAGGTTCGGCAGCCACAGGGAGATCTGCGGCACGTAGGTCACCAGCAGCAGGAAGCCGATCATGGTCAGCAGCCACGGTGCCACCGCCACCGTGAGTTCCGATATGCCCATCTTGGTTATCCCCGACGCCACGTACAGGTTCAAGCCCACCGGTGGATGGCACATGCCGACTTCCATGTTCACCACCATCATGATGCCGAAGTGCACCGGATCGATGCCGAGCGTCATTGCCACCGGGAACAGGATAGGCGCCATGATCAGCACGATCGATGACGGCTCCATCACGTTACCGGCCAGCAGCAGCAGGATGTTCACCACCAGCAGGAAGGAGATAACACCGAAACCCTTGTCCATGATCCAGCCGGCCATTGCCTGCGGGATGTTTTCGCTGGTCATCAGGAACGAGAACAACACTGCGTTGGTGATGATGTACAGCAGCATCGCCGACATCGACGCCGAGTCGAGCAAGACCTTGGGCACCTGCTTCAGGCTCATGTCCTTGTACACGAACACTGCAATGACGAACGCATAGATTGCGGACACCGCAGCCGCTTCAGTCGGGGTGAAGGCGCCGGTATAAATACCGCCCATCACGATGACGATCAGCAGCAGGCCCCAGGCACTCTTGCGGAAGCTGGTGAAGCGCTCGCCCCAGGTCGCCTTCGGCATGCGCGGATAATTCTTCTTGCGCGCCAGGAACCAGGTTGTCATGCCGAGGAAAGTCGCCAGCAGCAGGCCGGGTATCACGCCTGCCATGAACAGCTTGCCCACCGAGGTATTGGTCGATACCGAATACATCACCATCACGATCGACGGCGGAATCAGGATGCCGAGCGCACCGGAGGTGGTGATGACGCCGGCGCCGAATCCCTTCGGATAGCCCTGGCGCACCATCGCCGGCATGATGATCGAGCCGATCGCCACCACGGTCGCCGGCGAGGAACCGGACACTGCCGCGAACAGTGCGCAAGCCACCACACCCGCCAGAGCGAGGCCGCCGTGCCAGTGGCCGACCATTGACGTGGCAAAGTTGATCATGCGCCGCGCAACCCCGCCGTGCGTCAGGAAGTTACCTGCCAGGATAAAGAACGGGATCGCCATGATCTCGAACTTTTCGATGCCGGTGAACAGCTTGAGCGCGACCGATTCGATCGGCACGTTGGTCATCGTGAACAGGAAGGTCAATACGGTGAGGCCGAGCGAGATCGAGATCGGCATCCCCGTCAGCATCAGGACGAGGAGAAGGACAAAGATAATGGCGGCGTTCATACTTTTGCTCCGGAGATATCTTCTTCTTCGATGCCTTCGACGTGCGCGTGAT
This sequence comes from uncultured Noviherbaspirillum sp., assembly GCA_966212445.1. Lineage (GTDB taxonomy): Bacteria > Pseudomonadota > Gammaproteobacteria > Burkholderiales > Burkholderiaceae_D > Noviherbaspirillum. The sequence goes on along the minus strand of CBIHRJ010000005.1, from coordinate 74,819 downwards.
CGTGCTTGGGCAGTTCACCGATCTTGATGAAGTTGTACGCCACTTGCAGGAACCGGAAACACATCAGGTAGGAACCGAGCGGCACGGCGGAATACACCATCCACATCGGCAGTTCCAACACTTCGGACACGCTGGAGGTGTGGCTCAATTCGTAGACAAACGTCGCGCCGAGTGTGCCGACGATGCCGGTAAATGTCGCGCCGGCGAGCAGGCCGAACACGATGAACTTGTTGCGCCAGGGTGTATCAAGGCGATTGATCAGCACGTCGACGCCAACGTGGATGCCTGTACGGACACCGTACGCGGCGCCGAATTTCGCCATCCAGACGAACATGTAGATCGTCAGCTCCTGCGCCCAACTCGTGTTGATCTGAATGAGCCAGTCCTGCAGCCCTGCGACCGGTATACCGGAGGCGTAGCGATGCAGCACCGCGATGAAAATCACGATGGTTGCCGCACCCATCAGGGTAGCGATCAGCCATTCCTCCAGATGATTGAGAAACTTCATACCTTCTCCTGTTTGTCCAAGACGGCGTTCGACACGTCCGGACGCCCTCACACGATTACGGCCTTGCCTCGATGTACTCGGTGCAAGGCCGTTTGCTTACTACCGGTTGATTACTTGAAGCCCAGCGCCGCGGCTTCCTTGTTGACTGCAGAAATCAGGTCCTTGCCGATGCGGCCTTCCATTTGCTTCTGCACCGGGAGCAGGGCCTGACGCCACTCGGCCTTTTCCTTGTCGCTCAGGGTATAGATGGTGGTCTTGCCGGATTTCTTCACTTCTTCCATCGCCTTGTCGTTCTCCTGCTGGGCGATCGCGTTGCCGTACTTGGTGGCTTCCTTCATCGCGCCTTCCAGCTGGCTACGCACATCGTCCGGCAGGCCGTCCCAGAACTTCTTGTTGACGATAACCGCATAACCGAGATAACCGTGATTCGACACCGTCACATGCTTCTGCACTTCATGCATCTTCTGCGTGTACAAATTGGACGGCGGGTTCTCGGTACCGTCCACCACGCCGGTCTGCAGCGCCTGGTATACCTCGGAGAACGCCATCACCTGCGGGTTGGCACCGAGCGCGCGCATCTGTGCGTCAAGCACCTTGGACGACTGGATGCGCATCTTCAGACCCTTGAAGTCGGCCGGGGTATGCAAGGGCTTGTTGGCCGACATGATCTTGAAACCGTTGTCCCAGAACGCCAGACCGGTGATGCCCTTGGATTCCAGCTTCTTGAACAGTTCCTTGCCGATCGGACCTTCCGTCACGCGATACAGCACATCCTTGTTCGGGAAAATGTACGGCAGGTCGAACAATTCGAATTCCTTCACGCCCAGCGGGCCGAACTTGGCCAGTGACGGCGCCAGCATCTGCACGGCGCCGAGTTGCAGCGCCTCCAGTTCTTCCTTATCCTTGTACAGCGTGCTGTTCGGATAGACCTCAACCTTCACGCGACCATGAGTTGCCTTTTCGGCAAGCTCCTTGAAACGTTCGGCGGCCTTGCCCTTCGGCGTATCATTCGCAACGACATGGCTGAACTTGATGACGATCGGTGCCTGTGCGTATGCAGTGCCGCTGATGACGGCGGCGGCAGAAAGTGCAAAAACCAGGGTTTTCAGTTTCATTGATTGTCTCCAGGGTGGTTGGGAGGGAACAAGACCTATGCGATCTGTGGCGGTATTGTCGTCATGCAGTTGAAGCGCCACAAGTGTGGTTAACCACAACTGCCGGACGCCGACGCAAGCCCTATCGTTGACAATACATTGACCCAAATCAATTCCCTCCTCCCATGTTGAGCAAACGCCTTCGCCAGAGATTCCATTTCGCGTTCCCGACCCGGCGTCAGGCCTGGCGCTGGATGCTGCCGATGATGCTGGTGCTGCTCTTCCTGTCGACATTGCTCTGGCTGCCGTGGCAGGCGCAGCGGATGGAAGCCAACGAACGGCAGGAGCAGTTGATCGCCGATACGCTGTGGGTGGAACAGACCATTCGCTTCCAGTTGGGGCGCGACGAGGAAAACCTGCGTCTGATCGGCACGGAAATCGCGTCCGGCTACCTCTCCGGAACACGCTTGCGCGACCGCATAACGACACTGGCGCGCAACAATCGCGAGTTCGCGCGCATCGCCTACTTCGATGCGGAAGGAGAACTACTGATGGCCAGCGACGACGGGCCGGCATCGCTGGCCGCTTATCCTGCAGCGTCGCGCGAAACCGGCCAGCGTTCCCGCACCTCCAAGACCCCGCTGTATGCACAACCCACCCCGCCGGCCGAACTGTCCGGCACGCCGACACTGGATTACCACGTCCCGTTATTTCATGATGAACGTTATGTCGGCAGCCTGGTGGCAAGCTATTCGATTTCGAACATCCTGAGCGATATGGTGCCGTGGTGGTTCGCGCAGGATAACGAGATCATGATTGCCGACCACAACGAACGCGTGCTCGACCGCCGCGCCGCGGGCGGGGCGGGGCGCGGAGTCTACACCCACCGCCGCGCGCTGGATCTGCCCGGCGCCACGCTGGAACTGCGCACCAACAGCGTCAAGAGCGCACCCAAGCTGCTGCCCAGCCTGCTGGTCGGTTCCGTCATCGCGCTGTCGCTCGGACTGCTGTGGAGCTTGTGGGCGCTGTGGCGCGACATCAATCGCCGCCTGGCAGCGGAAGGCGCGTTGCGCGAACAGGTCGCATTCCGCACCGCGATGGAAAATTCACTGATGACCGGCCTGCGCGCGCGCGACCTGAACGGCCGCATCACTTATGTCAATCCGGCGTTCTGCGAGATGGTCGGCTTCCCCGCCGAGGAACTGGTCGGCCGCTTGCCGCCGATGCCTTACTGGGCGCCGGAAGCAATGGATGAATACCAGCAGCGCTTCACGCAGGTGCTCGCCGGGTCCGTCACGCCGCAGTTCGAGACCATTTTCCAGCGCGCCGATGGCGAACGCTTTCCTGTGCTGGTGTTCGAGTCGCCGCTGGTCGACGACAGCGGCAAGCAGACCGGCTGGATGGGGTCGATTCTCGACATCACCGACCGCAAGATGGTGGAAGACTTGAACCAGCGCCAGCAGGAGCAGTTGCAGGCCAGCGCGCGCCTGGCCACGATGGGTGAAATCGCCTCCACCCTGGCGCATGAACTGAACCAGCCGCTGGCTGCGATTTCGAGCTATACCACCGGTGCGATCAATATGATCGACAAGGCAGCGGCGCAGCCGAACGGCATCATCGACCTCCAGCTCCTAAAGCCTGCGCTGGAAAAGGCCAGCACCCAGGCGCAGCGCGCCGGCCAGATCATTCGCAGCGTGCACACCTTCGTCAAGCGGCGCGAGCCCAGCCGCGAACCGGTGACGGTGCAAACGCTGCTGGACAGCGTGATGCCGCTGGTCGAACTGCAGGCGCGCCAGTTTTTTGTGATCGTGCAAAGCCAGATCAAGCCCGGCCTGCCGGAAGTCCTGGCCGATCGCGTGATGCTGGAGCAGGTATTGCTCAACCTGACGCGCAATGCGATCGAAGCGATGGACGAAGTATCGCCGGAGCGGCGGGTGTTGCGCATCGTTGCCGAACCTGGCAGCGCTTCCGGTTCGAAGCAGGAAGTGGTCATTGCGGTCATCGACCGCGGCCACGGCATTCCGGCAGAATTGGCGGAACGCCTGTTTTCCCCGTTCTTCTCGACCAAGGCCGAAGGCATGGGCATGGGCCTGAAGATTTGCCGAACCGCGGTCGAGTTCCATGGCGGGACGCTGAGTCATGCCGACAATCCCGGCGGCGGCACGATTTTCCGTTTCACGCTGCCGGCGCGAAACGAAGCGGTAGTGCCATCAGCCGGAGATTCGGCGATAATCGGCGGGCAGTAGAAGAGCCTGCGCCAGGCATTTCGAAAAAAAATCAAAAGAACAGGAATCTTCGGGCCGGATGCGCCCGAACAGATCCGGCCATACCGAGGAGACTGAATGCTGCATATTGTCGACGACGAAGAGGTGATCCGCGATTCGCTCACATGGCTGGCGCGCTCGCGCTCGATTGTGACAACCGCCTATGAAAGCGGAGCGCTGTTCCTGGCCGCACTGGAGCGGACCACCGACTTCGACCCGCAAGGCGAATGCATCCTGCTCGACGTACGCATGCCGGAAATCAGCGGTGCCGCGCTGTTTGACTTGCTGACCGCGCGTGGCCTCACCCAGCGACTACCCGTGATATTCCTGACCGGCCACGGTGACGTGCCGATGGCGGTCGACACGCTCAAGCGCGGCGCCTTCGACTTTTTCGAAAAGCCTTTCAACGACAACAAGCTGATGGATCGCGTCGAAGAAGCGTTGATCGCGTCGCGCGAAGCCGGCGCCGCCGCACAGATCGATACGCGACTGGCCTCGCTGTCGGCACGTGAACGCGAAGTGCTCGACCTGATCCTCGCCGGCAAGATGAACAAGGTCATCGCCGACGAACTGGGCATCAGCATGCGCACGGTCGAGGTGCATCGCGCGCACATCTTCGACAAGATGAATGTGAAGACGGCCGTGGAGTTGGCGCGACTGCTGAAGTGATCGCGCCGGCGCTACGGGTTTTCCGGTAAAGCGTCCGCCGGCAAAGCCCGGTAACATGGCTGATTTCGCCACGCCAGCCCCGTCTCATGTCGATCGCCACCATCCTCTTCCCCGATTTCGCGCTGATTCTGCTCGGATTCCTGCTGGTCCGTTACACCGATTGGGGCACGCCGTTCTGGGGCGGACTGGAAAAGCTGATCTACTACTTCCTGTTCCCTGCGCTGCTTTTTTACTCCACCGCACGCACGCATTTCGATTTCACCGCCACGGGCAAGATGCTGCAGGCGGCGTTGATCACGGTTGTCGCCGGCATCGCGCTCGGCTGGCTGGCGAAACCGTTGTTTCGCGCCAAGCCGATGATGTTCGAATCCGGCGTGCAAACAGCATTCCGCTTCAATTCCTATATTGCGTTGGCGATCGCGTCGCGCCTCGGCGGCGACAAGGGAACGACGCTGATGGCGCTGCTCATCGGTTTCGCCGTGCCCATATGTAATATGGCGGCTGTGCATGCGCTGGTACATCGCGGCGGCGGCCTGCTGATGGAGCTGGCAAAGAATCCGCTGCTGGTCGCCACAGCGTCCGGCATGGCGTTCAACCTGGCAGGACTGCAGTTGCCGGAAATGGCGGCAGCCACCCTATCGCGCCTCGGCAACGCGTCGATCGCGTTGGGGCTGATCGCCGTCGGCGCCGGCCTGCGCCTGTCCGGGCTGCATGAAGCAAAGGGATTGGCAGTCTATTTCATTGCAGTCAAACTGCTGGCGCTACCGGCGATCGGCCTCGCGCTCGGCACCTGGATGGGCTTGCCCGATCTGCAATTGCAGATCGTCGTCACGTTCTGTGCGCTGCCGACTGCGTCGAGCGCCTACGTGCTGGCGGCCCGCATGGGCGGCAACGGGCCGTTCGTCGCTTTCCTGATCTCTGCCGGTACTGTGCTCTCGGTAGCAACGCTGCCGATCTGGCTCAGCCTGGCGCGCTGAGATTGCCTTGTGCCAGCGCCCACGCGACATGCTCACGCACCATCGCCGACGAATGCGCGGCGCGCGCCCGCAGCGCGGCAAGGATGCCGGCTGACTGCGGCGCCGCGCGCAATGCGTTGCCCAATCCGACGGCGAGATTCCTCAGCCAGCATTCGTGCCCGATACGCCGGATCGGACTGCCTTCGAACCGGCGATTGAACTCTTCCTCATCCCACCCGAACAGTTCCACCAGAGTTGCCTGGTCGAGCCCGTTACGCACATCGAAATCGGGCAGTGACGCACGCTGCGCAAATTTGTTCCAGGGGCAGACGAGCTGGCATTCATCGCAACCGTAGATGCGGTTGCCGATCAAGGGGCGCAGTTCGACTGGAATGCTCTGCTTCAATTCGATCGTCAGATAGGAGATGCAACGACGGGCGTCCAGCTTGTACGGCCCGACGATTGCCTGCGTCGGACAGATATCCACGCACGCACTGCACTTGCCGCAATGGCCGTCAACCGGCGTGTCGACCGGCAGCGGCAGGTCGGTATAGATTTCGCCGAGAAAGAACATGGAACCGGCATCGCGATTGAGCAGCAGTGTGTGCTTGCCGCGCCAGCCGATGCCGGATTTTTCGGCAAGTTCAACCTCCATCACCGGCGCCGAATCCGTAAACACCCGATAACCGAACTCGCCCGCTTCGGCGCCGATACGTTGCGCCAGTTGCTGCAACCGGTTGCGCAAGACCTTGTGATAATCGCGTCCGCGCGCATAGATCGACACCACCGCCGCGCCGGGCTCGGCCGCCTGCCGTTCTTCCTGCGCGCGCCAGTCGCCGCCGGCATTGCCCGGCAGGTAATTCATGCGCGCTGTAATTACCCGCACGGTGCCCGGTACCAGTTCAGCCGGGCGCGCACGCTTCATCCCGTGCGCTGCCATATAATCCATGTCACCGTGATAACCTGCATCGAGCCAGGCGCGCAGGCCCGGCTCGGCGTGCGCAAGGTCGATGTCGGCGATGCCGATTTCCGCAAAGCCGAGTTCCCGCCCCCATGTCTTGATGGTGCGCGCGAGCGTAGCGAGATTGTTATCGGAAACTGTCATCGGGATGATTTCACGTGCGGGAAACGGATACGCCGGCTGTCCCGGCCTGCATGGCATGGCACGACTAACACCAGTCATTTTACGAGATGCGTCACTATCAGACTCTCCTGCACGACGAAGCTGGCACCGCGGCGCTCGGCGCGTCCCTCGCCCGCGCGCTCGCGCCCGGGCTGACAATCTACCTGCACGGCGACCTGGGCGCCGGCAAGACGGCGCTCACCCGCGCCATGCTGCACGCCGCAGGCCATACCGGCCACGTCAAGAGCCCGACCTATACCCTGGCTGAACCCTACACCGTCCAGCTCGACGGAAAGCCGGTCGACATCATCCATTTCGATCTCTACCGGCTAGCGGGACCGGAGGAATTCCTCGACGCCGGTTTCCGCGAACACTTCAATGAAAACACGATTTGCATCATCGAATGGCCGGAAAAAGCCGCCGGAGTGTTGCCCGAGCCCGACATAAAGGTGCTTTTAAGCATTTCCGGTCCCGGACGTGTTATAGAATTACAAGGGTTTTCCACCCAGGGTTCTCAATGTCTCGATCGCCTGCACTTCGCGCCAAATCTCTGACATCACGAAACCGCCGTACTGTGCTCAAAGCCGGCGGAACCCTTCTTCTCTCCGTTTTCGCCCCCCTCCCGGCACAGGCCGCGCAGATTCTTGCCGTGCGCGTGTGGCCGGCGGACGACTACACCCGCGTCACGCTGGAGAACGATTCCGAGCTCAAGACCAGCCATTTCACGATCAAGGACCCCGAGCGCCTGGTGGTCGACATCGAAGGACTCGAACTCAACCCGACGCTCAAGCAGTTGGTCGCCAAGATCCAGCCGAACGACCCGTACATCCATCAGGTGCGCATCGGCCAGAACCGGCCCAACGTGGTGCGACTGGTGTTCGACCTGAAGGAAGAAATCAACCCGCAGGTGTTCACGCTGGAGCCGATCGGAGAATACAAGCATCGGCTGGTGTTCGACCTGTATCCGGTTAATCCGCCCGATCCGATCGCGGCATTGATCCGCAAAGGCGAATGGCCCAGCGACCGGCCTGCGGAAATCCCCGCGGCGACGGCGGAGGCGAACAGCGCTCCTGGTGAGGTGCAGACCGCGAAAGCGGCCGACCCGCGCGAGGACAAGGACCCGGTCGTGACACGCATGATCACCATAGCCCTCGATCCAGGCCACGGCGGCGAAGACCCCGGCGCGGTCGGCCGCGGCGGCAGCCGCGAAAAGGATGTAGTGCTGGCGATCGCCAAGCGGCTCAAGGCGAAAATCGAAAAACAGCCGAACATGCGCGTGATGCTGACACGTGACGCCGACTACTTCGTGCCGCTGCACGTACGCGTGCAAAAGGCGCGCAAGGTGCAGGCCGACCTGTTCGTCTCCATCCACGCGGACGCATGGATCGAAACGACTGCGCGCGGCTCGTCGGTATTCGTGCTGTCGGAGAAAGGCGCGTCGTCCACGGCCGCACGCTGGCTCGCCAACAAGGAAAACGCAGCCGACCTGATCGGCGGCGTCAATATCCGCTCGCATGACCGCCAGCTCGCCAAGGTGCTGCTCGACCTGTCCACCACCGCGCAGATCAACGACAGCCTGAAGCTCGCCAAGGCCGTGCTCGGCGAAATCGGCGGCATCAACCGGCTGCACAAGTCGGCGGTCGAACAAGCCGGCTTTGCCGTGCTGAAGGCGCCGGATATCCCGAGTATCCTGATCGAAACCGCTTTCATTTCCAATCCAGAAGAAGAAGCGAAGCTGACCGACGACAACTACCAGGACCAGATGGCCGACGCGGTGCTGACCGGCATACGCAAGTACTTCGCGAAGAATCCGCCACTGGCCAAGAGCCGCCTGACCTGAACCCGGCTGGACTTGCAGCAGGCAGCTTATCAATTCGTCATCACGCAGCGCCTGCAACATCCTGTCGCATTCCCGCGAAGACTCTGCTAATCTTTATTGCAAGCCGGCAAGTAAACCATCCCGGCGCAACTCACCCGCGCAGTGCATCTCTCGAACAGGAACTTGCATCATGATGCCAGCCACTACCGCATCCACCGAGAACGTCTCCGACGCCAACGACTCGCTCCGTGAATTTCTTGCCTTCACGCTAGGCAAGGAGGAATACGGCATCAACATCCTCAAGGTACAGGAGTTGCGCGGGTACGAAACACCGACGCGCATCGCCAACGCACCCGACTTCATCAAGGGCGTCGTCAATCTGCGCGGCATCATCGTGCCGATCATTGATATGCGCATCAAGTTCAACCTTGGCACGCCCACCTACGACCAGTTCACCGTGGTCATCATTCTCAACATCGGCGGGCGCGTCGTCGGCATGGTGGTCGACAGCGTGTCCGATGTCACCACCCTCGCGCCGGAGCAGATCCGGCCTGCCCCCGAGATGGGCTCCGCGCTCAACACGGACTACCTGATCGGCCTGGGCACGATCGACCAGCGCATGCTGATCCTGGTCGACATCGACAAGCTCATGTCGAGTACCGAAATGGGACTTCTCGAGCAGATTTCCGCGTAAGCAATTCCCTGACTTTCCGACCAACAAGATATCGGCGCCGGGCTCCCGATCGAGCCCAGGCGGCGATCGCCGCTTTTCTGCAGTTCGCACAACAGGAGAAAATGAATGAACTTCGCCAACCTCAAGATCAGCGTCCGCCTGGCCATCGGCTTCGGCGCGGTGATCGCGCTGATGCTGATGATCGTTGCTACCAGCATCGCGCGCTTTTCGTCGATTGGAGAAATCAACCGCAAGGTTGTCGAAGAAGACCTGGTCAGTGCCGAAACCGCACACGCAATCGATGAAGCGGCGCGCGAAGACGCGCGCCGGACACTGGCGCTGTTCATCCTGACGGACAAAGCAGCGCGCGCCAAAAGCTATGAACGCATCGATATCGACAAGAAGGAAACCGACGCGGGCCTGGAATTGCTCAACAAGCTGGCGCGCACAGCCGAGGACAAGACGCAGATCGCCAAGGTGCAGGACGCGCGCAAACGATACGCAGCTTCATTCATCAAGGTCGCCGAACTGATCGAGGAAGACCGGCGCGACGACGCGATCAAGATGATGAACGAAGAGACCTTCCCTGCCCTCGATGCGATGCTTGCCAGCATCAAGGACCTGGTAGAGCAGCAGAAGAAAGCCACCAAGGAAACCGGTGTGCTCGCGGAGCACGATATCAATATCTCTCGCATGCTCATGATCGGACTCGGCCTGGCGGCGATCCTGATCGCGGCCGGTTTCTCGGTGCGCATCACCGGCTCCATCGTGCGCCCGCTGAACGACGCGGTTGAAGTTGCGCGGCGCGTTGCCGACGGCGACCTGACCACCCGCATCCAGGTCCGGTCGAAGGACGAGACCGGCAGACTGCTGCAGGCGCTCAAGGACATGAACGACAGTCTCGCCAGCACGGTCAGCCAGGTCCGCGTCGGCACCGAAACCATTGCCACCGCGTCAGGCGAAATTGCATCCGGCAATGCCGACCTCTCGGCACGTACGGAATCGCAGGCCAGTTCGCTGGAAGAAACCGCGTCGTCGATGGAAGAACTGACGTCAACCGTGAAGCAGAATGCGGAAAACGCGCGGCAAGCGAATCAGCTCGTCGTGTCCGCTTCCGAAGTCGCCACCCGCGGCGGCACCGTGGTCGGACAGGTGGTGGAAACCATGAGTTCGATCAAGGAGAGTTCGCGCAAGATCGTCGACATCATCGGCGTGATCGACGGCATCGCATTCCAGACCAATATCCTGGCATTGAACGCGGCCGTGGAAGCGGCGCGCGCCGGCGAACAAGGCCGCGGTTTTGCGGTGGTGGCAACCGAGGTGCGCAACCTGGCGCAGCGGTCGGCGGGCGCGGCGAAGGAAATCAAGGCACTGATCGGCGACTCGGTCGAGAAGGTCGAGGCCGGCACCAAGCTGGTCGATGAAGCCGGCACCACCATGAACGAAATCGTCACCTCGGTCAAACACGTGGCCGACATCATGAGCGAAATCACTGCCGCCAGCCAGGAACAGAGCGCCGGCATCGAACAGGTCAACGATGCGATTACGCAGATGGATGAAATGACGCAGCAGAACGCTGCGCTGGTGGAGCAGGCCGCGGCGGCGGCGCAAAGCATGCAGGACCAGGCCGGCTCGCTGTCGCATGCAGTCAGCATCTTCAAGCTCGACCATCAGGGAGCGCCTTCGGCTATGGCTATGGCTATGGCTCCGGTGCGCCGCCAGCCGGCACAGAAGCCTTCACCAAAAACGGCGGTCGCCAGGGCTGCCGGCAACAAAATCGCCGCACCGGCAAAGCGCTCCGCCGGTTCCAGCGCTTCGGACGAGTGGGAAGAGTTCTGAAATTCGAGGCCGGCACGGCGCCGTGCCGGCCTTCCTTTACTTCCGGACCTTGCGGGACAACTTCCACAAACCACCCAACGCCAACGGAACAACCGCAGCGCCAACGCCGAGCAGGACGATGGTGTTCAGGTGATTGCGGATTACCGGGATGTTGCCAAAGAAATAGCCTCCGGCAACCAGCCCGACGACCCACAGCAGTGCACCGGTGATGTTGAAAAGCTGGAACTTCGCAAAGCTCATCTCCGACACGCCGGCAACGAAGGGCGCAAAAGTGCGCACCACCGGCACGAACCGCGCGAGGACGATGGTCTTGCCGCCATGATTCTCGTAAAAAGCATGGGTTTTGCGCAGTGCATCCTTGTCCAGCCAGCGGTAATCGTGCGTAAACACCTTGTGGCCGATGGCGCTGCCGATCCAGTAGTTGACCGTGTTGCCGGTGACGGCCGCGGTCACCAGCAACGCCATCAGCAGCCATTCGTTCATCGCTCCCGTCGCGCAAAAAGCACCGGCAATGAACAGCAGTGAATCGCCGGGCAGGAACGGCAGCACCACCAGTCCGGTCTCGCAAAACACGATCGCAAACAGCACCACATAAACCAGGGTTCCGTACTGCTCGATGAAGGGGCCGAGGAATTTGTCGACATGCAAGATCATGTCGAGGAATTGCAATAAATCCATGCTTTCTCCGTTTAGAGCCTATCCTAGTAGGCCGAGTCAGTTGTGGCGGAGGTGATTTCCGTCCAGAACAAGGCGTGGCGACGAGCCATAGCGAGCTATGGGGAGGAGCCACAACGCAGTGCTGGGCGGAAAGCGACCCGCCACGGCGACTTGGCCTACTGGGATAGGCTCTTAGTCCGCCGGAATCTTACACCAGCGTTGCGCCTGCGTTGGCGAGATGGAGCAAAATTGCGTGATGTGCAACTGCCTGACATGCAACGCCCACCTTCCATCCGGCCTCAAGCTGCAGCGCTATAATCGCGGCATGAACGCCCCGCACATGCCCGTACGCCCTATCCAGGCCCTTTCCGATCAATTGATTTCGCAAATCGCCGCCGGCGAAGTGGTCGACCGGCCGGCAGCGGTGGTCAAGGAATTGCTGGAAAACGCGCTTGACGCCGGCGCCACACAGATCACGGCGCGCCTCGAAGAAGGCGGCGTCAAGCGCATCGCCATCACCGACAACGGCCGCGGCATCCCACCCGAGCAGATGCCGCTGGCGCTCGCGCGCCACGCAACCTCCAAGATCGCATCGCTGGATGATCTTGAAAATGTCGATACGCTCGGATTCCGCGGAGAAGCGCTGGCATCGATCGCCTCGGTTGCGCAACTGACGCTGACATCCCGCACTATCGACGCCGCCCATGCCTGGGAAATTTCCGGCGACAGAGCCGGGCAAATCACCCCTTCGTCCGGCGCTCAGGGAACCACGGTGGACGTGCGGGAGTTGTATTTCAATACGCCAGCCCGGCGCAAGTTCCTGAAATCCGAGCAAACCGAATTCGGACATTGCGCGGAAGTTGTGCGCCGCATCGCCCTGTCGCGGCCCGATGTCGCGTTCTCGCTGACGCACAATGGCAAGACCATCGACCACTGGAACGTCAGCGAAGTGGACAAGCGCAGCGCTCACATCCTCGGCGCCGATTTCGCCAACGCCCGGCTGCCGCTGGATGAAAGCGCGGGTCCGTTGCGCCTGCACGGCTTCGTCGGCCTGCCGACCGCCTCCAAGGCGCGAGCCGATGCGCAGTACTTCTATGTCAACGGACGCTTCGTGCGCGACAAGCTGCTGACGCATGCGGTGCGCGCCGCCTACCAGGACGTGCTGCACGGCGACCGCTATCCGTCCTACGTGCTCGGCCTCGACCTCGATCCGGCGCTGGTCGACGTCAACGTCCATCCTTCCAAGATCGAAGTGCGCTTTCGCGACAGCCGCGCCGTTCACCAGTTCGTATTCCACGCCGTCAGCCGCGCGCTGGCGCAGACGTCAGCGACGGCATTCGGCGCCGCCCCCGCCCCGCTCACTGCGGCGCCCGGCGTGCTTCCCTGGGTTCGCGAGCAGCAGCAGGCATCGTTCGGCGCCCAGTTTTCTTCCGGCATCGGTGTCGCACAAACGACATCGGACTATGGAGCATTGTTTTCCCGGCCGCGTACCGAGGAAACGCTGCCGGAAATGCCCCCCGCGCAACTGCAACCGTCTACGCCGGCACAGCCCTTGCCGGACGAGGACTTCCCGCTCGGCTTCGCACTGGCGCAACTACACGGCATCTACGTGCTTGCGCAGAACAGGAAAGGACTGGTGCTGGTCGACATGCATGCCGCGCACGAGCGCATCCTCTACGAGCAGCTTAAAAACGCGCTCGACGAAAATGCGATGCAGGTGCAACCCTTGCTGATCCCGGTCACCTTCTACGCCGACGCTGTCGAAGTAGGTACTGCGGAAGAAAACCAGGCAGCGCTGCAGGCGCTCGGCTTCGATATCAGCGCCCTGTCGCCGACGACGCTGGCAGTCCGTTCGGTGCCTGCCCTGTTGAAGAACGCCGACGCGCAGACGCTGGCGCGCGACGTCTTGCGCGACGTGCGCGAATTCGGCGGCTCGCGCGTACTGGTCGAACGCCGCAACGAGTTGCTCGGCACCCTCGCCTGCCATACCGCGGTGCGCGCCAACAGGGCGCTGACACTGCCCGAGATGAACGCACTGCTGCGCCAGATGGAAGCCACTGAGCGCGCCGACCAATGCAACCATGGCCGGCCGACATGGATTCAGCTTGCACTGGGCGACCTCGACAAGCTGTTCCTGCGCGGGCAATAGGAATGCGCGTTCCGCTTTCACGAGGTGCTTGATGATGGCCACGAAAAAACCGCTTGCGGTCGCGATCATGGGGCCGACCGCCTCGGGAAAAACCGCCGCGGCACTCGAGATCGTCCGCCACCTGCCGGCCGAAATCATTTCCGTCGACTCGGCGCTGGTCTATCGCGGCATGGATGTCGGCACCGCCAAGCCGACGCCGGCCGAGCGTGCAATGGCGCCGCACCATCTGATCGACATCATCGATCCTGCCGACGCCTATTCGGCAATGCAGTTCCGCCAGGATGCGCTGCGCCTGATGACGGAAATCGCCGCGCGCAGCCGCCTACCATTGCTGGTCGGCGGCACCATGCTTTACTTCAAGGCCCTGCGCGACGGGCTGGACGAATTGCCTCAGGCCGAACCGGAATTGCGTGCGCGACTCGACCGCGAAGCGGCAACGCTCGGCATGCCGGCAATGCATGCAAAACTGGCCGCGCTCGACCCGGCCACGGCAGCCCGTCTCAAACCGAACGATTCCCAGCGCATCCAGCGCGCACTCGAAATCATCGAACTGACGGGCCGCCCGATGTCCGAGCTGCTGTCAAAGACGCCGAAACCGGAACTGCCGTTTGCCTTGCTGTCGATTTCCCTGGAGCCGTCGGAGCGGAGCGTACTGCACGCCCGTATCGCGACACGTTTCGACGCCATGCTCTCCGATCCGGACAGCGGACTGTTGAACGAAGTAAGTGCCCTGCGTGCGCGCGGCGACTTGCATCTCGGCCTGCCGTCGATACGCTGCGTCGGTTACCGCCAGGCATGGGAATATCTGGACGGGGCCTACGACATCACAACGCTGCGAGACAAGGGGATTGCGGCGACAAGGCAGCTTGCGAAACGTCAATTGACATGGCTGCGGTCCATGCCCGAGCGCATCATTGTCGATTGCACTCGTCCCGATTGCGCCGGGAATATGCTCCGCCTCGTGCAAACCGCGCTTGGAACAGACTCGACGCCGACAGGGCAAACTGGTTTGTAAGCACCTGATTCCCGGCAGGAAGGCGCTGCCGGCACACTCAGAAGCAGGGTAACGACATTAACGCCGCCAAAAGTCTTGACAGACGTAATCAGACACAGCATAATTTAGGGCTATTTTGGTGATATAGCTCAGTTGGTTAGAGCACAGCACTCATAATGCTGGGGTCGGTGGTTCAAGTCCACCTATCACCACCAGAGGTTCCGTAAGCCGTTGATTCTATTGAGTCAACGGCTTTTTGCTTTCTGAGGCATGACTTAGACGCAGTACATGACTGGAAGAAATTTAGCGAGATCCCGGCCTGGATCAGGCGGCTCTCTTCGCCGACGATACCGGCATCTGAAGGATATGGAACAGTCGTTCCCGGCGAAGTCACTGAGAACGACAACTTGTCTCCAACCGAAGAATCCACGCCCGCCATCAGGATTAAATCTATAGCAACAACAAAAGACAGGACCATGCTACGTTGACGCAAAAGCGCAACCCGGAAAAGCAGCACACACTGTATGTACGAACAGTTATTTCGTGCTATAAAGTCCACACTATTTCCTCAGAAGATTTCTGAAGACGAGTTTTTGTTCCCTGACAAGTTTTCATATATATTCCGTACCATGGATGCCAAAAGTTCTGCAAACGAATTACTTGAATCGATATGGGGTGAGCGAGGTTTCCCCGTTGATCCAGTCTGGATTGCAGCTCAGCTTGGTCTTGACGTAATCGAAACGGATTTACCTGAATCGGTCTCCGGAGCTTTAATAAAAGACAGAGAGAAAGACCCGATAATCGTCCTGAGCAAGTCGGACAGCAAGAACCGCAAGCGTTTTAGCTGTGCGCACGAGATCGGACACTACGCCGACCGTTTGAATCAGGATGGCGAACAGTACGAGTATGTTGATTTCCGCGGCCAACAGGCCAGCGCCGGCACAAATCCGGATGAAGTTTTTGCAAACCAGTTCGCGGCGGCACTCTTGATGCCCGAAGATGAGGTGCGGCGGCTTGCCAAGGCAGGCACCCCCACGTTCTTGATGGCCCAGCGCTTTGGTGTTTCCGATGACGCTATTCGCTTCCGCCTCAGGAATCTTGGCTTGAGGACAAATTAGGGTTGGAACAGCAATCCGATATCGAACAGAAGGCTGATTTTCTTGCCGGGTCGCCAACCCGAAAAGCAGACAAGCCGGCTGCCAGCCCTGTGCCCGAAGAACAGCGGCAAATTTCTGCCCTGGTCTCTGTCATTCGTGACTCGCTGAAGCAACCTAATGCAAAGGAAATCACCGATCTCGGTGATTTGCATCGCGCCATTGTTGATGACCATAAGACCGATACAAAGTTAAAAAAAGTCTATGCATATTGGTTCATTGGCATTCTGATTGGCCAACTGCTTGCAATGAACGGAATCTTCGTCGCGGTCGGACTCAATATTCTCGCGTTCAAGGAGTCAAGCCACCTTAATCTTTTTATGGCAGGCACACTGACGGAGGTATTCGGGGTCGTCTATGTGATTACCCGTTATCTCTTTTCAAAGAGGGAAAATGGCTCCGGCGCCGACGCGCCGCCAACTCGGGTGAAGAAAAATAGTTAATACCAATCCAAGACAGCACATCCAAAAGATTCTTTCCCGCCATCCGTGGGTTGCCGCCGTTAACAAGGCTGAGGCCGTTCATGCCGCCCATCGATACGTACAGGTCGCGGTCGATGAACTGCTTCGGCTTCGGACCTCCAGCATCCCTGCCTCGCACCCATGCGCATGCTACAGGCGGCCCAAAGTCGGGGGAATACTGTTTAATGCGGGCAGTCAAATTGATAGATACCGAGTTCCACCCGGCCTTCATGTAATGCCAGTTCAATACGGCATTCTCCGCCTCGTTGCACATTGAGAATCACGCGCCCCAATGAAGCCGGCTGTCCGGCGGCCGCGTCGACACGGCCTTGCTGGCTGATGCGGGAATTGCTGCTTCCGCTGCGCTGAACGACCTCCATGCGGTAGCCGATCTGCATATCCTTGATGCTTTTCACATACGGAACCACCAGCGTTTGCCCAGCAGCCACTTGCGTGTCGAGCCAAACCTGCAGATTTGCATCGGCGATCATCTCGTTCCTTTCGTTTCCGGAGATTTCAAGGCAAAAAAGGCGGACGAAACCGTCCGCCTTTTTACAGTTCATCTTGCAACCGATTTCTTAGTGCTGCCAGATCACTGCGTGGTTCGAATTCCCGGCTTGCAAAATCGATGCCACATGGTTGTCGCCGGTCTGCAGGATTGCTGCGGTATTGCGAGCAGCAAAGCTTGCGCCGTCGCCGTTCTGAATGATGTCGGCAACGTTGTTGCTGCCGACCTGGGCAATATTCGCATAGCTCCAGTCGCCGGTCTGCGTAACGGATGCGAGCAGCGAGCTGCCGCCATCCTGGCCAATAATGCCTTCATTGTTATTGCCGTCCTGGCTGATTTGCGCCGATGAGCTTGCAGCGTTGTTCTGAGTGATGGAAGCAACATTCAGCGTACCATTCTGCGAGATATCTGCAGTATTGGTATTGCCGGCGTTCTGCGACACCGTGGCGGTCTGGAACGAACCGGTCTGGCTCACGTTGGCGATGTCCTGGTAGCCGTTGGTTTGCGTGACGTTGGCAGTGTTGCTGTCGCCGGACTGGAACACGCTGGCCTGGTACAGGCCTTGCTGCACGCCGCCACCCGGGAAGACCGAACCACCGCTTTGCGAAACGGTCGCCTGGTTGTTGTTGCCGGACTGGTCGACGCTCGCCGTGCTGTAGTCGGCGGTGCCGCCTTGCGTGACGTTCGCGGTATTCGACAAACCAGCCTGCGTCACAGTAGCGTTGCTGAACCAGGTATCCGTCTGCAGCACGGTCGCTGCATTGCTGTTGCCGGACTGCGCAATCGAGGCGCTGCCGTCATGCGAACCGTTGGTCTGGGTGATGGATGCGGTGCTGTCGTTACCCGACTGGGTAATCGTTGCCATCTCGTTGTATGCACCACCGGTCTGGTTGATGACGGCGGAATCGTTGTAACCGTTCGACTGGCTGACGGTCGCGGTATTGTCGTGGCCGCCCACCTGGTTCACGGTGGCCAGGTAGGAGCCCTTCATGACGCCGCCGCCGCCCGAGGTGGTTGCGCCGCTCTGAGTGACAGTGGCGGTCTGGCTGACGCCGGACTGGAACACCGTGGCGTTGCTGTAGTCGGCCAGCGGACCCTGGGTGACGCTGGCGCTGTTCAGCGAGTCGACCTGCGTCACGCTGATGTTGCTGAACCAGGTATCGGTCTGCAGCGCAGTGGCGGTGTTGCTGTCGCCGGACTGGCTGATGGTCGTGCTGCCTTCCTTGGCGCCGCCATTCTGGGTCACGGTGGCGTTCTGGTTGTTGCCGGATTGGGTGATCGAAGCCGACTGATTCAGCACATCGTTCTGGTTGACCGTGGCCGTGTTGCCGAGTGAAAGGCCATCGACCTGATCGATTGTCACACTGCCGTTGGTGGAGCTCAGCGTGGTAACGGTTGCGGTCTGGTTGGCGCCGCTTTGCGTCACGGATGCGGTGTTGCCGTTTCCGTCTTGTGTGACGCTGGCATTCTGTACGGAGCCGGTTTGCGATGTGCTTGCCGTGTTGTTGTCGCCGGACTGCGTAGCGGACGCATTGCTGTTGAACGCAGCATCCTGGGTGATGCTGCCGGTGTTGGCATTGCCGCTCTGGTCAATGGTTGCGGTCACCGTATTGCTATCCTTTTGCAGGATACCGGTTGCAACCGGAGCATCGCCGGGCGTCGCGCCGGGAATGCCGGCAACGTTGCCATTGCCGTTTTGCGTGATCGACGCAGTGGCGCTGACGGACGCGTCTTGATCGATGTACGCTTCATTGGCCGAGCCGGTCGACGAAATGGTTGCTGCTGCAAATGCCGGGGAAACGGCGTAGGCCAGGCTGACGGCCAGGGCCACTGCCGTGAGTTTCAATTTCATTTTTTCATTCTCCTAAATGGCGAGGGCAGACAGTGGACGTGATCTAGCGCCCTCAGTACTGGATCACTTTTGCGACAAGACCGTTGCCGTGCTGTTTCACGACGAGGCCGGGACTGAGCGGGCTTTGCTGGATATTGACGACGTTGGCATTACCGAACTGTTCGACTGCAGCGCGAAGTCCTGTCCCGTCCTGCGCGATGTAGCTTTGATTGCCTCGCCCCGATTGCGTGAGCTGGACCTCATTGCCACTCCCCGACTGCGCCACGACAAACTCGTTCGCGCTGCCATGTTGTACGGCGCTCAATGCGTTCTCGCTACCCGATTGCGTTACCTGCCCCGCGTGCAACGCCCCCTGCTGCATGATGGCGGCGTAATTCATCGCACCAGCCTGCTCCACACGCGCATAGAGACCGTTTCTTGAACTCGGCAATTCGGAAAAGCCAAGTTCGGATCCGGGAGCAAGATCGCCGGCTGTCGCCGCCTGCATCGCAACCAGACACAGAAGGAAGAATGCTCCGCATGCACTGCGTTTCAGATGCTTCGTATTCATGATCGCTGCCCCTTTGCGGCGTCATCGGCGCCGTCTCCTTCGATATGATCCAGGTACTCGCTGCTCTCCCTGAGATAAGCGCGCACCACGGACGAATCCCAGTCCTTTTCGTTCTTGAGAGACCACAGCTTGTCTTTCAGTCCTTGCACGATCAAATGGACAACTGCGGCTTCGATCGCTTCCCGCACACACAACTGCGATGGCTCGTTGCGCGTGTAGCCCGCCTCCAGTTCAAGAAGTTCCTTGAAGTTCACGAAGCGGAATACGCCAGTGGAGAGTTGGTAGGAGTAGATGGTTTTTGTCGTCGAGACGCTGTTCAGGATCTGGCCGTTACGAATGTCGACGGCGCGCAGGTTGACCGTGACCTGGTCGACGCGGTACTGGGAGTTGACGCCCACGCCAAGGTATTTGGCGCCTGCACCGCCGGTGCGGACATTGCTCTCGTAGGCGATCACCCCGCCTTCGATCAGAACCGTCGCCGGCAGCAAGGGAGGAAGGTTGAGGCCGGACTTGTCTTTATCCTGCGGTGTCTCGAGCGCCCGCACGATTTTCCGCTCGGTCAGAACGTTCTGCAGGTTCTCCCGTTCCACCGGGGTGAACCAGCCGGAATCCTTCAAGGCTTTCACGAGAATCGAAGCAGCCCCCTGGGTTACCGACGTTGAAAAGGAACTGTCCGGCGAAGGTTTGTACTGTCCGGTCTGGTCGCGGAACGCATATACGGCTGTCACGACTTTTCCCTTCGGTTCGGGCAGGCGCGACAGATCGCGGGTAATCCGCGTCGCCGGCGTCAGTTGTGCGTTGGCGGCGACATTGGAAGGCGGCGCTGTTGTGGCGCAGCCTCCTAGAAAAACAGCGAAAAGCGAAAACAGTATCCGTGTCGGAACAGAAAAAGCAATTGTCATTGCGTCGTCCCAGCAAGAGACTGATCGATTACAAACTCTGTATATTTTTTTGTGAGCTTGTCGGTCGTAATTATCTTGACCTGGCTATTACCGTAGTCTGCAATTTCGATAGTGAAATCGGCTGTCTCCACAGAAGACCCAGGTATTAACTTACCGTTTGCATCGAACAATTTGGAATTTACAGCCGATGTAAGTCGACTTAACACGGCACGCTGAAGAGCATCGTTGAATTGATCCAATGCCGTTTTTTGCGCACTCGACGACAACGAGGACGCAGACGGATCTTTGGTCTTGTTCTGCGCCTGTGCCGAATTCAACAGCACCGAACCATTGAGCGGATTGCCGCCAAAACTCGGGTTGACCGGGGTGTAGACCAGCTCCCCGCCACTGGCGCCGGGGATGTATGTGCAGATACAGAATGAGAGTATCCAGACGGCGATATCGCCAGAAATTTGCTTTCCGGAATTCATTTTTGCGTCTCCGATGCTTTTATATTTCGTCAGCGCCCATGTCCGGATCCCGGAACAGCAGCCGCTCGATGTCCACGTCTGCGACCTTCTGGGCCGTCAGTTCCACCGCCTGTTCACTGAGCGAGCGGATCGCAGACCTTCCAGAAGGCAAGGCCACTTGAAAAACGCGGCGTTGCGCAAATTCGACCCAGATCTGGGTGCCGCGACGCGCTGATGGCCGCTCATGAATGGCGATGGCATAACGTTCACTCAGCGCCATATCCCGCCACGCCGCAACAAAGTACTGATAGAAATCCTGGCCTGCCGGGGTGATTGTGTTGTCGACAACGATCCCGCCATACATTTCGGGTTGGACCTGCCGAACGTTCCCTTGAGAAGCGACGGTCACACCGGACTGCAGCATGCTTGTTGCAAAAACCAGGACAACGGCCGTTATTCGCTTCAGCTTCATCGACAAACTCCTAGCGTCATGTACAGAATCGATGCGACAGCGCAAATCGCACAATTAATTGCATCAAAGTCAAGTTCGCAACAATTATTCAACAATTGTTAATTCGACACATGTCGTTATTGAAACTTCTTGAGCTGCGTCAATATCCGGCAGGCCACCACCGGGTTCCGGCCGCGGCTTGCAGTCACAAGAGACGGAATGGCGAAATGCGGGGTGGTATAATTCGCGTGCTTTTTTGCCGCTGAATGCGGCCAGGCAGACCATCCGTCCGGGTCAAAAACCAGAAACAACCGGACTGAGCGTCATCAAGGTCGGGCTTGACGTGCCCGTGACGAATCCGTCCTCCGCGCGCCGGCGCGACATCTTCTTCCGACAAAGCGAGGCATGCGATGTGGCGTCGACTTTTTCTCTCTGTTCTTGCCGCGTGTGTAGCGGGTGCCTTGATGCTTCCGGCGACCGCGTCGGCCCGGCCCTTTCCGGCCAACGCGAAACGCGGCAAGATGACGCCCGCCGCTCATCCGCAAATCGTGATCGATGGCAAAACGCGGCAGTTGTCTCCAGGTGCGCGTATCTGGGGCGACAACAACCTAATCCAGATGCCGGCCTCCTTGCGCGGCAGCGACCTCGTCGTCAACTACACAGAAGACAACCAGGACCAGATCGACCGGGTATGGATCCTGACCCCTGAAGAAGCAAGCGAGACGATCGCGCAACAAACGAATAGCCAGTCCCGATAATTCCATGCCGAAAAAAGTATTCATCAAGACCTTCGGCTGCCAGATGAACGAGTACGACTCGGACAAGATGGCAGACGTATTGAACGCCGCCGAGGGCGTGGTAAAGGCAGACACGCCGGAAGAAGCCGACGTCATCCTGCTCAACACCTGTTCAGTGCGCGAGAAGGCGCAGGAAAAGGTGTTTTCCGACCTGGGCCGCCTGCGCGAACTGAAGCAGGCAAACCCCGATCTCGTGATCGGCGTCGGCGGCTGTGTCGCGTCGCAGGAGGGCGAGGCGATCGTCAAGCGCGCGCCGTACGTGGATGTGGTATTCGGTCCGCAGACATTGCATCGGCTGCCGGACCTGATCAACCAGCGGCGCCTCACGGGCCGCTCGCAGGTCGACATCAGCTTCCCGGAAATCGAGAAGTTCGACCATCTGCCGCCCGCCAGGGTGGAAGGCGCGACGGCGTTTGTGTCGATCATGGAAGGCTGCAGCAAGTACTGCAGCTATTGCGTGGTGCCTTACACACGCGGCGAGGAAGTGTCGCGCCGTTTCGATGATGTGCTGGCCGAGGTGGCAGGCCTGGCGGCGCAGGGCGTGAAGGAAATCACTCTGCTCGGGCAGAACGTGAACGCCTACCGCGGCGAAATGGCGGAAGGCGAAATCGCCGACTTCGCGCTGCTGATCGAATACGTGGCGGAAATCCCCGGCATCGAGCGCATCCGCTTCGTCACCAGCCATCCGAAGGAATTCACACAGCGCCTGATCGACACCTATGCCAAGGTGCCGAAGCTGGTCGACCACCTGTACCTGCCGGCGCAACATGGCTCCGACCGCATCCTGATGGCGATGAAGCGCGGCTATACCGTGCTGGAGTACAAGTCGGTGATCCGCCGCCTGCGCGAGGTGCGTCCCAATATTTCGGTGTCGAGCGATTTCATCGTCGGTTTTCCCGGCGAGACCGAAGCGGATTTCGACGCATTGATGAAGCTGATCAACGACATCGGTTACGACACCAGCTTCAGCTTCGTCTTCAGCCCGCGGCCCGGCACACCTGCCGCCAATCTCGCGGACGATACGCCGTATGAAGTGAAGCTCAAACGCCTGCAGCACCTGCAGGCGACGATCGAGGCGAATGCGCGCAGCATCAGCCAGAAAATGGTCGGCACGGTGCAGCGCATCCTGGTGGAAGGCCCATCGAAAAAAGACCCGCAGGAGTTGCAGGGGCGCACCGAAAACAACCGCGTCGTCAATTTTGCGGCAGGCCCCAACCCGGCGCGCCTGATCGGTCAATTGATCGACGTCAGCATCGTGCAAGCCTTTCCCTATTCGCTGCGCGGAGAACTTGTCATCAAACAGTGAATCTCAGCGATACCGATTACAACATTTTGAAAACAAAAATTCCTGCCCAACCGCATCACTTCATCCCGGATCCGCTCGACAACACGCGGCTTGCGCACCTGTGCGGGCCGATGGATGAAAACCTGCGCCAGATTTCCGCTGCGCTCGATGTCACGATTTTCCGGCGCGGCGAAAAATTCGTGATCAGCGGCGCCAATGCACCGCGCGCCGTCGAACTGCTGGAAAGCTTTTACCAGGTCGCCGATAACCCGATTTCCGTCGAAGACGTGCAGCTGGCGCTGGTCGAACAGCGCGCGGTCACGCAAGGAACGTCGACTGCGAAGACACCGGAGCCGCAGGCCGATGTGGCGATTCCCGCATTGAAAACGCGCCGCAATGATTTGCGCGGCCGCACCCCGCATCAAAGCCAGTACATCAAAGCTATCCTCGAGCATGACGTCACCTTCGGCGTCGGTCCCGCGGGCACCGGCAAGACCTATCTTGCGGTGGCATGCGCGGTCGACGCGCTGGAACGTGATGCAGTCAAACGCATCGTGCTGACAAGGCCGGCGGTGGAAGCCGGCGAACGGTTGGGCTTTCTGCCCGGCGACCTCGCGCAGAAGGTCGATCCTTACCTGCGCCCACTGTATGACGCGCTGTACGACCTGCTCGGCTTTGACCGCACGCAGAAGATGTTCGAGAAGCAGGTGATCGAAATCGCGCCGCTCGCGTACATGCGCGGCCGCACGCTGAATCATGCATTCATCATCCTCGACGAGGCGCAAAACACGACGCCGGAACAGATGAAGATGTTTCTCACGCGCATAGGCTTCGGCAGCAAGGCCGTGGTCACTGGCGACGTGACGCAAATCGACTTGCAGCGCACGCAGAAGAGCGGCCTGGTCGATGCTGTCCATGTGCTGAAAAACGTGCGTGGCATCGCCTTCACCCACTTCACAAGCGCCGACGTGGTGCGCCACCCGCTGGTCGCGCGCATCGTCGATGCATACGAGGCCTCCGGTTCCACCAAGACTGCACCGCTCAGAAATGCCGCAAAAAAATAAACTGTCGCTGTCGGTCCAGTATCCGGACCCCCGTCTGAAAGAATCGATTCCGCGCAACAAACTGCGAGCTTGGGTGCAGGCCGCGCTGCTTGCGCCCGCCGAGCTGAACATCCGCTTCGTCGATGCGGATGAAGGCCGGACGCTCAATCGCGAATACCGCGGCAAGGACTATGCGACCAATGTGCTGACGTTTGCATATACCGAAGACGAAGACAGCGAAGTGACACAGGCCGACATCATCCTGTGCACCGATGTAGTGCGGCGCGAGGCGCTTGAACAAAAGAAACCGGTGGAGTCGCATATCGCACATCTGGTCGTGCACGGCGTACTGCATGCACAAGGCTATGACCATGAAACCGAGGAGGAAGCGACGGAAATGGAGCAGCTTGAGGTTGAGATTCTGGCAAGCCTCGGCGAGCCGAACCCATACGCAGAAATCTAGATTGCCGGCAATGCACGCTGCGCCGATTTTGGGTTTCGTCGCACATTGTTGTATGCTATACCCCACACCAACAACGGCTCCCCGCCATATGCAAGATCACCCTAGTGGTGCCAAATTCATTGACACCAAACCACAGCGGTCGCTGTTCGAACGCCTGACCGCACTGATCTCCCCCGAGCCCGAAAATCGCGCCGAGCTGCTTGAAATCCTGCACGACGCGCACGAGCGCAACCTGATCGACGCCGATGCGCTGTCGATGATCGAGGGCGTATTCCAGGTTTCCGACCTGTCCGCGCGTGACATCATGGTGCCGCGTCCGCAGATGGATGTGATCGACCTGACCAAGCCGATCGAGGAATGGATGCCGCTGGTGCTGGAAACCGCGCATTCCCGCTTTCCCGCTATCGAAAGCGATCGCGACAAGGTGGTCGGCACCCTGCTCGCAAAGGATCTGCTGCGCTATTACGCGGAGGAATCCTTCGATGTGCGCGACATGTTGCGCCCCGCGGTCTTCATTCCCGAATCGAAGCAACTGAACGTGTTGTTGCGTGACTTTCGGGCCAACCGCAATCACATGGCGATCGTGGTCGACGAATACGGCGGCGTTGCCGGCCTGATCACGATCGAGGACGTGCTGGAACAGATTGTCGGCGATATCGAGGACGAGTACGACTTCGATGAAGAAGAAGACAACATCCTGCCGGTCAAGGACGACTCGCGCGGCTTGCGCTGGCGCGTGAAGGCGCTGACGGAAATCGAGCAGTTCAACGAAGTGCTCGGCACGGCGTTTTCGAATGACGACGTGGACACGATAGGTGGCCTGGTCGCCAATCATCTCGGCCGCGTACCGCGCAAAGGCGACATTTTCGATGTCGATGGACTGCGCTTCGAAATACTGCGCGCCGACGCCCGGCAAGTGCATGTCCTGCTCGTGGAAAAACTGCCTGAACATACCGTCGAAGCGGTTTCCTGATGCGCGATGGCGACGCGCTGCATGACGGCGCTGTTTCAACAGCATCTTCCGGCGGACGCGTGAGCTTGCGCTCGCCCCTCTTGCGCAGCAACCTGTCTTCGCCGTTGCTCGCCCTGCTTGCCGGCGCGCTCAACGTGCTGTCCTTCGCGCCGTTCGGTTTCTGGCCGCTGCAAATTCTGACGCTGACGCTGGTGTTCCGCCTGGCGATGCGCGAGACCTCGGTGAGACGTGGCGCATTAATCGGCTGGGCCTACGGATTCGGCTGGCTGGCCGTCGGCGTGCATTGGCTGTATATCAGCATGCACGACTACGGCGGCCTGCCCGGGTGGATGGCGGTAGCGGCCGTCGCCTTGCTCAGTCTTTACCTCGGAATCTATTCTGCGCTGGCGATCGGCTGCGTCGCCTGGCTGAAACAGCGCTTGAAGTCCTCGCCCGAAGTTACTGCATTGTTGCTGTTTCCCGCGGCATGGGCGCTCGCGGAATGGTTGCGCGGCTGGATGCTGACGGGATTTCCCTGGGTCAGTTCAGGCTATGCGCATAGCGTGGGGCCGCTGGCAGGATTTGCACCGCTGGTTGGCGTCTACGGGCTGGCGATGATCGCGGCGTGGATCGCCGGCGCGCTCGCGCTTCTGCCGTCCGGTAAACTGCCGCTCGTTGCCGCCGCCGCACTGCTCGCCGGCGGCATTGCACTCAAGCCGGTCGAATGGACGAGTCCCAACGGCAAACCGATTTCCGTGCGCCTCTTGCAGGGAAACGTACCGCAGGAAATGAAATTTGCGCCCGAACAGCTGGAAGCAACGCTGGCGCTCTACCATGACATGATTTCGGCCCAGCCAGCCGACCTGATTGCGACGCCGGAGACGGCGATTCCCTTGCTGTCAAGGCAACTCCCTCCGGATTATTTGCCGTTGCTGGCAGACTTTGCGCAACGCTCCGGCAGTCATCTGGCGCTGGGGATTCCGGTAAGCGACGGGCCGCGCCAATATGCAAACAGCATGATTGGCCTGATGCCCTCCGGCGCAACTTATCGCTACGACAAACACCACCTGGTGCCGTTCGGCGAGTTCATCCCGCTCGGGGCGCGCTGGTTCGTCGACATGATGCGCATCCCGCTTGGCGATTTCAATCGAGGCATCTTGTTACAGGTACCGTTCAAGGTGGGCGACCAATGGGTGATGCCGAATATCTGCTACGAAGACTTGTTCGGCGAAGAAATTGCAGCCCAGTTGGCAGCTGGCGGCACATCGGGCTTGCCGCAGGCAACAATTCTGCTGAACATGTCGAACATTGCCTGGTTCGGCAATTCGATCGCTTTGCCGCAGCATTTGCAAATATCGCAGATGCGCGCATTGGAAACCGGGCGACCGATGCTGCGCGCCACCAATACCGGCGCCACCGCCGTCATCGACGCCGCCGGCCGGATCGTCGCCCGCTTGCCCTACTTCACACGGGGCACGCTGGCTGTCGATGTCCAGGGCTATGCCGGCCTGACTCCGTACGCCCGCTATGGCAATCTGCCAGTCCTTGCGGCCGCCATTTTCCTGTTAGGCATCGCCTGGCTGCTCGCCCGGCGCAGGCGCAACATTCCGCATATCGCCTCTGAAAACCGCTAAAATCTACGGTTTTAGCGAATTTCCATCATTCATCCTCATTCCGTTCCGGCTCGGGCGGATCTCGACACGATGCTCACATTTCAACAAGTCATTCTCAAGCTGCAAGAGTATTGGGATGCGCAAGGTTGCGCGCTGCTCCAGCCCTACGACATGGAAGTCGGCGCCGGCACTTCGCATACCGCGACTTTCCTGCGCGCCATCGGTCCGGAACCCTGGCGCGCCGCTTACGTGCAGCCTTCGCGCCGGCCCAAGGATGGCCGCTACGGCGAAAACCCGAACCGCATGCAGCATTACTACCAGTATCAGGTGGTGCTGAAGCCGGCGCCGGAAAACATCCTCGACCTTTACCTGGGCTCGCTCGAAGCCCTCGGCCTGAACCTGAAGCAGAACGATGTGCGCTTCGTCGAGGACGACTGGGAGAATCCGACGCTGGGCGCCTGGGGGCTTGGCTGGGAAGTGTGGCTGAACGGCATGGAAGTGACGCAGTTCACCTACTTCCAGCAAGTCGGCGGCCTCGACTGCAAGCCGGTGCTCGGCGAGATCACTTACGGTATCGAACGGCTGGCGATGTATCTGCAAGGTGTCGAGAACGTGTACGACCTGGTGTGGACCGAATGGGAAGAGCACGGCGTGACCAAGCGCCTGACCTACGGCGATGTGTTCCACCAGAATGAGGTCGAGCAATCGACGTTCAACTTCGAGCATTCGAATACCGAATTCCTGTTCTCGCTGTTCGGCAATTACGAAGCCGAGGCGAAGCGCCTGATGGAAGTGCCGCTGGCACTGCCTGCGTACGAAATGATCCTGAAGGCCGCGCACACCTTCAACCTGCTTGATGCGCGCGGCGCGATTTCGGTGACCGAGCGCGCTGCCTACATCGGCCGCATCCGCAACCTGTCGCGTGCGGTGGCGCAGGCCTATTTCGAGTCGCGCGAGAAACTCGGTTTCCCGATGTGCGGAGACTCGCGCAAGACAGCCTGAACGAGAAGCATTGACCGAAACCCATCCCCACCGACCATCCACCTCGCCGGCCGCCCTTGAAGGGGAGGGTGAGAACGGGAAAAGCGCAGAATAAACATGAACCAGACACTATTAGTCGAACTGCTTACCGAAGAACTCCCGCCGAAGGCACTGGCGAAACTGGGAGACGCCTTTGCCGCCGGCATTTTCAATGGCTTGAAGGCACGCGACTTCGTCGAAGCCGATTCCGTCGCCACCGCTTATGCGACGCCGCGCCGCCTTGCGGTATCGATCAGCAACGTCCGCCCGACCTCGCCGGACAAGTCGATCCGCGAAAAAGTGCTGCCGGTGTCGGTGGCGCTCGACAAGGAAGGCAATCCGGCTCCGCCGCTGGCGAAGAAGCTTGCCGCGCTCGGCTTTCCCGACCTCAAGCCGGACGACCTCGAACGCGCGCAGGACGGCAAGGCGGAAAGCTTCTTCTACACCTACACGGCCCCCGGTTCGGCCTTGCACAACGGCTTGCAGGCCGCACTCGATGACACGCTCGGCAAGCTGCCGATTCCGAAGCTGATGAGCTACCAGCGCCCGGATGGCGAGACGGTGCAGTTCGTCCGACCGGCGCACAAGCTGATCGCGTTGCATGGCGCAGCCGAAGTCCCGGTCGCCATCCTCGGCCTGTCGGCCGGTCGTACGACGCTCGGACATCGCTTCCTGGTGTCGGGCGAGCTGGCGATTGCCGATGCCGATGCGTATGCAACCACGCTCGAAGTGCAAGGCAAGGTGATTCCGTCGGTCGACGCGCGCAAGGAACGCATCCGCGCCTCGCTGTTGGCGAAGGCGGGCCACGACAAGGTGCTGATGCCGGAATCCCTGCTCGACGAAGTGACCGCGCTGGTCGAATGGCCGGTGGTCTATACGTGCAACTTCGAGGAAAGCTTCCTGTCGGTACCGCAGGAGTGCCTGATCCTGACTATGCAGACCAACCAGAAATATTTTGCGCTGACCGATGGCAGCGGCCGCCTGCGTTCGCGTTTCCTGATCGTCTCCAACCTGGAAACCAGCGACCCGCAGCACATCATCGGCGGCAACGAGCGCGTGGTGCGCCCGCGCCTGGCAGATGCCAAGTTCTTCTTCGAGCAGGACAAGAAAAAGAAACTCGCGGACCGCCTGCCCGGCCTCGCCAACGTCGTCTATCACAACAAGCTCGGCACGCAAGCGCAGCGCACCGATCGCGTGAAGACGCTGGCCGGAAAAATTGCGCAGGCATTGAACGCCGACATGGCGCTGGCCGAACGCGGCGCACTGCTTGCCAAGACCGACCTGCTGACCGACATGGTCGGCGAGTTCCCCGAATTGCAGGGCGTCATGGGCACCTACTATGCGCGTCACGATGGCGAGCATGACGAGGTTGCACTGGCCGCGTCCGAACATTACCAGCCGCGTTTCGCGGGCGACGCCTTGCCCTCCACACAGACCGGCACCGTGGTCGCGTTGGCCGACAAGCTGGAAACCCTGGTCGGCATCTGGGGTATCGGTTTGCAGCCGACCGGCGACAAGGACCCGTTCGCATTGCGCCGCCATGCGCTCGGCGTGCTGCGCATGCTGGTGGAAAAACGCCTGCCGCTGTCGCTCAATGCCCTGCTGCAGGACGCTGCCGCGCAGTTCGCCGGCAACGCCAACTTCAAGGATGCGACCGCTGAAGTCGCCGGCTTCATGCTCGATCGCCTGCGCGGCCTGCTGCGCGAACGCGGCTATGCGCAGAACGAGATCGAAGCGGTGGTCGCGCAGAATCCGGATCGCCTCGACAACATCATCGAGCGCCTCGACGCGGTGCATGCATTCGCGGTGTTGCCGGAAGCGGAATCGCTGGCAGCCGCCAACAAGCGCATTACCAACATCCTGAAGAAAACCGAAGTGACGGCGACGACAGTGGACAAGGGCTTGCTGAAGGAAGCTGCGGAAGAAGGCCTCCATGCGGCGATGGTTCGCTTGAAGCCGCAGGTCGACGAAGCCTTCGCGCAAGGCGACTTCACCGGCACGCTGAAATCGCTCGCACACCTGCGCGACAACGTCGACGCCTTCTTCAACGACGTGATGGTGATGGCGGAAGACCCGCAGTTGCGCAACAACCGCATCGCGCTGCTGTCCGAACTGCACGGCATGATGAACCGTGTGGCCGACATCTCGAAACTCGCTGCATGAGCATGAAGCTGATCATTCTCGACCGCGACGGCGTCATCAACCACGATTCGGATGCGTTCATCAAGTCACCGGATGAGTGGATCCCGATTCCCGGTTCGCTGGAAGCGATCGCTCGCCTCAACCAGGCCGACTACCGCGTCGTCGTGTCGACCAACCAGTCGGGTGTGGCACGCGGGCTGTTCGACATCGTCACGCTCAACGCGATCCACCAGAAAATGCACGCGGCTGCGCAGCAGGCCGGTGCCCATATCGATGCCGTGTTTTTCTGCCCGCATGCTGGCGATGACAACTGCGATTGCCGCAAGCCCAAGCCGGGCATGCTGCAGGAGATCGCGAAGCGCTTCAACGTCAGTCTCAAGGGCGTCCCCGTGGTGGGCGACTCCCTGCGCGATCTGCAGTCCGGTTTCGTTTCCGGGTGCACGCCTTATCTGGTACTGACCGGCAAAGGCGACAAAACCCGTGAGAAAGGCGGTCTTCCACCCGGCACGACCATCCATGCCGACCTCGCCGCAGTGGTCGACCATTTGTTGAAGAGCACTGTGGATATTCCGGCTGCCGCCTGATGAGAATGACACAGCCAATACGCCGGCTGCCGGTGCGCCGCACGCACCCCACGCACCCTGCCGCACCTTCCCGATTCTGGAGATTCGATGTCTAGCTTTATTCTGTTCCTGCGCTCGCTGGTATTTGCACTGCTGATGCTCCTCGCGACCCTGATCTGGGCGCCGCTCTGCTTTCTGTTCGCGCCGCTGCCGTACAACCAGCGCTACCACCTGACCTCCTACTGGAACCGGTTCGTGATTTGGGCGGCCAAGGCAATATGCGGCATCCGCTACCAGCTCAAGGGAGTTGAGAATCTGCCCGACGCGCCGGCGATCCTGTTGTCGAAACACCAGTCGGCATGGGAAACCATCTTCTACCTGTATGCGATGCCGCGCCCGCTGGTCTATGTATTCAAGAAGGAGTTGCTCTACATTCCCTTCTTCGGCTGGGGCCTGGCGCTGCTGCGCATGATTCCGATCGATCGCAGCAAGGCCAGGGACGCTTTCGCGCAAGTGGTCGAGCAAGGCAAGAAGCGTCTGGCCGGCGGCCAATGGATCATCATGTTCCCCGAGGGCACTCGTTCGCACGTCGGCAAACAGGGCAAATACAAGAGCGGCGGCACCCGGCTTGCCATCGAAACCAAAGCACTCGTGGTTCCGATCGCGATGAATTCCGGTGAATGCTGGCCGAAAAATTCCTTCATCAAAAAGCCGGGTCTGATCACGGTATCGTTCGGCAAACCGATCTCGTCCGAAGGGCGCACTCAGGCAGAGTTGATGCAACAAGTTGAAAATTGGATAGAATCCGAGATGCGGGTGATTTCCTCTCCCGGAATTTATTCAAACAACAAGCTCCCGGACACCATTGAAGCTGCTACGCCAGACTCCGCCTGATCCCCAGCAGCTCGCGCTGCAGCTAGACTTTTTTTCTCCGGAATTTTCTTCCCAGCCAGCCGTCGACCAGCCCGTGCCGAAACAGGAACCGGGCGCCGGCGCGCTGCCGCCGGCCGAAGCGCCGGAACTTTTCCCGTCGCCCTCCGCAGCCGCCCCCGATCCGGCATCGCCGCGCAAGCGCCGCGTGCAGGCCGGCGAGCACACGCTCGAATACCGTTTGCTGCGCTCGAAGCGCCGCACCATCGGTTTCCTGATCGATGACGATGGCTTGCGCATCACCGCGCCGCGCTGGGTGCCGGTGGTCGAAATCGAAAACGCGATCCGTGAAAAGCAGCGCTGGATCTTCGCCAAACTCAACGAGCGCCGCGAACGCTCCGCACGCCGCCTGCAACCGCAGATGCAGTGGCGCGACGGCGCCTTGCTGCCCTATCTCGGCGGCGAACTGACGCTGCGCATTCTTGCCGCGCAGTCGGCGGGCATTGCCTGCGACGAAGCGGCGCGTGAACTCAGCATCAGCCTGCCGGCCGGCGCCGGTGAACAGCAATTGAAAGACCGTGTCCAGGGATGGCTGCAGGCGGAAGCGAAACGCCTGTTCGCGCAACGCCTGCCCATCTACGCGGAAAAGCTCGGCGTCAACTATCATTCCTTTGCACTCTCCTCCGCCACCACACAGTGGGGCTCATGCACCGCGGAAGGCAAGATCAGGTTGAACTGGCGCTTGATCCATTTTGCGTTGCCGATGATCGATTACGTGATCGCACACGAGCTGTCGCATCTGCGCGAGATGAACCACAGCCCGCGCTTCTGGGCGACGGTGCAATCGATCTTCCCGGAATTCGAGGCGGCGAAGCGGGCCTTGCGTGAAAGCGGCCCGGAAACCTTGCCGATATTCTGAACAGTCTGGAAGGAAATATTGATGCGCATTCTTCACACCATGCTGCGGGTCGGCGACCTGCAGCGTTCCATCGATTTCTATACCAAGGTGCTCGGCATGAACCTGCTGCGCACCACCGATCGCCCCGACCAGAAATACACGCTCGCCTTTGTCGGCTACGGCAAGAACCCCGAGCACGCGGAACTCGAACTGACCTACAACTACGGCGTCGACAAGTACGAGCTCGGCACTGCATACGGCCATATCGCGATCGCGGTGGCGGACGCTTACAAGACCTGTGAACAGGTCAAGGCGCAAGGCGGCAACGTGACCCGCGAAGCCGGCCCGGTGAAGGGCGGCAGCACGGTCATCGCCTTCGTCCAGGACCCGGATGGGTACAAGATCGAGCTGATCGAACGCAAGCCGGAGTAAACCGGACTAAGCGGGCGCAAGCATTGGCAAATTCAGGCTTCTATCGAATCGTCCAAGATCCGAGTTTGCCGAGACAGTTCACGAGCGTGCGTAACCTAATGGAATGGACTCCGCCCTCCTGTCGACGGCATCATAGTGCCAAGCTTGGTGGGCAAGCGAAACCAGAGAAGGGGAGTCCGAGATGAATGGTAGCGCAAGTGTGATCGGTTTGGACATTGCGAAGAATGTCTTTGTGGCGGTAGGTCTGGATGAGAGGGGCAAGCAGGTATTGAAGAAGAAATTGGCGCGGTGTGAGGTGCTGCCCTTCTTTGCCAATCTCAAGTCGGTTGCGGTCGGTATCGAAGCATGTGCCGGTGCCCACTACTGGGCGCGCAAGCTCAAGGAGCTCGGGCATGATGCCCGACTCATTGCGGCACAGCATGTCAAACCGTTTGTCTCGGGCAGCAAGAACGACGCCAACGACGCGCACGCGATTGCGGAAGTGCGCGCCCGCGCCTCGACCAAGTATGTGCCGATCAATACCGAGGCGCAGCAGGACATGCAAATGCTGCACCGTGCGCGGCAAGGAGTCATGGGCGAACGCAAGGCCGTCATCTGTCGGATCCGTGCCTTTGCCGGGGAATACGGCGAGGTATTTCCTGTGGGGACGGCCAGATTCAGGGCGGCACTGACTCAGTGGTTGGGCAAAGCTGACCATGGTTTGTCCGGCAGTGCACGGGCGACATTGCAAGACTTGGTGGAGCAGCTCGATGACAAGGACAAGCGGTTGGAACATTTCGACAAGCGCATCGCCCAGGCCGCCAAAGACGACGAGCGCGCCCAACGGCTCATGGATGTGCCGGGGGTGGGCAAGCTCACCGCGACCGCCGCGCTCGCAACCGTGGCCGACCCGCATCACTTTGCCAGCGGCAGGGACCTGTCGGCCAATCTGGGCCTGGTGCCGCGCCAGCATTCCAGCGGCGGCAAGGAGATCCTGTTGGGCATTACCAAGCGCGGCGACAGTTATTTGCGTACCTTGCTCATCCATGGGGCGCGGGCTGCGCTGCGCACTGCTGGCGACAAACCCGATCGCCTGTTGCGTTGGGCGGTGAAGCTGCAGCAGCGGAAAGGAACCAACATCGCCGCCGTCGCCTTGGCCAACAAAATGACCCGGGTGATCTGGGCATTACTGGCTAACGGAAAGGCATATTCCCCGGCGAATACCCCTGCCTGAGTGTCAGCGCAAGCTAGCCAGGAACGTAGTAAAACAAATGAACAATGATTGACACACCGAAGGTTGCGAAGATGAAGAACAACTGATGCTCAACAGGTCGGACCGGCACCCGGGAGAATCCGTCAAGCGTAGTGGCCTGCGAGGCCGTCACCCTATCAGGATCCCGGTGCGCGAATTGCATCATGGCCACGGCAACATAGCGCCCAACAGTAGGCCGAATAGATACGTGCAATCTTAACCAGCGAGCAGAAAGTTAATCTTTATCTTGCAAATCGGGCGGAGTCCATAGATACGCTTGAATCCGCCGGTGCCACAGCAGGTTTTTCACCTAACAGCGTAGCGGCACCGGGTGTGTCCGGCCAGATTGTTCACGGGCTCAGCACGCGAAGTATGGACGAAGGTTCAGAGCAACTCGTCCTGACCTTCGGGATGCACTTTCAGGTACTGACGACGGCGTGAGACTCGCAGCAGGCATTGCCCCGCTGCAGAGTCGCGGCGCAAGGTATCATCCTTTTCCCCCGCAGCAAAAAGTAAACAGGCTTGGCCTATCCGCGACAAGATCGGTCCCCGCCCCGGTCGGCAGCACCATTACGATGCTCGGCCATCATCAACAAATCCTTCGACAGATGCATCCAGCACACGTGCATGCGCGTGGTACTGCAATTCCATCATAGGCATAAACCTATCTGACACGAGTACGTTGGCAAGGCCCGGATCTCGTGACTTCTGGTCCATGTCCGCGCTACGAGCCAGAAGCGGAATAGACAAAGGCGAAATCTTGCAGTACACTCCGCGTTGCCAAAATTACAATGACAAAAAGACAATCAAGACTGATGGCATCGGTCGTATCTTCATATGCAGGGTGGCCCTGCATGTAAACAGATGTTGGGAGGACGCCACGTGACAAAAACTACTTGGAATTGGTTAGGGTGCCGCGGGTCGTCAATGACATGAAAAACGTCGAAAAGATTCTCCTCGCCACCGGCTTTTCCGGACATTCGACGCGTGCTGAAAAGCGTGCCGCTCTACTGTGCGCAGACACAGAATGCAGGAATCTGGAACTGCTCAACGTTTGCGATCCAAGCCTCATCGACTCGGTTATGCAAGTTTTTAACAACAGGCCTGTCACTGAGGTTGCCGACTTGCTTGAGCAAGCAACATCAGAACTTAAGCGGATTGCTTGCAACCTGGAGGGGCAACACGATTTGCAATGCACGCTGAACATCAGATCAGGGCGACCGGATCGCGAAATCACCTCAACGGTCGAAACGTTGCGGCCGGATGTGACAGTCATCGCCGCCGGCGGCGGCAGCGGATCGATATCCGACCTCCTGCTCGGCAAGATGACGGACAAGCTATTACATCTGATCGCACTTCCTTTGCTGATCGTCCGCACGCAGCCAGAGCATGAGTACAGGCATGTGCTGGTGCCGGTGGATTTTTCGGAAGATTCGATGCATGCGGCGCGGATGGCGCTGGAAATTGCTCCGAAAGCGGATATCACGTTCTTGCATGCGTTCGACTTCTGGTTGAGCGGGAAAATGCGGCGAACTGAAGTCAGTCCGGATGTAATCGATGCGTACCGCCTTCGATACGCTGAAGACGCCAGACAAAACCTCGACAAATTCATCGCGGCGCTTGATTCGAGTCCGCAGCGCATTTCACGTGTCGTCGAGTTCGGTGCACCGGTGCCGGTTATTGTCAAACATGCGCAAATGATGCGCCCGGATCTGATCGTCATGGGTAAGCATGGACGATCCCCTTTGAATGAGCTGTTGGTTGGAAGCGTGACACGTCGCACGATCGATCAAACAGATTGCGATGTGATGGTGACGACGCTCGAAAAGCCGGCAATCCATTGAGTTGATTTATTGAGATTTC
Organism: uncultured Noviherbaspirillum sp.; assembly: GCA_966212445.1. GTDB lineage: Bacteria > Pseudomonadota > Gammaproteobacteria > Burkholderiales > Burkholderiaceae_D > Noviherbaspirillum. Next base: position 38,575 of record CBIHRJ010000005.1, on the reverse strand, counting down.
AGTAAATGAATGACAGCCGAGCGTTCGTTACCTCTCTCTCGCTTGCAGGCGAGAGAGGACGGCAACTTTAAACAGGAGGAAACGCCATGAGCGTCGACAATAAAAGCAGTGCCGGCACAGCCGGTTTGGGTTCTCGTTTTCTCAACGGTCTCAAGGGGCTGATCATTGAGGAAGAGGCACCGGAAAAAAAGGAGCCAACGAAGCAGGCCTCCGAAGCACTCACGTCCAAGGAAACAATGGCTGCCCCAACTGCCTCATCGGCAGGGTCCGCAGCGATAGATTCACCAATGGCGGCGAGTTTGATGCAGTTGGTCCTGAATCGAACGACTGCTTACACCGCTTTGACCGATGCGATGACGCCACTCGAAGAAATCATCTCAGACGAGATGACGCGGTATCGCGCCGCATTTGCAGTCATCAAGAAAAACCGGACAGTCGACCAGTTGATTCAGGCAATCGAATTGCAGCATATGCAGATTCTTGAAAACGAAGTCACTCGCTTCAAGGCCCAAGCCAGAGAAAAGGAAGACGCTGACGTTCATGCGCGCTTGAACGAAGCCAAGACATTGAACGGCAACATCGAAGCAGCCAATGCCGAATTAGGCAGGCTCCGCCATGAAATGGAATCCCGCATTCGCACCATTGAAGAAAATATGGAGCGCGATCGTCTGCGTATTAACGAGATCGACCGAGAAGTCGAAGAAAAGCGCAACGCAATCGCGTCGGTGCAGCAGCAGTTCGACAATGCCGTATCAGCCGTAAAAGAGTCATTGCAGCAGGCGCAGGCAAAGATAGTCAGATATCTCGCCTGACTCGAAACGGTCTTCATCATGCCCATCATTCCCCACAAGCTTGAAAAGGAAACACCATGAGCAGCCCTATTCCGCAGGATTACAAGCCAAAGAGTTTTTGGGAGCGCCCCGAAGGCGTTACCGGTCAGATTTTTGGCGTGTCGTTAATCGGCGCCTTAGGTTATGCGCTCTATATAGCCCTGCCTTACATCATTACACTGTTGAAAAACACCATTTACGCCTCGATTCTCGGTGTGATCGCCGTGGCGATCGGCTTCGTGATTACCGACAAGCGCTTCTGGCGCCTAGGTAAATACCTGTACATGAGCCTGATGCGGAAAATCACGCAGTTGTTTGTCGAGATCGATCCGATCGGCATCATGAAAAACTACGTGCAAGAGCTTCAGGACAAACTTGGCAACATGAACAAGCGCATTGCCCAGTTGAGCGGCATGATCCGAGCCTGCAAGGAAGAAATCGCCAAGAACGAAAAGGCAAAGTCCGGCGCATTGAAGATGGCGAGCGAAGCGCAAAAGCATGGAAAAGCCACCGTCATTGCCTTGCAAGCCCGCAAAGCCGGTCGCATGACCGATGCCAACATCACGTATCAGGATTTGCTCTCCAAACTTGAATTGCTCTATCGCGTACTGATCAAGTACCAGGAAGTATCGAGCTTCCTGATCGAAGACATGCTGCATGAAATCGATATTAAAAGCCGTAAAAAGGAAATGGCCGACGCCGCGCATTCGGCGATGAAATCAGCAATGAGCATCATCAATGGCGATCAGGACGCCAAGGAAATGTTCAATATGGCGAACGAATACCTTGCTGCCGACTATGCAATGAAAATCGGCGAAATTGAAGAGTTCGTTCGCTTGTCCGACTCCTTCATGTCATCGGTTGATCTGCAGAATGGCATGTATGAATCCAATGCGATCCAGATGCTGGAAGACTGGGAAAAGAATGCCGACTCGATCGTGCTCGGTGAATCGAAGCGTTTGTTGATCGAAAATAGCCCGACACCTTCGTTTTCCCGTGCCGCCAAGCACATCAAGAAGCCGGTTCGTGCGAGCGCCACTGAGGTGCAATGGTTCGACAGCGCGTCTGAATGACAGCCGATTTTATCCAGCAAAAAAATCAAACTGAATAAGGAAATACATGATGGCACTCAAGCCGATTCCGCGACTCATACTGATTGCTGCCGTTATTGGCGGAAGCATCTATGGAGTGAACAAGTTTTTTGACGGCGGCTCCACCTTCAAAGGCATAGCTACGCCAAGTACAATCCCGAGCGGAATTGACGTACCAGTAGCCAGCAGCACCGGTTCACAAGTGGTACAGGCAAACTTCGAACCGGCCGCCATCCCAAGCGCCAAGGGCGACTATACCGCCCGGACCTTGACGATCCCCTGGAACGCCACGGCGGCGCTGCACCTGGCAAACGGCGATGCAACTACCGCATCAGGCAGCATGATGGCCAATCGTGGCGTGCGCCTGACACTTGAACGCCAGGATGACTATGCGCAGATGGTTGCGGAGCAAGCACTGTTCGCAGCGGAAGTCGCGGCTGGCGTGAAAAAGCCGGCTAAGGGTGCCGCCTTTGTCGTCATCATGGGCGATGCCTTGCCTGGTTACGCTTCGTCCGCCAAAGCTGCCCTTGAAAAGATGGGCCAGCAGATTGAAGTCGTTGGGGCACTCGGTTATTCACGCGGCGAGGACAAGTGCATGTTGCCGGTCGAGGTAGCTTCTGATCCGCAGAAGGCGCGCGGCTCATTGATCGGTGCCGTGCTGCGGGACGGCGACTGGAACATTTGCGTGAAGTACGCGGCCGACAACAAGATTCCGGTAAACCCGGACCCGAAGACTTACGACCCGGATGCAATGAACTTCGTTGAAGTGGGTTCATTTGCCGAAGCTGATGAAAAGCTGATTGCCGCCTCCAAGGGAGCCTGTGAGACCCGCCCCGTTGTACGCAACGGCCAGGCGACCGGCAGCCGGGAAAAAGTTTGCCAGAACGGCACCGCTACCTGGACTCCGGGCGACGTGAAGGTCGCTCGGGAATTGGGTGGCCTGGCTTCGGTTGCGTCGACCAAGGAGTACATGTGGCAAATGCCGGCCATCCTTATCGGCAACAAGCAGTGGATGGCACAAAATCCGGACTTCGTTCGGAACATGCTCGCGGCCGTATTCGAGGCGAGCGACGCCATCAAGGCCAACGAAGAAAACCTGCTCAAGGCATCGACGATCGTGGCGAAAGTCATGAAGGAGCAGACGCCGGATTGGTGGGCCAGATATCACAAGGGGGTGGTCGAAAAAGACAAAAAGGGCTTCAACATCAGCCTTGGCGGATCCACCACCAATAACCTGGCTGACAATCTTTACCTGTTCGGGTTGAACGGCAACGACAATCTGTACAAGCGCGTCTATACCGTCTTCGGCGGCATTGCCAAGCAGTTGTATCCGCACGACATGCCGGAACTGATCGCTTACGAAAAAATGGTCAATACCAGCTATTTGCAGGCGTTGGCGACAGGCTATTCGTCGGCCGCAGCCGCTCGACCGGATGTTCCCTCCTTTACGTCAAACGCGCCCGCTACGTCGACCTTTTCCAAGCGCGCATGGGCGATCGAATTTGATAGCGGCAAAGCAACGTTCCGGCCAGAGTCCATTCCCATGCTTGAAGAAATGATTGACCAGATTACCGTATCTGGTCTGGCAGTTCAGATTACGGGACACACGGACAGCGTCGGCAGTTCTGCGTTGAACCTCACCCTTTCCAGGCAGCGCGCCGAAGCGGTCAGTGCATGGCTGCAAGCCAACGCATCTTCTTCCTTTCCTAAAGCGCGCATACGTACGCGTGCCTATGGCGATCAGCAACCTATTGCGGACAACAGCACCGCCGAAGGCCGGGCAAAAAACCGTCGTGTCGAAGTTGCACTGATTCGCACCGAGTAGAGCAAACTGTTTGCGCCAGGCGAATCAACCTGGCGCAACTCGATGCCACGTAAAGTGGGAAAAGCATGAGTAAAGCATCCAATCTAATACTGCCCTTTACACCGGTTACGGAATCCCGGCTGAAGGTTCTTTTTGCAGTGCAGGCAATATTAGCCATCGCGCTTTGGTCGCTCAGCGACTCCAAGGCACTACCATCTCCGTTGGAAGTAGGCCAAGCCTGGCTCGGACTTGTGCAAAACCAGGGCTTGCTGTTTGAGCTATGGGGGAGCGTCAAGATCAGCCTGGTGTCCTTGTTGGTGTCGACGGTGGCCGCGGTCTCTGTTGCGGCGCTCAGTACGGCGCCGATATTTTCTCCGTTTGCTCGATTTTCGTCGTCCCTGCGCTTTCTCGGGTTTGCCGGTCTGACCTATATTTTCATGCTCATTTCGAGCGATGCGTACTGGTTGCGCGTGTCGCTACTGTCGTTCGGCATGTTCGTTTTCATGATTACCGGACTTCTAGCCGAAATCAACGCCACCTCGCTGGAGCAGATTGATCATTGCCGCACGTTGGGCATGCGTCACTGGCGCATCACAGGTGAGATCGTGTTGCTCGGCAAGGCGGATGTCACGCTCGATCTGGTTCGTCAAAATGCTGCGGTCGGTTGGACGCTGCTCACGCTAGTGGAAGGCATGACTCGCTCGGAAGGCGGCATCGGCGCCATGCTGCTCAACCAGAACCGCTATTTCCTGTTGGCTGGCGTATTCGCCATTCAGATAACCATCTTGCTGTATGGCCTGGGCCAGGACGCAATGCTCGCGATGCTCAAGGACGTCATGTGTCCGCATGCGCGGCTAAACAAAAACAGGGGGCACAAATGAGCGCTGTTTTGAAGCAGCATAAAGTCGGCGAACAGTTGCTCTCGATTGAGAATGTTTGTGTATCGTACGACGTTCCAGTGCTCAAGAACGTCAATGCCACGATCCATAACATCCAGCGGGAAGGCATGCAGCAAGGCCAGGTAGTTTGTCTGCTTGGCCCTTCCGGAAGCGGGAAAACGCAACTTTTTCGCTGCATTGCAGGTCTGCAGCAGCCGGATTCCGGAACCGTGCGGATCAGCGGGAGGGAAGGCCACGTCAAGCCGGGTGACGTTGGTGTCGTTGCACAGCATTACCCGCTCTTCAATCACCGTACGGTGTTGGGCAACCTCCTGGTAGCTGCATCAAAAGTATCCAGCAGTCCCAAAGAGGCCCGCGAAAAATCATACGCGATGCTCGAAGAGTTTCATCTTGTCGACAAAGCCATGGCATATCCGTTGGCGCTGTCCGGCGGCCAACGACAGCGCATAGCCATTGCGCAACAGTTGATCTGCAACTCGAATTTTTTGCTCATGGACGAGCCCTTTTCGGGTCTTGACCCGCTAGCAAAAGCTCGGGTATGCGAAACCATTGCCCGAGTTTCCACGCTGCACGAGCTGAACACCATGATTGTCATTACCCATGATATTGAAGCGGCGATCTGCATTGCGGACACTCTATGGCTGCTCGGGCGCAAAATGGATGCGGAAGGACGGCCTATACCCGGCGCCACAATCAAAGAAGTATTCAATCTTGCCGAAATGGGACTGGCATGGGATCCAGAAATCGAATCGAAGCCCGCTTTCTTTGAACTTGCGACCCAACTGAAACGCCAATTTAATCAACTCTGATAGCCACAGCGCGTAGCAGCCGGCTAACAGGCCTTGCGCAGTGAGCGAATCGAGATCAACGAGCACAGGTGTATGCATGGTCTGCGGAGCACCGCTCCCTCAAATCGGCTCGTGCAGCAATTTTTCAACAACCTGCCGAGAACCGCGCTCTGCTGCGCAGCGCCTCCGAGGTTTTCGGCAACGAATCCTTGCTCACGATGTCGGCGATCCCGCAAAAGCCGAACTGCACCGGACCGGGGGCCGCATAGACAAAATATTCCATCATCGTCTTGCTCCGATCCGCTGCGAAGGGACTGAGCTGCCAGTAGCCCGACGTGTCGGCAATAGTTTCCTCCGGCTTCAGTCCATCTCTCTGCACCAGCGTCCAATGTCAATGTAGATGGCACACGTCGCCTGCGGTCTTTGTCCACTGGCGGAGGCGGTACTTCTTGATTTTTCCGAGCGGCAGGCCAAGCGTGATGTCAACCAAGGAAACATTCTCCGCCACCTCAGGGATCTGCGTACGTTCCGTGCTCGGCATGAAATCCAGATAACGGGCGTAATCGGCAATGATCCTAAAAACCTGAGTTGCCCCCATGCCAAAGTGTCGGAAGGCAGACTGTGGATTTGGAGCGAATTTGAGGAGTTAGCCGATGGGTGAAAGGAAGCGGAAGCTGGAAAGACAGGAAAAAGGCTCCTATCGTGTGCAGCGGTAACCGAGAGTCCCGGCCGGTTCAATGTCGACGGCATGGTGAACATGCAGGGGCAGCTACGGTTCTGAACGCCCTGAACAGCGGACCGGCTCAACAGCGCAGGTTGGCAAGTGCGACGAACTGTTCCATCGGCACCGCCTCCGGACGGGCCTGCGGGTCGATGCCGGCGTCGATCAGGTCGTTCTCCGTGAACATGCCGGCGACACAGTTGCGGATCACCTTGCGCCGTTGCGAGAAAGCCTTGGTCACCACCTGTGCCAAGCGCTGCGCGTCGCAAGCCAACGGTTGCGGCAACGGGATCATGCGCACGATCGCCGAATCCACCTGCGGCGGCGGATCGAACGCGGCCGGCGGCACCACGAACAGCAACTCCATGTGGTAACGCCACTGCAGCATCACCGATAGCCGGCCGTACGTCTTGCTGCCCGGCTCGGCGACCATGCGTTCAACGACTTCTTTTTGCAGCATGAAATGCTGGTCCTGCACTCGCGGCGCAATGTCCGCGAGATGAAACAGCAGCGGGCTGGAAATGTTGTAAGGCAGGTTTCCGACCACACGCAGCTTGCCGCCTGCAATGACAGGAATCGATGTGAAATCGAACTGCAGCGCATCGCCTTCGTGCACCTGCAAACGCGTCGGATCGAAACTCTTTTTCAATCGCGCAACCAGGTCGCGATCAAGTTCGACCACATGCAATTGCTTCAGCGATTCCAGCAGCAGGCGCGTCATCGCCGCCAGGCCGGGGCCGATCTCGACCATGGTGTCATCCGGTTGCGGATCGATGGCGCGAATGATGTCATGCAACACTGCCTGGTCGGTCAGGAAATTCTGGCCGAAGCGTTTGCGTGGAATATGTTTCATGTGGGTCGTGTGCAAATCAGGACTGCGACGAAGCAAGCGCCATCTGCGCGGCGGTCTTGACGGCCTCGATCATGCTGCCATGGTCGGCGTGTCCGAGTCCTGCGGCCGCAAGGTCCAGCGCAGTTCCATGGTCCACCGATGTACGGATGATCGGCAGGCCGAGGGTGATGTTGACGCCGCGCCCGAAGCTCGCATACTTGAGTACCGGCAAGCCCTGGTCGTGGTACATCGCCAGCACGCAATCCGCGCCTTCGAGATACTTCGGCTGGAACAGCGTGTCTGCCGGGTACGGACCGCGCGCATCGATGCCTTTCGCCTGCGCTGCCTGCAGCACTGGTGTAATCACGTCGATTTCCTCGCGACCGAGATAGCCGCCCTCGCCTGCATGCGGATTCAGCCCGGTGACCAGGATGCGCGGTTGCGGCAATCCAAACTTGCGCTGCAGGTCGGCATGGAGGATGTCGATGGTACGCACAAGGCTGTCGAAGCTGATCGCCGCTGCCACATCCTTGAGCGGCAGATGCGTGGTTGCAAGCGCAACGCGCAGCATCGGCGCGCCGCCGGCAAGCATCATCACCACCTGGGGCGTATCGGTCTTTTCGGCGAAATATTCGGTATGACCGGTGAAGGCGACGCCGGCATCGTTGATCGTGCTCTTCTGCAGCGGCGCAGTGACGACCGCATCGAACTGCCGCTGCAATGCGCCGTGGATCGCCACGTCCAGCGTCTGCAGCGTTGCGCGCCCGTTGCGCGCATCCAGCCTGCCCGGCACCGCCGGTTCGGCCAGCGGGCAATCGATGACGGGAATGGCGCCGGCGGGCAAGTGCGGCAGGCCGCTGTTATGCAGCGCCTGCGTCGACAGCGCAACGAGACGGATCGCCGGATCGATCTCGGACGCAATCATCGACAGCAATGCCGCATCGCCAACCAGCACGCAGTCGACGCTTTCGCGCAGTTCCCAGGCTGCCCGGATCGAGATTTCCGGACCGATCCCGGCGGGTTCGCCGCAGGTGACGGCGATAGTCGGTCGCTTGCTCACGCTCATTTAGCGAGCGTCGCTGACATCGAAACGGTATTCGACGTAGGCACGGTCGCGCAGCTGGCGCAGCCATTCCTGCGTCGCTTCTTCCAGCTTGCGCTCGCGGATCGCCTGACGCGCGATCAGGCGCTGGCGCTCGGGCGACACATCATCCTTCTTGCGTTCGATCACCTGGATCAGGTGATAACCGAACGGCGATTCGATCGGCTCGCTGACCTGGCCCGGCTTCAGCGCGTCCATCGCGCGTTCGAATTCCGGCACCGTATCGCCAGGATAGACCCAGCCGAGATCGCCGCCGCGCGATGCGGACAGATCGTTGGAATACAGCTTTGCCAGGTCTTCGAACGTGGCGGCGTTGTTGTCGAGACGCTGCTTCAGTTCGGTCAGCTTGCGCTTGGCTTCGGCGGGCGTGACGATGGTATTGGTCTTGATCAGGATATGCCGCACATGCGTCTGCTCTACCGCGCCGACGGCGCCGGCCTTCACCAGGCTGGCGCTGCGCTGGCCGCTCAGCTTGAGGATATGGAAGCCATTGCCGCTCCTGAGAATCGGAGAGATGTCGCCCTGCTTCATGCCGGCGACGGTATCGACGAACAGCTGCGGCAGGCGGTCGATGCCGCGCCAGCCGAGATCGCCGCCGGTGAGCGCATCGGTGGCATCGGAATAGGTCGCCGCCAGCTTCGCGAAATCGCCTCCGGCGCGCAGTTGCTGCAGCACGCCTTCCGCGCGCTGGCGGCGTTCGGCGATCTGTTCCGCAGTCGCGTTCTCGGGAATACGCACGAGGATGTGGGAGACATTGAATTCCTGCTGGTTCTGCGCGGCGTTCTTGTCGGCGGCAAGATAGTTGTCGATTTCCGATTCGGAGATCTGGATCTTGTTGTCGACCTCGCGCTCACGCAGGCGCTGCATCACGATTTCTTCGCGGATCTCTTCACGGAAGCGCACAAAGGGTGTCCCTTCGCGTTCGAGTTCGGCGCGGAACTGCGGCAACGACATCCTGTTCTGCTCGGCGATGCGCGCAATCGCACGATCGAGCATGGTGTCGTCGACACGGATGCCGTATTCCTTTGCCAACTGCATCTGCGCGCGGTCCACGATCATCCGCTCCAGCATCTGGCGCTGGAATTCGGCCTGCGGCGGCAGCGCGATGCCCTGGTTCTTCATGCGGCGCTCCACCATGCGCAAGCGCTCGACCAGTTCCTGGCGCGTGATGACTTCATTGTTGACCACAGCGATGATGGCATCGGCCAGGTAGATGCGCGGAGCGCTCTGTGCCGGTGCAGCAGTGGTCTGCTTCGCCTGCGCGCCGGCCTGCGTCGATACGCCGGCGCCCACGCACAGCAAGGTCACCGCAAGCGCAATGCCTTTGGCCCGATTCTTTGCAATACGCATAGTCTGTGGAGTATTCATGGATTACCGTGCTTCGTTAAGGGTTGCTAGGTTGATTGACCAACTGATAGCCGGGAATGTTGGCTCGCAGCGCTTCGAGCGGATTGGACCCGAGGCGGGTCAGTCCGTTCAGCTCCAGCTGGAAGAAGAGTGACGTCGTCGCCTGGGAAGCCGCCGTCGGAGTGCGCTGGCCGACGATGCGGAACACCCAGCAATCGGCCTTGTACTCGACGCCCAGCAAGCCTTCCGCAACCTTGCTGTCAGGCAGCGAATAGTTGAGGCGGGCAACGCCGTACCAGCGCGCGGCGAACGGCCATTGGCCCGACACGTCGACCTGTTCAAGGGCATTGACACGATCTCGCCGGTACTTCAGGTTCAGCACGCGCCTCGGCGCCGGCTGCCAGGAAACGCCATAGTTGGCGCGGCTGACCGAATGCAGATTCTGGCTGTACTGCACATTGCCGTCGACGCTCACCGTCTGCGTCAGCCGGCCATAGATCGAGGCCAGCAGGTCCGAGCGGCTCTCGTCGCGCGCGGAACCGAGCGTCACGCGCTGTTCGCTGAAATAGAAACGCTGGCCGACCGCTAACCGTATGCGCTCCGCTCCGCTCGGCTCGATGTAGCGGGAAATCAATGCGGTCGTAAGCTGGTTGGCGTCGCTGATGCGGTCGTTGCCGATGAATCGGTTTTCGCTGAACAACTGGGCGAAGCTGAGGTCGGCTTCGGCGGTATCGAAGACCGGGAACGCGCTCTGGTCGCGATAAGGCGTGTACACGTAGAACAGGCGCGGTTCCAGCGTCTGCGTCATGCTGTTGCCGAAGAACTGTGCGTCACGCTCGAACACCAGGCCGCTGTCCAGCGAGAACGTCGGAATGCTGCGGCTGATATCCGTGGTCACTTTGGTCGCAGGGTCTTCCACGTGGTATCTCGACGCATGCAATGACAGCTTCGGCGTGATGAAATAACCGGGCTGGATGATCGGGTAGGAAGTACGCGGATTGATGAAGAAACGTTCACCGCGCCGCAAGGTCGGATGATAAAAGCGTGTCAGTTCGGAATCCAGATTCCAGTCGAAGCCGTTCAGATCCTGACGTCCCGTCGTGAAAGTCAGCTGCGGCAAGCGGTCATAAGGCGGCGTGATGGGCGCCGCCGGATCCTGCAGGACCTTGTAGCTCGACATGCGCGCGGCGGCGTTCCAGTAGGTGCTTGAATATGTCAGCGCCAGGTCGCGCAGCATCAGGCGTTGCGATGCCGTCGTGATGGTGCGCGAGAAGTCGCTGGGATAGTCGTCGTCGGAAGCGTCGTTGAGGTTCCACGCATAGGCCAGACCGGGGGCCAGCACCTGCGAATGCACGGATGAAATCGCGTAGCGGGTGGTCTTGGTCTGGTGGTCGTTGTTCAGGTACTCGAACCTGGTTTCGCCGGCATATCCCTCACCCAGGTAGCGCGCTTCGGCGCCAAGCTGAAGCCCGCGCCGCGCATACAGTTTCGGGTAGATCGTCAGATCGCGGTTGGGCGCGATGTTGAAGTAGTACGGCAAGGTCAGTTCGGCGCCGCCCCTGTTGGTGGTACCGAAGGTCGGCGGCAGAACCCCGGTCTTGCGCGCATCCGACAGCGGGAAGGACATCGCAGGCGCAGCGAGGATGGGCACACCCTTGAAGTACACCAGGGTCGAGTGGGCAATGCCGACATCGCGCGCCGAATCGAGATTGAGCTTGCTCGACTTCAGGTACCAGTCCGGATCCGGCCCTTCGCAGGTGCTGTAGGTGCCGTCGACCACCGTGGCCCGGTCCTCGCCTTCGAAAATGATGCGTTCGGCGCCGCCCTGCGCATTATTCCGGTCCAGCCGGTAAGTGGGATGCAGGACATAGCCCTCCTGGGCCTCCAGCTTCAGCTTCAGTTCATCACCGGTGTAGGTGTTGCCTTGGCGGCGCATGCGGATGTTGCCGTGGGCCTCGACCTGATCTTCCACGATGTGGTAGGTCGCTTCGTCCGCATTGACCGTGGTCGGTCCGCGCGTGATTTCGACATCCCGCTTGAGCACGATCTCGCGGTCCGGCCGGCCGGTCATCTGTTCCGCGCTGATGGTGGCTGGCAGGTCCTTCTCGTCCACTTTGCCCGTTCCGGCCGTTTCCTGCGCTGAAACCAGCGCCGGCATCGAAGCGGCCGTCATGGCGGCGGCAAGGAGGCGAAGCAGACGTGGCGAAGGGGAAGTTGCAGAAAACCGGTTCATGAAAAGAAAGGGAGTCAGGCGCTTTTTCAGGTCGAATCCCTTATTATATGGGAATACCTTCCAGCTACCCTGATTGCCCATCCGTTTCATGTCTGCAAATATTTCTCCCGATCTTCGACTCACCCAATTGCAGGAATGGCTTGCGGGCCTGCCTGAAGTGCAGGTTAGCGCCGACTCCATCCGTCCGGCCTCGTCCGATGCCAGTTTCCGGCGCTACTTCCGTATCGACGGCGCGGACGGCACCAGCTACATCGCGATGGACGCGCCCCCGCCGCAGGAAGACGTGAAACCGTTCGTCCACGTCGCGGAAGTATTCGGCGACGCCGGCGTGTCGGTACCGAAAGTGCTGGCGCAGGATGTCGAACGCGGATTCCTGCTCCTGACCGATCTCGGCAACACCACGTACCTACATCAACTGAGCCATGACACCGCGCACAAGCTCTACCTCGATGCCATCGACGCGCTGGTGCTGATCCAGGCCCAAAGCAAACCGGATGTGCTGCCGGAGTACGACCGTGCGCTGCTGCACCGCGAACTGATGCTGTTCCCCGACTGGTATGTCGGCAAGCACCTCGGCGTCGCGATGACCGACAAACAGACCGAGACGCTGAACAAAGTCTTCGACACCCTGCTCGCCAACAACCTGGCACAGCCCCAGGTCTACGTGCATCGCGACTACCATTCGCGCAACCTGATGGTGCTGGGCCAGGGCAATCCCGGCATCCTCGACTTCCAGGACGCGGTCTACGGTCCGATCACCTACGACCTGGTGTCGCTGCTGCGCGATGCCTACATCCAGTGGGACGAGGAAATGGTGCTCGACTGGGTCATCCGCTACTGGGAACGCGCGCGCCGCGCCGGCTTGCCGGTCAATCCCGACGTCGACGCGTTCTATCGCGACTTCGAATTCATGGGCCTGCAGCGCCATCTGAAGGTGCTCGGCATCTTCGCGCGCCTATACCATCGCGACGGCAAGGACGGCTACCTGAAAGACCTGCCGCTGGTGATGGAATACACGCGCAAGGCAGCCGGCCGCTACAACGCACTGGCGCCGCTGATCAGGCTGCTCGACGAACTGGAAGAAAAAGGGCCGTCGGTCGGCTTCACCTTCTGACGGAAAACGACGAATGAAAGCCATGATTTTTGCCGCCGGTCGCGGCGAGCGGATGCGCCCGCTGACCGACACCTGTCCGAAACCGCTGCTGAAAGTGCGCGGACGGCCGCTGATCGTGTGGCACATCCTGAACCTGGTGCGCGCCGGCATCACCGACATCGTGATCAACCATGCCCACCTCGGCCACCTTATCGAGGAGGCGCTAGGCGACGGCGGCAAATTCGGCGCGCGCATTGCCTATTCGTCTGAAGGCACGGCGCTGGAAACGGCGGGCGGCGTCGCCAAGGCACGTCACCTGCTCGGCGATGCACCTTTCGTCGCGATCGCTGCCGACATCTATTGCCCGCATTTCGATTTCGAACAGGTCACGGAAGCGCTGAAAGACAACGACATGTGGGGTAACCCGCATCCGCTCGACAAGCGCGACGTCGCCTGGCTGTACCTGGTGAAGAATCCGCCGCACCATCCGAAAGGCGATTTCGCGCTGCACAGCTTTTCGATCGCCAATGAAGGCGAGCCGCGCTACACGTTTTCTGGCATCGGCGTCTATCGCCCGGAAATGTTCGATGCGATCGATCCCGGCCAGTCGGCCCCGATCGCGCCCATCCTGCGTGAGTACGCATCGCGCGGCCAGGTCGGCGGCGAGGTGTATCGCGGTGACTGGACCGATGTCGGCACGCCGGAACGCCTGGCGCAACTGAACGCTTGAAAGGACACGTCCATGAAATCCTACGCAGCACGACGCGCCGCCCTGCTGGCGCAAATGCAAGCCAGGGGCGGCGGCGTCGCCATCATCCCGACCGCGCCCGAAGTCATGCGCAACCGCGATGCCGACTATCCATACCGGCATGACAGCTATTTCTACTACCTGTCCGGCTTCAGCGAACCGGAAGCGGTGATCGTGCTGGTCGCCGGCAAGACCAATCAGGCTATCCTGTTCTGCCGCGAAAAAAACCTCGAGCGTGAAATCTGGGACGGCTACCGCTATGGCCCGGAAGCGGCGCGTGAAACATTCGGCTTCGACACAGCCCATCCGGTCGCCGCACTCGACACCGAAATCCCCAAGCTGATTGCGGATGCGCCGGCGCTGTTCTACGCGTTCGGCAGCGACGCAAAACTCGACCGGCAGGTGCAACACTGGCTGCAAAGCGTGCGCATGCAGGCGCGCGCCGGCGTTGTCGCGCCATCGGTCGTGCACGACGTGCAGGTGCTGCTGGACGAAATGCGGCTGTTCAAGGATGCCGAAGAAATCGGGATCATGAAACGCGCCGCCGCCATTTCATCGGAAGCGCATCGCCGGGCGATGCAGGCATCGCGTCCGGGCTTGCGCGAGTACCATCTCGAAGCCGAACTGCTGCACGAATTCCGCCGCAACGGTTCGCAATATCCTGCTTACGGCTCCATCGTCGCCACCGGCGCCAACGCCTGCGTGCTGCATTACCGCGCCAGCGATGCCGAACTGAAGGATGGCGACCTGGTGCTGATCGACGCCGGCTGCGAACTCGACAGCTACGCGTCCGACATCACCCGCACTTTCCCCGCCAACGGCAAGTTCAGCGGCCCGCAAAAGGCACTGTACGAAATCGTGCTCGCCGCCCAGGCCGCCGCCATTACAGAAACCCGCCCCGGCAAACGCTTCATGGACGGCCACGATGCCGCCGTGCGCGTGCTGGCGCAAGGCATGCTCGATACCGGTCTGCTCGACAAGAACAAGGTCGGCGCGCTCGACGACGTGATCGAGAAAGGCGCATTCCGCCAGTTCTACATGCACCGCACCGGCCACTGGCTCGGTATGGACGTGCACGACGTCGGCGAGTACCGCGAAGCGGCCGCACTGAACGCGGAAAAGCCCTGGCGCAAGCTGCAGCCGGGCATGATGCTGACCGTCGAGCCGGGCATCTATGTCCGTCCCGAACCCGGCGTGCCGGAACAATTCTGGAACATCGGCATCCGCATCGAAGACGATGCGCTGGTGACGGAAAACGGTTGTGAGATCATCACTGAAGCGGCGCCGAAATCGATCGCCGACATCGAAGCGGTGATGAAACGCTGATTTCCCGACGATGGCAAGTACCGATTTCGATATTGCAATCTGCGGCGCCGGCCCGGTCGGCCTCGCGCTCGCCTTGCTGCTCGTCAAACGCGGCATGCCCGGCGCGCGCATCGCGCTGATCGACGCCAAACCGCTGGAGCAGGCCGGCAAGGACCCACGCTCGATCGCGCTGTCCTACGGCAGCCGGCAAATCCTCGAAGACATCGGCAGCTGGCCGGTCGCAGCAGAGCCGATTCACCAGATCCACGTGTCGCGCCGCGGCCACTTCGGCCGCACGCTGATCGACCGAGAGGAACACGGCGTGCCGGCGCTTGGCTATGTCGCCCGCTACGGCTCCCTGGTTACCGCATTGGCGTCGGTTGCCGCGCACACCGGCATCGTCACATTACGCCCGATGCAGGTCACCTCATCGATGGAACAGGATGATGCGGTGGAACTGCGCCTGGTCGACGGCCGCATCATCAGTGCGCAGATCGCGGTACAAGCCGAAGGCGGTGTTTTCTCCGAACAAACCACGAGAGCCACGCAGCGCGACTACGAGCAAACCGCGATCATCGCCCACGTCACCGCCTCTGCGCCGGTCGCGCAGCGCGCATTCGAACGCTTCACCGACGAAGGTCCACTCGCGCTGCTGCCGCAGGACGGCGGCTATGCGATGGTATGGTGCGCCCGCCCGGCGACCGCGTCGCGCCTGCTGGCGCTGCCGGACACCGCCTTTCTCGACGAGCTCGGACAAGCATTCGGAGGCCGCCTCGGACGCTTCACCGCGATCACGCCGCGCGTGTCCTATCCGCTAGGACTGAATGCGCATCCTGCCAGCTCATCGCGCACGGTCGCCATCGGCAACGCCGCGCAAACCCTGCATCCGGTCGCCGGCCAGGGTCTGAATCTCGGTTTGCGCGATGCCGTTGTGCTGGCGCGCCTGTTGACAGAAGCGTTGTCCGGCGAAGCACTGCAGCGCTTCATCATCAGCCGCAAGTCGGATCGCAGCCTCACCATCCGCCTCACCGATGCCATGGGGCGGATTTTCTCCAGTGCGCCCGACGGCTCGCCCTCGCAAACCCTGCTGGGCCTGTCGCTCGGCGTCATCGATCACTTCGGCCCCGCAAAGCGCTTGCTGGCGGAGCAAATGATGTTCGGCAGACGCCGGTAGAAAAGCAAAAAGCCGGCCTCCGCCGGCTTTTTGCTTGGCTTGTCGAGCGCCGCAGCGCCCACCCGTCACGCTGCCTTCAGCGCCACCAGCACCTCGTCCAGCATCTTCTTCGCGTCGCCGAACAACATCCTGTTGTTGTCCTTGTAGAACAGCGGATTGTCGACCCCTGCGTAGCCGGACGCCATACTGCGCTTCATCACGATCGAGGTCTTGGCTTTCCAGACTTCCAGTACCGGCATGCCGGCGATCGGGCTGTTCGGATCTTCCTGCGCCGCCGGATTGACGATGTCGTTGGCGCCGATCACGATCGCGACATCGGTGTCGCCGAAGTCTCCGTTGAGTTCGTCCATCTCCATCACGATATCGTAGGGCACCTTGGCTTCGGCCAGCAGCACGTTCATGTGGCCCGGCATGCGCCCCGCAACCGGGTGAATGCCGAAGCGCACGTTGACGCCCTTCTCGCGCAGGTGCCTGGTGATCTCGTAGACCGTGTGCTGGGCCTGCGCAACCGCCATGCCGTAGCCTGGAACGATGATCACATTCTTCGCTTCGCGCAGCAGTTCACTGGTGTCCAGCGCGCTGACCGGCACCACTTCGCCTGCCGGTTCAGCCGCACCGCCGCCGGCCGCCGCCGGCTTTTTGCTGTCCGAACCGAAACCGCCGGCAATCACGCTGATGAAGTTGCGGTTCATCGCACGGCACATGATGTAGGAAAGAATTGCTCCGCTCGAACCGACCAGCGCGCCGGTCACGATCAGCAGGTCGTTCGACAGCATGAAGCCGGTGGCTGCCGCCGCCCAGCCGGAGTAGCTGTTGAGCATCGAAACCACCACCGGCATGTCGGCGCCGCCGATCGCCATCACCATGTGGATGCCGAACAACAGTGCGATCACGGTCATCACGATCAGCGGCAGCATGCCCTGCGCGATCGTTTCGGCGTGCAGGAACTGTGCGCCGAAGTAGATCACGATCAGCAGGCCGGCGAGGTTGAGCCAGTGACGGCCCGGCAGCAGCAGCGGCTTGCCGCCGATCCTGCCCGACAGCTTGCCGAAGGCGACCAGCGAGCCGGAGAAGGTCACCGCGCCGATCAGCACGCCGACGTAGATCTCCACTTCATGGATGACTTTTTCCGCGCCGCTGAAGTTGGCGGTGGCGGCCGGATCGATGTAGCTGGCATAGCCGACCAGCGTGGCGGCGAGGCCGACCAGGCTGTGCATCAACGCCACCAGTTCCGGCATCTGGGTCATCTGCACGGTACGCGCGGCATACAGACCGATCGCACCGCCGACCACCATCGCGCCGATGATCCAGGGGATGCCCGCCGACGTGACATGCACGCCGAACACGGTCGCCAGCACGGCGATCGCCATGCCGATCATGCCGTAGAGATTGCCGCGGCGCGAGGTCTCCGGATTGGAGAGCCCCCCGAGACTCAGGATGAAAAGGATAGTCGCTCCCAGGTAAGCGACTGTTGTGAGGCTTTCAGACATTGATCGCTCCCTTATTTGCGGAACATCGCCAGCATGCGGCGGGTCACGGCGAATCCGCCGAACATGTTGATGGTGGTGAGGACGATGCCGATCACGGCCAGCCAGCGGATCCAGTCGCCCGGCCGTTCAATGCCGGCCGACAGCGGCGGCGCGATCTGCACCAGCGCACCGATGGCGATGATGCTGGAGATCGCGTTGGTCACGCTCATCAGCGGCGTGTGCAGTGCCGGCGTGACGTTCCAGACCACCATGTAGCCGACGAAGCAGGCCAGCACGAACACAGTGAAGTGGCCGAGGAAGGCCGCCGGCGCATAGGCGCCGATGAACCAGAACAAGGCTGCCGCCACGCCGAACAGGACGGCGATCTTGGTGCCGGAAGCGGGTTCGCCGCCACCGCCGTGACCGTGTCCCTTCGCCGGTGCAGCGACCACCGGCTTGGCGGCGGGCGCCGCCGGCGCGGCCGACAGTTTGGGCGGGGGCGGCGGCCAGGTGATGTTACCTTCCTTGATCACCGTCGTGCCGCGGATCACCTCATCGTCCATGTTGACGTTGATGGTACCGTCCTTGGTCTTGCACAGCTCTTCCGTCAGGCGCAGCAGGTTGGTCGCGTACAGGGTGCTGGACTGCTTGGACAGGCGGCTCGGCAGATCGGCGTAACCGATGATGGTCACACCATGCCGGACCACCACCGTGCCCGGTTCGGTCAGCTCGCAGTTGCCGCCCTGCTCGGAAGCCAGGTCGACGATGACGCTGCCCGGCTTCATCGATTGCACCATCTCGGCGGTGATCAGCTTGGGAGCCGGTTTACCGGGGATGAGCGCGGTGGTGATGATGATGTCGACTTCCTTCGCCTGCTTGGCGAAGGTTTCACGCTGGGCTTTCTGGAAGCCTTCGCTCATCACCTTCGCATAGCCGCCCACGCCCGAGCCTTCTTCGGTGTAGTCGACCGCGACGAATTCGCCGCCCATCGACTTGACCTGGTCGCCCACTTCCGGACGGGTATCGTTGGCGCGCACGATCGCGCCGAGGCCGGAAGCCGCGCCAATCGCTGCGAGACCGGCAACGCCGGCGCCAATGACGAAGACCTTGGCCGGCGGCACCTTGCCGGCGGCAGTGATCTGGCCGGTAAAGAAACGGCCGAAGTGGTGCGCCGCCTCGATGACGGCGCGATAGCCGGCGATGTTCGCCATCGAGCTCAACGCATCCATCTTCTGTGCACGCGACATGCGCGGCACGCTGTCCATCGCCAGCACGGTGACCTTTTTCGCCGCCAGCTGCTGCATGAGTTCCGGATTCTGTGCCGGCCAGATGAAGCTCACCAGGGTGCTGCCCTCGCGGATCAGGCCGACTTCTTCCGGGCTGGGCCCACGCACCTTGAAGACGATGTCGGACGACGCCCACAACGCGGCTGCGGAGTCGACAATCTGCGCTCCTGCTGCGCGGTAGGTGTCGTCGCTGAAATTCGCCGCATCGCCCGCGCCGGATTCAACCGCGACCGAGAAGCCGAGCTTGATCAGTTTCTCGACGACGTCGGGAACAGTTGCGACACGCTTTTCGCCCGGGAAGACTTCCCGCGGCACGCCTATCGTTAAAGCCATACGCTTTCCCCTCTGTTAATGAATATCTGTGTTCGGCGCGACCCCGCCAGGGTCCGCGCCCGTGTCCTTACGAAACGAGGACAGGGTATGAAGCCTGTCCTCGGAATTCACGCATTTCCCCCGCGGGCGCGCATGCCATCGACGTCAACGTACACGCGCCGCATCCGCCGCGATTGCTCGCATGACGGAATTTTCTTACATGGATCTTACACGGAAATCAAAAATTAGCACAATCGTTCGTTTTTGTATTCCTGCCGGAAAAGGCTTCTAAAAAGCGCCGGGTAGAAGCGAACGCGGCAGCAGAAGCATAAGGCAGAAACAGGGTAGAAGCATGAATTTACCGGCTTTTTCGATGCAACTCATCGAGCCGATACAGAAAATTGCGCCCGATCAAGAACTTTTCCGGGGTGCAGTGGATCATTCCCTCGTCCAATCAGGCTGCGCCACAAGCCTTGCCGGGGATGGCGGGTATCGCACTGCCGCACAAGCGCTCCATGCACGGTAAAATGGCGCCCTCTTTAAGGAATAGCATGTCTGACGTCTGGAAACCTTCTGTTACGGTGGCCGCCATCATCGAGCGCGACGGCCGCTTTTTGCTGGTCGAGGAAGAAACCAGCGACGGCATCCGTTTCAACCAGCCCGCCGGCCATCTCGATCCGAACGAATCGTTGATCGATGCCGTTGCCCGCGAAACGCTGGAAGAAGCAGCACACGATTTCACGCCGACCGCGCTGATCGGCATGTACATGTCGCGCTATGTGTCCTCGCGTACCGGGCAGGAAGTGACCTACCTGCGCTTCGCATTCGCCGGCGAACTCGGCCGCGCCCATGACCAACCGCTTGACCACGGCATCCTGCGCACCGTCTGGATGACGCGCGAGGAAATGCTTGCCTGCCAGGAAAAACATCGCAGCCCGCTGGTACTGCGCTGCGTCGATGACTACCTCGCCGGCCAGCGCACCCCGCTATCGGTGATCTATACCCATCCCAGCGCAGTTGGGGTGTTCAGTGGCTAGGAAGCGGGTCGTCATCGGCATGTCAGGAGGCGTCGACTCGTCGGTTTCCGCCTGGCTGCTCAAGGAACAGGGTTATGAAGTGATCGGCCTGTTCATGAAAAACTGGGAAGACGACGACGATTCCGAGTATTGCTCGACGCGCCAGGACTGGATCGACGCCGCCAGCGTGGCCGATGTCGTCGGCGTCGATATCGAAGCGGTCAATTTTGCCTCCGAGTACAAGGACCGGGTGTTCGCGGAATTTCTGCGCGAATACCAGGCTGGCCGCACGCCCAATCCCGACGTGCTGTGCAACGCCGAAATCAAGTTCAAGGCATTTCTTGACCACGCGATGCAGCTCGGCGCCGACCTGATCGCGACCGGCCACTACGCACGGGTGCGCGAAGCATCGCCCGGCCGCTACGAGTTGCTGAAAGCGCTGGACGCCAGCAAGGACCAGAGTTACTTCCTGCACCGCCTCAACCAGGCGCAATTATCGAAGACGCTGTTTCCTCTCGGCGAGATCCCGAAAACCGAAGTACGCCGCTTGGCCGAGAAGATCGGGCTGCCGAACGCAAAGAAGAAGGACTCGACCGGCATCTGCTTCATCGGCGAACGCCCTTTCCGCGAATTCCTGAATCGTTACCTGTCCTACCTGCCGGGACCGATGAAAACGCCGGACGGCGCCGTTGTCGGCGAACATGTCGGGCTCAGCTTTTACACGCTGGGCCAGCGCAAAGGCATCGGCATCGGCGGCATCAAGTCATATCAGAACGCCGACGGCAGCAGCGACGCCTGGTACGTGGCGCGCAAGGATGTCGCGGCCAATACCCTGTATGTGGTGCAGGGTCACGATCATCCGTGGTTGCTGTCGAACGGCTTGAGCGCCGGCCAGGCAAGCTGGATTGCCGGCGAGCCGCCCGTTTCGCGCATGCTTGCGGCAAAAACCCGTTACCGTCAGGCCGACGTACCCTGCGCCCTGTCGGTCGCCGGCAACGCACATTTCTCGCTCGCATTCTCCTCGCCTCAGTGGGCGGTCACGCCCGGACAGTCCGCCGTCCTTTACGATGGCGACATCTGCCTCGGCGGCGGCATCATCGACAGCTCCAGTTCCTGAAGCTTTCCTAAACGGGAGCAAGCATTTCCGCTCCCGGCAACGCACATCACGCAAGTCAGTACACACTTCCTCAATGCAGGCGGCCGTGTTCTCGTTCGCGGTCCGCTGCGGTCTGCGCTACTGGCCGTTACAGCAATTCTTTCACCGGCGTCTTCAGGACGACCAGGCTGCAAAAAACGCTTGCAATCGCTCTTCGGTTGGAGAATAATCGAAATAAGAATAGTTCGCATTTGCAAAAAAGACCACGTTATGAACGAGCATGCGCAGCAAAAGGAAGCAGCATCGACCGGCAGCGGAGGAGCCTCAGCGCCTGCCGCGGAGGCGACGCGCATCAGCAGCGCGGATCTGTTCCGGCAGGGTCGTGAGGTCGAAATCGATCACCAGGGCCGGATTTATCGTTTGCGGCTGACCCAATTGAACAAGCTGATCCTGACCGCATGACATGTCGTCTGACCGTTCCAACCTGCCTTACCTGAAAACAAGCAAGGTGCCTGAATGATCGTCTGTGTTTGCCACAACGTCTCTGAACGAAAAATCCGCAAGGCGGTGGACGAAGGCTTGACAACGATGCCGCAATTGCGCGAGCAACTCGGCGTCGGCACCTGCTGTGGAAAGTGCCATTCCTGCGCGAAGACCGTCTTGCGCGAATATCTGGAAGAAGGCGGACTCGAAGCCCAGCCCGTAACGTTCCAGGCTGCCATCGCGGCCTGAACACCCGTCATGCGCCGCCGCGCCGGCGCATGAACTCGCCTCCATCCTCCCCCTCTCTCTCGCTTTCCATCTTCCTCACCGGAATACACAACCGCCGGCATTCCGGCCGCGAATGATTCTCGCTAACAAAATGTCGGTACAGTGATGGAAAAAGCAAGGTGCTGCGCTATCATAAATGCTCATGCGCCGGCTTCACCAAGCCTTCTGCCCACACAATCACAACATGCCGAGGTATTCATGAAAGGCGATCCGAACATCATCCGGCTGCTCAATACGCAGCTCACCAACGAACTTACCGCCATCAACCAGTATTTCCTCCATGCACGCATGTACCGGCACTGGGGACTGGAAAAAATCGGCAAGAAGGAATACGACGAGTCGATCGGCGAAATGAAACATGCGGACAAGCTGATCAACCGCATTCTGATGCTGGAAGGCTTGCCCAACCTGCAAGCGCTGAACAAGCTGATGATCGGCGAGAACACGCCGGAGATGCTGGAATGCGACCTGAAGCTGGAACAGCAGGCGCAACAGACGGTCAAGGACGGCATCGCTGCATGCGAGGCGGCCGGCGATTACGTATCGCGCGAATTGTTCCAGGATATCCTTGACGACACCGAGGAACACATCGAGTGGCTGGAGACCCAACGCGAGCTGATCGACAAGATCGGGTTGCAGAATTACCTGCAGTCGCAGATGGGCGAATGAATTACCGTGCAGGTCCGTCGACCTGCACGGCTTCTGCAAACAAAAAGGGCAGCCGAATGCAATCCGGCTGCCCTTTTTGTTTTTTGTATGTCCTTACTGCGGAACGGTGTCCTTGAACGACTGGCGTTCGGCCAGTTTGTCATACAGCTTCGCGAGATTCGAATAGTCAGCACGCCAATCGATTTCCGGGAAGCGGAACGACAGCCAGCCGAGCGCGCAACCGACGGCGACATCCGCCAGCGAGTAGTGGTTGCCGGCGCAGAACGGCTTTTCCTTCAAGCCTGCCGACATCGCCGTCAGGCCACCGTGGACCTTGTCGAACTGACGCTTGATCCAGTCCTGGCTCTGCTGCGCCTCCGAACGCTGGGTACGCTCCAGACGAACCAGCACAGCGGCGTCGAGTACGCCATCGGCCAGCGCTTCCCAGCATTTGACTTCGGCGCGCTCCCGCCCGTTGGGTGGAATCAGTTTGCCGACCGGGGTCAGCGTATCGAGGTATTCGACAATCACGCGCGAATCGAACATCGCGCCGCCGTCTTCCATCACCAGGCACGGCACCTTGCCGAGCGGGTTGGACTCCTGGATCCTGGTATCGGGAGCCCAGACATTGTCCAGGGACAGCTCGTAGTCGAGCTTCTTTTCCGCCATCACGACGCGGACTTTGCGGACAAAGGGGCTGGCAAGAGAACCGATGAGTTTCATAAATGCTTATGGTATGAAGTGGAGGCGATTATAGCATTGCGGATGCTTGCGATATCCAGCTTGGGCCCCGTCCGCGCGCTCCGCGGGACACGCATTTCGGGCATGTCGCAGGTGGTAGAATGGCGGATTCCACCGGGTTTGCGCATCGCTTTCAACGCTTTTGCGCGCATTTTTAGTCACTTCTCCGCTTTTCACTACCATGTCGCTTTCCTCCCTTTCCGCCCTGTCCCCGTTGGACGGACGCTACGCCTCCAAGACCGACAAGCTGCGCCCCATCCTGTCCGAAGCCGGTTTCATGCATCACCGCGTGAAAGTGGAGATCGCCTGGCTGCAAGCGCTGTCCAATGCAGGCTTCTCCGAAATCAAGCCGTTTTCGGCGGCGGCCAATGCTCTGCTGGACAAACTGGCGAGCGAGTTCAGCGAAGCCGATGCCGCGCGCATCAAGGAAATCGAAGCGGTTACCAACCACGACGTGAAAGCGGTCGAGTACTGGCTGAAGGAAAAGGTCAAGGATGTGCCGGAACTGGTGGCGGCGTCGGAGTTCATCCACTTCGCCTGCACCTCGGAAGACATCAACAACACCTCGCACGGCATGATGCTGAAGGCGGCGCGCAATGACGTGCTGCTGCCGGCGCTGCAGGCAGTGATCGCCAAACTGACGGAGATCGCGCACGATAATGCGGCGCTGCCGATGTTGTCGCGCACGCACGGCCAGCCGGCCAGTCCGACCACTCTCGGCAAGGAAATCGCGAACGTGGTCGCGCGCCTGAAACGCGCCGAACAGCGCATTGCCGGCGTCGAACTGCTCGGCAAGATGAACGGCGCAGTCGGCAACTACAACGCGCACCTGTCCGCCTACCCCGGCTTCGACTGGGAAGCGTTCTCGAAGAACGTGATCGAACAACGCCTCGGCCTGACCTTCAACCCCTACACCATCCAGATCGAACCGCACGACTACATGGCTGAACTGTTCGACGCCGTCGCCCGCGCCAACACCGTCCTGCTCGACCTGAACCGCGACATCTGGGGCTACATCTCGCTCGGCTACTTCAAGCAGCGCACCAAGGCCGGTGAAATCGGTTCGTCGACGATGCCGCACAAGGTCAACCCGATCGACTTCGAGAATTCCGAAGGCAATCTCGGTCTCGCCAACGCCGTGCTCAAGCATCTGTCCGAAAAACTGCCGGTATCGCGCTGGCAGCGCGACCTGACCGACTCGACCGTGCTGCGCAACATCGGCGTCGCGTTCGGTTATGCAATGCTTGCCTACGACAGCTGCCTGCGCGGGCTGAACAAGCTGGAAGTCAATCCGGCGCGCCTGGCGGATGATCTCGACGCGACCTGGGAAGTGCTGGCCGAACCGGTACAGACCGTGATGCGCCGCTACGGCATCGAAAACCCGTACGAGCAGTTGAAGGAACTCACGCGCGGCAAGGGGATTTCGAAGGACGCGCTGCGCGACTTCATCAATGGACTGGCCATCCCGCAAACGGCAAAGGACCAGTTGCTTGCAATGACGCCCGCCAATTACATCGGCATCGCCGAACAACTCGCGCGCAAGATCTGAGCGGCGCCCATAGCCTGGAAAAAGCAGGAAAAGTTCAAGACGCCGGCCGACCGCTCGGCGCAGCGGAAAATAGTGTAGCCGAAAAAAAAGCCAGCCTCAGCGCTGGCTTTTTTTCGGCATTCCGGTCAAACGACCGCGCCGTCCGTTTCGTCCTTTTCCTTGGCCGGCTTGATCAGATCTTCACGCTTGACGCCGAGCCACATGGCAACCGCAGCGGCGACAAACACTGACGAATAAATGCCGAACAGGATGCCGATGGTCAGCGCGACCGCAAAGTAATGCAGCGTTGCGCCGCCGAAGAACAGCATCGACAACACCATCATCTGCGTCGAGCCGTGCGTGATGACGGTCCGCGAGATGGTGCTGGTGATTGCATGGTTCATCACTTCCGGCGTGCCCAGCTTGCCGTAGCGGCGATCGCGGAAGGTTTCGCGCACCCGGTCGAACACGACCACCGATTCGTTGACCGAATAGCCCAGCACCGCGAGCACCGCAGCCAGCACGGTCAGCGAAAACTCCCACTGGAAGAAGGCGAAGAAACCGAGAATGATGACGACGTCGTGCAGGTTGGCGATGATGGCTGCAACCGCGAATTTCCATTCGAAGCGGAACGCGAGGTAGATCATGATGCCGATCACCACCATCCCGAGTGCCAGCAAGCCGTCATGCGCGAGTTCGTCGCCGACCTGCGGGCCGACGAATTCCACGCGCTGCAGCTTGACGCCTTCATCCTGCGTCTTGAGCGCCGACATCACCTTCTCGCTTTGCTGCGCGGAGCTGACGTCCTTGCGCGCCGGCAGGCGGATCATCACGTCCTGCGCCGTGCCGAAACTCTGCACCTGGCTGTCGGCATAACCGAGGCCCTCGATGCTCTTGCGAATCTTTTCAAGATCCGCCGGCTGGCTGTACTGGATTTCAATGACCGTGCCGCCGGTGAACTCGATGGAAAGATGCAGGCCCTTGTAGAACAGGAAAAACACCGCCGCCACGAACGTGATTGCCGAAATCGCATTGAAGACCAATGCGTGGCGCATGAAGGGAATATCCTTCTTGATACGGAACAACTCCATTACTTTCCTTTCCTTCGCTGATGACGGCAATCATCGTTACCGTCATCGCCAAATTCAAACCGCTGCTCAATCGTGCCCGGTGTTACGCGTTCGGCTTCCAGACCTGGCCGATCGATACGCCGCTCAATTTCTTCTTGCGGCCGTACCACAGGTTGGCGAGGCCACGTGACACGAAGACCGACGAGAAGATCGAGGTCAGGATGCCGAGCACGTGCACCACCGCGAATCCGCGAATCGCGCCGGAGCCGAAGATCAGCAAGGCCAGGCCGGCAATCATCGTCGTGACGTTGGAGTCGAGAATCGTGGCCCACGCGCGATCGAAACCGGCGGCAATCGCCGCCTGCGGCGTGTTGCCGTTGCGCAGTTCTTCGCGTATGCGTTCGTTGATCAGCACGTTGGCGTCGATCGCCATACCCAGCGTAAACGCGATTGCCGCCATGCCGGGCAATGTCAGCGTCGCCTGCATCGTCGACAGCACGGCGATCAGCAACAGCAGGTTGACCGCCAGCGCAAACACGCTGAAGAAACCGAACAGGTGGTAATAGATCACCATGAAGATCGCGATCGCGGCGAAGCCGTACAGCGTCGAGTCGAATCCCTTCTTGATGTTCTCGGCGCCGAGCTGCGGGCCGATCGTGCGTTCCTCGATGATTTCCATCGGCGCCGCCAGCGAGCCGGCGCGCAGCAGCAGCGCCAGGTCGTTGGCCGCTTCCGCCGATCCCATGCCGGTGATCTGGAAGCGCGAGCCGAGTTCGTCCCGGATGGTGGCGACGGTCAGCACTTCACCCTTGCCTTTTTCGAACAGCACGATCGCCATCAGCTTGCCGATCTTGTCGCGTGTCGCCTCGCGCATGCGCCGTCCGCCGTCGCCGTTGAGGTCGATGCCAACGGCAGGCTGGTGGTTCTGGTCGAAGCTGGCGCTGGCGCTGGAGATGTAGTCGCCGGTGATGATCGGGTCCTTGTACAGCACGACAGGCGCACCCTTGCCGACCTTGAACAGTTCGGAGCCGAACGGAATCGCTGCGGTTTCTTCGGTGCCGCGGATCACGCTTTCGTCGACCATGCGCACTTCGAGTGTCGCGGTACGGCCAATGATGTCCTTGGCGCGCGACACATCCTGCACGCCCGGCAACTGCACGACGATGCGGTCGGCGCCCTGGCGCTGGATCACCGGTTCGGCGACGCCGAGTTCATTGACGCGCTTGGATAGCGTGCTGATGTTCTGCTGCACCGCCTCTTCCACCGTGCGCTTGAGCGCTTCCGGCTTGAAGGCGGCGATCAGGCGCAGTTCGCCGCCTTCGCCGGGAGTGTCCTGCAGCACGAGGTCGCCGAATTGAGAAGCCAGCACGTCGCGCCCCTTGTCGCGCGTTTCGGCATCACGGAACTTGACCACGATGGCGTCGCCGCTACGCTCGATGCCGGCGTGGCGCACGTTCTTGTCGCGCAACACGCTGCGCGCGCCTGTCTGCAAGCCTTGCAGCCGCTTGTTCAGCACCGCCTTGGTATCCACCTGCATCAGGAAATGCACGCCGCCGCGCAGGTCGAGGCCCAGATACATCGGCAACGCGTGCAGGCTTTGCAACCATTGCGGGGTATTGGGCAGCAGGTTGAAGGCGACGCTGTAGGTCGGATCGGACGGATCGGTATTCAATTCCTTTTCCAGCAGGGCCTTGGCCTTGAACTGGGTGTCGGTGTCCCGGAACCGGGCACGCACGGAACCGGTATTGCCGTTGAGATCGAAGAAGATACCCTCCGGCTGGATGCCGCCTTGCTTCAACACGTCCTCGACGCGCCCCATGGTGGAGGGATCGACCTTGACGGTCGCCTTGGCGCTGCTCACTTGCACCGCAGGCGATTCGCCGAAGAAATTGGGCACCGTGTACAACACGCCGAAGATCAGCGCGATGACGATGATGATGTATTTCCAGAGGGGATAGCGATTCATAGATTCAACGTTCAGTGTCGAACGGACGGCTGGCGTCCGCGGCCGTCGCCGGGCGAGCGCCCGACGGCAGCCTTGATGCTCACAGCGATTTGATGGTGCCCTTCGGCAACAACGTGCCGACCGCGGCCTTTTGCACGATGACTTCGGTGCCGTCGGCGATTTCCAGCGTGACGTAAGCGTCGCCGACCTTGGTGATCTTGCCGAGCATGCCGCCGGCGGTGACGACTTCATCTCCCTTCGACAACGCTTCGATCATGGTCTTCTGCTCCTTCTGCCGACGCATCTGGGGGCGAATCATCAGGAAATAAAGGACCACGAACATCAGGATGATGGGCAGGAAGCTCATCAGGCCGCCCTCGACGCCACCGGCTCCCGCGGCTTGTGCATATGCATTGGAAATGAACACGTTTCTACTCCTGTTTGTTGTGGTGATCAGCCCGGCATTTTAGCATTCGCTGCCGGGATTCTTTGCTTTGCCGGAAAAGCCCGCCGCAAGCGGCGGAGCTGGTTCCGGGACGGTCAGACGCCGCGCGCGCGGTCGGCGTGGAATTGCACGACAAACGCCTGGAACCGATCGGCGTCGATGGCGGCGCGCATTTCGCGCATCAGTTGCAGGTAATAGTGCAGGTTGTGGATGGTGTTGAGCCGCGCACCGAGGATTTCGCCGGCGCGGTGCAGATGATACAGGTAGGCGCGCGAAAAATTGCGGCAGGCATGGCACTCGCAGCTTTCGTCGAGCGGCTGCTCGTCGTCCTTGTAGCGCGCATTCTTGATCTTGATGTCGCCGTAGCGGGTGAAGATCCAGCCGTTGCGTGCATTGCGCGTGGGCATCACGCAGTCGAACATGTCGATGCCGTTCGCGACGCCGGCAACCAGGTCTTCCGGCGTGCCCACCCCCATCAGATAGTGCGGCTTGTCGGCCGGCAGGCGCGGGCCGACGTGCTCCAGCACACGCATCATGTCTTCTTTCGGCTCGCCGACCGACAGACCGCCGATGGCAACGCCTTCGAAGCCGATCTCTTGCAGGCCGGCGAGCGATTCGTCGCGCAGGTGTTCGAACATGCCGCCCTGCACGATACCGAACAGCGCATTCGGGTTTTCGCCCTTGTCGAATTCGTCACGCGAACGCTTTGCCCAGCGCAGCGACATGCGCATCGACTTCGCCGCTTCTTCCTCGGTGGCGGGACGGCCGTCGATTTCGTATGGCGTGCATTCGTCGAATTGCATGACGATGTCGGAATTCAAGGTGCGCTGGATCTGCATCGAAATCTCGGGGGACAGGAACAGCTTGTCGCCGTTGATGGGCGACGCGAACCGGACGCCCTCTTCCGTGATCTTGCGCATCGCGCCCAGCGAAAATACCTGGAAGCCACCGGAATCGGTGAGGATGGGCTTGCTCCAGCCGATGAAGCGGTGCAGGCCGTCGAACTTGCCGACCACGTCGAGACCCGGGCGCAGCCACAAGTGGAAGGTGTTGCCGAGAATGATCTGAGCGCCAACTTCGTGCAACTCGTCGGGCGACATCGCCTTGACGGTGCCGTAGGTGCCGACCGGCATGAAGATCGGTGTTTCGACCACGCCGTGGTTGAGGGTCAGACGGCCTCGGCGGGCCTTGCCATCGGTCTTGATCAGTTTGAAATTCAGCATTGTTTTTTATCGGGTCAGGAGCATCGCGTCGCCATAGCTGAAGAAGCGATAACGTTGTTCAATCGCGTGTGCATAGGCGGCGCGAATCCGGTCGTAACCGGCAAACGCCGACACCAGCATCAGCAGGGTCGACTTCGGAAGATGGAAATTGGTGATCAGACGGTCGACCGTCTTGAACGCGTAGCCGGGCGTAATGAACAGCGCGGTGTCGGCACTGCCGGCCTGCAGCGTGCCGGACTGCGAAGCCGATTCGAGCGCGCGCAGGCTGGTGGTGCCAACCGCGACGACCTGGCGCCCGGCCGCCTGCGTTGCGCTCACCGCATCGACCGTGTCCTGTGCAATGGTGTACCACTCGGTGTGCATCTTGTGTTCGGCCAGGTTCTCGGTGCGCACCGGCTGGAAGGTGCCGGCGCCGACGTGCAGCGTCACATACGCAAAGCGCACGCCCTTGTCGTGCAACCGATCCAGCAAGGCCTGGTCGAAATGCAAACCCGCGGTCGGCGCGGCGACCGCTCCGGGCTGTTTCGCATAGACGGTCTGGTAGCGCTGCTCGTCGAATGCGTCGGCGGCATGCTCGATGTAAGGCGGCAACGGCAGGCGGCCATGCGTGTCGATCAGGTCGAAGACATCGGCAGGGAAAACCAGAGTGTAGAACTCGCCGGCACGCTCGCCGACAACGACGTCGAACGCATCGGCCAGGCGGATTCTGCTTCCCGGATGCGGCGACTTGGACGCGCGCACCTGCGCATGCACGGTGCGATTGTCGAGTACGCGTTCGACCAGCACCTCGACCTTGCCGCCGGTTTCCTTGACGCCGAAAAAGCGCGCCTTCAGCACGCGCGTGTCGTTGAATACCAGCAGGTCGCCCGGTGCGAGCAAATCAACAATATCCGCAAAGGCGCGGTCGGCCAGCACGTCGCCGTCGACATGCAACAGGCGCGACGCACTACGCTCCGGCAGCGGCAATTGCGCAATCAGTTCTTGCGGCAGATGAAAATCGAAATTGGAAAGGGAATACATTGCTTAATAAGATTGCCATACAATGGCAGACGCACTTCCCGCCAGCCAGACAAACCCGCTATTCTACGCCCTGCCGCCTGATTTACTCATGCCTGCAACCAAGAGCAAGCCCGCCGCACCCACCAAGAAGAAAGCCCAGACCAGCGAGAGCAAGCTCGCCCGGCTCGGCCTGCGCACCGATATGGACCTGGTGCTGCGCCTGCCGCTGCGCTATGAAGACGAGACCCAGATCGTGCCGATCCGCGAGGCGGGCTTCATGGCGGGCAGTCCGGCGCAGGTCGAGGGCGTCATCACGGAGTGCGACATTCAGTATCGTCCGCGCCGTCAACTGGTGGTGACGATGGCGGACGATTCCGGCCAGTTGGTGATGCGTTTCCTGAATTTCTACGGCAGCCAAGTCAAGCAGCTTGACGCCGGCACGCGGGTACGCGCACGCGGCGAAGTACGGCACGGGTTCTTCGGCGCGGAGATGGTCCATCCGACCTACAAGATCGTCAACGAAGGTGCGCCGCTGCCGGATGCGCTGACGCCGGTCTATCCGTCCGGCGAGGGCTTGTCGCAAGCGTATCTGCGCAAGGCGATCGCGGATGCCCTGAAACGCGTCGACTGGCGCGACACGCTGTCGCCGGCCTTGCTGCAGGAACTGAAGCTGCAGTCCTTCGAACCATCGGTGAAGCTGCTGCACAACCCGCCGCCCGACGTCAGCGAAAACGCGCTGATGGACCGCTCGCATCCGGCATGGATCCGCATGAAATTCGATGAACTGCTGGCGCAGCAGTTGTCGCTGAAACGGGCGCAGACCGCGCGCCGCGCCAAGGGCGCGGCGGCGCTGCCGGTGGTCGGCGCACTGTCCGAGGCCTTCCTGCGCACGTTGCCGTTCCGCCTGACCAGCGCGCAACAGCGCGTACTCGAAGAAATCCGCGCCGACCTGCACCAATCGTATCCGATGCAGCGCCTGCTGCAAGGCGACGTCGGCAGCGGCAAGACGGTGGTCGCCGCGCTTGCCGCGGCGCAGGCGATCGACAGCGGATTCCAGGCGGCGCTGATGGCGCCGACCGAGATCCTGGCCGAACAGCATTTCCGCAAGATTGCATTGTGGATGGAGCCGCTCGGCGTGAAGGTGGCATGGCTGACCGGCAGTCTGAAGAAAAAGGAAAAGGATGCGGCGCTCGCGCTGATCGAATCGGGCGATGCGCAACTCGTGATCGGCACCCACGCGTTGATCCAGGAGAGCGTGGAGTTTTCCCGCCTCGGGCTGGTGATCGTCGACGAGCAGCATCGCTTCGGCGTCGGCCAGCGGCTGGCCTTGCGCAACAAGGGATTCGACGCTGGCAGTGCATCCACCGTCCCGCACCAGTTGATGATGTCAGCGACGCCGATCCCGCGCACGCTGGCGATGACCTACTATGCCGATCTCGAAGTCTCGGTGATCGACGAGTTGCCGCCGGGCCGCACGCCGATCGTCACGCGCACCATCGACCAGAACCGGCGCGACCAGGTGATCGAACGCGTGTACGCGGCCGCACAGGAAGGACGCCAGGTGTACTGGGTCTGTCCGCTGATCGAGGAATCGGAAGCCTTGCAGTTGCAGACCGCGACCGACACCCACATGATGCTGGCGGAGGCCTTGCCCGGCCTGCAGGTCGGCCTGGTGCACGGCCGCATGAAGCCGGCGGAAAAACAGGTCGTGATGGAGGCATTCACGCGCGGCGAGGTCCACGTGCTGGTCGCCACCACGGTGATCGAAGTCGGTGTCGACGTGCCGAACGCGTCGCTGATGGTGATCGAGCATGCGGAACGTTTCGGCCTGTCGCAACTGCACCAGTTGCGCGGCCGGGTCGGACGGGGATCGGCCGCCAGCATTTGCCTGCTGCTCTACCAGAGCCCGCTCGGACCGACCGCGAAGCAACGCCTGATGACGATGCGCGAGACCACCGACGGCTTCGAGATCGCGCGGCGCGACCTGGAAATCCGCGGCCCCGGCGAATTCCTCGGCGCCCGCCAGTCGGGCCAGGCAATGCTGCGTTTCGCGGACTTGCAGACCGATCAGTGGCTGGTGGAAAAGGCGCGCAATGTGGCGCACCGCCTGTTGCACGAAGATCCGGCGACGGTGGAGGCACACCTCGCCCGCTGGCTCGGCGGAAAAGAAGAGTTCCTGAAGGTATAGCGAGGTATAACGGTTTCTTGTCCCCGTTCCGGCGCTTTTCCGCGTAATCTTTATACTATCCTGGTGCGCCGATCCGGCGATTGACTTTCAGACAAGACTCGCATCTCTGGTCTTGCGTACCCGAGCGTATCCCATGACACTTACCGAACTCAAATACATCGTCGCCGTCGCCAGGGAAAAGCATTTCGGTCATGCCGCGGAAGCCTGCTTCGTGGCGCAGCCGACACTGTCGGTGGCGATCAAGAAACTCGAAGACGAACTCGGCGTGGTCATCTTCGAGCGAGGCGGCACCGAGATTTCGATGACGCCGCTCGGCGCGCAGATCGTCGCCCAGGCGGAACGCGTGCTGGAACAGACCGCCGCCATCAAGGAAATCGCAAAGCAGAACAAGGACCCGCTGGCCGGACCGCTGCGGCTCGGGGTGATCTACACCATCGCGCCCTACCTGCTGCCGCCGCTGGTAAAGACCATGATCGAGCGCGTGCCGCAGATGCCGCTGGTGCTGCAGGAAAATTTCACCACGCGGCTGATCGAATTGCTGCGCCAGGGCGAGCTCGACGCGGCGATCATGGCCCTGCCTTTCGCCGACCAGGGGCTGATGGTGCAGTCGCTGTACGACGAGCCCTTCGTCGTCGCGCTGCCCCGGCACCATCCGTGGGCGCAACGTACGAGCATCGATGCGGAAGAATTGAAATCGGAGACCATGCTCCTGCTCGGCAACGGCCACTGCTTCCGCGACCAGGTGCTGGAGGTCTGCCCGGAAATGTCGCGCTTTTCGACCAGCGGCGACGGCATCGCGCGCACCTTCGAAGGATCGTCGCTGGAAACGATCCGCCACATGGTGGCGTCGGGCATCGGCATCACGGTGTTGCCGCAGGCTTCGGTACCGGACATGCAATCCAGGGACGGCATGCTGCGCTACATACCCTTCTCAGAACCCAGTCCGTCACGGCGGGTGGTGATCGCGTGGCGCAAGAGCTTCACGCGCGCCGCCGCCATCGACGCGGTGCGCGATGCGGTGCTTTCCTGCGACCTGCATGGGGTGACGATGCTGGGCGAGGTGGAGACGGCGGAAGCCTGACCGCAGCCGGACTTTATAATTCGGCTGGCACTGCCAGCCACCGTCGCTGCGCCGGCGCCTCGTCGCCGTACCGGTTATCACCTTCCCCAACGCCATTGCCATGAACCGATTTTCGCTTTACGCCCGTCTGGTCCGCATCGACAAACCGATCGGCATCCTGCTCCTGCTGTGGCCGACACTCGCCGCCTTGTGGCTTGCCGCCGACGGCAAGCCGGACTGGACGCTGGTGGTGATCTTTTCGCTCGGTACCGCACTGATGCGATCGGCCGGCTGCGCGATCAACGACTTTGCCGACCGCGACATCGACAAGCATGTGAAGCGCACCGCCGAGCGTCCGCTCACCACCGGCCGGATCAAGGCGTGGGAAGCGCTGATGATTGCGGGTGTGCTGGCGTTGATCGCATTCGCACTGATCCTGCCGCTCAATCTGCTGACCAAGGAACTATCGGTCGCTGCCGTGCTGATCGCCGCCAGCTATCCTTACTTCAAGCGCTTCTTCGCAATTCCGCAGGCCTATCTCGGCATCGCCTTCGGCTTCGGCATTCCGATGGCGTTCGCCGCGGTGCAGGACACGGTGCCGCCGGCGGCATGGCTGCTGCTGATCGCCAACATCTTCTGGGCCATCGCGTATGACACCGAGTATGCGATGGTCGATCGCGACGATGACCTGAAGATCGGCATCAAGACCTCGGCGATCACCTTCGGGCGGTTCGACGTACTGGCGGTGATGCTGTGCTACGCAATCAGTTTCGCCATCATCCTGCTGGTCGGGCTCCAGTATGGGTTGGGCATGTGGTTCGTGGCCGGGCTGCTGATCGCTTCCGCTTGCGCCGCCTACCACTACACGCTGATCCGCGACCGTGACCGCATGCGCTGTTTCGCGGCATTCCGGCACAACAACTGGCTGGGAGCGGCCATCTTCGCGGGAATCGCGTTCGACTACGCCTTGCGCTGATTTGACACTGCGCAAAATGCGCATGGCCCTGTTGCTTACACTGAAGAACGATTTCAAAAACCGGACGGAGGTGTGGCATGGAAATGAATGGGCGCAGCGACACGCGGGACAAACTGCTGGACGACCTGCGGCTGGTCATTCGGGACGCCGAGGACCTGTTGCGCAGCACCGGCAAACAGGTCGACGAAGGGTATCAGATCGCGCGCGCGAAATTCGAATCCACGCTGAGCAGCGCAAAGAGCGGCCTGACGACGCTCGAAGAGCGTGTGGCCGACAGCACGCGCGACGCCATCAATACTGCCGACCAGTACGTGCAGGCGCATCCGTGGCAAGCGGTCGGCCTGGGCGCCCTCACCGGCCTGGCCATCGGACTCCTGGTCAGCCGCCGTTAGCGACATGATGCTGGCCGAATCGGCAGCGCGTCTGGCGGCAACGCTCCTGTCCATCCTGCACACCCGCGTGGAACTGGCCGCCGCCGAAGTCGAAGAAGAATCGCTGCGCTATTTTTCCTTGCTGATGCTGTCTCTTGCCGCGCTGTTCTGCCTCGGCGTGGCGGTGGTGCTCGGCGCCATGCTGCTGGCGGTGCTGTATTGGGAGTCGCATCGGATCGGCATCCTCGCGACGCTGATGATGTCGTTTGCCGTCACCGGCACGCTGCTGGCGCTGCGCCTGCGCAATCTGTTCCGGACCAAGCCGCGCCTGCTCACGCATACGATGACGGAGCTGTCGCACGACGGCGAGATGCTGCAATCCCAACCATGAATGCCCGTCGCGAACTTGCGGCCTTGCGGCGGCAACGCCTGGTTGCCGAATGCGCACTGCAGCGCGCCGATATGGCGCAGCAGCTACAGCCGCTTGCGCATACGCTGGAGTCGGTGAATACCGGCGTACGCATCCTCGGCAGGCTGCGCAGCCATCCCGGCTGGATCGCCGCGGGCGTGGCCGGGCTGATGCTGGTGACGCCGCGACGCCTGTCAGCGCTGCTGCGTACCGGCTCGCTCGGCTTGCGTACCTGGCGCTCGCTCGCGCCGGGCTTGCAATTGCTATTGTCGCGGCGCGGCTGAATCGGTTGACTGCGCCGAATCAGCCCAATCAGCCGCGGCCGAATTCCTCGCCCAGTTCCTTGCCGCGCGCCGCCGCGGCCTTCATTGCCTTGCCGATGGCGTCCTTGATGCCGCTGGCTTCCATGCTGGTCAGCGCCGCATAGGTAGTGCCGCCCTTGGACGTGACGCGCTCGCGCAGCAGCGATACCGGTTCCGTCGATTGGGCGGCAAGCTGCGACGCGCCGACGAAGGTGGCGATCGCGAGCTGGTTGCCCTGCTCCGCCGTCAGGCCCATGTCCTGCGCCGCCTGTTGCATCGCCTCGATGAAATAGAACACGTATGCCGGTCCGCTGCCGGAGACGGCGGTGACCGGATCGATCAAGGCCTCGTCGTCCAGCCACACCGTGGCGCCGACCGCGCGCATGATCGCATCGGCTGCGTCGCGCTGCTGTTCCGATACACCCGCCATGGCAACCATGCCGGTGATGCCCTTGCCGATCAGCGCCGGCGTGTTCGGCATGGTGCGCACGATGGCTTCATGGCCGTTCAACCAGCGCGACAGGTCGACTGCGCGAATGCCGGCGGCGATCGACAGGATCAGTTGCGACGACACCTGCGGCTGCAGCTGCTGCGCCACTTCCTTCATTTGCTGGGGCTTCACTGCGAGGACGATCACGTCGCAGCGCGCGATGGCGGCACCGATCGCTTGCGCGGTCGTGACGCCGAATTGCTGCTGCAGCTTTTGCAAGGCATCCGGATTGTGATCCACTACATGGATGTCGCCGCCAGCGGCGAGCTTGCCGGCCAGGCCGCCGATCAAGGCATTGGCCATGTTGCCGCCGCCGATGAAACCGATTTTCAGTTTATTTTGCATAGTTCCGTTGTCCAAAGATTGCTGTTCCGATTCTGACGATGGTCGCGCCTTCCGCGACGGCGGCGTCGAGATCCGCCGACATGCCCATCGACAGCGTGTCGAGGGCGATGCCTTGGTTGCGCACCTGTTCGGCGAGCAAACGCAATGTGCGCAATGGCGCACGTTGCTGCTGCACATCGTTCGATGGTTCCGGGATCGCCATCAAGCCGCGCAAGCGCAGATGCGGCAGTGCGGCGACGGCGCGGGCGAGCGCTCCCGTTTCTTCCGGCGCAACGCCGCTCTTGCTGGCCTCTCCGCTGATGTTGACTTGCAGGCAGATGTTCAGCGGCGGCAGGTGCGGCGGGCGTTGTTCCGACAGGCGATGCGCGATCTTTTCGCGGTCGACCGAGTGCACCCAATCAAAATGTTCGGCAATCGGGCGTGTCTTGTTGCTCTGGATCGGGCCGATGAAATGCCATTCAAGCAACAGATCCGGCCGCAATGCGCGGACCTCTGCCATCTTGTCCAGCGCTTCCTGCAGGTAGTTTTCGCCGAAAGTCCGTTGCCCGGCATCGGCAGCGGCGATCACCGCATCGGCGCCGAAGGTTTTCGATACCGCCAGCAGAGCCACTTCGCGCGGGTCGCGCCCGGACTGCCTCGCCGCCGCGGCGATACGCTCCCGCACGGCTTGCCAGTTGTAAGAAATTGAGGACATAATCAGTTTGCTTCCAGCAATACTTTCCACGTATTGCGCAACCACCCATGGCAAATTTGCCAGCCCAAGGATTATAAATGGACATTTCCGAACTGCTCGCCTTCGCCGTCAAGAATAACGCGTCCGACTTGCACCTCTCGGCCGGATTGCCGCCGATGATCCGCGTACACGGTGACGTGCGTCGCATCAACCTGCCGCCGCTGGAACACCGCGATGTGCACGGCATGATCTATGACATCATGAACGATGGCCAGCGCAAGGCATATGAAGAAATCCTCGAATGCGACTTTTCCTTCGCGATCCCGGGCCTGTCGCGTTTCCGCGTGAATGCATTCAACCAGGACCGCGGCGCAGCGGCCGTACTGCGGACCATTCCATCCAAAGTACTGACGCTGGAGCAATTGAATGCCCCCAAGATCTTCGGCGAACTGGCATTGAAGCCGCGCGGACTGGTGCTCGTCACCGGCCCGACCGGCTCCGGCAAATCGACCACGCTGGCGGCGATGATCAACCAGTTGAACGAAACCGAGTACGCGCATATTCTGACCGTCGAAGATCCGATCGAATTCGTGCACGAGTCGAAGAAATGCCTGATCAACCAGCGTGAAGTCGGCCCACACACGATGTCCTTCCAGAACGCACTGCGTTCCGCACTACGCGAAGACCCGGACGCGATCCTGGTCGGCGAATTGCGCGACCTCGAAACCATCCGCCTGGCACTGACGGCAGCGGAAACCGGCCACCTGGTGTTCGGCACGCTGCATACCTCGTCGGCGGCGAAAACCATCGACCGTATCGTTGACGTGTTCCCGGCGGAAGAAAAGGAAATGGTACGGGCAATGCTTTCCGAGTCGCTGCAGGCGGTCATTTCGCAGACGCTGCTGAAAACCAAGGACGGTTCCGGCCGCGTCGCCGCACACGAGATCATGCTCGGCACGCCGGCCATCCGGAACCTGATCCGCGAGGCAAAGGTCGCGCAGATGTACTCCGCGATCCAGACCGGCAGCAATGTCGGCATGCAGACGCTCGACCAGAACCTGACTGACCTGGTGCGGCGCAACGTCATCTCCCCCGCCGCCGCACGCGCCGCTGCGAAAATACCGGAAAACTTCCCGGGCTAATCAACGAGGTGCCGGCATGAAGGCCGGCACCGCTACGAAGGAATCACCATGGAACGCGATCAGGCCACCAAATTCATGCACGACCTGCTGCGGCTGATGCTCA
>CBIHRJ010000004.1:0-214181 GCA_966212445.1 uncultured Noviherbaspirillum sp. | reverse complement strand
GCTCTTCCTTGGTCGGGTTGGTGTCGTCGAAGCGCATCGTGCAGCGGCCGCCGAAATCGCGGGCGAGGCCGAAGTTGAGGCAGATCGATTTGGCGTGGCCGATGTGCAGGTAGCCGTTGGGCTCCGGCGGGAAGCGGGTGACGACGGACGGCAGCGGGTGGCCGTTGGGATCGGTGCGGTTCGCGTATTTGCCGGAGGCAAGGTCGGCTTCGACGAGCGCGCGCAGGAAGTTCGAAGCGGGAGCGTTGTCTGCGGCGGCGTTCTTGGGATCGTTGCTCATGGATGAATTCAGGAAAAATGCTTTGTAAATGAATGGCTTAACGGCACATTTTACCGTAGAGGGGAAGGACAAGGGCGGGGCGAAAGACGATTCTGCGCGTTCCGGCGGTGAAGACGGCCGACTGGAGCGGTTTTCTCGGGGCGGCGGCCCAGACGTTGAAGGTCAAGGACATTCCGGAGGGCGCGAAGCCGGCAGTGTCGAAGACCTTGCCGGGCGCTCCCTTGCTGATCGGCAGCCCCGGCTATGCGCCGCGTTTTGCCGGCAACAGGTTGACGGAGCGCGTGCCGTTCGATGATGTGAGCGCATGGCAACGCACAGCCTTCGACGGTGGCCGTTCGCGCTGTCGCCGTCGTTTTACTGCAGCTTCGTTTGTACGGCCAATTCATCCAGGCAGTCTTTTTTGGGCGTGGCTAGGTGTTCCCGCATCGCGCTACCGCGCACATCATGGAAGCCATTCGACACACGCTGATTCCCACCCTGTCATTCCGGACCGTTGTCGGAGCCGGAGCCGAAAGATTTTGCACACAGCAATGCGCTCCGGAAAAAGTAGCGCAGGAAATATTTCGTCTTCTTCAACGTATCGAATTGATGTATTTGACACCGCATAAATCCTGTGCATTCGCGCGTGCGCGCTTGAGTTATATCTATTTGCCCGTCGCTGAAAATCGTTTAAATACACATCGTGGATAACTCGACGATGTGGTATTGCGCCTTCAGAAAACAGCATTGTCGAATGGTCCCCATCGGCCGGACATAAAAAAGTGAAGGAGCGATGAATGACGATTAGACGCGAGGACCTGGTTGCCGCCGCCTCGGTGGGGCTGCTGCAGTACCGGCAGATCGATCCCTTGCTGGTGTTCCTGTTGCAGCGCGACGTGCGTGCGAAGCGCCTTGCCCTGGCGGCGCAGGTACGGACGTCCCGACAGAGTTGGTTGTATGCGCTGCTCTCGTACGTCGTCGCGGCGCTGGCGATTCTCACCGCCGGCCTGTTCGCCGTCCTGTTTACCTCGCGCGGAGTCCAGGAGATGGGTAGCGGCGCGCTGTTTTTCTTCACCTCGGTGTACGTGGCCGGCGCGCTCGGACTGGTTGCCTGGTTCAAGCGGCGCGGCTATTGCGGCAAGATCCGGCTGCTGCTGGCAATGACCATGGCGTCGGTGCCGCTGGCGGTGTTTGCGTTCAAGCAGGTCGTTGTCTATTGATCGCTCCGCAATCCGGTAGTGCAGGCCTCCGTGCCTGCACCGCCTTGCAATCCAGACGGGCGGACATTTTCGATCATCACGATCAC
This sequence comes from uncultured Noviherbaspirillum sp., assembly GCA_966212445.1. Classification (GTDB taxonomy): domain Bacteria; phylum Pseudomonadota; class Gammaproteobacteria; order Burkholderiales; family Burkholderiaceae_D; genus Noviherbaspirillum. Next base: position 212,616 of record CBIHRJ010000004.1, on the reverse strand, counting down.
ATCGTGTAAGGATTGCGCGCGTCCCCGGACTAACGGTCATGCCGCTTTTTCAAGGTGCCGCCATGACCCGTTTTCTTTCCGTTTCCGTCCTTTCCGCCAGCCTGGTGCTGGCTTCATCCGCGCATGCCGCGCCGGCCTGCAGCAAGCAAAGCCCTGCGCATACCGTCGCGCTGCTGGAGCTGTACACCTCCGAAGGCTGCAGCAGTTGTCCGCCCGCCGACCGCTTCGTCAGTGCGCTGCATGAGACCGGCCTGTCCGCGGACCAGGTGGTGCCGTTGTCGCTGCATGTGGATTACTGGGATTACATCGGCTGGAAGGACATCTTTGCCCGGCGCACCTTTTCCGAGCGGCAGCGCTGGCTGTCGGATCTGGCGGCCAGCCGTACCGTGTATACCCCGGAAATCTTCATCGGTGGCCATGAGCAGCGCAACTGGCGCGGTGGTGTCGCGACGGCGGTCAAGCGCATCAACGCGCAGCCGGCTCGTGCGCAGATCGATATCGCGCTCGGCCGTACCGCCGGCGGCAGCCTGCCGGTCGATGTCGCCGTCCGCGCACCGGGCGGCGGCCAGCTGTTCGTCGCGCTGTATGAAAACGGTTTGTCGAGCAACGTGAAGGCGGGCGAGAACAGCGGCGTGGTGCTGAAGCACGATTATGTGGTGCGCGACTGGATCGGTCCGATGGCGCTGGCGGGCGAGGGCAAGGTGGCGTTGCCGCGCACGCTCATGGTGCCGGCGGGGGCGCCGGAGAAGAACCTGGGCGTGGCTGCATTTGTGCAGACCGAGCGGGGAGAAGTGCTGCAGGCCGTGGCGTTGCCGTTATGCGGCGCGTAGCGCCGCTGCGGGGTGCGCCAGCCTCCCGTTATTGACCCGCTGGTTACATCTGCTTGAACAGATGCGCATACACCCGGCTCACGGTCAGCAGGCGCTCGCTGTCGTGCAGCTTCACCGACAGCTTGCCGCTGTCGTCGCGGATTGCGGCCTGGATGCAGTGGACGTTGACCACGGTGCCGCGATGGATCTGCCAGAAGCGGTCGCCGTCGAGCTGCGGCAGCAGTTCCTTGAGGCTGGTGCGGATCAGCGATTCGCTGTCGGCGGTGACGACGTTGATGTACTTGTCGGTCGCTTCGAAATAATGCACCTCGTTGACCGGGATCAGGCGGATCTGGTTGCCGACGGCGGCGCGGATGATGGACAGCCTTTCCGAAGCCGGCACCGCGTTCGGCACCAGCGTGCGCAACTGACCGACGATGCGCTCCAGCGCATTGTTGCGCTCCGTGTGCTGGATCAGGCGTGCCTTCAGGCGTTCCACGGTCTTGGCGAGGCGGGCGTCGCTGATCGGTTTCAGCACATAGTCGGCGGCAGCCTGTTCGAACGCCTGCAACGCGTATTCGTCGTAGGCGGTAACGAACACCACGAGCGGGAAGGGCACGTCTTCCGGCCAGTCTTCTGCCAGCTCCTGCGCCGCTTCGAGCCCGGTCTTGCCGGGCATTTTTATGTCGAGGAACAGCACGTCGGGCCGTTGCGCCAGCGCTTCCTGCACGGCGGCGACGCCGTTGGCGACCACGCCGCCGATCTGCAGCTCGGGCCAGAGGCGTTGCAGGGTCTGCTGCAGGGTGAAGGCAAGGACAGGTTCGTCTTCGGCAATCAGGGCGCGGATAGTGGTCATAGCGGTAGTGTCAGTTGGGCGATGACGCCGGATGGCGTATTCGGGTTCAGGGAAAAGGCGGCGCGCTCGCCGTACAGCGCTTGCAGGCGTTCGCGTATGTTGGATACGCCGACGCTGGTGCCGGCAGTGGCGCAAGGGCCGTCACTGAGGCCGAGGCCGTTGTCGGCGACGGTCAGCGTCAGGATGCCGGCTTCGTACGCGGCCTTGACATCGATATGGCCGCCTTCGAGCTTGGGTTCCAGGCCGTGCTTGATCGCATTCTCGACCAGCGGCTGCAGCAGCATCGGCGGCACCATCTGTTCGCGCAGCGCGTCCGGCAGATGCAGCGCATACGACAGGCGCGATCCCATGCGCACCGCCATTAGGCCAAGGTAAGCCTCCATCAGCGAAAACTCGTGCGCCAGCGAGGTCTTTTCCGAGCGCGACGACGACAGCGTTGCCCGCAGGTACTGGATCAACTGGTCGAGCATGTGCTGCGCGCGTGCCGCGTCGACTGCGATCAGGCCCTGCAGGTTGGCCAGCGTGTTGAACAGCATGTGCGGTTCGATCTGCGCCTGCAGCAACTGCAGTTGCGCCTGCATGGCCTGCTTTTCGATGGCGGCAGCGCGTGCTTTCTCGGCTTCCGCCTCGGCCTTCAGCAGTATCATGTGACCGCGGTTCCAGAAGAACCAGCTGATGCCGACGCAGGTGAGGACGAACAGGATCGTGGCTCCGACCGGGTTCGTCGCGCGTACGGTCGCACCGATGCTGCCCGGCGGAATGCCAAGCAGCAGGCCGGCGATCACATTGCCGAGGAACTGGGCCGTCGGCATCGACACGAAGAACAGGATCAGGAACGGCTTCATGGGTGGCTTGTTGCGCCCCCACAGCAGCAGACGTCCGCCATCGATGAACGTGACCGCCAGGCTGCCGATGCATAGCGAAATCACGAGATTGTCGAAAAACGATTCATGGATGCGCATCACGTAGGTGACGACCAGTGCGATCGCGATGCTGAAGAAGATGGTGATGACAAAGTCGACCGCAAAGCGGCGCAGGCGCGGGTAGGGCTTGGTATCGGGACAGTAGATGGGAGTCATGCTTTCAGTGCGCAGGTTGCCGTTGCAAAAATCGCCGGAGCGTGAAATGGTACCCGATTCGTCGCCCCGGAAATGCGTGTTTCAGATCAGGCCGGCGGCGCTCCATACCAGGTGGCCGAGCCGGCGGTAGGGCAGGAAGGTGAAAGCGCCTGCCACCAGGAGTCCGATATAGGTGTAAGTCATGCCGCGCCGGTGTGCGCCGATGCGTCCTCTGATGGCGGCCGACACGGACGCGCCCAGCGCGAACAGCACGCCGACCGACAACAGGTGGATCCAGGAAAAGTGCCCATCGCTCTTGATGCCGAACGATACCAGTACGGCGATCAGCATCAGCAGCACCCAGCTGCGGCCGAGAACGCGATGCAGCGGCGTGCCTTTTTTCAAACTGAGGGCAAGGCCGCCGGTGATGATGGCGCCGATCGCGGCCAGCATGTGGACCAGGATGATGGGGGTGAATTCCATGATGCGCTCCCGAAGTCGTGTGTCGATGGAGGCATTGTCTGGAAATGGATGCTGCGGCGACAGCGGATTACGACGAAGTGCCGGAAACGGGGAGTGAAATGCGGGATGTTGCGGTGGATGGTGGAGTTTATTGGCGCGGGCGAACTAAAACCCACCTCTTTAAAGGTGCAAGTTTTGCCGAGGAAAAAGTTTCCATTCATGTGCATGTCTGGCGGCCTCTCAAGCAACTTCGGACGGCTCCTTTCCCCTTACAGGGGGGAAGGTTGGGATGGGGGTGGCAGGCTCGAGATATAGATTCGATACCTCGAGCCTGCCACCCCCACCCTAGCCCTCCCCCTTACAGGAGGAGGGAACCGTCCGGCTACTGTTGGTCGGCCATCAAACGAGTGAAACGTTGAGGTAAATCTTCATTCGTTACTCGACACATCGAACTTCTAATGACCTTTAAAGGGGCGGAACTAAAACCCCACCGCCTGCCCATCCCGCCGGGCGTCGCTGGCGGCAATGTAGCCATTCTCCGTCTTCCAGACAAACTGTCCGGCGCCGAAATCCATGTAGCTGTCCGCGATGGTTTCCAGCTTATGGCCGCGCGCCGCCAGTCCGGCCGCCACTTCGGCCGGCATGGTGTGCTCGATATCGACGGTCATGCCCTGGTTGACCCGCCAGCGCGGCGCGTCGCAGGCTGCCTGCGGCTGCTGCCCGTAGGACAGCATGCGCACCAGCGTCTGCAAGTGGCCTTGAGGCTGCATGTTGCCGCCCATCACGCCGAAGCTCATCTGCGGCGCGCCGTCTTTCGTCAGGAATCCGGGGATGATGGTATGAAACGGCCGCTTGCCGGGCGCGACGCAGTTCGGATGCTTGCGGTTGGTGGTGAAGCCGAAACCGCGGTTCTGCAGGCTGATGCCGGTTTCCGGCACGACGATGCCTGAGCCGAAACCCATGTAATTGGACTGGATGAAGCTGACCATCATGCCGCTCTCGTCGGCGGCGCTCAGGTAGACCGTGCCGCCCTTGGGCGGTGTGCTGTGCAGGAAATCGCTGGCGCGGTCCGGATCGATCAGCTTCGCGCGTTCCGCCAGGTAGCCGTCGTCGAGCAGGTCCTGCGCGGTGATTTCGGTCATGTGCCGGCTGTCCGCCACCCAGCGCCAGGTATCGGCAAAGGCCAGCTTCATCGCTTCGATCTGCAGGTGCTGGCTGTCGATCGAGTCGAGCGGGAAGCGTGTGATGCCGAGCTTGTCGATGATGCCGAGCGCGATCTGCGCGGCAATACCCTGGCCGTTGGGCGGGATTTCATGCAGCGTGTATCCCGCGTAATCCTTCGCGATCGGCGTCACCCATTCCGGCTTGTACTTGTCGAGATCGTCCATTGTCAGCGCGCCGCCGTGCTGCCGCGCATGATGCGTCATCGCTTCCGCCAGTTCGCCGCGGTAGAACACTTCGCCATGCGTTTCCGCGATGCGCTTGAGGCCGTATGCCGCTTCGGAAAACACGAACTGTTCCCCGACCTGCGGCGCGCGGCGGCGCGGCATGAAGACGCGGGAAAACCCGGGCTGGTTCTTCAGGAGCGGGATCGCCGCCGCCCACTTGTGCTGCACGATGGGCGCGACCATGTGGCCGCGTTCGGCGAGTTCGATGGCCGGCTCGAACAGGTCGGCAAAGGGAAGCTTGCCGAAGCGCTCCGCCATTTCCACCCAGCCCGCGACCATGCCCGGCACCGTCACCGAATCCCAGCCGCGCTGCGGTATCTTGCCGTCGTGTTTTTTCATGAAATAGGCAGGCGTCCAGACGGCGGGCGCCGGGCCGGATGCATTCAGTCCGTGTAATTCATTGCCATCCCACAGGATCGCGAACGCGTCGCCGCCGAGCCCGCACGACACCGGTTCGACCACGATCAATGCTGCTGCCGCAGCAATCGCCGCGTCGACGGCGTTGCCGCCCTTGAGCAGCATGCGCAATCCCGCTTGCGCAGCCAGCGGATGCGAAGTGGAAACGACATTGCGTGCGAACAAAGGCATGCGGACAGTGGGGTAGGGATTGCTCCAGTCGAAAGTCGTCATGGCGGCTCCTGGGCTGTTGCGGTTGGTGGTACGGACGGGGGAGATCCCTTGCTGCACCCGGAATCTCAAACGGTCAAATCAGAACACCAGTCTTTCCGGCCGGGATTCATCGCATGGGTCGATGCTGTTTTCTTTTCCTGGCGATATCCCTTGATTTGCTTCTCTCGTGCAATTGTGGACATGAGGTCCGGCGTTGCTTCGAAATACGCCATGACAGTGTATTGCAATTTCAATAATCCGGCGAGTGCGGCTACTCCCAGCTTTATTGTCATTCAGGGAAACGAGAGAAAGCCCTTCACCGCCGCAGTCAAACCACCTTCTTTTTCCGCAACGCCGCGATCTCCGCATCGCCAACCCCAAGCACCCTGCGCAGCATCTCCTCCGTAGGCTGCTCCAGCAACGGCGGCGGCATCTCATATGCCGGCTGCGTCGCCGACATCTTCATCGGGCTGCGGTCGATTTTAAGCTTGTGCTCCGGATGGCGCGTTGCGACCATTCTGTGCCGGTGCGAACATCCGGTAGCGGTCGCCGCCGGCTGACTTGGCGTGGCGCAGTGCGATCTCGGCACTCTTCATCAGCGCATCGATGTCCGATCCGCCGCCGGGATATAAAGCGATGCCAACGCTGGCCGAAATCCGCAGTTCCCTGCCTTGAAGAGAAAAGGTGCCGCGCAATGTGTCGAGGACCTGCTGCGCGATGTCGTCCGCCACGCGCATGCCGGTGAGGTCGCAAGCGAGCAGGAAAAACTTGTCGCCGCCGAAGTGGGCCAGCAAGTCGTCTTTGCGCACGATACTCTTCAGCCGCAGCGCAGTGGCTTTCAACAATTCGTCGCCGATGTCATGACTGAAGGCGGCATTGATGTTTCTGAAACCGTCGAGGTCGACCAGGAATGCGGCCAGCGTGCTTGCGGTCCCGGGCGACGGGAACAGCGCAGTCGCATGGCCGGCCAGGAATTCCCGGTCGGGCAGCCCGGTCAGACTATCGCGAAACGAAAGCTGGCGTAGTTGCGATTTCATTTTGCCGTGTTCGGCTTCATGGAACACCCGACTGACAAGAAGCGCGACGTTACCGGCAAATTCCGCGTCATCCTTGTGCCAATGGCGGGCTTCGTTGAACTGCGTGAAGACAACCAGTCCGTCGGTCTTCCCGCCGCGGGAAACCGGCGCCATCATGACCGCCTTGATGGCGTTCGGATGAAAATACTCGCAGTAGAGCGCGGTGCGCGGATCGAGATCGACGTCGCTGGCCACGAGCACGCGCTCATCGCGCAGCACCTGCTGCATCAGCGGTTGCAAGACGGCCGACTGCGGCGCATCCGGTGTTTCATCGATGAAGTTCTGGCGGATGTCGTCATACGCCGCCACACAGCGCACTGCGGCCGGAGCATCGCCGGCTTCCCAGTACGCGCAGCGGTGGACGCCGAGCGCCTTGGCGGACGCCTTCAGGATGAGCTTCAAGGCCGAGCCGATGTTCGGATGCGGCCGCTGCGCAATGCGGAACAGGCGGTTGAAGTAATGCAGTTGCCGTTTTTTCTCGGCTGCGACAGCGTGCATGCGCACATGGTTCTCGTCGGAAGGCGGACGGTTCCCGTCGGCCTGCAACGGGTGCATCACCCAGATCGTGCAGCGCGCATCGGTGATGCTGTCGATGCGGTTGGCGAGCACCTCGAAGTCGAGCACGGCACCGTCCTTGTCCAGCAGGTGAAGGACCGAACCATTGGTGATGTTCGACGGCGGGCCGCCATTCCCTTTCGGGAAAAGCGATTCCACCGGCTGTCCGATGAGTTTGTCTTCGTCGTAGCCGAGCTGTTCGAGCAGGTGCGTGTTCAGATGGATGATGCGGCCGTCGCGCAAGACCAGCAGTCCGGTTTCGGCGCCGCCGAGCAGGTCGGAGAACGCATGCCACTCCGCTGGAATGATGAAGGTAGACGTGTCGAAAGGCGCTGGGTAAGGTCTGTCGGGCAGCATGTCCGGTCGGAGCGACAGGTAGCGCGGCCGTGCTGCGTCAAAACATGCCTGTCATTTCGAGAGCAACCGAGGAATGACAGTGAAGTTTTTCCGCGACAGGATCAGGCCAAACCCCCGTTCGCCGTCAGATTAAGGATTGGCTTAGACTACGGCTGGTTGAAGTTCATTCCGAGACATAGATCAAGTCATGTGGGTTTACCCGAAAATCCTTGCGCATCGCGGCGGCGGCAAGCTCGCTCCCGAAAATACCCTGGCGGCAATGCGCTGCGGACTGGCGCATGGATTCCGCGCGGTGGAATTCGACGTGATGTTGTCCGCTGACAGCATTCCGGTGCTGATGCACGACCCCCGCTTCGGCCGCACCGTGCACGGCAGAGGAAAGGTCTGCGAGACTGACGCGCGCCGGTTGACCGCGATGGATGCGGGCTCCTGGTTCGGCCCGGAATTTGCCGGCGAGCCGGTGCCGACCTACGCACAGGCGGTGCGTTTCTGCAAGGACAATGGCATCTGGATGAATGTCGAGATCAAGCCCTCGCCCGGCTTCGAGACGGAAACCGGGCGCGTGGTCGGCGAGTGGACGCAGCGTCTGTTTGCCGAGGAGATCGCCGCACACAAGACGGGAGTGAATGATGCGTCGCTGCCGCTGTTCTCCTCCTTTGCGTTCGATGCGGTGGCCGCAGCCCGGGTCGCGGCGCCGCACATTCCGCGCGCCTTCCTGGTCGAAGTGGTCAATCCCGCCTGGCGCCAATACCTGGCCGACCTCGACGCCGTCGCGCTGCACACCGACGAGAAGAACCTCACGCAAGCGCAGGCGCGCGAGATCAAGGACGCGGGTTACGGCCTGTTTTGCTACACCGTCAATACGCCCGAGCGTGCCCGCGAGATCCTGTCCTGGGGCGTCGACGCCTTCTGTACCGATCGCATCGACCTGATCGGCCCGGATTTCGCCGGTTGATTGCTGGATTGGCAATACCGGTTCCAGCCCGCATCGGGGCCTCCCGGAGCCCCTCAATCGATAGGGCTAATCACGTATAATCAACGGTTTGCAACGCATTCCCATCTTATTTTCCAGAACATGAACTCGTCCGAAATCCGCGAAAAATTCCTGAAGTTCTTTGAGTCCAAGGGGCACACCATCGTCCCGTCGAGCCCGGTCGTGCCGGGTGACGATCCGACGCTGCTGTTCACCAACGCCGGCATGAACCAGTTCAAGGACGTGTTCCTGGGATTCGACAAGCGGCCCTACACGCGTGCGACCACTTCGCAGAAGTGCATCCGCGCCGGCGGCAAGCACAACGACCTGGAAAACGTCGGCTACACCGCGCGTCACCACACCTTCTTCGAAATGCTGGGCAACTTCAGCTTCGGCGACTACTTCAAGGAAGACGCAATCCAGTACGCATGGGAACTGCTGACCGAGGTGTTCAAGCTGCCGAAGGACAAGCTGTGGGTCACGGTTTACGCCGAGGATGACGAAGCCTACGACATCTGGAACAAGAAGGTCGGCGTGCCGGCCGAGCGCATCGTGCGCATCGGCGACAACAAGGGCGCACGCTACGCGTCCGACAATTTCTGGATGATGGGCGACACCGGCCCCTGCGGCCCGTGCACCGAGATCTTCTACGACCACGGCCCCGAGATTCCCGGCGGCCCGCCCGGATCGCCCGAGGAAGACGGCGACCGCTACATCGAGATCTGGAACAACGTGTTCATGCAGTTCAACCGCGACGAAGCGGGCGTGATGCACAAGCTGCCGAAACCCAGCGTTGACACCGGCATGGGCCTGGAGCGCATCACCGCGGTGCTGCAGCATGTGCACAGCAATTACGAGATCGACACCTTCGTCAACCTGCTCGCCGCCGCCAAGAAGGCAGTGGACGAGGCGGGCGCAGGCGACTGTGACATTGAGTCGCCGTCGCTGAAGGTGATCGCCGACCACATCCGTGCCTGCACCTTCACGGTGGTCGACGGCGTCATTCCGAGCAACGCCGGCCGCGGCTACGTGCTGCGCCGCATCGCCCGCCGCGCGATCCGCCACGGCTACAAGCTGGGCGCACGCAAGCCGTTCTTCCATGCGCTGGTGCCGGCGCTGGTGGCGCAGATGGGCGACGCCTATCCGGAACTGCGCCAGAACGAAAAGCGCGCGACCGAAGTGCTGAAGCAGGAAGAAGATGCATTCTTCCGCACCATCGCCAACGGCATGGAAATCCTGGAAAAAGCGCTCGCTACCGGCACCAAACAGATCGACGGCGACACCGCCTTCAAGCTGCATGACACCTACGGCTTCCCGGTCGACCTGACCGCCGACGTCTGCCGCGAACGCGGCGTGACGGTCGACGAGGTGCGTTTCAACACGCTGCTGGACGAACAGCGTCAGCGCGCGCGCGAAGCCGGCAAGTTCAAGATGGCGCAGGGCCTCGAATACAGCGGCAGCCCGACCACCTTCCACGGCTACGAGAAGCTGATCCACGACACCGCGCGCGTCACCGCTGTCTATGTCGACGGCACGTCGGTACAGGAAGCGAAATCCGGCGATGACGCCGTCGTGGTGCTCGACCACACGCCGTTCTACGCCGAGTCCGGCGGCCAGGTCGGAGACACCGGCGAACTGCGCAACACCGCGGCGCGCTTCCTGGTCGACGACACGCTGAAGATCCAGGCCGACGTGTTCGGCCACCATGGCAATATCGCCGAAGGCACGATCAAGGTCGGCGACATCGTGAATGCACGGGTCGATGCTGAAAAACGCGCGAAAGTCATGCGCAACCACAGCGCGACGCACCTGATGCACAAGGCGCTGCGCGAAGTGCTCGGCACCCATGTGCAGCAGAAGGGTTCGCTGGTCAACGCCGAGCGCACCCGTTTCGACTTCGCGCATAATGGCCCGATGACGGCCGAGCAGATCCGCAAGGTCGAAGCCATCGTCAATGCCGAAATCCTCGCCAACGAGGCAACCCAGGCGCAGGTGATGCCGATCGACGCCGCGCAGAAGTCCGGCGCGATGATGCTGTTCGGCGAAAAATACGGCGACGAAGTGCGCGTGCTTTCCATCGGCTCCAGCCGCGAACTGTGCGGCGGCACGCACGTGCAGCGCACCGGCGACATCGGCCTGTTCAAGGTCGTTTCCGAAGGCGGCGTCGCCGCCGGCGTGCGCCGCATCGAGGCGATCACCGGCGACAACGCGCTGGCCTACCTGCAATCGCTGGAATCCACCGTGAACCAGGTGGCCGGCACATTGAAGGCGACACCGGCCGAGCTGTCCGCCCGTATCGGCAGCGTGCTCGACCAGGTGAAGGCACTGGAAAAGGAACTCGCCCAGGTCAAGGGCAAGCTGGCCTCCAGCCAGGGCGACGAACTGGTTGCCAAGGCGGTCGACATCAACGGCATCAAGGTGCTGGCGGCGACGCTGAACGGCGCCGATGTGCCGGCGCTGCGCGAAACCATGGACAAGCTGAAGGACAAGCTGAAGACCGCCGCCATCGTGCTGGCCGCCGTCAATGACGGCAAGGTCAGCCTGATCGCCGGCGTGACCCAGGACGCGATTGCGAAGGTCAAGGCTGGCGAACTGGTCAACTTCGTCGCCCAGCAGGTCGGCGGCAAAGGCGGCGGCCGTCCCGACATGGCGCAGGCCGGAGGCACCGACCCGAGCGGCCTGTCCAAGGCGCTCGACGGCGTCACCGACTGGGTTCGCCAGCGCGTATGACGGAGTACCGCTACTGTCCGATGTGCGCCGCGCCGCTCATCGAGCGCACGGACGCAGGCGAGGCCGGCAAGACCCGCCTCGCCTGTCCCGACGGACACTGGACGCACTGGGACAACCCGCTGCCGGTCGTCGCCGCCCTGGTCGAAGTCGAAGGCCGCATCCTGCTGGCGCGCAATGCTGCCTGGCCGGAAAAAATCTTCGCGCTGATTACCGGTTTCATGGAACGCGGCGAAACGCCGGAGCAGGGCGTCGCCCGCGAACTGAAGGAAGAAACCAATCTCGACGCCGATGAAATCACGCTGATCGGCGTCTATGAATTCATTCGCAAGAACGAACTGATCATCGCCTATCATGTAAGAGCGTCGGGTGAGATTGTGCTGTCCGAGGAACTGGTCGAATATCGCCTGGTTGCACCGGAAAAACTGCGTCCCTGGCGCGCCGGCACAGGGTATGCGATGGCCGACTGGATGCGGGCGCGCGGCCTTCCGGTGGAGTTCCTCGACTGGCCGACCACCTCTTGACAAAAAGTTACCTCGCTTGCTGCGTCGCACAATTCCTCCCATAAATAGGGTAGAATTTTCCGATTCCCATCTCTCGCCGAGCAGTGACCATGGAATTTGATAAAGATCTTGACGCGCGCGGTTTGAACTGTCCCCTGCCTATCCTGAAAGCAAAGAAAGCACTGGCGGAAATGACGAGCGGGCAAATTCTGCGCGTGGTCGCCACCGATCCCGGTTCCGTTCGGGACTTCCAGGCATTCGCCAGACAGACCGGCAACGATCTCGTCGGACAGAGCGAAGACAATCGCGAATTCACGTTTTTCATGAAGCGCAAATAATGCGCACAAGCTGATCCGACGCACCTTGCGCGGTTTGTCTTCCGTTACTCTTATCCAGCAAACTTCGATTCGACCCGGACTTGCCTCCGGTCGGACCCGTTCCGCAACCCTCCGGTTTTTTGGCTTTTTGAAGGATTTAGTGCATACTCTCTACCAATTAATAGAACGGTCGTGCTAAATTTCAGCATCGAGCTAACTTCTCTTTATAATCACTGTTTGGTTTACGTTAACGTCAATTGTATTTTTATAAAGGCAGAGCTATGAAAGTCTTGGTTCCAGTCAAACGCGTGGTGGACTTCAACGTCAAGGTGCGCGTCAAGTCCGACGGCACGGGCGTCGACATCGCCAATGTGAAGATGTCGATGAACCCGTTCGACGAGATCGCGGTGGAGGAAGCCACCCGCCTGAAGGAAGCCGGCAAGGTGACCGAAGTGATCGCGGTGTCCTGCGGCGTGACCCAGTGCCAGGAAACCCTGCGCACCGCGATGGCCATCGGCGCCGACCGCGGCGTGCTGGTCGAGATCGATGCCGAACTGCAGCCGCTGGCGGTGGCCAAGCTGCTGAAAGCGCTGGCCGACAAGGAGCAGCCGCAACTGATCATCCTCGGCAAGCAGGCCATCGACGACGACTGCAACCAGACCGGCCAGATGCTCGCAGCCCTCTTGGGCTGGCCGCAGGCGACCTTTGCGTCCAAGGTGGTGATCGAAGACGGCAAGGCGGTCGTGACGCGCGAAGTCGACGGCGGCCTGGAAACCCTGTCGCTGACGCTGCCGGCGATCGTCACCACCGACCTGCGCCTGAATGAGCCGCGCTATGTGACCTTGCCCAACATCATGAAGGCGAAGAAGAAGACGCTGGACACGTTCAAGCCGGCCGACCTGGGTGTGGACGTGACGCCGCGTCTGAAGACGCTGAAGGTGGCCGAGCCGCCGAAGCGCTCGGCCGGCATCACGGTGCCGGACGTCGCCACGCTAGTGAGCAAGCTCAAGAATGAAGCGAAGGTGATCTAACCCGCTGACCGGCTCCTTCCCCCTTGCAGGGGGAAGGTTGGGATGGGGCGGGCCGCGCAGGCGTAGAGAGGTTGAGCAATCGCAGTCGATAGTTCGACCTTCGCACCCCCTCCCTAACCCTTCCCCTAACAGGGGGAGGGAACCGGTAGCCAGATACCTTAGATGCATTCACTGCGCCATTACTGAACAACAAACAGGATTCCATCATGACCGCACTCGTCATCGCCGAACACGACAACGCTTCGCTCAAGGGAAGCACCCTCAACACCATCACCGCTGCCGCCCAGTGCGGCGGCGACGTCCACGTCCTCGTTGCCGGCCATAACGCCGGCGGCGCCGCCGAAGCCGCCTCGAAGATCGCTGGCGTCGCCAAGGTGCTGCTGGCCGATGCCGCGCACTTCGTCGATGGCCTCGCCGAGAACGTTGCCGAACAGGCATTGGCGCTGGCCGGCAACTATTCGCACATTCTCGCCCCCGCCACTGCCTACGGCAAGAACATCGCCCCGCGCGTGGCCGCCAAACTCGACGTCGGCCAGATTTCCGAAATCACCAGGGTCGATTCCCCGGACACCTTCGAGCGTCCGATCTACGCCGGCAATGCGATCGCCACCGTGCAGTCGACCGATCCGGTGAAAGTCATCACGGTGCGCACCACCGGTTTCGACGCGGCCGCCGCCGGCGGCAATGCGGCGGTGGAAACCATCAGCGCCGTCGCCGACTCCGGCAAGTCCGCGTTCGTGTCGCGCGAAGTGGCCAAGTCCGACCGTCCGGAACTGACCGCCGCCAAGGTGATCGTGTCCGGCGGGCGCGGCATGGGTTCGGGTGACAACTTCAAGCTCCTGGAGCCGCTGGCCGACAAGCTGGGCGCGGCGATGGGCGCATCGCGCGCTGCGGTCGACGCGGGCTTCGTGCCGAACGACTGGCAGGTGGGACAGACCGGCAAGATCGTGGCGCCGCAGCTGTACATCGCGGTGGGGATTTCCGGCGCGATCCAGCATCTGGCCGGGATGAAGGATTCGAAGACCATCGTGGCGATCAACAAGGACCCGGAAGCGCCGATCTTTTCGGTGGCCGATTACGGCATCGTCGGCGACCTGTTCGAGATCGTGCCGCAACTGGTTGCCGAACTCGGTTAAACCATACGGCGGGCACGCCCTGCCGCGAAACAAGGTTTGAAAATACCGGGCAGGACTTGCCGGGTTTGTCGCGAAACTGACAGGAATTTTCCCCGGGTTTCGTAATAATGCCCGCAGTCCTGCCTAATTTTTTGGAGTCTGTAATGAGCTATGTCGCCCCGTTGAAGGACATGCTGTTCGCGATCAACGAACTGGCAGGTCTGTCCCAAGTGAATGCCTTGCCCGGTTGCGAAGACGCGAGCCCGGAAACCGTGGAAGCGGTACTGGAAGAAAACGCGAAATTCTGCAGCGAAGCGGTCGCGCCGCTGAATGTCGAGGGCGACAAGGAACCGAGCTCCTGGAAGGATGGCAAGGTCACCACCACCAAGGGTTTCAAGGAAGCCTTCAAAGCCTTCGGCGAGGCAGGCTGGCAGGGCGTGCAGCATCCGGTCGAGTTCGGCGGCCAGGGGCTGCCGAAGCTGGTGGCGACGCCGTGCATCGAAATGCTGAACTCTGCCAACCTGTCGTTTGCGCTGTGCCCCTTGCTGACCGACGGTGCGATTGAGGCATTGATGACGGCCGGCACCGACGAGCAAAAGAACATCTATCTCGCCAATCTGATCTCCGGCAAATGGACCGGCACGATGAATCTCACCGAGCCGCAGGCCGGTTCGGATCTGGCGCTGGTGCGCTCGCGCGCGGTGCCGCAGGACGATGGCACTTACAAGATCTCCGGCACCAAGATCTTCATTACCTACGGCGAACACGACATGGCGGAGAACATCGTGCACCTGGTGCTGGCGCGCACGCCGGACGCGCCGGAAGGCGTGAAGGGCATTTCGCTGTTCGTCGTGCCGAAGTTCCTGGTCAACGCCGACGGCTCGCTGGGCGAACGCAATGACGTGCACTGCGTGTCGATCGAACACAAGCTGGGCATCAAGGCCAGCCCGACCGCAGTGCTGCAGTTCGGCGACAACGGCGGTGCGACCGGCACGCTGGTCGGCGAGGAAAACCGCGGCCTCGAGTACATGTTCATCATGATGAACGCCGCGCGTTTCGCGGTCGGCATGCAAGGCATCGGCCTGGCGGAACGCGCTTACCAGAAGGCGGTGCAATATGCGCGCGACCGCGTGCAGTCGCGTGACCTGGCCGGTTCGAGCGGACCGGTGGCGATCATTCATCATCCGGACGTGCGCCGCATGCTGATGTCGATGCGCGCGCATACCGAGGCTGCACGCGCGCTGTCATATGTGACCGCTGCCGCCTTCGACGCCGCACATCACCATGCGGACGATGCGGTACGCAAGGCGAACCAGGCGTTCTACGAATACATGGTGCCGGTTGTCAAAGGCTGGTCGACTGAAATGTCGATCGATGTGGCATCCAACGGCGTGCAGGTGCACGGCGGCATGGGCTTCATCGAGGAAACCGGCGCTGCGCAATACTATCGCGACGCCCGCATCCTGCCGATCTACGAGGGCACGACCGCGATCCAGGCCAATGACCTGGTCGGCCGCAAGACCGTGCGCGACGGCGGCGCGACCGCCAAGGGCATCCTCGCCCAGGTGCGCAAGACGGAAGAGGAACTGAGCGCATCCGCCTCGGAAGATCTGCTGGCGATCCGCAAGCAGCTCGTCGCCGGTTCCAAGGCATTGGAAGAAGTCGTCGGCCATGTCGTGGCCAACATGAAGTCGGACATCAAAGGCGTTTTCGCCGGCAGCGTGCCTTACCTGAAACTTGCCGGCGTGGTGCTCGGCGGCTGGCAAATGGCGCGCGCCGCGGTGATCGCCGAGCGCAAGCTGAAGTCCGGCGAGAGCGACGCGAAGTTCTACCAGGCCAAGATTGCCACTGCGCGCTTCTTTGCCGATCACATCCTGTCCCAGGCAAGCACCTACCGCACTGCCATTGTGGAAGGCAGCGCGGGTGTGATGGCATTGCCCGAAGAGCAATTCTGATCCGGCAGCAACTACCGATTCAGCGCAAAGGGCAGCCGCAAGGCTGCCCTTTGCTTTTACGTCAAGGTCGAACTCCCGGCACGTTTTCTGATCTGCCCTATACTGAATTGACACACTTTGGTTTCTGATCCGGAGGCGATCATGAAACGTTTGTTGGCGATGGCATTCCTCCTTGCAGGGTTTGCCGGTCCATGGTGGACCAGTGCGGCGGCGATTGACGACATTACGACCGCGGATGCGATAGCGATCCGCGAAGCCGTTGAATCGCAACTGGATGCGTTGGCAAAGGACGACGCTGCCGGCGCGTTCGAGCTGGCAACGCACGAAAAACGCTTGCTGATCGGCAGTCCCGACAGGTTCCTGCGGCTGATCAAGGAAGAATACAACCCCATCTATCGTTACCAGCGCGCGATATTCTCCCGGCCGGAAGTCGTGGACGGCGACGCGATCCAGATCGTCCGGGTGACGGACGGCTACAGCAAGGTCTGGGTGGCCGTGTTCTGGATGCAGCAGGAAGAGGATAGCAGTTGGAAAATCGACGGCTGCCAGTTGCTCGAGACGACAAGTGTTTCGACCTGATCGCTTCCTTGCTGCGAAACGACGTTCAGTGCAAACGCCCGCCGATATAGGCGTGATCGATCGCGGCGCCTTGGGCGGCGAGCGTACGAACAAGCCTTCTCCGAAAAAGACCTGATTGTCGCGTTCGACGAACGCATCTGCGGATGCGTGCTCATAGCACGTGTTCCCGTGCTATGAGCACGTTGACGAACACGCTTTCGGAAATGCTGGCTGCGACAACTGATGCTTTTTTTGCGGCAGGAAATGGCATTCGACGCAGATCAAGGTTTGCAGGTTTTTGTGCTCGCGAACGGTAATTAGACCGCGGGGCGACTTGAGAGCGCGTCTCCGGCTCCCTATAACTAGGATGAATTCGGCGCAGGGGTGTGCCGAATCGTATTCGTCATTCAGGAGAACTACCATGACCCGCAAATTCATCGATTGCCGCGAATTCCCGAGCGAAATGAATTGTACGATTGCCTTGTCTGCGGATTCCGAGCAGGAACTGCTGGAAGCCGCGGTTCAGCATGCGGTGACGGTTCACAAGCATGAGGACACGCCGGAACTGCGCAACCAGATCAGCCAACTGATGAAGGAGGGAACGCCGCCGATTGAGCGGCCTGCGAGCAATGCCATGTAAGCATGGTTTCAACGCACTTTGTCGACACTCAAATCCGGGGCGCCACCCGTAACCTGCGGCGGCCCGCAGCCAGCCTTGATGTCAACCGTATGCGCCGCCCGTGAACATGAGGTCGAATGCACGGGCGATCGCGGCGATCAGGATGATTGCGCCACCGCCGAACGTCAAGACCAGCAGAACGGCAAGCGGCCAGCCCGAGTCCGATTTGCGACCGGAATCCCGGTTGTATCTCGCGTCCCATTTTTCGTCCGGAGTCAGTCCAATGACCAGCGCCGCCAGGAATCCGGCAAAAACGGACAGTGGAAAAAGGAAAACGTGTACCCACGCCCAGACGTCCTTTTTTCCGTAAAGGTAGAACCGGTGGGCGCCCAGCCCGCCAAGGAAGGCGGCCAGGAAACTCGCTGTGGTTTTGTTCTTGTGAGGTGTTGTCATTGGCAATAAACAGGAAGTTGAGCAACAGAGGTTGGGGTGAGTCGTATGTATTGCATTTTAGTAACATTCGACTTCCATTATTGTGCAAGGGGACTTAACGGTGCCGTAGTGTGCATGAGGGCTGGGCATGGCGCAATGCCGCCATGCGTGTCGAACCAACCATCAATCTTGCGGGACGTTGGATAAATGGGCTATAATTGCCGGCTTTTTCCGTCTTCGAACAATTTTTGGAAGCACACTATGGTCGTTATTCGTTTATCCCGTGCCGGCGCCAAGAAGCGCCCGTTCTTCAATATCGTTGCAACCGATTCCCGCAATCGTCGCGATGGCCGTTTCATCGAGCGTCTCGGTTTCTACAACCCGGTTGCTTCGGGCAAGGATGAGACCCTGCGTATCGCCCAGGATCGCCTGGCGCACTGGCAAGGTGTTGGTGCACAACTGTCGCCGACGGTTGCCCGCCTGGTGAAAGAAGCCGGCGCCAAGGCTGCTGCCTGATCCGGTTGTTGCCTGAAAGTGCATCGGGGATGACTATCCCTGAAGATCTGGTGCTGGTCGGATACGTGACCGGCGCTTACGGCATACAAGGCTGGGTGCGAATCAAGCCTTATTCGGCCGACGCCGACGCCATGCTGCATGCAAAGACCTGGTGGCTGAACAAGCCGGTTCTGCGCGATGTGGACATGATGCAGGCGAAGATTCACGGCGAGGACGTGGTTGCCCAGTTGATGGGCGTGGCCGACCGCAATGCGGCCGAAGCGCTCAAGGGTGCGACGGTGCAGGTACGGCGAAGCCATTTTCCACCGCTGTCGAACGACGAATTCTACTGGGTCGACCTGATCGGACTCGAAGTGGAGAACCTGCAAGGCGAACACCTCGGCACGGTGAGCGACCTGATGGACAACGGCGCGCATCCGATCCTGAGGGTCGCGGCGCCGGTGCTTCCCGGTGTCGACACGAAGGAATCGCTGATCCCGTTTGTCGACCAGTTCGTGAAGACGGTGGATCAGGAAGCAAGGAAGATAACGGTGGACTGGGGGCTCGATTATTAATGGTCCCGGCATTGGGGGTGTGTGAAGATGGAATTCGATGTCGTCACGCTCTTTCCCGATATGTTCACCGCGCTCACGCAGTCGGGTATCACCCGGCGCGCGTTCGAGCAGAAGAGATGTGCGTTGTCGCTGTGGAATCCGCGCGATTTCACGACCGATAACTACCGTACCATCGATGACCGGCCGTACGGCGGCGGTCCCGGAATGGTCATGCTGGCGAAGCCGCTGGAAGCAGCGATCGAAGCCGCAAAGTCGAGACAGTTGCAGCAGGGTTTGGCCAATCCGCGCGTAATTTATCTTTCGCCGCAGGGCAAGGCGCTGACGCATGCGCGTGTGATGCAGTTCACGCGGGAGCCTGGGTTGGTGCTGTTGTGCGGCCGCTATGAAGCGGTCGATCAGCGTTTGCTGGACCGTTGCGTCGACGAGGAAGTCAGCCTTGGCGATTTCGTGCTGTCGGGCGGCGAACTGCCGGCGATGGCGCTGATGGATGCGGTGATCCGGCAGTTGCCCGGTGTGCTGAACGATGATGTGTCGGCGGTCGAGGACAGTTTCGTGAACGGCTTGCTCGATTGTCCGCATTACACGCGGCCCGAGGTGTACGAGGGAGTCGCGGTGCCGCCGGTGTTGATGGGCGGCCACCATGCCGAAATTGAAAAGTGGCGGCGCGAACAGGCGTTGCTGGCGACGGCGACGAAGCGGCCCGACCTGATTGCAAAGGCACGCGAGGCAGGATTGCTGTCGCGGGCCGACGAAAGGTTTTTGAGCAGTTTGCAGTAATGGCAGTGGCAGTACCGCGCGGATGAATTCATCCGCTTGTTTAACCCCATCCTCTACCGGGCATCTTCGTTGTCAATGACACACGCGCCGGCATGATGGCTACAGGAGCAGAAAATGGACTTGATCCAGAAACTCGAGCAAGAAGAAATCGCCCGCCTGGGCAAAAACATCCCCGACTTCGCACCGGGTGACACCGTGATTGTGAGCGTCAACGTCGTCGAAGGCACCCGCAAGCGTGCACAGGCTTACGAAGGCGTCGTGATCGCTCGCCGCAATCGCGGCCTGAACTCTAACTTCATCGTGCGCAAGATTTCGTCCGGCGAAGGCGTGGAGCGTACTTTCCAGTTGTATTCCCCGCTGATCGCTTCGATCGAAGTCAAGCGTCGTGGCGACGTGCGCCGCGCCAAGCTGTACTACCTGCGCGAGCGTTCCGGCAAATCGGCCCGCATCAAGGAAAAGCTGCCGAGCCGTCGCGCTGCGGCACCGAAGCAAGCTGCAGAATAAGCATTGCATCTTGCATGAAAAAGGGCACCCGCTGTGGTGCCCTTTTTCTGTTTACGGCTTTCCGCAGTGAGTGAATTCCCGGTTCACGTTAGAATCAGGATCAGCATCTTGCAGCCCCAGGAAGATTGTCTTGTCCAAACCGATCATTGATCCCGAATCTCTGCCGATTGAATCCGTTGCTGGCGAACCCGCAGTGGCGCCGGAAAGGCTCACGCAGGCCTGGTTGCGCCAACGCTTCGCCAGTCCGCCACAATGGACGCCTGAAAATTTTGACGAAAACCCGCTGCGCAGGCAGTCCGGTACGCCGGTCCCGGCGTCGGTACTGATGCCGCTGGTGATGCGCGACGATGGCGTGAGCATGCTGCTCACGCAGCGCACCGCGCACTTGCATGACCACGCCGGGCAAGTCAGCCTGCCGGGCGGGCGGGTCGACGCGTCCGATCAGTCCGCGATCGAAACAGCGCTGCGCGAGACGGAGGAGGAAGTCGGCCTGCATCGGCGGCATATCGAAGTGCTCGGCACCTTGCCGGATTACTTTACGGGGACCGGCTTCTGCGTAACGCCGGTGGTGGCGCTGGTGCAGCCGCCTTTCGATCTGCGCGCCGATCCGTTCGAAGTGGCGGAAATCTTCGAAGTGCCGCTGAGTTTCCTGATGAACGGCATGCACCATCAGCGCCGTACCTTCGAATTCCCGGGCGGAGTAGGGCGCCGGACCTTTTACGCCATGCCGTACGAGCGGTTTTTCATCTGGGGTGCGACCGCGGGAATGCTGCGCAACCTTTACCATTTCCTTCGCGCGTGATGTGCGTTTCATGTTGGCCGCGAGTGCGGCAGCGGCGTTTGATTATGGTGTAGCGCTGCGCTATCGTATTGGTTATATGACTATCAAGGCAGTCTGATGACGTTTCTCTCGATTCTTTTTGCACTGTTGTTCGAGCAACTCAAGCCGCTGCGCGCGGATAACCCGATGTATGCGGCGGTCAAGCAGCTTGCGGCGCGCCTCGAGGCGACGTTCAACGCCGGCGAAGAAAGTCATGGACGCCGTGCGTGGATCGTGACCATGGTATGCCTGCTGGTGCCGATCCTGCTGGTCTACTGGTTCTGCATGAAGGTCAGCCCCTTGCTTGCGTTGGCCTGGAACATCCTGATCGCCTACCTGACGATTGGCTTTCGGCATTACAGCCATTACTTCACTTCGATCCAGCTTGCGCTCAACAGCGGGGATGAAGCGACGGCGCGCAGCCTGCTGGCGGAATGGACCAAGCAGGACACGGCGGGCATGAGCGTCAGCGAGGTTTCCCGGATTGCGGTCGAGACTGCGCTCGTGACGGCGCACCGCAATGTGTTCGGCGTGTTTTTCTGGTTCGTGATGCCGCTCGGGCCGGCGGGTGCCGTGCTGTACCGCGTGGCGGAGTACCTGGCGCGTGCCTGGAATGAGCCGGAGCACCTGAGGAACGAGGCCTTCGGCCGTTTCGCGACGAAGGCGTTTTACTGGATCGACTGGGTGCCGGCTCGGCTGACCGCCACCGCGTTCGCCGTCGTCGGCAATTTCGAGGATGCGATCTATGCGTGGCGCAACTTTGCGCAGCGTTGGCAGGACGAGTCGATGGGAATCATCCTGTCCGCGGGCGGCGGGGCCATGGGGCTGCGGCTCGGTTCCGCCAAGGAAAGCGCGACCGGCTTGCCGTCTGCCGATGCGGCGACGGTGGATGCCTTCACCTTCGAATCCGATACGCCGCCCGGCGAAGAGGCGACGGCCCGCGCATTGCAAAGTACGGTTGGCTTGGTGTGGCGTGCATTGTTGTTGTGGATGCTGCTGCTGCTGTTGTTGTCGCTGGCAGTGTGGCTGGGTTGATGGGCGATCAGGCGGAACCGGGTGTGCCTGAATGCCTTGTTGCATGGAGTCCGTGGACGCGGGAACCAGGCAGGTCCGCGCAAGCTCATGAAATGACCGGCGGAATATCTGCCGTGCACGTTATTCGTTTCACAATGCGGAAGATTGTTTCACTGCAAGTCTTCTATAAGATATAATATGCAAGTATTCTGAAAGCTTGGCGCGGCATAATGGCGCTAGCTGCAAGGCAGGACCGGCAGCTTCGCAATTTCGTTCAATCCGCAACGCGCTCACGGTAGCGACCGCTATATAGAGGCAAGCCGCACATATGGCCGAAACCAGCAATCAAACCTCAGTCGCCCGCGAGTTCTTCATCCAGGGAGTGACCAGTGACGGTCGGCAATTCCGCCCGAGTGACTGGGCGGAACGCCTGTGCGGCGTGATGGCTTGCTTCCGTCCCGACGGTGTGGGCGGGCCGAATGCGCACTTGCGCTATTCACCGTATGTCCGGCCGACTGTGCTGGGCGGGGTGAAGTCGGTGGTCGTCAACGAGGAATTGCGCGATATCGAACCGCTTGCCTATCATTTCGTCGTCAATTTTGCCAAGGACAACGATCTTCAGATCGTCGATGCCTGCCTGCTGCCGGAACGGGACGCGAAGCAGGGCTGACGGCGCCGGTTCGTTCATCCTTGTTCATCCGGTATTTTCCTCGCGCCGGTCGCGGCTCCACGGCTGCGACATGAGCCGGTAGAGCGGCATCATGGCGGTTCCGAAGGCCAGGTGCGCGAAGGCCGTGATCCAGTCGCGGCTGGCAACGAACCAGGGAAACAGCGTTGTCATTCCGAACATGTTCAATGCGAACAGCGCAAGGCCGAACAAGCCGCCGGCGGCCAGCCCGGGGAGTGGACGCAGTCGCACCGCGAGCGCAGCCAGCGCAAGGCCGTAAATCACCGAGAGAAAGCCGTGGATCGCGCCGGCGACCAGCATGATCTGCCAGTCGAAGCCGACCGGCGGCGGCAATACAGCGGGTCCGAGAGCGATGGCGGCTGCAAATCGGCTGTCTCGCAGCAACATTTCCCAGGCTGGGTAGCCAGCCATCCACCACGTGAGCAACTGGACTACGGTAGCGACGCCGCCGGCAGCGATTCCCGCAAGGCAGGCGGTTGCCGGATTGAAGACGCCGCGCTGGTGCGGGGAGGGCGGCAGGCCGTTTTGCGGGTGGTGCTGAATCACTTCCATGAGGCGGCCGCCGAGCATCCTGGCCAAGCCGTGTGCGCCTTGCATCATCAGCAGATGGTGGTTGTTCGTGAACAGGGGGCGCGCAATCGGCGCCGTCAGATTCATCCAGTGGCGCGTGGTGCGCACGTTCCATTCGTAACGCACGGTAGTGACGCCGTCATCGTGTCGGAATACCCAGCGTCCTGTCCCTTCCAGGTCGCCACTGACCGTGGCTTCCAGAGCGCTTTCCGGGTCGATACGGGTGATGTGCGCATCGAACCGGATCCGGTATGGCAAGCGGCCTTTCCAGACATACCGCCGCACGTTGCCGAGGCCGCTGTTCCCTCCCGGCGCAATTTCATCCACCTGCTCGACGCCGGGCCACCATTCGGGCCAGCGCAGGGAGTCGGTGACTGCGTCATATACGTGCTGCAGCGGAGCCTTGATACGCCAAGTGGTCAGCAAGCGGTATTCAGCCATTGTGCGGTTTGATCATGCCACGGGAGATCCTTCGATCGTATTGATGCGGGCACGATGAGAGAGACTTCATCGTGCCCGCATCAAATCAATAATGTACCGCACCGGCTTGCCTTGAGAAAAACCGGGGAGTCCTGCGAACGGTGTTGGTGCATTGCGACAGTCTCACTGCCCGGAATGCCGCCGGGTGAGGTGCGAGCCGGGTTCGGATAGAGTTTATCTTTCCTATGGGAAATAAATCGGCTACTCTATGCGGACTGATTCGTGTGCCTGCCGCACATCCGTTACCAGATGAAGTCTGTGTTGACAAAAAGACTACCGCCGGAGCCTGCATGCCTCGATGTCGCTTGCCCTTTTCCGTTTCCATCGCCGCACTGCTGGCGTTGACGATAGGGCTTGGCACCACGCTGGCGCTGTTCCTCGGCTTGCGCGCTCTTGAGCATGACAAGGCCGAGCTTGATTTCAAGCGGCGCGCCAACATCCATATCATGACGGTGCAGCAGCAAATGGAAGAAACCGTGCAGATGCTGACGGTGATCAATCGGCTGTTTGCCACCGTCGCGCCGGTCAGCCGCGAACAATTCCATACGTTTACGCAGCCGATGCTGCAGCGCTATCCCGCGGTACAAGCATTCAATTTCCACCGTTTCATCACCGATAGCGAAAGGGCGGCCTATGAGGCGCGCTTGCGCCGGATCAATCCGGCCTACGCGATGAAGGAAATGCGGGATGGTGTCCTGGTACCGGCGCAGCAGCGCAATCGGCACATGGTGGTCGATTACATTGAGCCGATGTTCGGCAACGAGGCTGCATTCGGTCTCGACGTTACGCCGAACAAGACCCTTGCCGCTGCCGTGGCAAAGGCGATCGAGACCGGGGAGCCGGCATCCACCGGCCTGCTGACGCTGGCACAAGGCGGCGGCAAGGTACCCGGATTCCTGATCGTGATGCCGGTGTACCGTCTCGGGGCGGTGCTGGGCGACGCGGCGGCCCGGCGTGCGGCGGCGATCGGCGACACCGCGGCCGTCTTCAATGCGGCCGCATTGTTCGACCGGATTCTCAACGTCAATGGCTTGCTGAACGATGCCGGCATGGGTGTCAGCGTTTATGCCGGAGCCCCCTTCGATGAGAGCGCCTTGGCGTTTCAGCGGCCGCTTGGCGTTCAAACGCCGAACGAAGCCACACTGCTGCCGCCCTGGATTTTTCATGACACGCCGGCCAGTATCGTGCATGAATTCGATGTTGCCGGCCGGCCGTGGCATCTGGTCGTGCAGGGCCGGCCATCCGTCTTCACCTCGCGTAACAACGGGTCTTTGTTCGGCCTGGTCGGCGGTGTCCTGTTCAGCCTGCTGCTGGCTGCGTACGTGCAGACGCTGTCCTCGCGCGCGCGACGCGTGAACGGACTGGTGGAGCAGCGAACCGCGGAACTGTTGCTGGCAAACCGGTTGTTGATCGACGATGTCGCCGCGCGCAAACGCGCGGAAGACGGCCTGCAACTGCGCCAGCGCGCCATTGAAGCCAGTGCCAACGCGATCATCCTGACCAGCGCGGCGCCGCCGCTGTATCCGATCGAATACGTCAATCCCGCCTTTGAACGGATTACCGGCTATGCCGTTGCCGACGTCGTCGGGCGCGACTGCAGCCTGCTCTGGATGGATGATCGCGATCAGCCGGAGATCCAGGAACTGCTGGCCGCGGCGCGCGAGAAGCGCGAAGGCCACGTGATCATGCGCAATTACGGCAAGGCCGGCCGCATGTTCTGGAGCGAAGTGTTCATGGCGCCGGTGCGTGACGATGCCGGCGAGGTGAATCATTTCGTGGTTGCGCTGTATGACATATCCGCGACCAAGCACTACCAGGCGGAACTGGAGTTCCAGGCCAACCGCGACACCCTGACCGGACTGGCCAACCGCAACCTGCTGCTGGACCGGCTGCGCCAGGCGAGCGCCTACGGCGAGCGTTACGGGCATCCGGTATGGGTTCTGTTCCTCAACCTCGACCGCTTCAAGTTCGTCAACGATACGCTGGGCCATCGGGCAGGCGACGAACTCTTGCGGATCGTGGCTGCGCGCCTGCGCGAAGCCGTGCGCGAGACGGATACCATTGCGCGCCTGTCGGCGGACGAGTTCGTGCTGGTGCTGCCGGAACGTTCCGAGGAACGTCTTTCGCCGGCGGTCGTGCAGCGCATCATGGATTCGATCGCGCAGCCGATCGCGATCGAGGGCTACCACTTCGTCATGGGCAGCAGCGTCGGTGTCGCCGCGTTTCCGACCGACGGCAACGACCCGGATACCCTGATCAAGCATGCGGGTATCGCGATGTACCGCGCCAAGGAAACAGGGCGCAACAATTTCCAGTTCTATACCTCGGCGATGAACGAACGCGCGATGGAACGCTTGCGTATCGAAGGCGACCTGCGCAATGCGCTGGAGCGCGAGGAATTCATTTTGCACTACCAGCCGCAAGTGGATCTTGGCACCGGCCGCGTGCTGGGAATGGAAGCCTTGCTACGCTGGCAGCATCCTGAACTCGGCACGGTGCCGCCGGTGCGCTTCATCGACCTTGCGGAGGAAACCGGACTGATCGTGCCGATCGGCCTGTGGGTACTGCGAACCGCCTGCCGGCAGGGCATGGAGTGGCAGCGCGCCGGACTGGGGCAGGTGCGCATTGCGGTCAACCTTTCCGCGCGCCAGTTCTACCAGCATGACCTGGTGGCATCGATTACCGGAATACTCGCCGAAACCGGCCTGTCGCCGGATCTGCTGGAACTGGAGCTGACCGAGAGCATGATGATGAACGACGTCGAGCACGCGGTCATCATCCTGCGCGATCTCAAGAAAATCGGCGTGCATCTGTCGATCGACGACTTCGGCACCGGCTACTCGAGCCTCGCTTACCTGAAGCGCTTTCCGATCGACCTGCTGAAAATCGATCAATCCTTCGTGCGCGACATCACGGTCGATCCGGATGACGCAGCGATCGTCCTTTCCATCATCTCGCTGGCGCACAGCCTGCGCCTGAAGGTGATCGCGGAAGGCGTCGAAACGGAGGCGCAGCTCGCTTATCTGCAGCGGCACGGCTGCGATTTCATGCAGGGCTACTATTTCAGCCGCCCGGTTCCGGTGCTCGAATGCGAGCAGATACTTCGACGCGGCAAGCGCTTGTCCTTGCGGCCGGACAATGCGATTGTGCAAACCCAGACCCTGCTGATCATCGATGACGACGCGGACGCCGTGATGGCGCTCAAGCGCCTGCTGCGGCAGGACGGCTACCAGATACTGACCGGAGCGACGCCGGATGATGCGCTGGAGATGCTTGCACGGCATCAGGTACAGGTCATCCTGTGCGACGACGGCCTGCCGTCGATGACGGGAACCGAGTTGCTCAGCCGCGTCAAGATGCTGTATCCGGAAACGATACGCATCATGCTTGCGGGTGAGGCGCACATCGATTCCATGATCGATGCGATCAATCGTGGCGAGATCTATCGCTTCCTCTGCAAACCATGGAACGATGCGGAGTTGCGCGAGAACGTGCGGAACGCGTTCCATCATGCATGGCTGCTGCGCGGAGCGGCACTCAGGCGCGGACTGGACGCGGAGCGGCGTTTGGAGGGAGTGGGGACCTGAGGATGGGAGCACAGGCAGCCCGGCACGCTGAACCTTGACGGATTCGGTGTTGTCATCCTGACGTTGTTGTCTACAATGAAATGCGGCCACGCGAACGCGGTCGCACTCATGTGCCGACTTCAATCCGCCACTGCCCACTGCCATGACAACCCGCACGGAACGCGACACCTTCGGCCCCATCGATGTCCCCGCAGACCGCCTGTGGGGTGCGCAGACCCAGCGCTCGCTGGAACATTTCCACATCTCCACCGAGCGCATGCCTGACAATCTGATCATTGCCCTGGCGCAGGTCAAGCGCGCGTGCGCGACGGTGAACCGCGATCTCGGCAGGCTCGACGCGGCGAAGGCCGATGCAATCATGAAGGCCGCGGACGAAGTGATCGCGGGCAAGCACGGACAGGAATTCCCGCTGTCCGTGTGGCAAACCGGTTCCGGCACGCAAACCAACATGAACATGAATGAGGTGCTGGCCAACCGGGCGTCGGAACTGCTCGGCGGCAACCGCGGAGAAGGGCGGCTGGTGCACCCGAACGACGACGTCAACCTGGGGCAATCGTCGAACGACATCTTTCCGACTGCAATGCATGTTGCATCGGCCTCGGCCGTGGTTGGCGACCTGCTGCCGGCCTTGCGCGCATTGCGCGCCACGCTGCAGGGAAAGTCGGAGGTGTTCGCGGAGATCGTCAAGATCGGCCGCACGCATTTGCAGGACGCTACGCCGCTGACGCTGGGGCAGGAGTTTTCCGGTTATGTCGCGCAGCTCGACCAGGCGGCAGCGATGCTGTCGGCCGTCCTGCCGCCGCTGCAGGAACTGGCGGTCGGCGGCACGGCCGTCGGCACCGGATTGAATACGCATCCGGAATTCGGCAAGCGGGTCGCGGCCGCGCTGGCGCGTGCCACCGGCGTGCCGTTCAAGAGTGCGCCGAACAAGTTTGCGGCACTGGCTTCACACGAGCCGATGGTGGCCGCGCACGGCATGCTGAAGACGCTGGCGGCGGCCCTCATGAAAATCGCCAACGATGTGCGCTGGCTCGCATCAGGTCCGCGTTCGGGCCTGGGAGAGATCACGATTCCGGAAAACGAGCCGGGCAGCTCCATCATGCCGGGCAAGGTCAACCCGACGCAGGCCGAGGCGCTGACGATGCTGTGCTGCCAGGTGTTCGGCAACGATGTGACGATCAATTTCGGCGGCGCATCCGGCAATTTCGAGCTGAATGTGTTCAAGCCGGTGATCGCGCACAATTTCCTGCAGAGCGTACGCCTGCTGGCTGACGGCATGCGCAGTTTCGACGAACACTGTGCGCGCGGCATCGAGGCCGACCGGACGCGCATTGCCGAGCTGACGGCGCGTTCGCTGATGCTGGTCACCGCGCTGACGCCGCATATCGGCTATGACCGCGCTGCGCAGATCGCCAAGCGCGCGCATCATGACGGGACCACGCTGCGGCAGGCGGCGCTGGCGCTGAGGTATGTGAGTGAAGACGAGTTCGACCGCTGGGTGCGGCCGGAGGAAATGACAGCACCTTCGGCGGAAAATCGCTAAGCAAAAATCGTCGCCAGCATCAAGCACGTAGCCGACATCAAGGACGAGATCACCTCGGCGCTCGAAAGCTTGCCTGTGCATCAGCGCATCGTAAGCGTCCCGTAGGGCGGCTTCGCATAGGTCGTCGTTCCGGAAGAGATGCCGCAACTCGTTACGACACCGACCTCGTCAACAACCGGACCAAGCGGATTTTCAACGACCGCACCGGTGCGCGTTGCGGGGCGACCCCCAAGCCGTTCCTGCTGCAGACCTATAAGCGCGATACGGGCGAAGTGATGCACGACTTGTCGGCGCCGATTTACGTGAACGGCAGACACTGGGGCGGCTACCGCGCGGTCGCGCCTGCTGCGAAGCGACTGCCGCACTGAAGACGAAGCGGCTTGCGCGGAAGCCGGAAACAAGGGCGATAAAGGCGGGTTTGCCACGAAGCACACTCGGCATGACGCTCCGATACTTCTGCTACAGCTTTAATCCCGTATCGACTGCATCACCTGTTCCCGAAACCAACGGTTCGCCGGATCGTTGTCGACGTTCGCGTGCCAGTACAGGAACACGTCGAAGGCAGGCACTTCCAGCGGAAACGGCAGGATCTGGTTGCCGAAATGGCGGTTGGCGATGCTGGCGTAGCGGCCAGGCATGGTCAGCACCAGGTCGGTCTGGCTGACCACGCGACAGGCGGCGAAGTAATGCTGGCAGCGCAGCCGGATATGCCGTTCGAGACCGAAACGGCTGAGTTCGAAATCCTCCAGCCCCGGGCCGCGCCGGCGCGAGCTGGCGAGGATATGGTCCTGCTTCAGGTAGGTATCGAGGTCGATCGCGCCGTCGATATCGGGATGGCCTTTGCGCGCCACCACCACCGTCGAATCCTGGTAGATCCGCGTATGCAGGATGTCGCTCGCGAGCGGTAGCAGCACATCGATCGCACCATCCAGCGTACCGGCCGCCAGTTCGCTTTCCAGTTCACGGCGTTCCACATGGCTGGCCGCGATATCCACCAGCGGCGCGCTTTTCCGGACACGTCGCAGCAGTGGCGGCAGCACGGTCGCTTCCAGCACGTCGCGCAATGCGATGTTGAAGCGTTTCGGCGTAGTGTCCGGATCGAACGCATGCAGGCCGTTGAGCGTCACTTCCAGGCCGCGCAGCGAGCGCCGGATCGGTTCGATGATGTTGCGCGCCAGCGGCGTCGATACCATCGCGTGGCCCTGGCGCACGAACAGCGGGTCGTCGAACATCTGACGCAGCCGCCCCAGCGCATGGCTGATCGCCGGCTGCGTCAGGTTCAGCTTCTGGCTGGCGCGGGTCACGCTGCCCTCCGTATAGATCGCTTCAAACACCGTGAACAGGTTCAGGTCGACGCGTGATATATGCATGATATTTATATTATTCGATAATAACTATTCATTTGATCGATTCTAACGCCGACGATATGCTCTTCACAACCCGCCATACGGCGCATCACATGGAAGGCAGACTCGCTCATGGGACAAATCTACCTGGTACGGCACGGACAGGCTTCGTTCGGCAACGCGAATTACGACCAGTTGTCGGAGCTGGGGCTGGAGCAGGCGCGCCTGCTGGGCGAGTGGTTCGCCAATTCCCGCCAGCAATTCCATCGCGTTGTCACCGGCGACATGAAGCGCCATCGGCAGACCGCGGACGCTTGCATTGCCGCCTTGCCGAAATCGCTGCGGATCGACACCGATTGGCTGACCGATCCCGACTTCAATGAATACGACCATCATGAAGTGCTGGTGCGTCATCGGCCGGCGTTCGAAGACCCGGAAGAGGTGAAGCGCTTCCTGGCTTCCAGCCCGAACGCCAAATATGCATTCCAGGACATTTTCCAGGCAGCGATGTCGCGCTGGATGAGCGGGCAGTACGACGCCGAGTATCGCGAGCCGTGGCCGGTTTTTCGCAAGCGCTGCGTGGAAGCGCTGCAGCGCGTGGTCGACGGCGCCGACAAGTCGCAGGCCATCATCGTGTTCACCTCCGGCGGCACTATCGCCACGCTGTGCCAGCACGTGCTCGGCCTGGGCGATCGCCAGGTGGCCGACCTCAACTGGACGCTGGTCAATTGCGCGGTTACCAAGCTGCTGTCCCAGCCGGGCCGCGTGACGCTCAGTTACCTGAACAACTACGCTCATCTCGAATGGCTCGGGCAGCCGCATTCCGTTACCTACCGTTAGGATTTTCATGACTCAAGCAAACCTGTTCGACCTCTCCGGCAAAGTCGCACTCGTCACCGGTGCCAGCCGCGGCATCGGCGAGTCGATCGCCAAGACCCTCGCCGCCTACGGTGCGCACGTGATCGTCTCCAGCCGCAAGCTGGAATCCTGCGAAACCGTGGTCGCCGCCATCCGCGAAGCGGGCGGTTCGGCCGAAGCAATGGCTTGCCACATCGGCGAGATGGCGCAGATCGAGGCGGCGTTCGCCGCGATCGAACAGCAGCACGGCCGGTTCGACATCCTGGTCAACAACGCCGCCACCAATCCGTACTTCGGTTCCATCGTCGACACCGACCCGGCCTCGTTCCAGAAGACGCTCGACGTCAACATCCGCGGCTATTTCTACAGCTCGGTGCACGGCGTGAAACTGATGGCGAAGAACGGCGGCGGCAGCATTGTCAACGTCGCTTCGGTCAACGGCGTGATCCCGGGCGACAAGCAGGGCATCTACTCGATCACCAAGGCGGCGGTGATGTCGATGACGAAGGCATTCGCGAAGGAATGCGCGTCGTCCGGCGTACGCGTGAACGCCTTGCTGCCCGGTGCCACCGACACCAAGTTCGCCGCCGCGCTGGTGCACAACCCGGAAGTGCTCGACAAGATGATGCCGCACGTGCCGATGCGCCGCGTCGCGCATCCTGACGAGATGGCGGGCGCGGTGCTCTACCTGGCATCGAATGCGGCGAGCTACACCACGGGTACCTGCCTCAATGTCGACGGCGGCTACCTGCTCGGATAGGTTTTGCAGGAGAAGTGAGCGTGGTGGAGACAAGGCAGTAAGTAAATAAATACGGCAGCGGGGCGGGCCATCCCGTCCCGCAAGGCCGATCGCTTGTCGATCCTACTTGCAGCTCTGAACAAACGAACCGGCTTTGCATACAACCCTCCGCGCGCAACGCGCATCACACATGGAGTAACACATGGACTTCCAATACAGCCCCAAGGTCAAGGAACTGCAGAAACGCCTGAATGCGTTCATGGACGAGCACATCTATCCGAACGAGCATGCGTTCCACGCGGAGGTCGAAGCCAACCGCGCCAACGGCAATGCCTGGGTGCCGACCCGCATCATCGAGGAACTGAAGGACAAGGCGCGCGCCGCCGGCCTGTGGAATTTGTTCCTGCCGGAATCGTCGCGCGGCGCCGGCCTGACCAACCTGGAATACGCGCCGCTGTGCGAGATCATGGGGCGCGTGCAATGGGCGCCGGAAGTGTTCAACTGCTCTGCGCCCGACACCGGCAACATGGAGACGCTGGAGCGCTACGCCAGCGAAGAACTGAAGGAGCAGTGGCTCAAGCCGCTGCTGGCCGGCGAGATCCGTTCCTGCTTCGGCATGACCGAACCGGCGGTGGCGTCGTCGGACGCGACCAACATCGAATCGTCGATCGTGCGCGACGGCGACGAATATGTGATCAATGGCCGTAAATGGTGGTCGTCCGGCGCCAACGATCCGCGCTGCAAGGTCTTCATTTTCATGGGCAAGACCGATCCGAGCGCCGAGAAGCACCGGCAGCAATCGATGATCGTGGTGCCGCGCGACACGCCCGGCGTCAACATCCTGCGCCATCTGCCGGTGCTGGGCTTCGACGACGCGCCGCACGGCCACGCCGAAGTGCTGTTCGAAAACGTGCGCGTGCCGGTTTCCAACATCCTGCTGGGCGAAGGCCGCGGCTTCGAGATCGCGCAGGGCCGTCTCGGGCCGGGCCGCATCCACCACTGCATGCGCCTGATCGGCCTGGCCGAGCGCGCGCTGGAAATGATGTGCCGGCGCACGCTGAAGCGCGTCGCGTTCGGCAAGCCGGTTGCCGAGCAGACCGTGACGCTGGAACGCATCGCCGAGTCGCGCATCATGATCGACCAGGCGCGCTTCCTGGTGCTCAATGCCGCGCACATGATGGACACCGTCGGCAACAAGGTCGCGGCCAAGGAAATCGGCATGATCAAGGTGGCGGCGCCGAACATGGCCTGCAAGGTGATCGACTGGGCGATCCAGGCGCACGGCGGCGGCGGCATGACCGACCCCTTCCTCGCGCATGCGTATGCGAGCGCACGCTCGCTGCGCATCGCCGATGGCCCGGATGAAGTGCATCGCAACCAGATCGGCAAGATGGAACTGAAGAAGTACAAGTAATCCAGCCTGCCGTTGCAGCGGCGGAAGCCGCCCCTGTCATCCCGATAGGAGTGAGAGATCCCGAACGCATGCGTTATTGTTGCGGTTCGGGATTCCTCGCTTTGCTCGGGATGACATTTACTTTTTGATGCAGCAGGGATTTTTTCAATCTGAATGAACGAGGGCATATGAACGCACAGACATTTTCCGGAAAATCGATCCTGGTCACCGGCGCAGCCGGCGGCATCGGGCGCGCTGCCGCGATTGCCTTCGCGCGTGAGGGTGGACGTGTCGCGGCTGTCGACATGGATGCGATGGGAGGCGAAGAAACCGTTGCGCTGATCAGGCAGACCGGCGGAGACGCGTTCTTCATCAAGGCCGACATTTCGCAGGCGGCACAGGTCGAAGCGATGGTCGATCGGGTCGTGACGAACTTCGGCGTGCTCGACTGCGCGTTCAACAATGCCGGCATCGAGATCGAGCATCTTCCGCTGGCCGATGCGGACGAGGCGACTTTCGACCGGCTGATGAGCGTCAACGTCAAGGGCGTGTGGCTGTGCATGAAACACGAAATCCGCCAGATGCTCAAGCAGGGCGGTGGTGCGATCGTCAACACGGCGTCGGTGGCTGGCTTGGTCGGCGCTCCACTGCAACCACTGTATGCAGCAAGCAAGCACGCGGTGGTCGGCATGAGCAAGACCGCCGCGGCGGAATACGGTCGGGCCGGCATCCGCATCAACACCGTGTGTCCCGGCATCATCCGCACCGCGATGCTGGATCGGGCGCTGGAGCGCGAGCCGCGCCGCGAAAAGGGCATCGTCAAAGTGCACCCGATCGGCCGCCTGGGCGAGGCGGAAGAAATCGCCAATGCCGCGCTGTGGTTGTGTTCGCCTGCGGCATCGTTTGTGACCGGGCATCAGCTTGCGGTCGATGGTGGATTGACAGCGGTTTGAGCGTACAAAAAGAGGAGACAACATCAACATGAAACGCGACGCAACCCAATTTCCATGGATTAAAAACTATCCGCCCGGCGTGCGTTGGGATGCCGAATTGCCGGTGATGCCGGTGCCGCAATTGCTGGACGAGGCCGCTGCGAAATGGCCCGATCATCCGGCGCTCGAATTCATGGGCCGCCGCATCGGTTATCGTGAACTGCAGGATCTGGTGCATCGCGCCGCCAAGGGCTTTCAGCAGTTGGGCGTGAAGCCGGGCGTGCATGTCGGGCTCTACCTGCCCAACACGCCGCATTACGTGATCAGCTTTTTCGCGGTGCTGAAGGCCGGCGGCACGGTCGTCAACTATTCGCCGCTGGATGCGGAGAAGGTGCTGGAGCACAAGGTCGGCGACAGCGAGACCGACATCATCGTCACGCTCGACCTCGCCTTGCTGTATCCGCAGATGCAGAAACTGCTCGGCGCCACGCGCCTGAAAACGCTGGTGGTCGGCAGTATCGCGGAAATGAGCGCACACCCGGAGGCGGTGCATGCGCATATGCAGAAGGCCGGCCAACTGGCGGCGGTGGTCGATGACGAACGTCATCTGGGTTTCCTGCGCCTGCTCGATAACGATGGCGTTTATGAACCGCATGCAGCGACCGACCCGCGCGAAACCATCGCCGTATTGCAGTACACCGGCGGCACTACCGGCTTGCCGAAAGGCGCGATGCTGACGCATGCCAACCTGACCACTGCCTGCAGCCAATTGCATGCCGTAGTCAGCGGCGAGCCGAAGGTGCTGGAGGAGGGGCAGGAACGCGTGCTGGCGGTGTTGCCGCTGTTCCACATCTATGCACTGACCGTGAACATGCTGTTCGGCGTGCGCATGGGCGCGGAAATCATTCTGCATACCAAGTTCGACGTCGATGCGGCGGTGAAGGATCTGGCCGCGAAAAAAGTGACAGTGTTCCCCGGCGTGCCGACCATGTACACCGCGATCATCAACTATCCCGATATCGGCAGCCACGATCTGGGTTCGCTGAAGTTCTGCGGCTCCGGCGGCGCGCCCTTGCCGGTTGAAGTCAACCAGGGTTTCCAGCGCCTGACCGGCTGCTGCCTGGTCGAGGGATGGGGTATGACGGAGACGTCGCCGACCGGCACGTTCACGCCGGTGTACGGGATGCAGAAAGTGGGTTCCTGCGGCATGCCGATGGCCGGGGTGGTGCTCAAGTTCGTCGATGTCGATGATCCGTCGAAGGAAGTGCCGCGCGGCGAACGCGGCGAAATGTGCATCCAGGGACCGAACGTGATGAAAGGCTACTGGAACAAGCCCGACGCGACCGCGGCGTCGATGACGAAGGATGGCTTTTTCCGCACCGGCGACGTCGGTTACATGGATGAGGACGGCTTCGTGTACATCGTCGACCGCACCAAGGACATGATCCTGTGCGGCGGCTTCAACGTCTATCCGCGCAATATCGAAGAGGCGATCTACGAACATCCGTCGGTGTCGGAGGTCAGCGTGATCGGCATTCCCGACACCTACCGTGGGCAGTCGCCGAAAGCGTTCATCACCTTGAAGAAGGATGCGTCGGCATTCACCCTAGAGGAGCTGAAAACCTTCCTCAAGCGCCGGCTTGGCAAGCACGAGATGGTGCAGGCGATGGAAATCCGCAGCGCGCTGCCGAAGACGCCGGTGGGCAAGCTGTCGAAGAAAGAGTTGTACGAGGAAGAGGCGAGGAAGCAGACGGCATCGGCGTAATCGGCGTAATGCGGCCGGTTTGCCCCGCCTCAGGATTGCAAAGAAAAGGCCTTCGCCGCGAGGGGCACGAAGAGCAAAGCATCCTTCTTTGTGTTCTTCGTGGTAATTGCTTTGGTTGCGCCTTGGTTCAACCGCCTCCCAAAACGCAACGCGGGACTTCCATCAGGAAAGCCCCGCGTTTTCATCCTTTCGCGACAGATTCGTCAGCGTGGCGTACCGCGCCTGAACAGGTTGACGATCGCCAGCAGGATGACCGCGCCGAGGAAAGACACCAGCAGCGACGACAGGCTGAAGTCATTCTGGTTGATGGTTCCTGTTCCAAACAGCGGCGCCAGCAGCCATCCGCCCAACAGCGCGCCGATGATGCCCACCACGATGTTGAGGAGCAGGCCCTGGCTTGCATCTGTTCGCATCACGAGGCTGGCAAGCCAGCCGAGAATACCGCCAACAACAATCCAGATAATGAAGTTCATCTTTACCTCCTAAGTATGTTGATAGACTGGCCACCCGATAGACATGGACACGTGTGAAATGGTTCATCACGGACTTATCACGAACCTCTTTATCACGGACCTTTGAGCGGCAGGCCACCGAAGCGTGTGAAGCCGCAAGTGCGGATTTGTTCCGATTGCGTTTCCCGGTCGAATCCCATGCCGATGCTCCTTGTCTAGGCCGGCGCGGTCCGCTTCGTGTTTCAGTGCAGGGAGCGGGTTTCGAAGTCGCGGATCTGTTCCTCCGCTTCATCCTTGCCGATGCCATACGCCTCCTGCAGTTTGCCGACCAACTCCTCGCGCCGGCCGTCAATCATGTCCAGTTGATCGTCAGTGAGCTTGCCCCACTGCTGTTTCACTTTTCCTCGAAATTGTTTCCAGTTGCCTGCGACCGTATCCCAGTTCATATGAACCTCCTTTGTCGGTAGTAAAGGCCGGCCCGGCGGAACCGGCTACGAAATGACGCGCATCATCCGGTGCAAATCCTGTGCCCATGCCCTGATTCCATCCATACATGGGAGGCAGATCGGTTCGGCAATATGTGCGTGTAATTGTTCCAACTGGGTTTGAAAACAATACAGCGGGACGGGCGACCCCGGGGAACCTGCGCCAGATCGAAAGATTTGCAAATAATTCCCGTCGTCGGCGGAAACTTAATCACGGTCAAGTTGTCATTTGTTACACCCGAGTACGATCTGTTTCATTGTTTTTATTACAGGAGTCAATCATGACCGAACACGCTTTGGCAGGGCAGGAAAGCTACGATCCGAACCGTTTGCTGGACACGCTGCTTGAGAAAATGAACCTGAAAAACGACGCCGCGCTGTCGCGCATGCTGGAAGTCGCTCCGCCGGTTATCAGCAAGATTCGCCACCGCCGGCTGCCGATCGGCGCTTCGCTGCTGATCCGCATGCACGAAACCACCGGCATGAGCATCCGCGAACTGCGCGACCTGATGGGCGATCGCCGCACCAAGTATCGTCTGAGCGATGCCCAAGGCAAGCCGAAGCCGGCGCCGGAGGCGGGCCCGACCAATCAGCCCAGCCACTTCCACTGACGCTCGCGGTTTTGCATCAGCGTTGTGGCAACAGCCGGCCGCAGCCTGATGCAAAATTGAAGCAGCCGCCCCGGCATGGGCGTCTTCCGGCGCTCATGCCTGTTTTTACCGCCTCCGTGCCCGCTGGTACGGGCATGGCCCTCCTCAGTTCCTCGTTTCTTGCTGGCTGGAAAAAATTGACCAGGATCAGGGACTTGCGACGATACAAGACCTACGCTGGCATCGGGCTTGATGTTGCATAAGTCGCGCCAGTAATCGCAAGCCAGATACTCCCAATCCCTCAGCAGTGCTCTTTTGCTATGATCTGAGCCTTCCGAAATCAGAAAGGCCACCATGCGCGCGGTACTCGTTTCCGTTCTCCTCCTGTTCCCTGTCTTCGCCATGGCGGCCGATCCTGCCTATACAGTCAAGACGCTGGAACAACTTGCGATCTACCCCGAGTCGCGCACGGTAGCGCAGGTCGTCCCCGACAACGAGAGCCGGATTGCGGCGGAAGTCAGCGCCCGTATCAACGAGATTCCGGTCCGCCTCGGCCAGGCGGTGCGCAAGGGCGATGTGCTGGTCAGGCTCGATCAGCGTCAGTACAAGTTAGCCCTGGACCAGGCTGCCGCACAGGTCGACCTGCTGCAGAACCGCTACAAGCTGGCGCAACTGCAATTCGAGCAGACCAAGTCCCTGTACGAATCGAAGTTCGTCTCGTCACAAGTGCTCGAGCAGCGCCGCACCGAACTGGCGGTGCTCGACAGTGAACTCAAGATCGCGCGCCAGGCGGTGGCACAGGCACGCCTCGCGCTTGACCGCACCACCTTGCGCGCGCCCTTCGCCGGTGCGGTCAAGGAGCGCACGGTGGGCGAGGGCGAACTCGCCGCCCCCGGCCAGCCGATCCTGACCCTGGTCGAGAGCGGCAAGAATGAATTGCGCGCGCGCGTGACCAGCGCCGAACTGGTCGACCTGAAGGCGGCAAAACAGTTGCAATTCCATCAGAGCGGACAGAGCTATCCGGTCGGTATCGTACGGATTTCTCCTGTCGTCGACGCCCGCGCCCAGACCCGCGACCTAATCCTGCAGGCGGAACAGCCGCTGCTGTCCGGTTCGGCCGGCGAACTGACGTGGAAGGCGGCAACGCCGCATCTGCCGGCGGCTTACCTGCAGCAGCGCAACCGTGAACTCGGCGTCTGGGTGGAGGAGGGCGGCAAGCCGGTGTTCAAGAAGGTGCCGCAGGCGCAGGCCGGGCGTCCGGTGGCGCTCGACTGGCCGCTGCAGACGCGAGTGATCGATGAAGGCCGTTTCGCGCTGGCTGGCCAGCAGTTGTCGTCGGCGTCG
Source organism: uncultured Noviherbaspirillum sp. (assembly GCA_966212445.1). GTDB lineage: Bacteria > Pseudomonadota > Gammaproteobacteria > Burkholderiales > Burkholderiaceae_D > Noviherbaspirillum. The sequence goes on along the minus strand of CBIHRJ010000004.1, from coordinate 174,199 downwards.
AAGTAAGGCAGGCCGCCATGCGCTTCTTCGACCGCCTGCTCGCCAACCATCCGTTGGCCAACATCACCTTCGCCGTGGTCCTGCTGCTCGGCACGTTGAGCTATCTCACCATGCCGCGCGCGCAGGATCCCGAGATCAACTTCAACTGGGTATCCATCGTCACCGTGCTGCCCGGCGCATCCGCCGCCGATGTCGAGCGCGAACTCACGTCGCCGCTGGAAGACGCGATCAAGCAGGTGAAGGACGTCAAGTACGTGTCGAGCAACAGCCGCGAAAGCATTTCCTCGATCCTGGTGCGCTTCAATGAGTTGTCGGAACGCGACTTCGACAAGCGCATGGTCGACCTGCGGCGCGAAGTGCAGAACAAGGCAAGCAAGGAATTTCCGCCGGAAGTGGACGATCCGGTGGTGATGGAAATCACCACCTCCAACGGCTTTCCGACCGCGATGGTGGCGGTGCACAGTGTCGGCGGCGGTGAGCAGTTGCGCGCGACCGCCGCGCAGATCAAGACCGACCTGCGCGAGGTGAAGGGTGTCGACAGCCTGCTGGCGACCGGCTTCCCGAATCCGGAACTGCACGTGGATTTCGACTCGCGCGCGCTGGAAATGCGCGGCGCAAACGCTACCCAGGTATCCGACGCGGTGGCCGGCTGGTTCCGCAACACGCTTGGCGGCCGCGTGCGCGTGGCCGACCGCGAATGGCTGGTGCGGCTCGAAGGCAAGACCCCGGATCCGGAAGTGCTGGCCCAGGTGCCGGTGCCGAACGGGGGACACGATTTTCCGATCGACAAAATCGGCACGGTCACGCGCAGCACCGAACGGGTGAACCAGCGTGTCACCTACAACAACCAGCCGGCGGTGATCTTCGCGGTTACCAAGCAGGCGCAGGCCAATACCTTGGAACTGGTGGACCGGCTGCGCGAGTTCATCAAGGAAAAGAATGCGATCCTCGCCAGCCAGGGCGTGCAACTGGCGTTGATCGACGACCAGACCTTCCCGACGCGCAACGCGCTGTCTATCATGGAAAGCAATGCGCTGTACGGCTGGATTGCGGTCATGCTGGTGTGCTGGATTTTCCTCGGCACCCGCATTTCATTCCTGGTCGGCCTCGGCATCCCGTTCGCGCTCGCCGGTACCTTCTTCGTGGTGAAGCTGACCGGCTCCACGCTCAACCTCACGGTGCTGCTGGGCGCGGTGATCGCGCTCGGCATGCTGGTCGACGATGCGGTGGTGGTGGTCGAGGCGATCTACTACCGCCTGCAGCGCGGCGAAGAGGCGCACAGCGCGATCGTCAATGGCGTGTCGGAAGTGGCGTTCCCGGTGTTCTCGTCGGTCGCCACCACCTGCGCCGCTTTCCTGCCGCTGATGCTGCTGCCCGGCATTGTCGGAAAGTTCATGTTCGTGGTGCCGTTCGTGGTTACCGTGGCGCTGACCATCAGCCTGATCGAAGCGTACTGGATGCTGCCAGTGCACGTGATGGCGATCCGCCCGGACTTCGCACGCAAGTCGCGCACCCAGGTGTGGCGAGAGAATTTCTCGCATAAATTGCGCATTGGCTACACGCGTTGGGTAATCAAGTTCATGCGCTGGCCCAGGCTGTCCCTGGGAGCAACTGTGCTGGCGTTGATCGTGGCTGTCGGCATGGTTGCCGGCGGACTGGTCAAGGTGCAGTTCTTCGCGTTCGACCCGATCCGGTTTTTCTATGTCAACGTCGACATGCCGGCCGGCATCCCGCTGGACAAGACGCATGCCGAGGCGGAGTCCATCCTCAAACTGGTCGAACCGGTGCTCAAGCCGGACGAGGCACGCTCCCTGACCGCCATGTCGGGCATGAAATGGACCGAGACCGAGCCGCTGTACGGCGCGCAATACGGCCAGGTGATTGTTTCGCTCAACCCGCGCAGCGGCGACATGCGCGAGACGCCGGAAGTGGTCGACGCGATGCGCAAGCGCGTTGAATCCTACCGCGGCGAAGCGAAAATCAGTTTCCTCGAAATCTCCGGCGGCCCGCCGACTGCGCGGCCGATCAGCGTCAAGGTCCGTGGCGACGACTATGAACAACTGCGCGCCGCCACCGACGATCTGATGGCCGCAGCCGCGAAGATCAAGGGCGTCAAGGACCTGAGCGACGACGATGTGCCGGGCCGCCCCGAACTGACGCTCACGCTCAAGCGCGAAGCGCTGGCGCAAGCCGGCCTGAACGCCGCCTACGTCGCGCGCCTGGTGCGGCTGTATGGTGAAGGCGAAACTGTTGCCAGCATCCGCGACAACGGCGAAAAGGTCGACGTGGTGGTGCGCGCGCGCCCGGAAACCCTGGGCGACATCGACGCCGTGCTGGCGCAGCGCATTGCATTGCCGCAAGGGGGTAGCACCACGCTCGGACAACTGGTGGAAGCGCGCTCGCAGGAATCGAAGGGTTTCATCCGTCATTACAAGTTCCGTCGCGCGATCACGGTCGAAGCCAACCTCGACAAGACGGTGAACGATACCGTCGCCGCCAACGACCAACTGAAGGCGGCCTGGGCGCAGATGCAGAACCGCTACCCCGGCGTCGACCTCGACTTTTCCGGCGAACTGGACGACATCCAGGAAAGCCTGGATTCGATGGTGCAGTTGTTCGCGCTCGGCGTCGGCCTGATCTACCTGATCCTCGCCGCGCAATTCCGCAGCTACTGGCAACCGTTCCTGATCCTGGTCACGGTGCCGCTGGCCTTCGTCGGCGTAGTGTTCGGCCTGTTCATTTCCGGCAATCCGCTCAGTTTGTACACGCTATACGGCGTGATCGCGCTGGCAGGTATCGCGGTCAATTCCGCGATCGTGCTGATCGACGCCGCCAACGAACGGCGCGCCGCCGGCATGAGCCTGCTGCACGCGACGCTGTATGCGGCGCGGCGGCGCCTGGTGCCGATCATCATCACCTCGACCACCACCATCGCCGGCCTGTTTTCGCTGGCGGTCGGCCTCGGCGGCAAATCGCTGATCTGGGGGCCGGTGGCGTCGAGCATCGTCTGGGGGCTGGGCTTTTCGACGATGCTGACGCTGTTCGTGGTGCCTCTGCTGTACCGGCTGGTGATGGGGCCGAAGCGGTGGTTCCGGCGCAGGAAGGCGGCCGCTTAGTTCTCCTGGTTCTACCGGGCCTGAAACAAAGCGCGCCTTGTTTCAGGCTTTTCAGCGATGCCGGTCGTGGTCGTAACCATGCCCGTAGTGATCGCGGTGTTCCCTGTACGATGGCCGATGGCGCGACTGCCAGCCGCCGCGCTCCAGATGCCAGCCATCCCGCGCATGCCGCCATTCAGGCCGGTAATACACGCGTCCAGAGCGGAAACGTTCCCAATGGCCGACAATCCACACATGCCGTCTTCCATTCCAGTCCCAGTAACCCGGCGCCCACACATAGCCGCGGCGCGGCGCCGGAACGACCTCGTACCTGACCGGAGGCGGCGGGTTGCCGATCACGATATTGACCCCGACACGGGGGCTGGCATGCGCCGGCAAGATGGCGACTGCGCCGAGCGCGAACAATGCGGCGACGATGCGATGTTTCAGTTTCATGGGAAGCTCCCAAAGCAGTGACGGTAAGAACACTTTAGCGAGCTGGTTTCCAGGAACAACAATTAATGCGTGTACTTACATTTGATACTTTGCGAAAAATGCCGACGCACGACATCAATGCGCCATGAGCACCGGGACCGTCATGTTATCGAGGACGGCCTGCGTCACGCCGCCGAGCAGGATCTCGCGGAACCGGGTATGTCCGTACCCGCCCATCACGATGAGATCCGATTCCAGTTCGCCGGCCAGCGACAGCAAGGCCTCGCCGACGGCCGTGTCGGTCTTCCGCTGCAGCACTTCGGTAAGGACGCCATGGCGAGCCAGGTAAGGCGCGATGTCGGCGCCGGGAGCCGGATCGAGCGTTTGCGCGTTGAAGATGGCGACATCGACCAGTTGCGCACGCTGCAATAACGGCAACGCGTCCGCGACCGCATGCATCGCCTCCATGCTGCCGTCCCACGCCAGCAGCACCCGTCGTCCGAGGGTATCGAAACGACCCGTGTACGGCACCAGCAACACCGGCCGGCCGCAGTGAAGCACCACGTACTGCGGGAAATCGGGCATCACTACCGGCGACATCTCGTCCGGATCGTTCTGGCCGATCACGACCAGGTCTGCGTACCGCGCCTGTACGCAGATGCCGCCGCCGGCCTCGTCATCGACCAGACGCTTTTCGAAGGACGGCAGGCCGAGCTTGAGCGCAGTGGCTTCAAAATCGTCGAGGCCGCGCCTGGCACGATGATGCAGAAAATCGAGATGCGCGCGCAGGTTCGGATCGATCTCCGTAGCGAGTCGCGCCTGGTGCAAATAGCGCGACGCTCCGGTCACGGCGATGCCAATCAAATGCGCGTTCTCGGACATGGCAATGGCGGACGCAATCTTGATGCGTTCGCTGGCACGGGTCGATTCATCGACGTGCACGAGAATAGTTTTATAGGCCATCGAGAATCCCCTTTTTCCGCAAGGGCTGCAGATATATGGATGACCGGACGGCTGTCGATCCACAATCTGTTAGACAGGCAGGACGGCTGTTTTCCGCAGGACAGTCGAAAAAGGATTGATGCGCGTCAAAGCCGCAGGTGGGGGTTCTTGCGGCAAAGCCGTGACGCTTGATTTCATTCAAGCCTTATCTAGAATGATTGGACGCCGGCACGGCGGCAAACGATTGAAGCGGATGAGCCCGATTGAGTCCGATCCATGCCGATGGCCCCGGGCGGAAGAGAAATGGTTTCCTTCAGGATCGGCCGCGAGAGATATCGATATGCAAAATGACATGACACCGGATGCGGTTCCGGCGGCATATGTCGATTTCCGTTTCTATGCCGAACTGAACGGTTTCCTTGCGCCGCAGTACCGGCAACGGCGCTTCAGGCACTCATGCTCGCGCGATGCCAGCGTCAAGCACGAGATCGAGGCGCTGGGCGTGCCGCACACCGAAGTCGAGCTGATCCTCGTCGATGGCGTTTCCGTCGATTTTTCGCACCGGCTGCGCGATGGCGAAACGCTCGGTGTGTACCCCACATTCAGCACGATCGAGATCGCGCCGCTGCCGCGCCTGCGCCCGCCGCTGGAAGACACGGCGCGCTTCATCGCGGATGCGCATCTCGGCCAGTTGGCGAAGAACCTGCGCATGCTCGGCTTCGACGTGCTCTATCGCAACGACTACAGCGACGCCGAAGTGGCGCGTATCGCCGCCGCCGAGGGGCGCGTCGTGCTGACCCGCGACCGCGACCTGCTGATCCGGAAGGAGATCGTTTACGGCGGCTACCTGCACGCAGTGTCGTGCGATGCGCAGGTGACGGAGGTGGTGGCGCGTTTCAACCTGCTGCCCTCGGCCCGGGCATTCAGCCGCTGCCTTGCCTGCAACGGCGTCCTGCAAACGGTGGACAAGGGCGACGTCGCGCATCGGGTGCCGCAGCACAGCCATCAGGTCTACGAGCAATTTTACGAATGCCTGGGATGCGCGCGCGTGTACTGGGAAGGTTCGCACGTGGAGCGCATGCGCCTGCGCGTGGCGGAGTTGCTCGGTATGTCGGCGCAGGACTAAAGGATTCTGGTATAAGCTCCTTCATCATTCCCCGCCCGGCAGTCCCTCATGAACAAACCCTTTTCCACCGCCTGCGAACGCAACCGCGAACCGATTCTCGCCATTTTGCGCAATGAGTTTGCAGACTGTCGCAGCGTGCTGGAAATCGGCAGCGGCACCGGCCAGCATGCGGTGTATTTCGGCGCTGCACTGCCGCACCTGGTCTGGCAGACCAGCGACCTTGCTGCCAACCATGCAGGCATTCATGCCTGGCTGGCCGAGGCCGCGCTGCCGAACGTGCTGCCGCCACTGACTCTGGACATCGGTTCCGATGCCTGGCCACAGGAGTTCTACGACGGGGTATACAGCGCCAATACCTGCCACATCATGGCGTGGCAGGAAGTCGAGGCGATGTTCGCCGGCATCGCGCGTGTACTGCGCAACGGCGGCGTGGCCTGCGTGTATGGGCCGTTCAATTACGGCGGTCAATTTACCAGTGCGAGCAATGCGCAATTCGATGCATCGTTGCGCGCTCAGGCGGCGCACATGGGGATACGCGATTTCGAACAGGTCGATCGGTTGGCGGATAGGCATGGGCTGGTATTGAAGGAAGACCATGCCACGCCGGCCAATAATCGTCTTCTCGTATGGCGCAAACGGGGCTGAGGTCGATTCTGTGCTGGTTTGAGATTGCTTGTGAGTTGATGTGCGGGGAAGTTGGGCTTTCTCGGCGTTGTGGAATGGGATTGGGGTTCTGCTCTTCGGTGATGCGGTTCGGTAGTCACCACGGAGTGACTACAGAACCGCATCACCGAAGAGAAAACAACCAAAGCAAATCCGAAAACCAATCGATGACAGGACAGCCGCCTAATGCAGACGCAGATTCGACTGCACCCGGATCAGGTCCGCGAAACGATCGGCGGGCATCGGTTCGCTGAAGTAAAAACCTTGCACGCTATCACAGTCATGTTCGCGCAGAAAATCGTACTGCTGCTGCGTTTCCGCGCCTTCGGCGATCACGCTGTACTCCAGGCTGTGCGCAAGGCCGATAATGGCGATCGCGATCGCTGCGTCACCGCGGCTGGTGGGAAGACCCTGGATGAATGAGCGGTCGATCTTGATGGCGCGGATGGGGAACCGCTTCAGGTGTGCAAGCGACGAGTAGCCGACGCCGAAATCGTCGATCGTCACGCCGATGCCCATGTCCCGCAGGTTTTCCAATACGAGGCCTGCCTTTGCCGGATCGGCCATCACGGTGTTTTCCGTGATTTCCAGTTCCAGGTAACGTGCGTCGAGCTCGGTGTCCCGCAGTATGCCGGCGATGTTGTCGATCAGTTTGTCGTCCATCAACTGACCGGATGACAGGTTGACCGCAACCCGCAGTCGCGCCGGGCCGATGCGCTGCCAGGCCTTGTTTTGAAGGCAGGCGGTGCGGATCGTCCAATAGCCGATCGGCTTGATCATCCCGGATTCCTCGGCAACCGGGATGAACTTGTGCGGCGGGACCGAACCCAGCGTCGGATGCTGCCAGCGCAGCAGCGCTTCCATGCCGGTGATGCGGTTGGTCGAGACATCGATCTTCGGCTGGTAATGCAGCGCGAGCTGGCCGCGTTCGATCGCGTGGCCGAGCGCATATTCCAGCGACAGGCGTTCCGCGGTGTGGCGATTCATTTCCGGCGAGTAGTAGCGATAATTGTTGCGCTCTATTTCCTTGGAGCGATACATCGCGGCATCCGCATTTTTCAACAGCGTTGCGGCATCGGTGCCATCGGTAGGAAAACTGCTGATCCCGATGCTGGTACTGATATGGAGAGGTTCGCCGTCGCGCATGAACGGCGGCGCGAACGCCGCGAGGATCTTTTCCGCGATGATGCCTCCCCGGTGAGGCTCGTCGACATTTTCCACCAGCACCACGAATTCATCGCCGCCCAGACGTGCAACGGTGTCCGATTCGCGCAGGATCGCTTGCAGCCGACGAGCGGCTTCCTTGAGCACGAGGTCGCCGGCCGCATGACCGAGCGTATCGTTGATGTGCTTGAAACGGTCCAGGTCGAGGAACAGCACTTCCAGCGAGCGTTCCGGACGTTCGGCGATGCTCAGTGCGTGTTCCAGCCGCTGGTGGAACAGCACGCGGTTGGGCAGGCCGGTGAGTGAATCGTAGTGCGCAAGGTAAGCCATCTGTTCCATGCTCTTCTTGCGTTCGGTGATGTCGCGCATGATGTACAGCGCGGCGAACCGGCCTTGGTGGAGAAAGGGTGAGGCATTGACCTCGACAGCCACCTGCCCGCCGTCGATCCTGATCAGCATTTCTTCTTCCGCGGGAACCGCATCGCCTTTCTGCAACTGCACGGTCCTCTCGCAGGCGGCCGCATGCAAGTCCTCTCGCAGGAACTCGAACAAGGTCTGGCCGACGATCTGTTGCTGGTTTTGTGCGCCAAGCAACGCGACCGCCGCCGGGTTCGCCAGCACGATCACGCCGTCCTGCTGCGCGAGAATCGCGTCGGGCGACAGTTCGACCACCTTGCGGTAGCGTTCTTCGGCGTCGCGCAGCGACATTTCCGCGAGCTTGGCGTCAGTGATGTCCTGTACCGTGCCGAACAGCCGCGTCACCCGGCCGCCACGGTCTCGCTGGCCTTGTCCGCGCGCTGCGATGGTGCGCACCGAACCGTCCGGTTGCACCAGTCGATGTTCGATCTGGAACGGTTTTCCGGTACGTCGGCAATCGTCAATGGCCGACGCCAGTGAGGAAAAATCGCTTCGGTGGACGAGCGCGCGGCAATTTTCCCTGTTCGGCGCAAACGTCGCCTTGTGCACGCCACAGATGCGATACAGCTCGTCCGACCAGGTGATTTCGCCGGAATCGACATCCCAGTTCCAACTGCCGATCTGCGCCAGATGTTGTGCGTCGGCCAGTTGACGTTCGCGCGCTGCCAGTTTCCTTTCCACGCGTTTGCGCGCTTCGACGTCCGCACGCAATGCTGCCGTTCGTTCCCGAACGCGCCGCTCCAGGCTGTCGCGTTCGGTGCGCAAGGCGCTTTCTGCTTCGCGACGCTGATGAATCAGGTTCGCCAGCGTCAGTCCGATGGTGCCGATGGCGCCGATGTACATCATGAGGAATACCAGTGAGGCCGCATGGTCCTCGCCGGCGAACGGACCGGTTCCATGGGCGGTGGTCCAGGTCATCGAGCCGCACACGAGCGCGGACGTCCAGTTGACCGCCGCAAAATTGAAGCGGAAGGCGGCCCAGAGGACAAACGGGATCGCCAGGTACACAACCGGCCACTCTCTGGGGAAATCGCTGAACGCAAGGAAAGCAAGCGTCGGCAGCAGCAGCAGCAGGAACGCGGCCGCCTCCGCACGCTTTGCGTTGTCCCAACGGACTCCCGTTCTCAGGTTCCAGGCAAGGAGCAGCGGGACGCCGATGATGACGCCGGTGGCGTCGCCGAGCCACCAGGTGAGCCAGTTGAGTGCAAGTCTTGGCGAGGGATCGGAGTTGCCTATGGCAATGCCGGCTGTGCCGAAGGAAGCGCCCAGCATGGCAGACAACAGGACCACGCCGACGAACCGGGATATCGATCCGCGATAGATGAATTCGGTGCGCGCGTGGAAACGCCGCTGCACCAGAAAAGCGATGGTGCCGGCTTCGAGGGCAGGGCCGACTCCGCCCAACGCGGCCGCCGGCAATGACAGCCCGAACGGCAGGAGCGCCAGCATGGCGCCGAGCCAGATGGCCGGGACCATGCGCAGCCCTCCGGCGAGGCACGCGAGCACGGCGAGCGCTGCCGGCAGCCACAGGGGACTGACAGGCACCGGAGGACCGGCGAAGTAGTGTGATGAAAGACGGGCTGCAAGGAAATAGGCGCCGGCCAATAGCAGGGAGCTGGCGAGATAGCGCACGCCACCCTGAAAACGATTCATTACTCCCGCGGGGTTGCTTGCCTGCCTCAAAAAATGGCTGATGCACCCCATCCCCAAGCCTTCCGTTGATCAAGCGCCGATGTGTCTTATATGCAAATCACTATGCCATTGCCTGACCGGAGGCTGTTTGAAGATGCTCAAACGGATGGGCAAGCGTATGCCGGTTTTTCATCAGACTCTTGTGCGGAACGGCGGTTCCGCGAGGAGGAGCGGGAATCTCGCGGGGGCATGCTGCCAAAGCAACAGCGCAACTACCATGAAGATGGTATTTGTGATGCAAAAAAGGAAATTATTCTGACATTTATCAATACCTTGCGCTATATTGCTACTTGGAAACCATCGAGTTCCAACGCTAAGAACAAACATAAAAAAACAACCATAAAAAACAACCTGAAAGCACCTCATCCTCGGTAGACATCGCCTATGAGACCTCATCTATCTCGACTGATTACAGGTATGGCGTTCGCCGTACTTGCCATTCCCGCCAGCGCCGCCGGCGAACAGGACGCGATTGGCAGCTTTGAAATCACGCGCTTCGAGGTACAGGGCAATACCTTGCTTCCGCCGCAAGCGGTGGACAGCCTGCTGCTCTCCTATACCGGCAAGCAACGCGATTTCGGCGATGTGCAGCGTGCGCTCGAAGCGCTGGAGGCGGCGTATCACGCGCGCGGCTACAACGTGGTGCAAGTCGCTCTGCCCGAGCAGGAACTCAACCAGGGAGTGGTTCGCTTCCAGGTCATCGAGACCCGGCTCGGCAAGGTCCGCGTCGAAGGCAACACGGTTTTCGGGGAAGCCAACATCAGGCGAAGCGTGCCCGGCCTGCAAGAGGGGCAGTCGCCCAATATTGCGGCGGTTTCGTCCAGCCTCAAGCTGGCCAACGAGAACCCCTCGAAGAAGACCACGCTGCAGCTCCAGAGCGGAGACAAGGACGACGAAGTGAACGCCTTGCTGAAAGTGGCGGACGAGAAAGCCTGGCGTATCGGTGCGAGCCTCGACAACAACGGCAACGAAAGCACCGGCGAGTCGCAACTCACCCTGCAGTTTCAGCACGCAAACATTGCCGACCTGGATCACGTGTTGAGCATGCAGTACACCACGACACTGGAAAAGCCGAGCCAGATCAGCGTCTACGGTGTGGGATATCACATCCCTCTGTACGCGCTGGGCGATTCGGTCGACTTGTTCGCCAGTTATTCCGATGTCGAGTCCGGTTCGGTGCTCGCAGGGATATTGAACCTCCAGGTCAACGGGCGCGGTACCGTCGTCGGCGGTCGCTATAACCAGAACCTGCGCCGCAAGGGCGACTATGAGTCGCGCCTGACCTACGGCATCGACTACAAGGCTTTCCAGAACAATGTTTCCCTGTCAGGACTGCAACTCGGCAGCGACGTTACGGTGCACCCGGTAAGCGTTGCCTATTCAGGCAACTGGTCCGCAAGCGGCAGCGAAGCGGGTTTCAGCGTGACCGCTTTGCATAACGTGCCGGGTGGCGACCGCGGCGGCAGTACCGACTTCAATAATGTGCGCACCGGCGCATCGGCCAGCTACAGCATCCTGCGCTACGGCGCCGCCTATGCGCGCGCATTGCCGAACGACTGGCAGATGCGCTTCAGCCTGACCGGCCAGCACACCAGCGACGCGCTCGTCCCCGGCGAACAGTTTGGAGCAGGCGGCGCGAGCAGCGTGCGCGGATTCACCGAACGCGAACTGTCGAACGACATCGGCCAGGTCGTCAACGCCGAACTCTACACGCCCAATCTCTGTGCACAGCAAAGCATCGCCGGCCAATGCCGCGTACTGGCTTTCTACGATGCCGGCCATGTGCGCCGCAATGATCCGCTCGCAGGCGAACAGATCAAGGCATCGATTTCCAGTATCGGCCTCGGATTGCGATTGAACATCGGCAAGATGCTGACCATGCAGATGGATTACGGCCATGTGCTCGACGGCGGGGTCGTTCAGGCCAAGGGGGACGACAGGCTGCACGTCAGACTGGGTCTGGCGTATTAAGTAGGGGACAGACATGCATATCAATAACACCAAGCCCGGTCGGGCGCCGTATCGGAGAATCTGCCTGCGCCGCCGGTTGCTGCCGGTCCTGATTGCCGGCTGTTTCGGTTCCGGCGCAGCATTCGCGAACCCGCTCGGTTCCCAGGTCGTCAATGGCCAGGCCAGTTTCAGCAGCCAGGGCAATACCTTGCTGGTGACCAATACGCCGGGGACCATCATCAACTGGCAAAGCTTCTCGATCGGCCAGGGCGAGGTGACGCGCTTCATTCAACAGAACCAGGACAGCGCCGTCCTCAACCGCATCGTCGGACAGGATCCGTCGCAGATTCTCGGCGCCCTGCAATCGAATGGGCGCGTGTTCCTGATCAATCCGAATGGCATTCTGTTCGGACAAGGGGCGCAGGTCGATGTCAACGGACTCGTCGCGTCGACGCTGAACATCAGCAACGAAGACTTCATCAACGGCAAGATGATCTTCAACGCGGGTGACAAGGCCGCCGGCGTGAAAAGCCAGGGCCGCATCACGACACCGTCCGGCGGGTTGGTATACCTGCTAGCGCCGAATGTTGAAAATACCGGCGTCATCGTTTCGCCCAAGGGCGAGGTGATGCTTGCCGCCGGACACAGCGTGAACCTGGTGGACTCGCTCAACCCGGCACTGCAGGTGGTCGTCAGCGCACCGAACGACCAGGCCATCAACCTGGGCGACATAGTCACCCGCGGCGGCAGCGCCGGCATCTTCGGCGCACTCGTCAAGCAAGGCGGCGTGGTCAGCGCAGACAGCGCTGTGGCAGGCGAAAACGGAAAAATCGTTTTCCGTGCCAGCAAATCGGTGACCATCGATGCCGGCAGCACGACCAGTGCCAGCGGCGGCACGGGCGGCAGCATCACGCTGCAAAGCGATGGCGCAACCCTGGTAAGCGGAAACGTCCAGGCGCGCGGCGCTGACGGAAAAGGCGGACAAATCAGCGTTCTCGGCCAGCATGTCGGTTTGATTGAACAAGCCAGCCTCGACGCCTCGGGGAAAACCGGCGGCGGCACGGTGCTGGTCGGCGGCGACTACCAGGGCAAGGGAACGGTGCCCAACGCCGAGGTCACCTACACCGGCGCACAGACATCGATCCGCGCCGATGCGACAGATAACGGCGACGGCGGAAAGGTTGTCGTATGGGCCGACGATACGACGCGCTCCTATGGAAAAATCAGCGTTCGCGGCGGAGAGCAGGGCGGCAACGGCGGCTTCGTCGAAACCTCCGGCAAGAAGTTCCTCGACGTCGGCGACGCCTTCCCTGACGTCCGCGCCCCCAAGGGCAAGGCCGGTTTGTGGCTGCTTGATCCGGAAAACATCACCATCGCCGCCACTACCGACAGCAATATCGGCCCCGGGCCGACGTTTGCACCGTCCGGAACGGGTTCTTCGATACTGAGCGCGGCAACCCTGACGTCTTACCTGGAGACGAACGGCAGCGCAACGGTGGATACGTGGAACCCGATGTACCCGACGGGGACCGGGGCCGGGGACATTACGGTCAACGCGGCCATCACGCCGAACATGGGTAGCGCCGGGTCGCTCACCCTGATCGCGGATCACGACATCAACATCAATGCACCGATTTCCGCCACGGGCAATGCACTGGACATTTCGTTGCAAGCCAACATGGGCGGCACCGGTTCCGGTGCGGTGAACATCAACAGTGCGCTGAATTCCAACGGAGGCGGAGTGGAAGCCTTCGCGTCATCGGTCTCGCTCGGTGCGACCGGAAGCATTGACGCCGGCGCCGGCTGGGTATTCCTCGGCACCAATCAGGCCGACGGCACCGTTTCGCTGGCCAGCGGTTCAACAGTCAACGCAACGGGTGCGTATAGCGGGGTTGGCTTCAACGCAGACAACGTTATCCTGGATGGCACGGTCACTGCCGGAGACTCTTCCGGTTACGGCCATGTGTATTTCAATCCGTACACGCTGTCGCGATCGATCGACCTGGGTACCAAGAGCAGCGGCAAGCTGAGCCTGACATCAGCCGAATTGCAAAATGTGTCGGCCAGTGAGATGCATTTCGGCGGTGCCGGTGACACCGGCGACATTACCGTTTCCGCACCGCTCACGTTCGGCGCTTCCGGACCACAGCACTTTTCGCTGAGCGGTTCAGGCACCATATCGATCAACAGTCCGATTGCCTTGGGTGCGGACAACGGCTCGATATTCGTCAAGGCATGGGGCGCCACGGGCGCCATCGATATCGGCGCGTCCGGCGGCTTGTCGACGATTGGTAGCGAATCGTTCATCGGGTTAAGTGCCGACAAGATGAATCTCGGCGGCGCGAACGGTTCGATCAATGCCGGTTCCGGCCTGGTCGCGATCAATCCCGATTCCTCTGCCGCTTCCGTTCAGTTGGGCCAGGGAGCGGTCGACGGTACGGGAGTGCTCGGCCTGAGCGAGAATGAATTGAAGACGGTCGCAACCAGCGGAATACTTGAAGTCGGCAGCCCGGAGGACACCGGAAACCTGGCGGTGGTCGGTCCGCTCGACCTGTCGACATCCGGGCTGACGGGTGAAGTGCTCCTCTTCGGCGGTAGTGGCGGACTGACAGTCAACCAATCGCTCAAGGTGCCGAATCGCGTCGGCATTTTCACGTCGGGCAAGCTGACCAACAACGGCAATATCCAGGCCGGAAACGATATCATGCTGTTCGGCGACAAGATGACGCTGGATGGCGGCACGATCAGCAACACAGCGGGTTCGGTTGCGCTGATGAGCAGCAATCCTGTCGATCTCGGCGCCACGAATTCCGACGACGCCGTAACCGGGCATCTGGAGCTCGACAACGCCGAGCTGAACTCCATTACCACCGCCAGGCTGCGCATTCTGAACGTGCCTGACAGCCTTGGCAGCAGTACTGGCGGCATCGATATCAAGTCAGCGATTTCGCCGATGCATATTGGCGAATCCATGAGCTTGTATTCCTTCGGCGACATCACGCAGCAGGCGGGCGCGACGATTTCCGGCGCACCGGCAGTGAGCCTTGTCGGTTCCTATGTCGACCTGCCGGAAGCGAACTTCACCGGGGTCGTGTCGGGCGCGGCGACGAGCGGCAATTTCCGCTATCGCTCCAGCAATCTGCTCACGGTCAGCAACGTCGACGGTTTCCACGGTATTTCGCTTGGAATGCCGGTGGAGGCGACCAGCCCGTTGCCGGTCTCGGGCAATGTTTCGGGCCCGAGCGACAACATGGTGGCCACCGCGTCGGTCATGCCGACGGACACCACCGCCGCTACCACCAGCGCTGTCACCATCACCGCGTCGGCCACGTCGACAGACACCGGTCCCATCACCGCCCCCACCGATACCATCGTCGCCTCCACCACTACCATTATCACTAATCCCACCCCCGCTATCACCATCGCTACAGTCCCGAGCAGCGCATCGATCACACTCGAATCGGATTCCTCGCTCGGCATCAACCAGAGCGACGGCAGCTTCATCAACACCAATGGCGGAACGTTGATACTCAAGACGCCCGGACCCGTCCAGCTCTACAGCAGCCTGAACAACATCGATCGGATTGCAGCGGACCTGAAACTCGGCGGCACCGGCAGCGGCCGGTTCGAGCTGTACAGCGCAGGCAACATGGAAGTCGTCGAAGCAAGCTCCGGGATCAGCGGCATCACCACCAACAATCAAGAAGTCCGCCTGGTGACAGGTGTGGACAAGACGCTGACCATCAGTCGTGCAATCAACGCAGGCGCCGGGGATGTCGAACTGGAAGCCGACAACCTGACACTCGCGAGCGCTGTCATCGCAGGGCAGGCAAGCATCCGGCCGTATTCCTCCGGCCGCGCGATCACAATCGGTTCGACCACCTGCGCGGTCGAGCCGTGCTTGAAACTGACCAATCTCTATCAGGTTGCCGCGCAGACGATCGGCATCGGCAACGAACCGGACGTGGATGCCGGTGAATTCGACGTCGGGCCGATCCACGTCGCCGGCATTACGCATACCGGCGCCAATGCTTTGACCGACAGAAACGATGCAACAACGCGCATCGGTCTGCTGACAGGATCTGACGTGAGCCAAAGTGGCGCAATCGACGTACTCGATCTCGGAGTTGTCGCAGGCGGAAATGTCGATCTGACCAACGCAGGCAATGCAGTCACGAACCTGGCCGCACAAACGTCCGGCGGCATGTTTGCCTTCAACAATTCGGCCGCTTTCAATGTCAGTAGCCTGACCGGCGAGGACTACGGGCTGTTCGGCATCATGACCAACGGCGGGGACGTCTTCCTGAAGAATGCGACCGGCAACATCAACCTGGTATCAAACATCGATGCGGGAACAGGCAACGTTGCCATCATGACTGGCGGGGCGTTGACGAAGGCCGGCGGTTACGTCGCCGGCAATCAGGTCAGCGTCAGCGCGGGTTCCGGCATTGCGCTTGCGAGCAAGGCGCAGTTTGTCAGTGCGGTCAATACCGATACCACAGGCAGCTCCGCTATTGTCATCGACAATAGCGGGCCGATGACCTTGCACGATGTCAGGCAGCTTGGTACCGGCAGCGGAAGCATCACGGTGGTCAACCAGGGCGGACTTACTGTCGCGTCCGGGCACGAGGTTCGCACTGGCAGCGGTGCCATTAGCCTGACCGCCAAGAGCCCGCTGACCATCGATGGCGCGGTCAAATCGGATACCGGTGCGATCGCGCTGGAGGCCGGGTCCAGCAACAGCACCTCCGACATACTGACTGTTACCGGCTCGGTATCCACCGCCGGAAACGTAACGCTGAAAGCCGGAGCTGGCATCGTCACGAACAACAACGTGACCGGCAGCCCGGTGACGCAGACGCCGAATGGAAATACACCTACGACGTCCGCAAACGATCCTATCGTCAGCGCGCAAACCAACCCGATCATTAACACGCTGGTCGATGCGGCGAACTCCACTAAGAACCCAGCGACGACACCGATTAACAGCAGCACGAGCAGCACGAGCAGCACGAGCAGCACGAGCAGCACGAGCAGCACAAGCAGCACAAGCAGCACAAGCAGCACAAGCAGCTCCACCGCGAGTTCAACCGACAACGGCGAGACATCGACCGAAAGCAGCGACGAGAAGCAAAGCGACGAAAAAGAGGCAGTCGTTACCAAAGACAGCGGAGCAAAGAAAAATGAACCTTCCAAGAAGATGTACTGCAACTAAGGCCTTGTTGCTGCTGGTGTCGCTGTTCGCAGCGGCACTCGCGCACGCTGCGCAGATAGCGGGAACGGTTGCGAATCTGAGCGGCCCGCTATTGGCAAAGAAGGACGACGGAACCGTCAAGGTGCTGGCCGTGAAATCGACCGTTGAACAGGGTGACACCCTGGTCACGGAAAAGAACACCTATGCGCGGATCAAGTTCATCGACAACAGCGAGATCACCCTGCGTCCGGGGACGCAACTGAAGATCGACAGCTTTGCGTTCGAGGAAGACAAGCCGGAGAAGGACAGCGCCACCTTCAATCTCGTCAAGGGCGGGCTGCGCGCGGTGACCGGGGCGCTGGGCAAGCGCAACAAGGAACGCTTCGGCATGAATACGCCGACAGCAACCATCGGCATTCGCGGCACCATCTTCATTGCCGAATACATCCCACCGGATGCCAATACGGTCGCGGCATACGGCCGGGCGAGCCTGGCCGCCGCCAGCCCGTACGCCGACGGTACGAGCGCCAGCGACATGTCCTGGAACGGCGCTCCCCTGGAGATACTGCCGATGCGGCTGGCGCAGGCATCGGTGCCGTTCGCGGACGGTGGAGGGCGCGCGCCCGGCCTGTACGTGCAAGTACTGGACGGCATGGTCCACCTGAGCAACCAGGGCGGCTCGCAAAACTTTGCAGCCGGACAGTTCGGCTACACGCCGAGCCTGGTCCAGCCGCCGATCGTGTTGCCGGCTAACCCGGGAATGCAATTTGCGCCGCCTCCCGCGTTTTCATCGACGACCGGACCGGCAAGCGGCGCCGGCAGCTCCGGCAAGTCCGACAGTGTCGAATGCGAGGTACGTTGATGCGGAAGCTGTTTCCATGGCGTCGATATTGCGGTGAATGGGAGTGAACCGGAGATGACATCGAGTCCGGCTGCAACAATGGATGGGTTCCGATTGATGGGGGCAGGAACCGCCTTCCGGCAGCAAGTCTGCGACATGATTGCCGAGACGCGCTTGTTCTCGGACCTGGACTGGAAGGATATCGAGGCGCTCGCCGGCTATGTCCAGTGCTATGAGTTATCGGCCGGCACGGTCGTATTCAGGGAAGGCGATGCAGGCAGCTACATGTGCCTGCTGGTGACCGGCGAGGTCGAGATACTCAAGAAGGACCACGAAGGGAAGGCGTGCCGCATCGTCACCATCACCAAGGGGAAAACCGTCGGCGAAATGTCGATCATCGACGGCGAGCCGCGCTCCGCGACCTGCGCGGCCACGCAGGACAGCGTTCTGCTGTTGCTGACCAAGGACAATTACATGCGGATCATGAAGGACCGGCCAGCCGTAGCGGTACATATCCTTGCCAAGCTGGCGAAACAACTGAGCCAACGCCTGCGCGGCACGAGCGGCCAACTAGTGGAATATCTGGGGCCGGAGCGCCGCAAGGGCGCGCCCATCATTACTTGATGCACACCGTCCGCACCTGCCTGATATCCGTAATCCCGGACAGAACCTTTTCGATGCCGTCCATCTTCAGCGTCAGCATTCCGTCTTCCAGCGCCGCAGCGAGCATGAGTGCCACCCGGCTGTGTTCCTGGATCAAGCGCTTGAGCCGGTCGGTTCCCACCATCAATTCATGCAGGCCGACGCGGCCCTTGTAGCCGCCGTTGCACTGGTCGCATCCGACCGCCTTGTACAGCTTGAACCTGCCCTTGTCGTCGGCATAATTTTTTGCCCAGGTCTTCAGCACCGCCTGCCGGCCGGCGTTTTCATCCTTGAATGCTTCGGTATTCCTCAGTTCCTCGCAGTACTCGGCCAGCAGGCTTTGCAGCTCGTCCGGCGACGGCTCGTAGGCCAGCTTGCAATTCGAGCACAGGCGTTTGGCGAGACGCTGCGCCAGCACGCCGAGCAGCGCGTCGGCGAAGTTGAACGGATCCATTCCCATGTCGAGCAGACGAACGATCGATTCGGGTGCGCTGTTGGTGTGCAAGGTGGCGAACACCAGGTGGCCGGTAAGCGATGCTTCGATACCCATCGACACCGTTTCCTTGTCGCGCATTTCACCGACCATGATCACATCCGGATCGGCACGCAGGAAGGCGCGCATCGCGGTGGCGAAGTCGAGGCCGCTCTTGCGGTTCACCTGCACCTGGCGCAGACCCTTCTGCGTGATTTCGACCGGGTCTTCGGCAGTCCAGATCTTGGTGTCGGGCGTATTGAGATAGTTGAGCACCGAATGCAGCGTCGTGGTCTTGCCTGAACCGGTCGGACCGCAGACGAAGAACAGGCCATAAGGTTTGCTGACGGCGCCTTTCAGCCTCTCCAGGTTGTGCGGCAGCACGCCAAGCTTGTCCAGCGGGATGGGCTCGCCCGCTGCCAGGATACGCATGACGATGTCTTCGACGCCGCCCGCCGACGGAATGGTGGCGACACGCAGCTCGATGTCGAGCGGGCCAAACTTCTTGAACTTGATCTTGCCGTCCTGCGGTTTGCGACGCTCCGAAATGTCGAGATCGCACATGATCTTGATGCGCGCCGAAATCGCGTTGCGGTAACTGGCGGGGATTTCGATATAGGGTTCCAGCGAGCCGTCCTTGCGGAAGCGGATCATCGTCTTTTCCTTGCCGGGCCTGGGCTCGATATGGATATCCGATGCGCCCTGGCGATAGGCGTCGATGATCACCTTGTTGACCAGCTTGACCAGCTCGTTTTCCGCAGCGGCGGAGAGATCGGCCTCGGACAGCTCGGAAGTCTCCTCGTCGCCGTCCTCCATCCCGGAAAGCAGTTCGCCGACCGAGCCCATGTCGCTTTCGGCGCCAAAGAACTGGTCCACGGTCTGCTTGAATTCGGCCTTGGTGCTGACGCGGTAAGCCAGCTTTGCCTTGGGGAAGATGTTGTTGATGATGCGTGCGTTCCTGACCTGTTCCGGGTCGATTGCGAGAATGACCAGGCCTTCGGGGCCTTCCTCGATCGGCATCCACTGGCTTTGCTCGACGAAATCGCGTTTCAGGTTCTTCAGCAAGTCCACCGGTTTCACGCGGTCCGCCTTGAAAGGCTCGTAGGGCACGCCATAGAATTTGCCCAGCGCCTGGCCGACCGCCGACAGCTTGACCTGGAATTCCCTGACCAGCACGCCTTCGATGTCATCGTTTTTGCGGCGAGCGGAACGGGCGGCGAGCTCGAGCTCGCCGGCGGACAGGACTGCTGCGGTAACCAGCTGGTCATACTTGGAACGGACCAGCGGCGCCGGCTTCAGTCTCTGTGTGTAGGCGATCGCCAGTGTCTTGCACAGTTCGCGGATGCCTTCCGCCATGATGCCGGAGAAGGTCGTGCCATCGCGATTGTTGATAAGCTGGACCACGCCGAGCAGTTCGCTGCTGCGCTCATCGATGATCGGCGCCACCAGCATCTGCTTGGTACGGTAACCGGTGCGACGATCCACTTCGCGCAGGAAGTGCAGTTCGGGCGAGTGTCTTTTCAGCTCCGCTTCATCGTAGACATCCTGGATATTGACGACCTTTTTCGTCAATGCGACATAGCCGGCAACGCTTTGGTCCGAAACAGGCAGTTTCAACTGGTTCACCGAATTCAACCCGGTCTTGACCTTGGATATGATGGACGCCTTGTCCTCCGTCACCGCATAAATGGTGAGCCGGTCGCTGTTGAACAGGTCGCAGATGTCCTGCGACAGGTCGAGCATGATCTCGTCGACGTTGCTGGTGGAGTGGATCTTGTTAGTGACGACCTGAAGCTGTCGGAAAAAATTCAGTCGGATGTTGACGTCATCCGGGCTGCCGTTGCCTTTTTGTGTACCGAGAACAGCACTCATGTCGTCTTGTCCATTTGTCATCTACTGTCGCCGTTTCGGAGTCGCCGCCGGCAGGATGTCAGTGTAAGGGCCCGAGGGGATTTCCATTGATTTGCAGGCCGTATGTTCAGCAATGATAATGGATACGTTGCGAAAATGTTTCACCGCGGGCTTATGAATTTTTGTCGCACGGTCCAGCAAGGAGTTAATGGCCGCAGCCGGACCGAATAGGACTACAATCATTCAAAAAAACAAACGGAGGGCAGGCACATGGGAGTGCAATCGACGTTTTGCTTGAGCCGGACAATACCGGGCAGCGCCGCGTGATGAGGCTGCAAGTGCTCGGATGCGCGGGCGGGATCGGTGGGCGCGAGCGGCTCACAACCAGCCTACTGGTGGATGACGACATCCTGCTCGATGCCGGGAGCGGACTCGCGACGCTGGATATCGAACGGCTGGTGCGGATCGACCATGTGTTCATTACGCATTGCCACCTCGACCACGTGCTCGGACTTGCGCTGTTGCTAGACGCGGTGCAGGGCAAGAGAAACGGCCCGGTCACGGTGCATGCGACCGACAAAATCATTGAAGCCCTGAAGCGGCATATGTTCAACTGGGTGTTGTGGCCCGACTTCGCGGCCATCCCCAATGCTGAAAATCCCACCCTTTGCTGGGCGCCGATGGACGCGGGAAGCGCGATCGACCTCCGCGGCCGGTCCATTACCTCCCAGACCGTCAATCATATGGTCGGCTCGGTCGCGTATGGCGTCCGCAACGACATCGCTGGTTTTCTGTTCACCGGCGACATGGGGTCGACGCCGGAACTCTGGAACATGCTGTCCGGGGAAAAACGGCTGCAGAAAGTGATTGTGGATTGTTCATTTGCCAATGCCGACCGCGGTATCGCGGACCTTTCCATGCACTTTTGCCCGGCGACGCTGCTGGCCGACATTCATGCGGTTTCGCAGAAGATCGAGTTCCTGATCTACCACTTGAAGCCGGGTCACGAAGAGTTGATCATGCAGGAACTCCGAGCGGACGGCGGGTCGCGCGAATTCAAGGCGCTCCAATGCGGAGATGTATTCGATTTCTAAGCAAGTATGCAAAAGTCTTTTGACAGTAGGCAGGCCTGCACTACCTATCATGTCAAAAGTCTTTTGCCGACCCGCTGAACTTTTTTGCACGAACATGAGTGGAAAGCGCGGGCGCTACATCGGCTTGCCAGTGCCTGACGACGCAATAGCGCTTCCGCTAAACAAAAATGGCTGACCTGAAACAGACTGACGTAGCGCTGCGGCTGGAGCAATTGACGGAGCTCAGCGTGGAGCTCAGCACCAATCACGACATCCAGCTGCTCCTGGAAAAAATCCTGCGGGCTGCGAAAAGCATGACGCGTGCGGACGGCGGCACGCTCTACCGGATCACCGCGGACAAGAAGGCCTTGTCCTTTTCGATCTCCATCAACGAGTCGCTCGGCATGTACCAGGGCGGGATGAGCGGGCATTCGATCGAGATTCCGGATGTTCCCCTGGTCACGGCCAGCGGCGGCAAGAACCTGAATGCGGTCGCGGCGTACGCTGCCAACACGGGAGTCTCGGTCAACATCCAGGACGTCTACAAAGTCGATGTCTTCAATTTCTCCGGAATGCGCAAGTTCGACGAAGCGTACAACTACCATTCGCAGTCCTTCCTCACCGTACCGATGCTGGACCACGAAGGCGAAGTGATCGGCGTCCTGCAGCTCATCAATGCCAAACACCCGGACACCGGGGAAACCTGTCCCTTTACCGAAACCGATCAGCGCTTTATCGAAGCGCTGGCGTCGCAAGCCGCCATTGCGCTCACCAACCAGCAACTCATCGCCCGCCTCGAAAACCTGTTCGAATCCTTCGTCAAGCTGATCAACATCGGCATCGACGAGAAGTCGCCGCACACCGGCCGTCATTGCGAGCACGTCCCGGTGTTGACGATGATGCTGGCCGAGGCGCTCCACGAGACGGACTCGGGCCCGTTCGCCGACTTCGAAATGAGCGCGAGCGACCGCAAGCAGCTCTGGCTGGCCGGCCTGCTGCACGACTGCGGCAAGATCACGACGCCGGTGCACGTGGTGGAGAAGGGCACCAAGCTGGAAACCATCTTCGACCGCATCAAGCTGGTCGACACGCGTTTCGAGGTGCTCAAGCGCGACGCCGAGATCCGCGCGCTGAAAGAGAAGCTGGCTGTCGGCAACGATACGCGGCACCACGACGAAATCAACCGCGGCCTGGCGCAGGAACTGGCGCGCATGGACGATGACCAGGCATTCCTGCGGCATGCCAACGTGGGCGGCGAGAGCATGTCGCCGGACGACCAGAAGCGGGTGATCGACATCGGCCGCCGATACCGCTGGATCGGACCCGACGGCATCGAACGCGACCTGCTCGACGACGAGGAAATTGCCAACCTGAACATCCGCGCCGGCACTCTCAATCCGCAGGAGCGCGAAATCATCAACAACCACATCTCGGTCACCATCCGCATGCTGGAATCGCTGCCATGGCCGAAGCATCTGCAGGCGGTGCCGGAATACGCCGGCGGCCATCATGAGCGCATGGACGGGCAGGGCTATCCGCGCGGACTGCGCGGCGACCAGATGTCGGTGCACGCGCGCATGATGGCGATCGCCGACATCTTCGAAGCGCTCACCGCCAAGGATAGGCCCTACAAGAAAGGAAAGAGCCTGTCGGAATCGCTGCAAATCCTCGGCGGCTTCCGCATGCGCAACCATATCGACCCCGATCTGTTCGACGTCTTCATCCGCAAGAAGGTCTACCTCGACTATGCGCAGCGTTTCATGGACCCGGCGCAGATCGACGAGATCGATGAAAGCAGGATTCCGGGCTATGTGCCCTGATTCGCATCCAGCGTTACACCGGGAGTGAACGTGCGGCGCCACATCGCAAAATTCGGGAACCGCTGGGCGCTCGCCTTCATCCTGTCCCTGCTTGCCGTGTTGCATATACGGCAGGATATTCCCGCCACCTTCATCGAGCGTCTCGACGTCTTCATCTACGATATGCGCATGCGGGTGCAGAACGGAGCGCTCGATCCGCGTATCGTCATTGTCGACATCGACGAGAAAAGCCTGCACGAAGTAGGCCGCTGGCCGTGGAGCCGCGATAAGATCGCGCAGCTCATCGATACGCTCGACCAGAAATATTTCGCAGCGACGGTCGGTTTCGACGTGATTTTTGCCGAGCCGGACACGAGTTCCGGCTATGGCGTGCTGGAAGCGCTGGCGAAAAACGAATTGAAGAACGTGCCGGATTTCGGCGAGCGGGTGCGCGCACTCAAGCCGAGGTTCGACTACGACCGCCGCATGGCGAAATCGCTAGGGGACCGGCCGATCGTGCTGGGGTATTTCCTGTCGAACGACACGAATGCGATCACCAAGGGGCTGCTGCCGCAGCCGGCGTTCACCGCCGCCGATCTCGATGGAACCGAGATTGATGCATACACATTTGCATCCTACACCGGCAATCTGGACGAGTTGCAGGCCGCGGCGCGCGCGGGCGGATTCATCAATCCACGCCTGGACGATGACGGCACGATACGCAGAGTCGCCTTGCTCGCCAGGTTCGGCGACAATTATTACGAGTCGCTGGCGCTCGCGACTGCGCGCGTCGGCCTCGGTGCAAGCCTGGTCCGTCCCGTGCTGTTCACGCGCGAGGAAACGCACCTGTCCGAGGAAGACCATCGCACCTATGGAGCGATGAAAGCGATCAGGCTCAACAGCAAGCCCCATACCACCACCATCCGGTTGGAGCGCAATCTGACCGCGCTGATCAATTTTCGCGGGTCGGGCGGGCCGGAAGGCGGCCAGTTCCGCTATGTGTCCGCCGTCGACGTCCTCAATGAAAAGGTGCCGATGGACGACCTCGCGGGACGCATCGTGCTGGTTGGCACCACCGCGGCGGGTTTGAAGGACTTGCGTTCGGCACCGACCAACCCGAATTATCCCGGCGTCGAAATGCATGCCAATGTGATCGCATCGATCATCGACGGCGACTTCAAGCGTGAACCGGACTTCAGTATTGCGATCCAGTATCTGCAGGTGATCGCGGTCGGACTCTTCCTCGGGCTCCTGCTGCCGGTATTGACCCCACTGATGTCGATACTCGTGTCGCTGGGGACCGCTGCCGCACTGATGGGTGCAAACCTCGCGATGTACCACTCGTTGAACTGGGTGGTTCCGGTCGCGGTGTCGCTGCTGCTTGCGGGCAGCCTGTTCATCCTGAACCTCGCCTGGGGCTATCTGTTCGAATACCGCAACAGCCGTGCGATGGTCAACCTGTTCGGGGAATACGTGGCGCCGGAACTGGTGGCGGAGATGGCCGAGAATCCCAAGAGCTACAACATGGAAGGCGACAGTCGTGAACTGACGGTGCTGTTCTGCGACGTGCGCGGCTTCACCACGATTTCGGAAGGGCTCGATCCGAACACG
Source organism: uncultured Noviherbaspirillum sp. (assembly GCA_966212445.1). Taxonomy (GTDB): domain Bacteria; phylum Pseudomonadota; class Gammaproteobacteria; order Burkholderiales; family Burkholderiaceae_D; genus Noviherbaspirillum. The sequence continues at coordinate 149,232 of CBIHRJ010000004.1, read as the reverse complement.
CTGCGCGAGTACATCAACCTCTATCTGACCGCGATGTCGGAAGACATTCGCGGCAACCGCGGCACACTCGATAAATACATCGGCGATGCGGTGATGGCTTTCTGGGGCGCACCGGTCGCGTTGCCGGACCACGCGGCGCGCGCAGTGGCGACGGCCTTGAAGATGCAGGCGACCGCGAAGGCATTGAACGCCGATTTCGTCGCGCGCGGCTGGCCGCCGCTGAAGATTGGCATCGGCTTGAATACCGGCGACATGCGCGTGGGCGACATGGGTTCGAAGATCCGGCGTGCGTATACCGTGATGGGCGATGCGGTGAACCTGTCGTCACGGCTGGAAGGCATTACCAAGGTCTACGGTGCCGGCATCGCGGTGGGTGCGGCAACGCGTGCCGCCGCGCCGCAATATGCCTACCGCGAACTGGATCGGGTGCGGGTCAAGGGCAAGAATGAGCCGGTGCCGATTTACGAGCCGATTGCGCTCGATCCGGACATCGACGAGAACCTGCGCGCCGAACTGCAGCAATGGCACGCCGCGCTCGAAGGCGTGCGTGCGCAGCAGTGGGACGAGGCCGAACGTCTGTTGCATGAACTGCTCGCTGCGCATCCGGACAGCGGCCTGTACCGGCTTTACCTCGACCGCATCGCGCATTACCGCGTGCATCCTCCCGGCCCGGACTGGGACGGCGTGACCACGTTTGAAACCAAATAGCCGTAACGGATACAAGTTGTTGCAACCCTTACTTGCCGACACTGGATGCACGCTTTGGTTTCGCGTTAAATGAAGGCATCAATCAGTGAGGCCTTCATGAAAAATTCCACTCGCGGCGCCTTCCTGGCGCTCGGCATTCTGCTCGCCGGCTGTGCAAGTCCCGATTACTACAACCAACCTGTTTCGCAGCCCATGCCGCAGACACAGACCTACCCGGCACCGGCACGCGGTTATCCGGCTTCGCCGTATCCCTATTCGCAATCGGCCGGTACCGTCGAATCGATCCAGGTGCGCGCCGGCAGTGCGAACACGGGTACCGGCGTCGGAACGGTCGTGGGCGGCGTGGTCGGCGGCCTGATCGGCAACCAGGTCGGCGGCGGCCGAGGCAGAACGGCGGCGACCGTTGCCGGTGCGATCGGAGGAGCCATGATCGGCAGCCAGATGGAGCGCAATACGCAGGTGAGCCAGACCTATCTGGTCGGCGTCCGTCTCGACAACGGGAGTTACCGTACCGTAGTGCAGGACAATGTCGCCGACTTGCATGTCGGCAGCCGGGTGCGGATCGAGAATGAGCGTGCATACCGCTACTGAGCCTTGAAGCACGCCTGTTTGCCTGTTTTGTTCCGGTAACTTCGCCGAATAGCGCTCAAATCAGCGCCCAAATTGTCCCCTGGTCCATGTATCGACAAACACGATGCCGATTGCCGCATGTGCGAGTATCATCCGGTTTGTCTCCTTTTTACACTTGTCAAGCCCGCAAGCCAGGAGCCAGCGGGCTTTTCTTTTGCTAGAATCAGACCCTTTTTCAAGAAAGGAACATTGATGAACAAGACTGAACTCGTTGACGCTATCGCTGCAGAGTGCGACCTGTCCAAAGTGGCCGCACAGCGTGCACTGGATTCTGTGATCAATACCATCGTCAAGGCAGTCGCCGACGGCGATACCGTGCAACTGGTCGGCTTCGGCAGCTTCGGCAGCGGCACCCGTGCAGAGCGCACCGGCCGCAATCCGCGCACCGGCGAAGAGATCAAGATCGCCGCTGCGAAGACAGTGAAGTTCACCGCCGGCAAGGCCTTCAAGGACGCCGTCAACGGCTGATTGCGGCACTACTGCTGACGCCAGCGGGCGAAAAGAGCTTCCTTTCCGAGGTTGCTGTTTTCGCCCGGTTTCATTTGGCCGCGCGAATCCTGCCGGCAAATCTCCTGCCCCATTCCCTCGTTCGGTCCGAGCGATTCGTCGCATCCAGCGGCAACCGTGCAGCCAACGCGCTGCCCCTGCGTATCGGCAATATCCCTGCGCAACGTGCGTGAATTAGCGCCAGGCAAGCAGTCGACGCCCCCGGCGGCTACAATCACGGCTTGGGAATAAAGGAGCTTTACATGGATGAAAACGACTTTTCCGAGAAAGACTGGCGCCGCTTGCTGCGCCACATCGGCGAAGACCCGAACCGGCAGGGATTGCATGAAACCCCGATGCGCGTCGACAAGGCGTGGCGGCACTGGACCTCCGGCTATGGCCAGGACCCGGCGGAAATCCTGAAGGTCTTCGAAGACGGGGCGGAAAAGTACAACGAACTCATCGTGGTGCGCGGCATCCCGGTGTACAGCCATTGCGAGCATCACCTGGCGCCGTTCTTCGGCACGGCGACGGTCGGCTACACGCCCAACGGCAAGATCGTCGGCCTGTCCAAGCTGACCCGGCTGGTCGACTGCTTTTCGAAGCGTCTGCAAGTGCAGGAGCGCCTGACCATCCAGATCGCCGATGCGTTGATGGAACATGTGCAGCCGCTGTCGGTGGGGGTGGTGATCCGCTGCCGTCACATGTGCATGGAAAGCCGCGGCATCCAGACCCCCGGCGAAGAAACCGTCACGTCGGCCCTGCTGGGCGAGATGCGCACCAACCTCGGCTTGAGGACCGAGTTCCTTTCGCTGGCACGCGAGAAGGATTGAAGGGGATCGAACGAGATTGAACAGGAGGGCGCCGACTCCGCCGCATCAAAACACACCTTTGTCATTCCGAGCGCAGCGAGGAATCTTCAACGGCAGCAATTTCGCGAACCGAGGAGATTTCCCACTGCATTCGAAATGACAATACTCAATGCAACTTCACCGGCGGCATCACCCTTGCACGTAACCAGTGCGCAGCCGATTGCGTCGCCATCCTGATGAAGCCATGCAGCGACATCACATGCTTCTGATACATCAACCCGTATAGCAGGCGCGCAGCGACGCCTCCAACCAGCATCTCGCGTCCGCTGGCGCTGCCGATCAAGCTGCCGATAGCCTTGAACGGTCCGAGCGAGACGAGCGATCCGTAGTCGCGATACCGGAAGTCCGGTGCCGGCTTGTCCTGCGGGCGCGACAACAGTTCCGCCAGGAACAGTGCCTGCTGGTGCGCGACTTGTGCGCGCGGCGGCACGGCGGTTCCATTGACCGGGCTGACATAGCTGGAGCAGTCGCCGATCGCAAACACGTTGGCATCGCGTTCGGTGCATAGGCTCGGCGTCACCATGATCTGCTTCAACCGGTTGAGTGGCAGCCCGAGCGTCGTGCATACCGCAGGACCCTGAACGCCCGCAGCCCATACCGTGATGTCCGAAGCATGACGCCGGCCGCCGGTGTCGATGACTGCATCGGCGTCCACTCGCGCCACCGTGGTTGCCGTGCACACTTCGACACCCATTGCCCGCAGATGACGCGCCGCGCGCCTGGAAAGACGCGGATTCAGATGCGGCAGCAGCAGGTCGCCGCGTTCGATCAGGCGGATGCGCACGTCGTGTTGCGGATCAAGCGTGTGCACCTTGTAGCGCGCCAACATGCGCACCGTGTGGTTCAGTTCCGCCGCCAGTTCCACCCCGGTCGCGCCGCCGCCGACGATCACGATATTGACGGCCGCATCTGCCGAACCATTCGCGGCATGACGGCTGCTTGCCTGCATGCAGTGCGCCAGAAAGCGCTTGCGGAAGATTTCGGCCTGGTACACGTTGTCCAGCGTGAGCGAATGTTGCTCCGCGCCGGGAATGTTGAAGAAGTTGGTGATCGCACCGAAGGCGAGCACCAGCTTGTCGTATTGAAGGGTGCGGCGCGGCAGGACTTCAAGGCCATCATCGCTGCAATAGGGAGCGATGTCGAGCGTGTGCGTGCTGCGATCGACGCTCAGCACTTCGCCGCACACGAAGTCGAAACCATGCTCGGCCGCCTGCGCGGAATACTCGACCTGGTGCGCCTGCGGGTCGCGTTGTCCCGAGGCCACGGTATGCAGCAATGGCTTCCAGAAGTGGGTGGGGGAACGGTCCACCAGCACGATTCTTGCGCGTTCGCTCGTGCCGAGACTGTCGCCAAGACGAGTGGCTAACTCGAGGCCGCCGGCACCTCCTCCCACGATAACAATGGTTTGCATGTTACGCCTCCAGACGAATTGAAAATTCGGTTACGGAAAAACATTTGTTTCGATGTACTTTCAGGCGGATTGGCGAAACTGCATTGCCTGCCGCAGTACCGGACGTTCTGTCATTTGTGTCATCTTGAACGAACGCAGCGCATCGAAGCTCACGTAGCGTTTCAGTTTGTCGCCCGGCGGCGTGCGCTTGCCGATCAGGTCGCGCAGTTCCTGCAATTGCGGACACCAGAGATCGGCGCCGGAGATGCGCGCAATGTCTTTCTCGTACGGAGTTGCCGCCATCGTCCATATCCCGGCATGCTGCGCAGCACGCAGGCCCGGTGCCGCCGCATCGATCGCCGCGCAATGATCGGCATCGATGCCGATGGTGCGCAGCGCGAGCTGGTGCGGACCGTTGTCGCCGGGTTCGTCGAAGGATGCCCCGCTGACGACGACGGTGAAGGTATTGGTGACCGCATCGCCGAAAACCCGCTGCAGCAGCTCCGTTGCCGTTCTGGTCGGCATGTCGGTGACCACGGCAAGCTTGCACCCGCGGGCCAGCGCATCATTCATCAATTCCGTGCAACCGGGATGACGCTCGGGCAGGGTCGAGAGGACGATATCGTGAAACAGACCATGCTTTTCCTGCAGCAGGAGCGCAGCTTCCTTGACGCAGAGAATCGACGACATCGCGTTGATGGCATGGTTGGCGCCATGTGCGCGCGCTGCTTGGCGGAACTGCTGTATCGACCAGCGCAGTCCGATTCCGCAGGTATCGAATGCCGCGTTGCATGCGGCCAGATGAGCCTCTTCCGTGTCGAAAATGACGCCGTCCAGTGCGAGCGTGAGTGCATCGATTGTCATGATAGCTTGCCTGTAAAGTGTTGGAATGCGACGAACAAAGATGAAATTCGTCTCGTGCTGGCTGTTAATATAAGCGCAAGCGATTGAAAAGAAAAATCAAAATTTCTGTGTATTTGATAAGGAAAAGCTAATGCATCCAGCCAGTTTCAAACAGCTCGAAGCCCTGCTGCTGGTCGCGCGCCACGAGAGTGTGTCGCGCGCCGCGGACGCCTTGCACGTCACCCAGCCTGCGGTGTCACTGCAACTGCGCATGCTTGAGGAAGCGGCGGGTACGCCGCTCACGCGCAAGGTCGGACGCGGCATCCAGTTGACCGCCGCGGGAGAGGTGCTGGTCGAATTTGCCGACCGGATACTTCGTCTGTGGGATCAGGCCGGCGATGAACTCGCCGCGCTCAAGGGCGTGATCAGCGGCACCTTGCGCATCGGTGCAGTCACTACTGCGGAGTACCTTTTGCCGCCGATGCTGGTGCAGTTCACCACGGCACGGCCGGATGTGCGCATCAAGCTGCAGGTCGGCAGCCGCAGCGAGATCGTCAACATGCTCGGACGCCATGAGATCGATCTCGCCATCATGGGAACGCCGCCGCGCGAGTTCCGTACCAACGCCGCGCCCTTCGCCAAGCATCCGATGGCCTTTGTTGCCAGCCCCAGGCATCCGCTGATGCAGAAGCGCCGGCTGGCGCTGGCCGACATCATGGATGCGAACCTTCTGGTGCGCGAAAAAGGTTCCGGTACCCGTACCGCCGTGGAGCGCGTGTTCAAGGAAGCCGGCTATCCCTTGCGCATCGGTTCCGAGCTGTCCAGCAACGAGGCCATCAAGCGCATGGTGGTCGCGGGTCTCGGCGTCGCTTTCCTGTCGGTGCATGCCTGCACCCTGGAGTTCGAGGCGGGCCTGGTGAAGATGCTGCCGATGCCCGGGTATCCGGTCGAGGCCGACTGGCACGTCATGCATCTGACCGACAAACCCATTCCGACAGTTGCTGCCGCCTTCCAGGATTTCGTGATCGACCACGGACAGGAACTGGTGCGCACCCAGCTCGAAGCTTTTCGCCGCAATACCGACAAAGAGCCGGGCAAAACCTCTCGCGCCAAAAAGAGTCGCTGAAAGCAAAAACAAAAAGCCCGCGGTGTCGCGGGCTTTTTGCTGGCAGTGCTTGTCGCTTTCATCCCGGCATCGACGGCCGGGGTGGAAGGAAATCAGCCGAAATTCTTCGTCACGAAATCCCAGTTCACGAGGTTCCAGAACGATTCGACATACTTCGGACGCGCATTGCGATAGTCGATGTAGTAAGCGTGCTCCCACACGTCGCAAGTCATCAGCGGCTGGTCGGCGCCGGTCAGCGGGCAGCCGGCGTTGGACGTGTTGGCGATGTCGACCGAGCCGTCGCTCTTCTTCACCAGCCAGGTCCAGCCGGAACCAAAATTGGTGACGCAGGACTTGGTGAATTCTTCCTTGAACTTGTCGAACGAACCCCACTTGGCGTTGATTGCATCGGCCAGCGCGCCGGACGGCGCGCCGCCGCCGTTCGGCTTCATGCAATTCCAGTAGAAAGTGTGGTTCCAGACTTGCGCTGCATTGTTGAACACGCCGCCGGACGACTTCTTGATGATGTCTTCCAGCGAGGCGTTTTCGAAATCGGTGCCCTTGATCAGGTTGTTGAGATTGGTCACATAGGCCTGGTGATGCTTGCCGTAGTGGTACTCCAGGGTTTCCTTGGAGATATGCGGCTGCAGTGCATCCATTTCGTAGGGCAGGGGGGGCAGGGTATGTTCCATGATGATTCCTTTCTTTTCTGACGGTAGATGTTGTTCTTGAAAGACCTCAATTGTATGTCGGATGCGGCCGGACTGCATGGTTCGCGTCATTGACACAGCATGAAAACTGCGACGGAACTCGTGCTTTGCGCAGGCATCGGCCCGTTTCAGGGGATGTCCTCACTCCAATGCGGGCTGTACGGTGGCAATCCCGACTTCCGCCGCTCCCTCGGCCAGTTGCACGGTCACCGTCTCGCGCGGACGCAAGTCTTTCGGCGCACGCACGATCCTGCCTTTTGCATCGATCACCATCGCATAGCCGCGCTCGAGGGTGCGTTGCGGGTTCAGCAGTTCGAGCTGCGCGTCCAGCGCCGCCAATGCCTGGCGCCGCTGCCGCGTCAGGGTCGACATGCCGGTAGCCAGGCGGCGCGCATTGTCGTTCAGCCGCAGCCGATGGGGCGCTGTCCTCGGCAGTTGCGATGCAAGACGGGTTTGCAGATGGGTGAGGGAAAAACGCGCCTGGCCGAGCGGCATGCGCGTGGCATGGGCGAGGCGGGTCTGCAGTTCGCGCAACTTCAGGCGTTCATGCGCGATATGCGCGGCGGGGCTGACCAGGCGCCGCGCCAGCCAGTCCAGCGTCTGCGCGGTTTCGCCGAAGCGGCGCTTCATTGCGCGGGTCAGGTCGTCCGCATGCGCCTCCAGTGCCGCCAGCCAGTCGGCACGCGGCGCGGCAGCCATTTCCGCGGCGGCGGTCGGTGTCGGCGCCCGCAGATCGGCGGCAAAATCGGCGATCGTGAAATCGGTTTCATGGCCGACGCCGGAAATCACCGGCATCGCGCAGGCGACGATCGCGCGCGCCACCGCTTCTTCGTTGAACGACCACAAGTCCTCGATGCTGCCGCCGCCGCGGCACACCAGCAGCACATCGGCTTCGGCGCGGGCGGATGCGGCGGCAATCGCCTGCGCAATCTTCTGCCCGGCGCCTTCGCCTTGCACCGGCGTCGGATACAGGATCACGTGCACATGCGGCGCGCGCCGCCGCAGCGTGGTCAGGATGTCGCGCAGTGCCGCCGCCTGCGGACTGGTGACGATGCCGATGGTGCGCGGAAACAGTGCCAGCGGGCGCTTGCGCGCCGGATCGAACAAGCCTTCCGCATTCAGTTTTTCCTTGAGCTGCAGAAACGCTTCGTACAGGTTGCCGACGCCCGCGCGGCGGATCGCCTCGACATTGAGCTGGTAGTCGCCGCGCGGCGCGTACAGCGTGACCAGCGCGCGCACCTCGACCTTGTCGCCTTCACGCGGATTGAAGCCGGCGTACTGGGCACGGCCGCGAAACATGACCGCACGTACCTGCGCGCCTTCGTCCTTCAGCGTGAAATACCAGTGGCCGGAGGCCGCCCGGGTGAAATTGGAAATCTCGCCCGATACCCAGGCCAGCGGGAAACTGCGCTCCAGTATCCGCGCCACTGCTTGATTCAGCCCGGAAACTGTCAGGACAGGCGGCGTCGCGTCTGGGTTTTTAGATGCAAATCCAGTATTCATGCGGTCTTCCAAGGCAAAACCTGTCCACAGGCGCGCCAAATCGTCATCTTCCTGTCACACTTCGATACAATCAATTTTCATGCCGCCTAAGTTCTTGATTATTAAGGAATCGGGGAAAGTGTTCAGTTGTTGAGCAGTCAATGAATATCCTTGGGAATCAAACACTTCCGCCCGCCGTTTCGGACTTGGCCACAGACTTATCCACAGGCTCTGTGCAGAACTTTCGGGGAGTTATTGTTTCCTCGTCACCCTTGCCCGCGGAGGCTCAACACGATACATTCTGCATCCGACCGCATTTCACCTTAGGAGCCTCTTTTGCTCGCCATTATTCAAGCTGCCGGCTGGCCGATCTGGCCGCTGCTGATCGCTTCCGTTATCGCACTGGCATTGATCATCGAGCGGGTATTGTACCTGCGCCGCAGTCGCATTCTCCCGCCCAACCTGCTGGATGAAGTCATCCGCGTTTATCACAATGGCAAGATCGGCCCGGAAGTGATTTCCAACCTGGAACAGAACTCGCCGCTCGGCCGTGTGCTGGCCGCCGGCCTGCGCAACGTCAACGCGCCGCGCGATGTCATGAAGGAGTCGATCGAAGAAGCCGGCGGCGGCACCGCGCACGAGCTGGAGCGCTTCCTGACCACGCTCGGCACCATTGCCACCCTCGCGCCGCTGATGGGCCTGTTCGGCACCGTGGTCGGTATGATCGAGATTTTCGGCGCCCAGGAAGCGGTCGGCACCAACCCTGCGCAACTCGCGCACGGCATTTCGGTCGCCCTGTACAACACCGGCTTCGGCCTCGCGATCGCGATGCCGACCCTGGTGTTCTACCGCCATTTCCGCGCCCTGGTCGACAGCTTCATCGTCGATATGGAACAGCAGGCGGTGAAGTTCGTCGACACTGTCCACAGCAACCGCAAATAAGGCCCGGCGATGAATTTCCGCAAAGGCAAGGGCCGCGAGGATCCGGACATCAACCTGATCCCGTTCATCGACGTGCTGCTGGTGATCCTGATCTTCCTGATGGTGACGACCACCTACAGCAAGTTCACCGCGCTGCAGATCACGCTGCCGACCGCCGACGCCGAAAAGGCCGTCGAGCAGCCGCAGGAAATCAATGTCGCGGTCGATGCCCAGGGGCACTACGCGATCGACAATACGAAAGTGGCGGCGCGCGACGCCGCCGCGCTGGCCGAGGAATTGAAGCAGGCGGCCGGTTCGGGCGGCCAGACGAAGAAGGACCCGGTCGTGATCATCAATGCTGACGCCACCGCTGCCCACCAGTCGGTGATCAACGTGCTGGAGGCGGCGCGTCTCGCCGGTTTCGAAAAAGTCACCTTTGCCGCGCAAACCAGCGGTAGCAAATGACGCGCAGCGCGGAATCCATCCTTGCGCGGGCATGGATGCGCCGCGGTTTGCTTGCTGCAACGCTGTGGCCGCTCTCGCTGTTGTTCCGCATGCTGGTTGCCGTCCGGCGCGTGCTGTATCGCAACGGTGTGCTGAAATCGGCGCGTCTCCCCGTGCCCGTCATCGTCGTCGGCAACATATTCATCGGCGGTACAGGGAAAACCCCGCTTGTCATCTGGCTGGTCGATGCGATGCGGAGCGCAGGCTTTGTCCCCGGCGTCATTTCACGTGGCTACGGAGCGTCGCACGACGCGCCGTGCGCCGTGACGCCGGACGCATCCCCGCACAGCGTCGGCGACGAACCGGCGCTCATCGCCCGTCGCACGCAATGCCCGCTGGTGGTTGGACGCGACCGTGTCGCCGCTGCGCGTGCGTTGCTCGCTTCGCATCCCGAGGTCGACCTGATCATTTCCGATGACGGCTTGCAGCATTACGCGCTGCGGCGCGACGTCGAGATCGTGCTGTGCGACGAGCGCGGCAACGGCAACGGCTGGCTGTTGCCCGCAGGCCCCTTGCGTGAACCGATATCGCGACCGCGCGATTTCACCGTCGTGAACGCATCGCGGCTGCCTGAAGGAATTCCGTCGTCTTCGCTGTTCATGCGACTGCATGGCGAAACGGCAGAGCGCCTGTGTGATCGAGCGCAATCGATGCCCTTGCGTGAAATGCGCGCGCCCCGCATGCTCGCCGCAGCCGGCATCGGCAATCCGGGGCGTTTCTTCACCATGTTGCGCGATGCCGGCCTTGTCGCCGACGAATTGCCGCTGCCCGACCACTACGATTTTGCCGACAATCCATTTGCGCAAATTCAGGCCGATGTCATCCTGATCACCGAGAAGGATGCAGTAAAATGTATGCGAATTGATAAGCTCAAGAATGACCCCCGATTGTGGGTCGTGCCCGTGACGGCGCGCATCGATGGCGCGCTGGCTGAACAAATAGTGGAGAAATGTCGTGGACGCCCGACTGCTTGATATCCTGGTCTGCCCGCTGTGCAAGGGACCGCTCGAATACGACAAGACCGCGCAGGAACTGATCTGCAACGGCGACAAGCTGGCCTTCCCGATTCGCGACGGCATCCCGATCATGTGGGCCGACGAAGCGCGCGACCTGAACGCACCCGCCGTCACCGAACCGCCCGCCGCCTGAACGGCAAAGCATCTTCCTCTGCTGCGCAAGCAGCCTGCACGGACGCTACCCGATGTCATTTACCGTGATCATTCCCGCACGCCTGGCGTCGACCAGGCTGCCGAACAAACCGCTTGCCGATCTCGGCGGCAAACCGATGGTGGTGCGTGTTGCCGAACGGGCGGCGCAATCGGGAGCAGCGCAGATCGCAGTTGCGACCGACCATGAAGACATTGTCGCCGCCTGCCGCAGCCATGGGGTCCGGGCATACATGACGCGTGCCGATCACCCGTCCGGTACCGACCGCATCGCCGAGGTCGCCACCGCAATGGCATTGCCGGCCGATGCCGTGGTCGTCAACGTGCAGGGCGACGAACCGCTGATTTCTCCCGCGCTGATTGCCGCGACTGCCGCACGTATCAGTGCAGATGTGCCGATGGCGACCGCCGCGCATCCGATCGACCAGGCCGAAGACATCTTCAACCCGAATGTGGTCAAGGTCGTGCTCGACAAGGCGGGCAGGGCGCTGTACTTCTCGCGGGCGACGATTCCCTGGAATCGCGATGTCTTTGCCTGCTCGCGCGAACTGGTGCCGCACGATTACCGGCCCCTGCGGCACATCGGGTTGTACGCCTACAGCAACCGTTTTTTGCAGGCGTACCCGGCGCTGCCGCTGTCGCCGCTGGAGCAGATCGAAGCGCTGGAACAGTTGCGTGTGCTGTGGCACGGGTATCCGATTGCAGTACACATCACCGATGACGCGCCGGCCGCCGGAGTCGATACGCCGGAAGACCTGGCACGCGTGCGCCGGCATTTCCATCAAGGAAATTAGAAGAAATCCATGGCGGAAAGCGGTCGGGTAAAATTCTGTGGTAAGTTTCATGCAAACTTGGTGTGATAAAAAGAAGATCCATGGTCACGATCGACCCGCCACCACGAAAAATTTCAAACCAATCTAGGGAACTCTCATGCGTCTCATCCTTTTAGGAGCGCCTGGTGCCGGTAAGGGCACGCAAGCGAATTTCATTAAGGAAAAATTCAACATTCCGCAAATCTCGACCGGTGACATGCTGCGCGCCGCCGTCAAGGCCGGTACTCCGCTAGGCATTGAAGCAAAGAAGGTCATGGATGCCGGCGGCCTGGTATCCGACGACATCATCATTGGCCTGGTCAAGGATCGCCTGAAGCAGCCTGATTGCGCCAACGGCTACCTGTTCGACGGTTTTCCGCGCACGATTCCGCAAGCGGACGCGATGAAGGAAGCCGACGTGGCGATCGACTATGTGCTGGAAATCGACGTGCCCGACGAAGCCATCATCGAGCGCATGAGCGGCCGCCGCGTGCACCAGCCGTCCGGCCGTACCTACCACGTCAAGTTCAACCCACCCAAGGTTGACGGCAAGGACGATGTCACCGGCGAGGAACTGATCCAGCGCGACGACGACAAGGAAGACACGGTGAAAAAACGCCTGGCCGTCTATCACGATCAAACCGAAGTGCTGGTCGACTATTACAACAAATGGGCGGCATCAGGGCAGCCCGGCGCGCCGAAGTACCGCAAGATCGCGGGTGTCGGCCCGGTCGAAACGATCCGGGACAAAGCCTTCGAAGCATTGGCGGAATAAAAAAAGGCGGACCGCGAGTCCGCTTTTTTCATGCTGCAGCCTAATCCCGATCAAGCAACCGGCAAGGAGCGCCAACAGGGAATATCCAGCCGCAGGGCAATATGCAAAAATAATATCGGAACGTCTTCTTTTCCTAGCGGTCACGCTATGGATGCGATGAGCTTCACAAGGTAGCGAAAAGTTTTGCAGTGCGTAGTGACAGGAGAGTGCGCGTCATTCTCCGGGTGGACGACGACAGCAGATACCTGCTTTGGGCATGAGGCGTATGCCGTCGCCGTCCTCCGAACGTCGTGGTTGTTTTAACTTTGTCGTGAACAACATGGAGGAGTCGATATGGCAACAGGCTTGTGGTTGGCCGTAGCGTGCGGCGTCATCGCCGTCGTTTACGGATTGATGTCCCGCAGTTGGATCTTGAGACAGGATGCCGGTAATGCCCGCATGCAGGAAATCGCGGCAGCCATCCAGCAAGGCGCCGGCGCTTACCTCGCGCGGCAATACAAGACGATCGCGATGGCCGGTGTCGTCCTGGCGGTGCTGATCGGCGTGTTCCTCGATCTGACCACGGCGGTCGGCTTCGTCATCGGCGCAGTGCTGTCCGGCGCCTGCGGTTTCATCGGCATGAATGTCTCGGTGCGCGCCAATGTCCGTACCGCGCAGGCGGCCACCAAAGGTATCGGGCCGGCACTCAATGTTGCGTTCAAGGGCGGCGCGATTACCGGCATGCTGGTGGTCGGCCTTGGCCTGCTCGGCGTCAGCCTGTTCTTCTGGTTTATCACCGGGGGTACCGCAGTCGATGCAGCCAACCTCAAACCGTTGCTGGGCCTCGCCTTCGGCTCGTCGCTGATCTCGATCTTCGCTCGCCTCGGCGGCGGCATCTTCACCAAGGGGGCTGACGTCGGCGCCGACCTGGTCGGCAAGGTCGAAGCCGGTATCCCTGAGGACGACCCACGCAACCCTGCAGTGATCGCGGACAACGTCGGCGACAACGTCGGCGACTGCGCCGGCATGGCCGCCGACCTGTTCGAAACTTACGCGGTGACGTTGATCGCGACCATGACCCTCGGCGCGCTGATGGTAACCGGTGCTCCGCTCAACGCCGTCATCTATCCGCTGGTGCTGGGCGGCGTATCGATCATCGCGTCGATCATCGGCTGCTCCTTCGTCAAGGCATCGCCGGGCATGCGGAACGTGATGCCCGCACTTTACAGGGGACTGATCGTCGCCGGCCTGATTTCGCTAGTTGCGTTCTATTTCGTCACGACCTGGCTGTTCCCGCAGGCGGTCGCCGTCGCTGACGGCAAGACCGTCAGCGCGATGGCGTTGTTCGGCGCCTGTGTCGTCGGCCTGGCGCTGACCGCGTTACTGGTCTGGATCACCGAGTACTACACCGGTACCGATTTCAAGCCCGTGCAGCATGTTGCGCAGGCATCGACCACCGGGCACGGCACCAACATCATTGCCGGCCTCGGCGTTTCGATGAAGTCAACAGCCTGGCCAGTGCTGTTCGTGTGTATCGCGATCGGCGTGTCCTATGCGCTGGGCGGCTTGTACGGCATCGCCATCGCAGCGACTTCGATGCTGAGCATGGCCGGCATCGTGGTTGCCCTCGACGCCTACGGCCCGATCACCGACAACGCCGGCGGCATTGCCGAAATGGCCGAACTTCCGGACAGTGTGCGCGACATTACCGATCCGCTCGATGCCGTCGGCAACACCACCAAGGCGGTGACCAAGGGCTACGCGATCGGTTCCGCCGGCCTGGCGGCGCTGGTGCTGTTTGCCGACTACACCCATGCGCTGGAAGGGCGGGGCATGCATCTGCGCTTCGACCTGTCCGACCACATGGTCATCATCGGCTTGTTCATCGGCGGTCTGATTCCCTACCTGTTCGGCGCCATGGCGATGGAAGCGGTCGGACGCGCGGCAGGCAGCGTGGTGGAAGAGGTGCGCCGCCAGTTCCGTGAGATCAAGGGCATCATGGAAGGCACCGGCAAGCCGGAGTACGGCAAGGCGGTCGACATGCTGACTACCGCAGCGATCAAGGAAATGGTTGTTCCCTCCCTGCTGCCGGTGGTGGTGCCGATCCTGGTCGGCCTTCTGCTTGGTCCGGCCGCACTTGGCGGACTCCTGATGGGCACGATCGTCACCGGCCTGTTCGTCGCGATCTCCATGTGTACCGGCGGCGGCGCCTGGGATAACGCGAAGAAGTACATCGAAGATGGCCACCACGGCGGTAAAGGTTCGGAGGCGCACAAGGCTGCCGTGACCGGCGACACCGTGGGCGACCCCTACAAGGACACCGCTGGCCCCGCCGTCAACCCGTTGATCAAGATCATCAATATCGTCGCGTTGCTGCTGGTACCGTTGCTGCCGGCAATCGCGACCACGGCTCCGCCGCAGCACGCCATGAATCCGCCTGCCGTCAGCGCGCCGGCGGTTGCACCGGCAGCCGAGGCACCGGTGGCCGCACCTGCGTCCAAGCCCTGATCGGCCAAGGCATTGCAAAAAGGCAGCTTCGGCTGCCTTTTTGCTTTTGGGAGGGGAAATTGGCTACAATTATCCGGATTTTACGTTTACGTAAACGTCATGAAACATTTCCCTATTTCTGAAGAGGAAAAAATGCAGATCCAGAACAGCGTATTCATCATCACCGGCGGCGCGTCCGGGCTTGGCGCGGCAACCGCACGCATGATCGTGGAAAACGGCGGCAAGGTCGTGCTGGCCGACGTGCAAGTCGAGGCCGGCGAAAAGCTCGCCGCCGAACTGAATGGCAAGTTCGTCAAGTGCGACGTGACTTCCGAGGCAGATGCCAAGGCGGTCGTCGACGCGGCGACATCCATGGGTACTTTGCGCGGTTTGGTCAACTGCGCTGGCGTGGCGCCGGCTGTCAAGACCGTTGGCAAGGATGGCCCGCATCCTCTGGACGTGTTCCAGCGTGTAGTCAACATCAACCTGATCGGTACTTTCAACATGGCTCGCCTCGCCGCCGACGCGATGTCCCGGACCGACGCCAGCGAACAGGGCGAGCGCGGCGTCATCATCAACACCGCCTCGGTTGCCGCCTACGACGGCCAGATCGGCCAGGCCGCCTACGGCGCCTCCAAGGCTGCGGTTGTCGGCCTGACGCTGCCGATGGCGCGCGACCTGTCGCGCAACGGTATCCGCGTGATGACCATCGCCCCCGGCATCTTCGAAACCCCCATGCTGCTCGGCATGCCGCAAGAAGTGCAGGACGCCCTCGGCCGCATGGTTCCGTTCCCTCCGCGCCTCGGCAAGCCCGCCGAATACGCGAACCTGGCGAAAACCATCATCGAAAACGTCATGCTTAACGGCGAAACGATCCGCCTCGACGGCGCGATCCGCATGCAGCCGAAGTGACGCAGCCGTCCAGGAACGCTGGCGCGATTTGACCCGGCAGCGTCATCCGCGCTGCCGTTCGCAAATGAGCGAACGCAAATCGCGCTGAAATAACAGGAGCTGCCGCATGACAGCTTCTGCAGGGCACAATAGACTAAGGCAAGCTTGATGCTTGTCCTTTTCTTTCTGGAGCCCGCCATGCTTAAAGCCGGAACAAGTGCGATCGCCCTCGCAGCCCTGCTGCTCACTGCTTGCGCCGGTACATCCGCGCCGCAGCAAAACCTGCCGCAAGCCGGTATGCAGGCCCCCGAACGAGCGACCGGCTATACCGAAAAGCAGGGCCGAATCGCGAAAAAATTCATGGTCGCCGCCGCCAATCCATTGGCGGCTCATGCAGGCTACCAGGTGCTTCAGGCGGGCGGCACGGCGGTGGACGCGGCCATCGCGGTGCAGATGGTGTTGAATCTGGTCGAGCCGCAGTCCTCCGGGATTGGCGGCGGCGCCTTCCTCATGCATTTCGATGGGAAAGCCGTAAAAGCCTTTGACGGTCGCGAGACCGCCCCGGCGGCGGCAACGGAAACGCTGTTCCAGCGTCCCGATGGCAAGGCGATGCCTTTCCATGAGGGTGTGGTTGGAGGTCGTTCGGTTGGCGTCCCAGGGGTGCTGCGCATGCTTGAACTTGCGCATCAACAGTATGGCCGCTTGCCTTGGGCATCGTTGTTCGCGCCCGCCATCAAGCTGGCCGAAGACGGATTCGCAGTCAGTCCGCGCCTGGCCGCGATGCTGAAAACCGAGAAGTACCTGATGAAGGACTCGGTTGCCGCTGCCTACTTCTACGACGGGGCCGGCAATCCCTGGCCTGTCGGCCATGTGCTGAAGAATCCCGATCTGGCACAAACGCTGCGCGCAATTGCCGTCGGCGGTGCGGACGTGTTTTACAAAGGGGATATCGCGCGCGACATCGAAGCGAAAGTCAAAAGCCATCCGACCAATCCAGGTCTTCTGACAGCGGCTGATATCGCTGCTTACCACGCCAAGGTGCGCGAGCCGGTGTGCAGCAATTACAAGATATGGATCGTATGCGGCATGCCACCGCCTTCATCGGGCGGCATAGCGGTCGCACAAATGCTCGGTATCCTGGAAACCAAGGACCTCCGCGCATACCCGCCGAAGAACGGCATGCTCGACCCCGAGGCAGTCCACCTGTTCTCGGAAGCGGGACGGCTCGCGTATGCGGACCGGGGCCGTTATGTCGCTGATAGCGACTTTGTCCCGCTGCCCGGGGGAAGTCCCAAGGCGCTGCTCGACAAGAGGTATCTCGCCGGACGCGCCGCCCTGATCACGGAACAGTCGATGGGCGTTGCGAAGCCCGGCGAACCGCCCGCGACTGCGCTTGCGCTCGGGACCGATACTTCACCCGAACTCCCATCGACGTCGCACATCTCGATCGTCGACGCCGACGGCAACGCAATTTCGATGACCACGACGATCGAAGACGCGTTCGGTTCGCGGCAGATGGTGCGTGGATTCCTGCTGAATAATCAGTTGACCGACTTTTCCTTTGATGCGGCCGATGCCAACGGGCCGATCGCCAACCGCGTGCAGCCGGGCAAACGCCCGCGCAGTTCCATGGCGCCGACGCTGGTGTTCGACAAGGCGAGCGGGAAGCTGGTCCTGTCGACCGGTTCGCCCGGAGGTTCCGCCATCATCAACTATGTCGGCAAGGTCTTGGTCGGTACCCTTGACTGGGGCTTGAATGTGCAGCAGGCGATCAGCCTTCCCAACTTCGGCAGCCGCAATGGCCCGACCGAACTGGAACAGGGACGTGTGCAGGATACACTGGCCGAGCAGTTGCGCGTCAAGGGACACAATGTGCGGCTGATGGAGCAGACATCCGGACTGCAAGGCATCATGCGCATGAATATTCATGGCGAAGAGGTGTGGTTCGGCGGCGCCGACCCGCGCCGCGAAGGCGTCGTCGAGGGAGATTGAATGCAGAAAGGGGCGACCCGGACCGTCATACGCGTTGTTTTTGCAAGCGCTCCTTGCAGGCGGATCTCCCCAAATAACACTTCGCCTGTTAATCTCTCTCTCTATGGGAGAGAGAAAGAAAACAGGGCTGGTGCTGACCGGCGGCGGCGCGCGCGCGGCCTATCAGGTCGGAGTGCTGGACGGCGTATCCAGCATCTTGCAAGAAGCGGGATGGCAGCCCGGACGCAATCCCTACGACATCATCTGCGGCACTTCAGCTGGTGCGATCAACGCCACTGCGCTTGCCTGTCATGCCGACAATTTCGACGAGGGCCTGCAAATGGTCCTGCGCGTGTGGGAGCATTTCACGGCAGAGCAGGTCTACCGCGTCGATTCCCTCGGTGTGCTGCGCTCGGGAGCGAAGTGGTTGTCGCTGATGTCGTTCGGATGGTTGTTGCGCAAATGGAAAGCGCATCCGCCGAACTCCCTGCTCGACAATACGCCGCTGGTCACGCTGCTCAACCGGATGCTGAACTTTCCGCGTCTGGACGCTGCGCTGATGGACGGCACACTGCACGCGCTGGCGGTAACGGCATCTTCCTACACCGCCGGCAGGCACATCACCTTTTTTCAATCGGATGCCGATATAGAACCCTGGGTGCGCTCCCAGCGGCTGGCCTTGCGCAGCCAGATCGGCGTCGAACATCTGCTGGCGTCATCCGCTATCCCGCTGATTTTTCCCGCTACGCCAATTTACTGCAACGGCCGTCGCGAATACTTTGGCGATGGTTCAATGCGCCAGTTGGCGCCAATTTCCCCTGCGATTCACCTCGGTGCGGACAAGGTGATGGTGATCGGCGCCGGACGTCTGAACGAGCAGACGCAAGACAATGCCGAGTTCGCACGGTATCCGAGCCTGGCGCAAATTGCCGGCCACGCGTTGTCCAGCATTTTTCTTGACAGCCTTGCAGTCGACATTGAACGCATGACACGCATCAACCTGACGCTCTCGGTCCTGACGGAAGAGCAACGGGCGAGGACACCTTTGCGGCCGGTGCAGATGCTGATCATCGCCCCATCCGAAAGGCTGGATGAAATTGCGAGCCGCAACGTCAAAAGCCTGCCGGCACCGATCAGGCTGTTGCTGAGCGGCATCGGAGCTACCGAGGCGCGAGGTGCCGCGCTTGCCTCGTATTTGCTGTTCGAATCCAGTTACACGGGCGAACTGATTCGGCTCGGTCGGGCGGATGCATTGGCTCGCCGCGACGATGTTCTGGCGTTTTTCGGTATTCCGGAAAAGATCAGGATGCAGACGCGAAGCCTCGTGGATGCCGATTGAACGAGTGATCGGCAAGAGATCCCTGAACCGGGCGGGAAGAGTGCCGATCCCCCTGTGGCAGGAGGATCGGCACGAATGTCAGTTGTCGTAGCCGCCCCGGTGATGGTGCTTCCAATGGTGGTGCCTCATTCTTTTGTAACGCACTTCCTCAACATAATAAGGCTGCCCGTAACGGACGACGGTGGTCGGCTGGACGTACACAGGCCGCGGACGTACATACACCGGTTGAGGTTCCACATACACGACGGGAGGCGGTGCGTAAACCTGGGGCGCGGGGTAGGGTGAGCCGACGCTGATCGACCAGCTCACATCCGCACCGCCCGCCATCGCCAACGGGGCTGCGGTCACAAGCACGGCGGCCGTGACCGTACGAAGCAATGGGATTCCGAAAAGCTTGTTCATGGCGTTCTCCTTGATATGACATGTACATTAAACGACGTCGCCCGCCTCGATGGCTACCTGCAATTGTTGATGGGAAAGTAAGTGGTGCAACAAAATGTAATCGGATGGGCAATGCTAGCGCAGCCGGAACAGAGTTGTATTTTTGAAACCGGCTCGCTGCGAGACTTGCTACGAAGAATGGCACGGGCCGGACTTGCCTCCGCGTTGGCAAACAGTTACCCTACAGTATTGCATTTCGCGATATTGTCATTTTCTCAATTACTGGCGCGCGTGTCGGCCCATGAATGCTAAGTTTTTGAAAAGCTGGATATTTTTCCTTGTCACGCTACTGTTTTCTGTTGGCGTTTTTGCAAGGAATGCCGTTCCGCTGGAGACGGTTGCGGTGCATGCACTTCCTGCCGAGGCACAGCGGACCCTAGGTCTGATCAAGCAAGGCGGGCCGTTTCCGTATGCCAGGGACGGCAGGGTGTTTTCCAACCGCGAAGGGGTTTTGCCGAAGCAAAAGCGCGGGTATTATCACGAATTCACGGTGCCGACTCCCGGTGCTCGCAACCGTGGCGCGCGACGCATTGTTGCAGGCGGAGAGCCCGCATTGTCCGCGGAATACTTTTATACCGACGATCACTATGCGACTTTCAAGCGCATCAAAGAGTAACCAAATGCGAATCGAGTCAACGCACAGCCAGCCCGCAACCCTCATCGCGCGAGTCGAGGATGACATGAGCTTGTTTAAAACCGTACCGCCGAACGTGGTGCAGTCCATCCGTGCATTCAGGGTGACCGATTTGCAGGAGGAGGCAGCGCGCCTCGGCCAGCATTTTCTCTATGCCTACTGTGCGGACGCGAGCACCAAGCAGCAGGTGCTGGCATGCATCGCCAGTGCGTTTCACTTCCCCAAGCATTTCGGCAAGAATTTCGACGCGCTGGAAGACTGCCTCACCGACCTGGCTTACAAGGCCGGCCCGCAGCCCGGTTTCCTGATTGTCATCGAACAGTTGCCGAACACGCCGAAGTTCGACAAGGAAGCGCGCGAAACCCTGCTGGACGTCTTCCGCGATGCGGCCGACTACTGGGCCGACAAGAAAGTGGCGTTTCGGGTTTTCTATTCGTTCCAGTAGAACGCATCATCCGGATCCGAACCCGACAGGCCGGCCGCCAGGCCGGCTTTTTATTTCGCTTGCGGGAAAGCCTGGTACGGTAAAATGCGCGCCATGAAAAATATCGTCATCCTGATTTCCGGGCGCGGCAGCAACATGCAGGCGATTGTCCGGGCTGCCGAATCCGAGCAGTGGCCGTGCAGGATCGCTGCCGTCATCAGCAACCGCGCCGATGCCGAAGGACTGGTGTTCGCAGCCGAGCACGGGATCCCGACGGACGTCGTTGTCAGCAAGGAATACCCGGCGCGCGAGGCCTTCGACGCCGAATTGCGTTCCGTGATCGACCGGTTTTCGCCGGATCTGGTCGTACTGGCCGGTTTCATGCGCATTCTCACGGCGCCGTTTGTTGATCACTATGCCGGACGGATGCTCAACATTCACCCGTCGCTGCTGCCGAGTTTCCCCGGCCTCGCCACCCATCGCCAGGCATTGGCAGCGGGAATCAAGGTACATGGCGCGACCGTGCATTTCGTGACCGCCGACCTCGATCACGGCCCGATTGTGGCGCAGGCCGCTGTCCCGGTCTTGCCGGAAGACACGGAACACAGCCTGGCCGAGCGCGTGCTGGTGCAGGAACATATCATTTACCCGTATGCCGTGCGCTGCTTCATCGAGGGCCGCCTGAGCATCGCCGACGGGTTGGTGCACATCGCGGATGTGCGTCAACCGGCGTGAACCAGAAAGAACTCCCATGAGATTGCATCCCGCAGTCATTACCCACGCCGAGGAAGTGCTGCGCGAAGTATTGCGCTTTACCGGCCCCGCCGACGTCATCCTCTCCCGTTATTTCCGAGAACATTCGAAGCTTGGTTCGCGTGAGCGCGGCGCCGTGGCCGAAGGTGTCTATGCGGTGCTGCGCAACAAGCTGGTTTACGCCAGCTTTTCCGAATCCGGCCATGGTCCGGCGATGCGGCGCCTGGCGTTGCTGGGATTGGCCGATGTCGCCGGTATCGATGCACTCGGCGGTTTGTCGACGGAAGAAGCCGACTGGCTGCAACACATCGCGCGGATCGACCGCAACAGCCTGCCGCTTGCCTTGCAAACGAATTTGCCGCCCTGGTTGTTCGACAAACTGGTGGCTCGTGATGGCGAAATGGCAACGCTGGCGCTGTCCGAGGCGCTTAATCGCCCGGCGCCGCTTGACCTCCGCGTCAATGTGCTCAAGGCCAAACGGGAAGAAGTGATGGCGGAACTGGCAAAGGCGCCTATCGCCTGTGAGCCGACGCCGTTTGCCCCGCTCGGAATTCGCGTACTGAAAAAGCCGGCGTTGCAGAATCTTCCGCTCTTCAAGGAAGGCGCCATCGAAGTTCAGGATGAAGGCAGCCAACTGCTGGCACAGATCGTCGGCGCCAAGCGTGGCGAGATGGTGGCCGATTTCTGTGCCGGAGCCGGGGGAAAGACCCTGGCGCTAGGTGCGGCGATGCGCAACACCGGGCGGTTGTATGCTTTCGACGTGTCCGAAAAGCGTCTCGGCAAGCTCAAGCCGCGTCTTGCGCGCAGCGGCCTGTCGAATGTGCACCCGGTCGTCATCGCCCATGAGAACGATGCAAAGGTCAAGCGGCTGGCGGCAAAGATCGATCGCGTACTGGTCGATGCGCCGTGCAGCGGTCTCGGCACGCTACGCCGCAATCCCGACATGAAATGGCGGCAGACGCCGGAGTCGCTGGTTGAACTGAACGCCAAGCAAAGCGCGATCCTGTCCAGCGCGGCACGCCTGGTGAAGCCGGGCGGCCGGCTGGTGTACGCGACCTGCAGTCTGCTCGACGAAGAAAACGAAGCGATCGCCGCACAGTTTCTTGCCACGCACGATGGCTTTGTGCTGCTGCCGATGAAGGACATCCTGGCGGAGCAGAGGATACCGCTGGAGATGCAGGATTACCTGAAACTATCGCCGCAGACGCATCAGACCGACGGTTTCTTTGCTGCGGTGTTCGAGCGGAAAAAATGACGCGGTGGATGCGTGTTGCCCTGGCATCGATTTGCCTGGCAACGGTCGTTATTCCGGCAGCCCGCTGCAATGAGGCAGTGCCGGTACAGGGAAGCCTGCAACCTGCATTCGCGCCATGGGACGATATCGAAGCATTGATTGTCGATGTGATCGGCGGCGCGCATCATCAGGTCCTGGTGCAAGCCTATCTGCTGACCAGCAAGAAAATCGCCACTACGCTGGTCGCGGCGCGGCGACGCGGTGTCGATGTCCGGGTTCTGATCGACGCTGCACAGCTTGCAAAGACCGACTCTTCCGCCGCCTTCGACCTTGCTGCTGCCGGCATACCGGTATGGCTCGAAACCCGGTATCAGAATGCGCACAACAAGATCATGGTGATCGATGCCGGCACGCCGAACGCGACAGTCATCACCGGCAGCTTCAATTTCACCTGGACCGCCCAGCACCGGAATGCGGAAAACGTCCTGGTGGCACGTAACAACCCGATGCTTGCAGCGCGTTATGTGGAGAACTGGGAACGGCACAGGCGAGACGCGATACCTTACAAAAAATGAGGCAGAATCTGCTTTCCAGTCTTCTGCTGATGTTCGAAAAAGCATTCGCAACCCTGGTCTGGATCGGTGTTGCGCCTTACGGATGGATTCGAGCTTGAACTCGGCTTCTGGATCATCTATCTCGAGAACGGACGGGAAAATGTGTTGTCAGAAGTAAATCTGAGCGGTCTGGAAAACTTGCAAGAATATCAAATCGAAGTGCGGTATCCGCAACGCGAAGTGAGGATTCTTGATCTCCCAGCCCGTTCGGAGAGGGCGGATTTGCCGATAATGCGCGCAACGGAGACGCTGTAAAGAGGGTACAATCTGCCCAAAAATGTAGCGGCGCGGTCCGTTTCTACTGACAGGAACATTCTGTCGGGCGACCGGTTCATTGCATTCAACCTGGAATACGAATGATTGAAAATACCCTATTGGACACAGTCCTGAATTTCCTGTCGAACGGCCTGAGCGGCGCGGACGGCTGGGAAATCCTGGCGTACACCCTGATCGTCACGCACATCACCATCGCCAGCGTGACCATCTTCCTGCATCGCTGTCAAGCGCATCGCGCATTGGATCTGCACGCCATACCCAGCCACTTCTTCCGTTTCTGGCTGTGGATAACCACCGGCATGGTGACCAAGGAATGGGCGGCGATCCACCGCAAGCACCACGCCAAATGCGAAACAGAAGAAGACCCGCACAGCCCGGTGACACGCGGCATCAAGAAGGTGCTGCTGGAAGGCGCCGAACTGTATCGTGCCGAGTCGAAGAATCGTGAAACCATGGAAAAGTACGGCCATGGCACGCCGGACGACTGGGTCGAACGCAATCTCTACAGCAAGTACAGCTGGCAGGGCGTCGGCTTGATGCTGATCATCGATGTCATGCTGTTCGGCGTAGTCGGTTTGACCGTATGGGCAGTGCAAATGCTGTGGATTCCAGTCAGCGCCGCCGGCATCATCAACGGCCTCGGCCACTATTGGGGTTACCGCAATTACGACTGCGCCGATGCCGCGACCAATATCTTCCCGATCGGTATACTGATCGGCGGCGAGGAGCTGCATAACAATCATCATACGTTCGGCACGTCCGCCAGACTGTCGTCCAAATGGTATGAGTTCGATATCGGCTGGATGTATATCCGCATCCTGGAGTCGCTGGGTTTGGCCAAGGTGAAGAAGGTCGCGCCGGCACCGAAATTTAACCGCGAGAAGCTGGTGGCTGATTTCGACACCCTGCAGTCTGTCATCGCAAATCGATACGACGTGATGGCCAAGTATGCCAAGTCCGTGAAGCGGGCGTGGCGCGACGAAGTGGGCCATTTGACGGAAAAGGCAAGCCTTGAAGCGAAGTTCCTGAAGACGTCGCGCCGTTTGTTGCAACGCGAGCCTGCCAAACTGGAGGCGCCGCAAAAACAGCAGTTGACGGAGTTGTTCGCCCATAGCAAGGCACTGCAAACCATGCATGAAATGCGTGTCGAACTCGGTGCGATCTGGGAGCGTTCCAACGCAAGCCGGGAGCAGTTGCTGCAGCAGTTGCAGGACTGGTGCGCGCGCGCAGAGGCTTCGGGTATCAAGGCTCTTCAGGAGTTTTCGCTGCGCCTGCGCAGCTATGCCTGATGAAGCTTGCGCCGAGGCGCGTTCGGATCGGAAAACAAAGCGGGGCAGGGGAATTCACCTGCCCCGCTTTTTTGCGGGTAGCGTCCGGAGCAATTTGCTTGCACGCCTCAAGGACGGAGGCGCAAAGAAAAAAGCCCCGCGATGCGGGGCTTTTTTGCGAAACCGATCAATTACTTGATCTTGGTCTCTTTGTATTCGACATGCTTGCGTGCCTTGGGATCGAACTTCATGATCGCCATTTTTTCCGGCATGGTGCGCTTGTTCTTGGTCGTGGTGTAGAAGTGACCGGTACCTGCGGTCGACTCCAGCTTGATTTTGTCGCGGTTAGATTTTGCCATGATAGTTTCCTGATAAATGCCGCTTAGACTTTTTCGCCGCGAGCACGCATGTCGGCGAGGACAGCGTCGATGCCGATCTTGTCGATCACGCGCAGACCAGCGTTGGAGAGACGCAGGGAGACCCAGCGGTTTTCGGATTCAACGAAAATGCGACGGTTTTGCAGGTTGGGCAAAAAGCGGCGCTTGGTCTTGTTGTTAGCATGGGAAACGTTGTTGCCGACCATCGGCCCCTTCCCGGTCACTTGGCAAACACGTGCCATGGTTAACTCCTTAAAAAGATTCCAAAATTTGGAAAAACGAGAGTATAGCCAAAAAAATGTGAATTTTCAATGACTTGCGAAAAACAATTGTGTCTTTATGTTTTCTGAAAATTTAACAATTTGTCGCTGGTTATTTTTTACATTTCTCCGTGCTCGGCGAAGGAATAGACGTGCCGGCCGGCAACGATGAAATGGTCGAGTACCCGCACATCCACCATGGCGAGCGCCTGCTTCAGCGCCTGCGTCAACGTGCGGTCCGCAGCGCTCGGCTCCGGTGTGCCTGACGGATGGTTGTGTGCGAGCAGGATGCCGGCAGCGTTGTGCGCAAGCGCCGCCTTCACGACCTCGCGTGGATAGACGCTGGTATGCATGAGTGTTCCGCGAAACAATTCCTCCGAGGCAATCAGGCGATTCTTGACGTCCAGGAAAAGTACGGCGAACGACTCATAAGGTTTTCTCGCAAGCATCAGTTGCAGGTAGTGTTTGACCGCCTGCGGCGAACTGAGCGTTTCCCCAGACTTGAGATCTTCGGAGAGAGAGCGGCGGGCCAGTTCCATCACCGCTTGCAACTGCGCGTACTTTGCCGGTCCCAAGCCGTTGAGTTGCGAGAATTCCGGCAGCGACGCGGTGAACAGACCGTTCAGCGAGCCGAAGTGACCGAGCATGTCGCGCCCCAGGTCGACTGCGCTTTTGCCGCTGACGCCGACCCGAAGGAAGACGGCCAGCAGCTCCGCGTCGGACAGGGTCTGCGCGCCTTGCTTGATCAAACGTTCGCGAGGACGTTGGTCTTCCGGCCAGTTACGGATTGTCATTGCTTGAAATGTGCGGAGTTCTGTGAGGTGGATGGAATTGGCATTATACGAAAGAAAATTGCAAATAATACAACTTTTTTATTTCAAGTCAATGGTTCCGGGAAAAGTGTGAAGCCGGAGCGGCTTCGTTCAGTCTGCAAACGGAATAACGGGCTTTCGTGATCTGATCGTGGCTTACAATAGCGGCTTGTCACCTGATTCCTAGCCATCATGTCCCAAACCAGCGCCGCCGCCGTTACGCCATCTGCCTACCTGACCCTGCATTACCGTCTCGCTTCCCAGGACGGTACCAACATTGTGAGTACATTCGAGGAAAACCCGGCGACGCTGCAACTCGGTACCGGACAGCTCGCGCCTTTCCTTGAAACCTGCCTGATCGGTTTGGCAGAGGGAGCGCACCAGGTTTTCGATCTGCCGCCGGAACAGGCATTTGGTCCGCGCAATCCCGACCTCATACAGCATGTTTCACGCGCCACGCTCGATGAGCATTCGCAGTCCGGCGAAGACTATGTCATCGGCGATCTGGTTGAGTTTGCAGCACCCGGCGGTGGACGATTTGCGGGAGTGCTGCGCGCGATCGATTCCCAGAGCGCGTTATTCGACTTCAATCACCCCCTCGCAGGCCAGACGGTGAAATTCGAAGTAAAAATTATTGGCATATTGTGATTCACGCGGCGCTCCCGGCGCCGCCGACAGCAAGAAGGATCGAGCATGGAAAAGGAAATATTGCTTGCGCAGCCGCGCGGATTTTGTGCAGGTGTCGATCGCGCAATCGATATTGTCGAGCGCGCAATCGAGGAGTTCGGCGCGCCGATTTATGTGCGCCATGAAATCGTGCATAACGCCTATGTGGTTGAAGACTTGCGGCGCAAGGGTGCAATCTTCATCGAAGAGCTGGATGCGGTGCCGGCGGGGAGCACCGTCATCTTTTCCGCTCATGGCGTTTCCAGGGCTGTTCAGAACGAAGCGCAGGCCAGGGGCTTGCGCGTATTCGATGCGACTTGCCCTCTGGTGACCAAGGTGCATGTCGAAGTGTCCAAGATGCGGCGCGAAGGACGTGACATCATCATGATCGGCCATGATGGCCATCCCGAGGTTGAGGGCACGATGGGCCAGGCGGATCAAGGCATGCACCTGGTCGAAACGGTAGCCGATGTCGACAAGCTGGAGGTCGCCGATCCCGATATGCTGGCCTACGTGTCGCAAACGACGTTGTCGGTGGACGACACTGCCGATATTATCGCAGCGTTGAAGCGCAGGTTTCCCAACATTGCCGAGCCGAAAAAAGGCGACATCTGCTACGCCACCACCAACCGCCAGGAAGCGGTCAAATTCATGGCGCCACAGGTTGAGGTGGTGGTCGTGGTCGGCAGTCCCAACAGCTCCAATTCCAACCGCTTGCGCGAAGTCGCTGAAAAGAAGGGCGCTGCCGCATATATGGTCGACGATGCGGCGCAAATCGACTCGCGCTGGCTCGAAGGCAAGTCTCGCATCGGCGTGACTGCCGGCGCATCCGCGCCCGAGATCCTGGTGCAGGCGGTGATCGACCACCTGAAAACACTCGGGGCCAAAAGCGTGAGAACGCTTCCCGGTGTTGAAGAAAATGTCACTTTCCCCATGCCTAAAGGCTTGTCTGCGACGCGTGCAGGCTGATGCAAAAGGGAGCGCGCGGCATCCGCACACCCGGAATTTAATTCAGAACCGCCAGTTTTTTTCCATCGATTGTTTTTTCCTTTACTCGTTATGATTGCAGCCTGTAGAGACGGCGGGCTGATCGACACCTGCCGACAATGCAGGCAAAGGCGGATCATGTAACGATCCTTTCGCTCTTTGGGGGACGGGATGTACAAATATATTCAGGAAGTTTTCTTGTTTTTGAATATAAAGTAGGTATTCCTGTCGTTTTCAAAAGATTGGATCGCTCCATTGAACACATAAACAATGGAGAAGTTTTTACAATCCGGTTTATGTCGGGAATCGTACGGCAATATTGTGCGGAACTCGAAGCAGGTATCGCGGCATGCCGTCCTTGCGGAAACAACACATGTTCTTCCAAAGTTTCATTGGGGAACATGTTCGGTATAATGCGGCCCGATTCGGGTTAGCCCAAAAGGCAATACCACACTATAAAAAAGTTTTTATCCAAGACGGGAAAAGGAGACACTATCATGCGCATCAATCACGCCTTCGCCACTCGCACAGTCGCGGCAGGTCTGTTCCGGTAACCATCGTTGACATCAAGCGGCACCCCTGAGGCTTCCTACCCGGGTGCCGTTTTCATTATCGGGATGAGTTTTTGCTGCAATGCACTTGAGGCAATGCAGCGAAGTTGAAAAACGATTTGAACGATCTTTAGAGAGAGTAGGCAAACTATGGATACATTTATCCAACAAATCATCAACGGACTGGTGCTGGGCAGTATGTATGCGCTGGTGGCGCTGGGGTACACCATGGTGTACGGCGTGCTGAACCTGATTAACTTTGCGCACGGCGATGTGCTGATGATCGGCGCGATGGCCGGTATCACCATCCTCAATGCGGTGCAGTCCGTCGCGCCGGACCTGCCTGGTATCGTCAAACTGGCGATCGCGATCATCGGTGCGATTCCGGTGTGTGTGGCAGTCAACATCATCATCGAACGTGTCGCCTACCGTCGCCTGCGCAATGCGCCGCGACTGGCGCCGCTGATCACCGCGATCGGCATTTCCATCCTGTTGCAGACCTTCGCAATGATGATCTGGGGGCGCAGTCCGATTCCGTTCCCGCAGGTGATGCCCACGGAATCGTTCAACATCGCTGGTGCGCTGATCTCCCAGACCCAGGTGATGCTGCTGGTGCTGGCGACCGCAGCAATGGTCGGTCTCGTGCTGCTGGTTGAAAAGACCAAGATAGGCCGTGCGATGCGCGCCACGGCGGAGAATCCGCGTGTGGCCGGTCTGATGGGCATTGATTCCAACCGCGTGATCGTAATGACGTTTGCAATCGGTGCCGCACTGGCTGCCGTGGCCGGCGTGATGTGGGGTGCCAACTATTCGTCCGCGCAGTTCGCAATGGGTTTCGTGCCTGGACTGAAAGCGTTCTCGGCTGCAGTGCTCGGTGGCATCGGCAATATCTACGGTGCGATGGTCGGCGGCGTTCTGCTCGGCCTGATCGAGAGTCTGGGTGCAGGTTACATTGGTGATCTGACCGGTAACTTCCTCGGTAGCCAATACCAGGATATTTTCGCGTTCGTTGTGCTTATCATCGTACTTACGCTGCGTCCGTCCGGCATCATGGGCGAGCGTGTTGCGGATCGTGCCTAAGCGTTAAGGAGAGCTTCATGTCAACACTATTCGACGTCAAACACAATCCGCGCAAGGCTTACACCAGCTTCGCGATTCTCGGCATCGTGCTGATTGCCTTCCCGTTCTTTGCAGCCCAGTTCGGTAATTCCTGGGTACGCATCATGGATCTGGCATTGCTGTACATCATGCTGGCGCTGGGGCTGAACATCGTGGTCGGTTTTGCCGGACTGCTGGATCTTGGTTATATCGCGTTCTATGCGCTTGGCGCCTACATGACCGGCCTGCTGGCATCGCCGCAGTTTGCCGCCGTGCTCGAGTCTTTCGTCAACAATTATCCAGCCATTGGCGAAGCCTTGCGCTGGATAGTCGGGGAGGAGGCTGCCGCCAACGGCATTCACCTGTCCGTATGGCTGATTGTGCCGCTCGGTGCAGCGCTGGCCGGTGTCTTTGGTGCACTGCTTGGCGCACCGACACTCAAGCTGCGCGGCGACTACCTGGCGATCGTCACGCTCGGTTTCGGTGAGATCATCCGTATCTTCATGAACAACCTGAACGCGCCGGTCAACATCACCAATGGCCCGCAAGGCATCAACCTGATCGACCCTGTCCGGATCTTCGGCTTGTCGCTTGCGGGGGAACCGGGGTCGCGTGCCACCGTGTACATCGGCGATTGGGGCATGCCGTCGGTGAACGCCTATTACTTCCTGTTCCTGCTTCTCTGCGCAGGCATCATTTTCGTCTCGATCCGTTTGCAGCATTCGCGTCTCGGCCGTGCATGGGTAGCGATCCGTGAAGACGAGATTGCAGCCAAGGCGATGGGCATCAACACCCGTAATGTGAAGCTGCTTGCGTTTGCGATGGGCGCTTCCTTCGGCGGCGTTTCCGGCGCCATGTTCGCATCGTTCCAGGGCTTCGTATCGCCTGAATCGTTCTCCCTGATGGAGTCGATCGCCGTACTGGGCATGGTAGTGCTGGGTGGTATCGGCCACATTCCCGGCGTTGTGCTTGGCGGTGTGATCCTTGCCGCGCTGCCGGAAGTGCTGCGCCACGTGGTCGAGCCGGTGCAGGAACAATTGTTCGGCCAGGTTCTCATCGATGCGGAAGTGCTGCGCCAGTTGCTGTACGGCCTGGCAATGGTGGTGATCATGCTGTATCGCCCGTCCGGACTCTGGCCGGCGCCGAAGCATGAAGACCGGATGGATGCGAACGCGAAGAAGCGTCTCGACGAAAAAGAGCCTACGGCACTGGCGGCATAAGGAATATCCATGAGCGAACAAATCATTCTCAATATTGCAGGGGTCAACAAGCGTTTCGGCGGCCTGCAGGCGTTATCCGACGTGAACGTCAAGATCACGCGCGGCCAGATCTACGGCCTGATCGGCCCGAACGGTGCCGGCAAGACCACCTTCTTTAACGTGATCACCGGCTTGTACCAGCCTGATACCGGTTCCTTTGAACTCGCCGGCAAGCCGTATTCGCCGTCGGCACCGCATGAAGTGGCAAAGGCGGGCATTGCCCGTACCTTCCAGAACATCCGGTTGTTCGGCGAAATGTCGGCGCTGGAAAACGTGATGGTCGGCCGCCATGTCCGTACTCATCAGGGCGTGCTCGGCGCGGTGCTGCATCACAAGGCGGCGCGCAAGGAAGAAGCGGAGATCCGCGAGCGCGCCATGGAGTTGCTGGATTTTGTCGGCATCGCGCAGTTCGCGCATCGCACTTCCCGGCACCTCTCCTACGGCGACCAGCGACGCCTGGAGATCGCCCGTGCTCTGGCGACCGAACCGCAACTGCTGGCGCTGGATGAACCTGCTGCCGGCATGAACGCCACCGAAAAGCTCGCGTTGCGCGAGCTGCTGGTCAAGATCAAGGCCGAAGGCAAAACCATTCTCTTGATCGAACACGACGTGAAACTGGTGATGGGACTGTGCGACCGCCTGACCGTGCTGGATTACGGAAAACCGATTGCGGAAGGCGTGCCGGCCGAGGTGCAGAAGAACCCGGCCGTGATCGAGGCATACTTGGGAGGGTCTCATTAAATGAGCGAAAACATTCTGAAGATCAGCGGCCTGAAAATCGCTTACGGCGGTATCCAGGCGGTCAAGGGCATCGATCTCGAAGTCAACAAGGGTGAACTGGTGACGCTGATCGGCGCCAATGGCGCCGGCAAGACCACCACGCTGAAGGCCATTACCGGAACGCTTCCGGGATGCAAGGTGGAAGGAGAGATTCATTACAGCGGCGAATCGATTCAGGGCGGCAAGTCCTTCGAACTCGTGAAGCGCCATCTGGCGATGGTGCCGGAAGGCCGTGGCGTGTTTACCCGCATGACCATCCTGGAAAACCTGCTGATGGGTGCGTACATCCGCAACGACAAGGAGGGTATCAATGCCGATATCGACAAGTGGTTCGGTGTCTTCCCTCGTCTGAAGGAGCGTTCCTCGCAGCTGGCCGGTACGCTTTCCGGCGGCGAGCAGCAGATGCTCGCGATGGCGCGTGCGTTGATGAGTCATCCGAAGCTGCTGCTGCTTGACGAGCCCTCGATGGGCCTGTCGCCGATCATGGTGGAAAAGATTTTCGAAGTCGTGCGCAACGTATCGGCGCAGGGCGTGACCATCCTGCTGGTCGAGCAGAATGCAAAGCTCGCGCTGCAGGCTGCGCATCGCGGCTACGTGATGGATTCCGGCCTGATCACGATGAACGGGAATGCGCAGGACATGCTGCACGATCCGAAAGTGCGGGAAGCCTATCTCGGCGAAGGCTGATCGTTTTGCCGGAAGGGCAGTCTGCAAACCGCCTTGTTCGCGAACGCGACAAGGCGGTTTTGTTTTTGGACGCGCAAATACGCATGTCCGGCCGCGGTGGCATAATCTCCGGAGCACGTCGGCCACAGCAGTGGCGGAGCAACCGACAACCTACAAGCACGAAGACTATCCTGCACAAACCCAAGGAGCCCGAGATCATGCAATTCGCTTTTCCTCCGTCATCCGTCGCTGCCGTTCCCGTCGCTGGAAGCGATGCCATGTTTCCTGTGCATCGCATCTACTGTGTCGGTCGCAACTATGCGGAGCATGCCAAGGAAATGGGCGGTACCGGCAGGGAGGCGCCGTTCTTTTTCATGAAGCCGGCGGACGCTGTGCTTGCGGTTGCAGAAGGGACGATCGGTGAAATGCCCTATCCGGGCATGACGTCCGATCTGCACCATGAAATCGAGCTTGTGGTCGCGATCGGCAAGGGTGGCCGGGACATCGCTGCCGCGGATGCGTTGCAGCATGTATGGGGCTATGCGGTCGGGCTCGACATGACGCGCCGCGACCTGCAGGGAGAGGCCAAGAAGCTCGGCCGGCCGTGGTGCACCGGCAAGGGTTTCGATCACTCCGCGCCGATCACGCCGATTCATCCTGTTGCGCAGACCGGTTTCATCTCGAAGGGCGAGATCCGTCTCAACGTCAATGGCGCTGCGCGTCAGAAGAGCGATATCGAAAAACTGATCTGGAATGTGGCCGAAACCATCGAGCACCTGTCGAAATACTTCATGCTGCAACCGGGCGACCTGATCTTCAGCGGCACGCCTGAAGGTGTGGCCGCAGTGCAGCGCGGCGACCTGCTGGAGGGGGCGATCGAAGGGCTGGGCGAACTGCGCGTGAAAATTGTCTGACGTCGAGCGAGCAACGTGAAACTCTATAGTTACTTTCGCAGTTCCGCATCCTATCGGGTGCGCATTGCGCTGAACCTGAAAGGCTTGCCTTACGAATTGGTGCCGGTGCACCTGCTCAGGGACGGCGGCGAACAATTCACGCCCGAGTACCGCCGCCTCAATCCCGATGCACTGGTGCCTGCGCTGGTTGACGATGCGGCGAACGGCAACGGTGCTGCGGCACTGACGCAATCGCTGGCCATCATCGAGTATCTGGAAGAGACGCATCCCGAGCCGGCACTGCTCCCTTCGAATGCGTTCGACAGGGCATTCGTGCGCGGGATCGCGCTATCGATCGCCTGCGACATTCATCCGATCAACAATCTGCGCGTGCTGCGTTATCTTGTGCGACAACTGAAGGTAAGTGAAGACGACAAGAACGCGTGGTATCGTCATTGGTGCGAGCAAGGGCTGGCCGCGCTTGAGACCACGCTGGCCCGTGACAGCCGCGTCGGCAGCTTCTGCTTCGGTGAAACACCGACATTGGCTGACTGCTGCCTCGTTCCGCAAGTAGCGAATGCGCAGCGTCTCAATTGCGATCTCTCGGCCATGCCGACTATCATGCGTATCAACGATGCGTGCATGGCGCTCGAGGCTTTCGCCAATGCGGCGCCGGCAAGGCAGCCGGACGCCGAATAATTTCTTTGTCTGGGTTGATCGGCGATCAGGTCTTCGCGTAAGCGATGACCTTTTGCCGCTGCTCACCCAGTCCGTCGATTCCCAGGACAAGTTCATCGCCGCGCACCAGGAAGCGCTGCGGTTTCATGCCCATGCCCACGCCAGGTGGCGTTCCTGTAGTAATGATGTCGCCTGGCATCAGGGTCATGAAGCGGCTGACATAGCTGACGATCTTCGCAACGGAAAAAATCATCGTCCGCGAATTGCCTGTTTGCACGCGCTGGCCGTTGAGATCCAGCCACAGTCCCAGTCGCTGCGGATTCGGCACCTCGTCTTTCGTCACCAACCACGGGCCGACCGGACCGAAGGTGTCGCAACCCTTGCCCTTATCCCACTGAGATCCGCGTTCCAGTTGGTACTCGCGTTCCGACACGTCGTTGACGATGCAGTAGCCGGCAACATGGTCGAGGGCAGCCTTCTCGCTCACCGAACGCGCAACACTGCCGATCACAACGCCCAACTCAACCTCCCAGTCGGACTTCGTCGAACCCTTCGGCAACATGATCGGGTCATCTGCACCGGATAGCGAACTGGTCGCCTTCATGAATACGATCGGTTCCGTTGGAATGGCCATGCCGGCTTCTGCCGCATGGTCCGAATAATTGAGGCCGATGCCGATGAATTTTCCGACCTCGGCAATGGGCACGCCCCAACGCGGCCTGCCTCGGACCAGCGGCAGTTTCGCCGGAGCAATCCTGGCGAGTTTCTTCAGGACCTTGTCCGACAGTTGTTCCGGACCGAGGTCCGCAATCACGCCGGACAAGTCACGCAATTTGCCGTCGCGATCGATCAATCCAGGTTTCTCTTTGCCGATGCGGCCATAGCGTGCAAGCTTCATGCAATCTCCTTTGGGATACTGTCCAAGAAAAATTCTCATGGGCAATATAATCGAAGATTGGATACCGTGCATTGCGCGCAGCCAGCAAGGGCATGCAAAGGGGGAGAGAGGCATTGGCGCCGTCTCTCCCCCTGATCGCCATCTGGCGACAGTCGGTTTACCTGAACCGACATCGATCGATGCGAAGGGAAAACACTACAGTACGAAGAAAATCAGCGCCAACCCCGCCAGCATCGCAGCTTCCAGCAACATGACTAGAAACGGAATCTTCATCAGTAACCTCCTTCCAGAACCAGGCTGTAGCAGCCTGTTAGGCACGGTGATGCGTGTTGAATTCTGTAGGATGAAACCGCTGGATAAAAGTTTCGCCCGTGTTCCCCCACTATAAGGCGGAAAGAAAATGCCGGGCAGCGTTTACTGCCTTGATTTTAATCAACGCAAAAACTTCGTTGAAAATCATAGGCATGCAAGCGATGGCAGGAGCTTGTCCACAGCTTTAACCACAGTTGATGTGGGTAACGCCGCCATCCCTTGGCGATGGAATATGACGGCAGTTGTACCCCCAAACGCTATCAAAGCGATGGCCTCAGGGAGTCGGCGGGGGAATGATCAATTTGCCGAGCAGATTGATGCGCATGACGACCTCCGACGGCACTTTCTCCGCAGTGTCGCCTTCTGCAGCGAACGCCCCGTCCTGTTCAGATGCGTCGTAATTGGTTTCTACGGGCTGTTGCTCCTGATTCTCTTTGATTGCCATCACGTTCTCTATCCATAAGAGTCATGGTCCGATCTTACTATTCGAGCGCATACCGGCATTGACATCGATCATTCGCGTCCGGGAACGCTACACCGTCTTTACGCGAATGAAGCGTGCGGCAGCTCAAACTCTTTCGTCCATGTCCATGCTGGAATGGCAGGAATTGGTACGAGAAGGAGAGGACATGCTTGCCACCGCACTGATTTCACTGCTGGCGCTGATTGGCGGAGGTCTCGTGGCTGGGGCCTGTATCAATGTATTGCTGCAACTTGAAGAGATCGATACTCCGCTATAAGGAACCGATTTGCGTGTTGACAGTCATGCCATGACGACAACTTGATCGCACACAAACAGCCATGCGCATGAGCGCCTATACCTGTCCTATGCAACTCAACAGGAGGCGAACCATGAATATAGAAGTGCCTGATTTCGATGTGCTGGTCGCAATGCATCAGCATGATCCGGATGGGTTTGAAGTCTTTCGCCGCCGCTTGCTGCGAGCAGCGGTTGACGCCGCACCATCTGCGCACCATCAATCACTTGAGCAGCTGCTGGATCGCATTGAAGAGTCCCGTGCCGCTGCAGCCACTCCTGCAGAAGCGGCGCTTGCGGCTTTTTGCATGATGCGGGATTCGACGCGCCGATTGCATCAGGGGTGGGAACAGGCGCTGGATGCGATAGCCGGACTGCATGCGACACTGCTGATTGAGCGAGTCAGAGCGAGTTCTCCAAAAACCTGATTCCGGTAATCGCACGCACTGTTTTTGGAGCCTGATGGACACATGGTGGAACGAGGCGTGGATTATCGTGCAGCGCGAATTTTCCGATTTTTCCGATGTTGCCCAAGTGACCCGCGTCGTGGTGCGCCTGGTACTTGCCGTCGCCCTCGGCGCGATACTGGGCTTCGAGAGGGAATTCCGAGGAACCACGGCAGGATTACGCACACACATGCTGGTCGCGCTTGGTGCCGCGCTCTTTGTCCTGGTTCCACTGGAGTCCGGCATGCAGATCGGCGACATGGGCCGTGTCTTGCAGGGGGTGACCGCGGGTATCGGTTTTCTGGGCGCCGGCGCCATCATCAAGCTTTGGCGCGCACGGGAGATCAAGGGACTCACTACAGCTGCGAGCATCTGGATGGCTGCAGCCATCGGCGTCTGTGCGGGTATGGGGCGAGAAGCAACGGCCTTGTTCAGCACGGTGCTGGCATTTTGCATCCTCTTGATGCCGCACCCCGGAGGCGACGAACCGCGTGATGATCGGGAATGAGACCGGAAGAGAAAGGCAGCTCGCATTCATGCTGGTGGTCCCGCCGACAGGAATCGAACCTGTATCTAGCGCTTAGGAGGCACTCGTTCTATCCATTGAACTACGGCGAGACGCTGGGACATGACGCATGATTTTGCGCCACGACCGAGATTATAGCCGAGACCGTTGCGGGAAATAACTCTATGTGCACGGCTATCGGTACAATGCGTGCTTCATTTGTTCAATCGCCAGCGCACGGCGCTCGCCCGACAGTTTTCCTATGGCAGTCATATCCCTGAGTAATACCCAGCTCGCATTCGGTCACGTTGCGCTGCTGGACCACGCCGAATTTTCGCTGGAACCGGCAGAACGTGTCGGCCTGATCGGCCGCAACGGCACCGGCAAGTCGTCCTTGCTGAAGATCATTGCCGGGCAAGCGAAACTCGACGACGGCCTGCTGGTGATGCAGCAAGGCGTAAAGATCGCATATGTACAGCAGGAACCGCATTTTGCCGATGAAATGAGCGTGTTCGATGCGGTGGCTGCTGGTATGGGCGAGCTGCAGAACATGCTCGCCGAATACAATGCGCTTGCCGGCGAACTCGGCGGCAAGGACGACGATGCCATCATGGAACGCATGCATGCGTTGCAGGTCGCGCTTGACGCGGCGGATGCCTGGACTCTCGGTAACCGTGTCGAGACTATCCTGGGGCGGCTGAATCTCGACAAGAATGCGCTGATGGGGACGCTGTCCGGCGGGACGCAGAAACGCGTTGCGCTCGCGCAGGCGCTGGTGGGGGTGCCGGACGTATTGCTGCTGGACGAGCCGACCAACCATCTCGACTTCAGTTCGATTCTCTGGCTGGAAGCGCTCCTGCGCGACTACAAGGGCAGCATCCTGTTCATTACGCACGACCGCTCCTTCCTCGACAATGTGGCGACGCGCATCGTCGAGCTCGATCGAGGCCGCTTGTTGTCCTTCCCCGGAAATTTCAGCGCTTACCAGACGCGCAAGGCAGAGCAACTGGAAATCGAAGCGATCGAGAACGCCAAGTTCGACAAGGTTCTTGCGCAGGAAGAAGTGTGGATACGCAAAGGCGTGGAAGCGCGGCGCACACGTAACGAGGGTCGCGTCAGACGGTTGGAGGAACTGCGTCGTGCTCGCAGCATGCGGCGCGAACAGCAAGGGCAGGTCAAGCTCGATGTGTCGGCCGGAGAGCGCTCCGGGAAGATCGTTGCGGAACTTGCCGATATCGAAAAGCGGTATGGCGACAAGACCATCGTGCGCGATTTCAGCGCCACCATCCTGCGCGGCGACAAGGTCGGCCTGATCGGTCCCAATGGCGCGGGCAAGACGACGCTACTGAAACTCATCCTCGGGGAAGAACAGCCGGATGCCGGCACGGTCAAGCAGGGCGCACGCCTGCAGATTGCCTACTTCGATCAGATGCGCGCGCAATTGAATGAGGAAGCCAGCCTCGCCGACACCATTTCCCCGGGCAGTGACTGGGTCGAGATCAACGGCCAGCGCAAGCACGTGATGACTTATCTCTCCGATTTCCTGTTTGCACCCGAGCGCGCACGTTCGCCGGTGAAGTCGCTTTCGGGCGGCGAGCGCAACCGCCTGCTGCTGGCGCGTCTGTTCGCGAAACCGGCCAACGTGCTCGTGCTCGACGAACCAACCAACGACCTCGACATCGATACGCTGGAGCTGCTGGAAGAGCTTCTTGAAGACTACAGTGGAACGGTGTTCCTGGTCAGCCACGATCGCACGTTCCTGGACAATGTCGTGACGCAGGTGATTGTTGCCGAAGGCGATGGAGTCTGGCGCGAATATGTGGGCGGCTATACCGACTGGGAGCGCGTGCGCGCCACGTCATCGCAGGCCGCGCCGGCAAAGAGCGCCGGAAAGACAGAGGCAAAAGCGACAGCCCGAGAGGCACCGGGCGCGCCGGCGAAGGCGAAGAAACTCAGTTACAAGGAACAGCGCGAGCTGGAAACCCTGCCGGGGCTGATCGCCGACCTCGAGTCGGAGCAGAAGGCGATTTCCGAAAAGCTTGCCGATCCGGAGTTGTACAAACAACGTCCGGACGAAGTGCAGCGCCTCAATCAGCGTTTCGCGGAAATCGACGATCTTCTGTTGGAGAACCTGGAAAAATGGGAGACGATCGAGGCGAAGGCAAAAGGCTGATTCCGGGAGTCCAGCCTCCAGCCCAGCCGTGCATGAGGCAGCTCAGTTCAGCCGTTTGCTGGCTTCGCGCAACTCGGGAAGCTTGTTGCGCAATGCCTCGGCATCGGAGGCATAAGGCCGCTCCGCCAGATAGGCTTCCAGATCCTGGAGTGCGGCATGCGGGCATTCGAGGTTCGCATAGGCCAGCCCGCGGTCGCGCCGCTCGGTGATTTCGTCCGGCAGCAGGATCAACAGCCGTTGCTGTACGCCCAATACCCGTTGCCAGCGCATGTGCTCCAAAAAAAGCGCCTTCAGGTTACGCAGCATGCGTACCAGGATTTCGCGCGGATGCGCCGCGTGCAGGTAGTACGACAGGGGAATCGCGCCAGGATAGCTCTGTTGTTCGAAATAGGGTTCGAGCCTCTCTTCCAGTTCTTCGCGCGAAAGACTTGCCCCATTGAAGGGATCGAGCACGATGTCGCCTGACTGTACCGACAGCTTCATCAGGAAGTGTCCCGGGAAGGAGATGCCTTTGACATTCAGGCCGATCTGTTGCGCCAGTTCCATATACAGCACTGCAAGCGAAATCGGAATGCCGCGCCGGGTATTGATCACCCGATGCAGGTAACTGTTATCAGGATCATAATAATCGTTCACATTTCCCGCAAAGCCGAGTTCGCGGTAAAAGAAATGGTTCAGCAGGCGCAGCTTCTGGACGTTGGATGCGTCCGATGCGAGACGCCGCTGGAGTTTGGCGGCAAGAATGTCGACTTCGACCTGCGTGGCTGCGAGATCCAGTTGCGGATCCACGTCCTGCGCAATGGCCAGTGCCGCCTCGAACAACGGAATAGAATCGTCCTGCTGTACCAGCGACGCAAAGTAATCGAGAGATTTGATCACCATACAATGACCATCATAAACCATGCTGTCATCAATAAAAGGACAGGATGGAAAGCGATGGCGAATCGGCAGTTCAGACGGAAACCCGCTTGAAGTCGCGGAAGCGGAATCCCATCGCAAGCAGGGCACCGAAATAACTTGCTCCACAGGCCACCATCACTCCCGCAAGAGCGGCGATGCGCTGTACTGGATGGGCCTTCAAGGCCAGCCAGTCGAATTGACCCGACGTCCAAAGTGCAACGCCGGCAAGCAGAAGCAAGGCGCCGGCAAGCCTGATGAGGAATATGCCCCAGCCGGGGCGGGGGACATAAATTCCACGGCGCTGCAAACCGCGGTATAAAAACGCAGCGTTCAGGCAGGAGCCCAGGCCGATCGACAGCGCGAGTCCGGCGTGCGCAAGCACGGGGACGAACGCCAGGTTCATCAACTGGGTTGCGATCAGCACACCGACTGCGATCTTGACCGGTGTCCGTATGTCCTGTTTCGCATAAAAAGCCGGCGCGAGAATCTTGACGAGAATAAAACCGATCAGGCCCGCGCCATAGGCAACCAGGGCGCGCGCAGTCATGTCTACCGACAGCGCATCGAACTTATTGCCATAATGGAAAAGAGTGGTTGTCAGCGGTTCCGACAAGGTTGCCAATCCGACCGCCGATGGCAGGGCAAGCAGAAAGGTTAGGCGCAAGCCCCAATCGAGCAGTGCTGAGTATTCAACGGTATCGCCCACTGAGTGGGCCTTCGACAAGCTGGGCAGGAGTATCGTGCCGAGCGCCACGCCGAGCAGGGCAGTCGGGAATTCCATGAGCCGGTCTGCATAGCCGAGCCAGGAAACGCTGCCGGTCTGAAGGTGCGAGGCAATGTTGGTGTTGATGATCAGGCTGATTTGTGCGACCGAAACACCGAAAACGGCCGGGCCCATTTGCCTGAGCACCCGCCGTACGCCCGCGTCAGCAAGCGCTGACCTCAGGTTGAATCCTATTCGCGGCAGCATGCCCACTTTTTTCAGTGCGGGTATCTGGAGCGCCGCCTGAAGCAAACCTCCGAGCACAACGGCAAAAGCGAGTGCATAGATCGGCTGTTCCAGGTACGGGGCTGCAAACAGCGACGCTGCGATGAAGGAAACGTTCAACAAGACGGGGGTGAAGGCCGGAATCTTGAACTGTCTCCAGGTATTCAGAATTCCGCCGGACAATGCGACAAAAGCCATGAAGCCGATGTATGGAAACATGATGCGGGTCATCAGAACCGACATCGAAAATGTCTCCGGATCCGATTTCAGCCCCGATGCAATGGCATAGACGACAACCGGCGCCGCAAGGATGCCGAGTATGCAGGTAATCGCCAGGGCCCAGAGAAGAGCGGTCGCAGCATGGTCTGCCAGCTCCTTCGTGGCCGCATCGCCTTTCTGGTTCTTGTATTCTGCGAGGATAGGTACGAACGCCTGGGAGAATGCGCCTTCGGCAAACAGCCTGCGCAGCAGGTTGGGGATACGGAAGGCTACGATGAAAGCGTCCGTGTAAGCCGATGCGCCGAATGCCCGCGCAATCAGGACTTCGCGCAGCAGGCCGGTCACGCGGGACAACATGGTCATGCCGGAGACGGTGGCAAGCGTTTTATGCAGATTCATGGTGCGCAATTATAGCCGCGCACGCACCGCCGGCCGGGGTGTAATTGCTTTTGCTTGTCAGCGCGGCTGGGCCCGGCAGGGCGTACAAGCGGAGTCGATGGAAGGGAATGCCGGTGATTGCTCATTTCTCCAAAAAACGTTATAATCCGCAGCTTTACAGAATTCTGTCTCGCAAATCCGCGAACGCAGTCCGATTTCGAATTAGGAAATATTCATGGCAAATACCGCACAAGCGCGCAAACGTGCTCGTCAAGCAGTCAAGCAAAACGCACACAACTCCAGCCTGCGTTCGACGCTGCGCACGGCAATCAAGGCCGTTCGCAAGGCAATCGATGCCGGCGACAAGGCTGCCGCATCGCAAGTATTCCAGTCTTCCGTTTCGACGATCGACCGTATCGCCGACAAGAAGATCATTCACAAGAACAAGGCAGCTCGTCACAAGAGCCGCCTAGCTGCTGCCCTGAAGGCGCTGGCCTAAGCCAAGACCACTGCCGGCGGTTTTCGCCGGTACATGCAAAGTTC
Organism: uncultured Noviherbaspirillum sp.; assembly: GCA_966212445.1. Lineage (GTDB taxonomy): Bacteria > Pseudomonadota > Gammaproteobacteria > Burkholderiales > Burkholderiaceae_D > Noviherbaspirillum. The sequence continues at coordinate 107,371 of CBIHRJ010000004.1, read as the reverse complement.
ATCATGAAACCCGCGTGACTGTCGTCTCGCGGGTTTTTGTCGTTCTGTGGCGGGTGGGGGCTGCTTGGACGCGCGCAGCACCCGCAGTGCCTCTGCGGCCTGCTGCGTGCTTGTCGCTTGTACTGGAAGCTGTCTGCAGCTTTTCGGAAAAGGCGCAAACAGGCCTGGTTCAGTTGCCCTGACGCGGCAAGCCTTCAATGACGCTGCCAGCCTTGATGTTTTTCTGCCTGAACCAGCCTTTGTTCATTTCCAGTGCATAGCGCACCGGTTTTGCTGCGCAGTGCGAGTCCGTCGTCTGCGGCTGCATATCCTCGATATTCACGATCTCGCCCGTCTCGTCGATGAATGCGACCGAAAGCGGAATCAGCGTGTTCTTCATCCACATGCAAACCGCCGCCGGTGCCGGGAACAGGAAGACCATGCCCTCGTTCGGGCTCATCTTTTCGCGGAACATCAAGCCTTGCTGGCGCGCGGCCTCATTCGCTGCGACCTCGGCGCGTATGACGTACATGCCTGCGGTCAGGGAAATGACCGGCAGTTTCGTCGGTTGCTGGCTCATCGCAGGTGACGTCGCACAGAAAAGGGCAGCACCAAGGAACAAGGGACGCAAAGGCTTGGAAATCATCATCACGAGCACGAGAGTGGCAAGGTAAACGCGAGAGCTTAGCGTATAAATGCAAAAAAGGCAGGGCGCGCCTGCCTTTCAAGCAAACCGGTAGGGCGCTTAGTTGGATGCGGCCGGAGCGGCGGCAGCTTTCTTGGCTTTCTTGGATTTTTTGGCCTTCTTGGTCTTCTTGACCATCGGGGCAGATGCTTCCGTGGATGCGGCAGCCGATGCCGATGCCGGGGCAGCAGCATGGCTGGCAGCGAAGGAAGAAGCGGCGAACAGACCAGCGACGAGAGCAGCGATCAGGTTTTTCATTTGTTTGTCCTTCAAATTGGCATGTTAATAAGATGGCGATTCTCTCGAATCAATGAGAATAACGAACAGTTACGCCATCGGTTGACAGCCCGAGACCCAAAATTTGTTTGAGGTAAAGTTGAATTTCCTGTGGACATTTGTTGTTATGATGCCGGCTCTCGCCTCTTTCCTACGGGCGATATTCCGTGGAACTTGCGATGCCGTCTCGACTTTTCTGTCTGCTGGTCTTCCTCCCGCTGACATGCGGTTCCGTGCTCGCCGCACCGTACATCCCGCAGTCCGACGCCACGGTCCTGGAGCGTTTGCCATTCAAGCCGAACGATCCGGTCGCAAGGGAGCTTGCACAACTGCGGCTTGATCTGCGGCGCAATCCCCGCGATGTCGATACGGCCGTCAAGCTGGCGCGCCGATACTATGAACTGGTCGCCGAGGAGGGGGATCCGCGCTATCTCGGATATGCGCAGGCGGCGCTGGCGCCGTGGTGGGACATGGCTGCCCCTCCCATTGAAGTGCAGGTACTCCGTGCAAGCCTGCGCCAGTTCCGGCACGATTTTGCCGGCGCAGTCACCGACCTCGATAAGGTTATCGAGCGTGACCCTTCCCAGCCACAAGCGCTCGCCCTGCGCGCCATCATCCATATCGTCCAGGCGCGCTATCCGCAGGCAAAGAGCGATTGCCGGGCATTGAGGCGGGTCGGCGACCCGGTGATCGGTCTCGGCTGCGAGGCGATGGTAGACGGTTTGACCGGCGCCGCCGAGCCGGCGTATGCAGTGTTGAGCGCGGCGGTGGCCGCGGCACCGGAACTGGCAGCGAGCAAGAAGCTGTGGCTGCAGATCCGCCTCGCGGAACTGGCGCAACGGCTCGGACGAGCCGAGGTCGCCGAATTTCACTTCAAGCAGGCGCTGGCGCTGGGAATCGGCGATACCTTCCTGCTTGCCGCGTACGCCGACCTGCTGCTCGAGCAGAAGCGCCCGGCGGATGTGCTTGCGCTGCTCAAGGACAAGACGCGTTCAGATGTACTGTTGCTGCGCCTCGTGTTTGCCGCACGCGCCCTTGGGCTGCCGTCGGCAAAGGAATGGGAGGCAAGCCTTGCGGCACGCTATGCTGCAGCGCAAATGCGTGGCGAAACGGTGCATCAGCAGGAAGAAGCGCGTTTTTCCCTGGTGGTGAAGCATGATCCGGCGCGAGCGCTGGCGCTCGCCCGGGAAAACTGGAAGGTGCAGCGGGAGCCTCGCGACGCAGAGATCTTCCTCGAAGCGGCGATTGCGGCCAACAATCCGGAAGCGGCACAACCGGTCCTGCAATGGCTGAATGACAGCCACATCGAGGATCTGTGTTTAATCCGGCTCGGGCGTCAATTGAAGGAGGGTCCGCGATGATCCAGCGTGTTCTCCTGATTTGTGCTCTTCTGTTCCAAGTGCCCGGTGCGCATGCTCACAAGCCGAGCGACAGTTATCTCACGCTTTCCGTAAATGGCGGCACGATCACCGGCCAGTGGGACATTGCACTGCGCGACCTGGACTTCGCGATCGGCCTCGATGCCAATGGCGACGCAGCGATTACCTGGGGCGAGGTACGTGCGAAGCACGCGGAGATAGCAGCGTATGCGATGCCGCGCCTGCGCCTGTCGACAAACGGCGATTCCTGTCCGGCGAACGTGATTGAACACCTGATCGACGATCACACTGATGGTGCCTATGCGGTTTTGCGCTTCCGCGCGAATTGCGGAAAAGCCTTCGATGCCCTGCAGGTCGGATACGCGCTCTTTTTCGATATCGATCCCCAGCACAAGGGCTTGCTCAGGCTGGCGTACCAGGGCCTGTCCCGCACGGCCGTGTTCAGCCCGGAACAATCGACGCAGCAGTTCGTTCTCGACAAGCCGGGCAGGCTGGCGCAATTCATCGACTATTTCCGCGAAGGTGTGTGGCATATCTGGATCGGCTTTGATCACATCCTTTTCCTGCTGGCCTTGCTGCTTCCGGCAGTGAATTACCGCAGCCGGAATGCATGGCTGCCGGTGGATGCATTCAAGCCTGCATTCCTGAATGTCCTGAAAATCGTCACCGCGTTCACGCTCGCGCATTCGATCACGCTGTCGTTGGCGACCTTGGGCGTCGTCAACTTGCCGTCGCGCTGGGTCGAATCGACGATCGCCGCATCCGTCGTGCTCGCCGCGCTCAACAACGTGTTCCCGATCTTCCGCGAAAGGCGCTGGGCCATGGCGTTTGCCTTTGGTCTGATCCACGGCTTCGGTTTTGCCAGCGTCCTGTCCGACCTGGGCCTGCCGCAGGACACGCTGGCCCTCGCGCTGGTGGGGTTCAACATCGGCGTCGAGGCGGGACAACTGGCTATCGTTGCGGTCTTCCTGCCCATTGCCTACCTGCTGCGTGGCACTCTTGTCTATCGTCGCGCGGTTCTCATTGCCGGCTCCTTGCTGATCGCTGCCGTGGCCGGCGTCTGGCTGATTGAACGCGTGTTCGACATGAAGCTGCTGGGGTTTTAGTGGTCCGTCAAACTCCGCTTTTCGCTTTCGCCGGCTGCTCGAAGGCGATTGCCGCGTTGCGAATGCTCGCTCGCCAGGGGGCCCACCCGTTCGCGGGCCGCCTTGGCTGCGCTTCGCGCGCGGCCGGCGAGGCCTTGCACTCGCCTCCGATCAACTCGGCGCAAACTGAAAATCGGAGTGCGCCGGACCACTAGCCAAGTTCGTCCGGTGACACGACACGCCACTCTCCCGGCCATAGCGGGTGCGTGGCGAGCGAAAATGGGCCGATGGCAATCCTGACCAGGCGCAAGGTGGGCAAGCCGACCGCTGCCGTCATGCGCCGTACCTGCCGGTTCTTTCCCTCCGTCAGCGTAATTGCCAGCCAGGCAGTCGCAACGTTCAGCCTCTGCCGAATCGGCGGGTCGCGGTCCCAGAGCCATTCGGGCGGCTGGATCTGCTTCGCCTCGCAGCCCTGCGTGACAAAATCGCCGAGGTCGAGCGGTTCCTGCAAGCGTCGAAATGCTTCCTTGTCCGGAGTTCCTTCCACCTGGGCGATATAGGTTTTCGGTTGCTTGCTGTCCGGGTGACTGATCCTGTGCTGCAAGCCGCCGTCATCCGTCAGCAGCAGCAAGCCCTCGCTATCCGCATCCAGTCGGCCCGCCGGATAAATTCCCGGAATGTCGAGATAGTCCGCGAGACTTTTCCTCGCTGGATGCGGAGAGAACTGGCACATCACCTGGAATGGCTTGTTGAAGAGTACGAGTGGCATGTATGACGTGAGGAATGAAGCCTCGCCGAAGTGCCGATTTGCAGGATCGGCCGAGAAGCAGACAGTATTCTACGCTTTGAATGTCCGCGGTTTCGATCTAATCTGGTAGGGTTCGGGCCAAGGGCGGAATTCAGTGCATTGCCGACTTGACATATGGAGAGTGCGGGAAAAAATGTAATGGCATCCAGTAAAATACTGGTACATAATACGAAATGTAGTCTTATGTCTTATATAAGACCGGAATTGTGCTTTAAAACAAAAATTTAAAGTGAAGGACGGTCTTTTCTTTTCCTCCTCAATCCCCGGAGCCTACGATGTCCCAACATATCAAAGTGCCTGCCGACGGCAAAAAAATCACCGTCAACGCCGACTTCTCGCTGACTGTCCCCGACAATCCGATCATTCCTTATCTCGAAGGCGACGGTACCGGTGTGGACATCACGCCGGTGATGACCAAGGTGGTGGATGCGGCTGTGGCCAAGGCATATGGTGGCAAACGCAAGATCAGCTGGATGGAAATCTTTGCCGGTGAAAAGTCGACCAAGGTCTATGGGCCGGACGTGTGGCTGCCGGAAGAAACCCTGCAGGCTCTGAAAGAGTACGTGGTATCGATCAAAGGCCCGTTGACCACGCCGGTCGGCGGTGGCATCCGTTCGCTGAACGTCGCGTTGCGCCAGGAACTCGACCTGTACGTCTGTTTGCGTCCGGTACGCTACTTCAAGGGCGTTCCGTCGCCGGTGCGTGAGCCGGAAAAGACCGACATGGTGATCTTCCGCGAAAACTCCGAAGATATTTACGCCGGTATCGAATGGCAGGAAGGTTCGGAAGGCGCCAAGAAACTGATCGACTTCCTGATCAAGGAAATGGGTGTCAAGAAGATCCGTTTCCCGGAAACTTCCGGCATTGGCGTCAAGCCGGTTTCGCGTGAAGGCACCGAGCGCCTGGTGCGCAAGGCGATCCAGTACGCAATCGACAACGACAAGCCGTCGGTCACTATTGTCCACAAGGGCAATATCATGAAGTACACCGAAGGCGGTTTCCGTGACTGGGCCTACGCATTGGCGCAGAAGGAATTCGGCGCCGAACTGATCGACGGCGGACCGTGGTGCAGGTTCAAGAATCCGAAGACCGGCAAGGAAATCACGATCAAGGATTCGATTGCCGATGCGTTCCTGCAGCAAATCCTGCTGCGTCCGGCCGAGTACAGCGTGATCGCCACCCTGAACCTGAACGGCGACTATATCTCCGATGCGCTGGCTGCGCAGGTCGGCGGCATCGGCATCGCACCGGGTGCCAACCTGTCCGACTCCGTCGCGATGTTTGAAGCAACGCACGGCACGGCGCCGAAATACGCCGGCAAGGACTACGTGAACCCGGGTTCGCTCATCCTGTCTGCAGAAATGATGTTGCGTCACATGGGCTGGGCCGAAGCGGGCGACCTGATCATCAGCTCGATGGAAAAGTCCATCACGTCGAAGAAGGTTACCTACGACTTCGCGCGCCTGATGGAAGGTGCAACGCAGGTATCCTGCTCCGGTTTCGGCGAAGTGATGATTTCGAACATGTAATCATCATGTAGGTCGTAACACGCAAAAAAAGGCCGGATCGCCTCTGGCCTTTTTTCATGTGCCGGGATTATTTGACCTGTGTCTGCTCCAGTGCAAACCTGATCAGGTCCGCCTGGCCTTCGATGCCCAGCTTGCGCTTGATATTCAGGCGATGGGTTTCAATCGTGCGTACGCTCAGGCTCATTTCGCGCGCGATATGCTTGTTCGACTTGCCGGTGGCGATGCACTGAAGTACTTCTCTTTCTCTCGGCGTCAATAGCATGGCGGGAGGCATTGGACGTGCGAGCTGCTTGGCCAGTCCCGCGCTGTAGTAGATGCCGCCCGACATCACTGTTTCGATTGCCGTGATGATGTCGATCGCCGGAGCATCCTTCAATACATAGCCACGGGCGCCGGCCTGGATGGCTTGCATGACGTACTCCGCCTTGTCATGCATGCTCAGCATGAGGACTGCGATCTCGGGGAAGAGTGCGTGAAAGCGGCCGGTCAGCTCGATGCCGTTCATTCCCGTCAGGTTGATGTCCATCAGGACGAGATCGATGGCATAGTTGGACGCCTGTTGCAAGGCATCGCTGGCGTTGCCGGCTTCGGCAACCACTGCAAAATGCGGAATGGTTTCGAGGCGTGCACGCAGGCCGTCGCGTACGAGAGGATGGTCGTCAACCAGGAGGATATGTACTTTTGCTTGATTCAACATGTCGGTTTATGTTCGCGGCAGGATTGCGGTCACTGAGGTTCCTTCAGCGGATGACGCCAGTTCGAGTTTGCCACCCACGGCATCGACCCGCTCGTGCATGTTACGCAGGCCGATGCCGCGTTTCGGATGCTGTGAAATCCCGGCGACATCGAAGCCGACGCCATTATCCGATATGACGAGCTTCACATGGTTTTTTTCGCCGATCAGTCGCACACTGACCGTGGAGGCATCGGCATGGCGTTTTATGTTCGTGAGCGTCTCTTGCGCGATGCGGAAAAGGACCGTCTTTGCGACATCCTGCAATCCCTCCAGCTTGCCTTCCGATCGGAAGTCCACGGCAATCGCGGTGCTCTCGCAAAATTCATGGGTAAGGTGATCAAGTGCGGCTGCAAGTCCGAGGTCATCCAGCAGCGCCGGACGGAGATCGTGCGAGATGCGGCGCACTTCGCCAAGCACGTCGTTCAACTGCCCCGTTGCGCGATCGAGCGGGGCGCGGGCCAGTTCCGGCTGGGATGCGTGCGCGACCAGCTTGGCGATACCTGATTCCACCTGCAGCTTGATCGACACCAGCCATTGACTGATGCCGTCATGCAGATCGCGTGACAGGCGGGCGCGCTCTTCTTCCTGGGAGCGCACCACGCGCTGGGCGAGAACCCGCAGCTTGGCATCCGCCACGCGATGCTCGCTGATATTCAAGGCGAGGCCGGACAGTGCAACGATCAAGGCGCTTGCAATGGCGATGGCGGCGATCCACAACATCGTATTCCGGATATTGCCGAGAATTTGCGCATCGATTCTGGCAAGGGCTTCGTCGACGTCGTCCAGGTATATGCCGGTCCCAAGCATCCAGCCCCAGCGGTCCATGGAGATAACGTAACCGAGTTTGGGAACGACTTTTCGCGTGGAAGGCTTTTCCCATAAGTAGCGAACGAAGCCGCCCCCCGCTTTTGCCTGGACAACGAGACGCTGAATCGTCGGGCTGCCGCTGGGATCGCGCAGTTCCCAAAGGTCCCTCCCCACCAGTTCCGGCTTGCGAGGATGCATCAGATTCTTGCCGTGCAGGTCATAGAGAAAGAAATAGCCGTCATCCCCGTACTCGAGCGTGGCCAGGATTGCCTTCGCTTCATCCAGTGCTGCCGCATCGTTGCGACCCGAGTCATAAAGATGGGCGATCGACCGTGTTGCGAGCGCCACGTAGTGCTTCAGCTCCGCCTCCTTGCTGGCGAGATACGCGGCCTCCACCGACGACCGTTGTTGTTCCGCTAATAACCTGGCCTGGTACAGGACGGCGACGGCGATGGCGAGCAGGGCGACGATGAGTGGTGCGATCGCCAGAAGCAGGATCTTTTGTCGGAGTTTCATGGAGCGTTACTTTACAGCTATTTGTTTCCCCGACGAATATTCTCTGCGCCGGTTCCTGCCTGCATCGTGTCGTCGCTACAACCAGCATGTAACTATCTCCAGCACGAGACGGCAGCAACTTGCTGCAGGCGATTTGCATGAACAAAAAAAACCCCGCGAAAGCGGGGTTTTTCGTGCTCTTGCTAATCGAGGTGATTAGGGGGCTTGAATGTTGGAAGCTTGCTTGCCTTTCGGGCCTTGCGTGACTTCGAACTGAACTTTTTGACCTTCTTTGAGGGTCTTGAAGCCGTTCATTTGGATTGCGGAAAAGTGGGCGAACAAATCTTCACCGCCGTCATCCGGAGTGATAAATCCGAAGCCTTTGGAGTCGTTGAACCACTTGACGGTACCTGTTGCCATAAAAGCGTCTCTCATTAATAACTAATCACACGAGCCGTAAAAGCAAGAAGCCTCGCGACACGCTGCCCCCTCTTATAACCTGCTCACTTCTATTGACAATACCATAATGCTTTGTTTGTCAATAATCCCCATTGTTCCTGCAAAAAATATAAAAGTCAAGGCAGTTTACGATGGCTTTTTGAGTTATAGCAAGGCATTTGCAGAATAGAATTCTTGAAATCGGCTGATCGGCCATCATCTGCGGAATACGAAGAAACGGCGTAATATCGATATACAGTTGGAATGCACGTTATTTTCTCGCATCCCCCCAGGTTGAACGCTCTAGAATATTTGAATGGCAACTCAGCATGAAAACGGTACGGTAATTGCTAGGCAAGAGGAAAAGCTCAAGCCGCCTCCGATGTACCAGGTACTGCTTTTAAACGACGATTACACGCCGATGGAGTTTGTCGTGGCGATCATTCAGGAGTACTTTAACAAGGACCGCGAAACCGCGACGCAGATCATGCTCAAGGTACATCGTGATGGAAAAGGCATGTGTGGCGTCTATCCTAAAGATATAGCGTCCACTAAAGTAGAATTGGTTTTAACCCACGCTCGAAAAGCAGGACATCCCCTGCAATGCGTGATGGAGGAAGCATGATTGCGCAGGAACTTGAAGTTAGTTTGCATATGGCTTTTGTCGAAGCCCGCCAGGCGCGGCATGAGTTCATTACAGTCGAGCACTTGCTGCTCGCGTTGCTCGACAATCCGTCGGCAGCAGAGGTGCTGCGCGCATGCGCAGTGAACATAGAGGATCTGCGCAAGACGCTGACGAATTTCATCAGCGACAATACGCCGACCGTTCCGGGTACGAGCGAAGTCGACACTCAGCCGACTCTCGGTTTCCAGCGCGTGATCCAGCGCGCGATCATGCACGTCCAGTCCGCTTCCAACGGCAAGAAGGAGGTCACGGGTGCAAACGTGCTGGTAGCGATTTTCGGCGAGAAGGATTCGCATGCTGTGTACTATTTGCACCAGCAGGGAGTGACGCGGCTTGACGTTGTCAATTTCATTTCTCACGGTGTGCGCAAGGATCAGCAGGTCGATCAGCAGAAGTCGCCGGAAGGGGCGGAAGATGCGCAGGCGGAAGGGCAGCAAAAGGAAAGCCCGCTCGACCAGTTCACGCAGAACCTCAACAAGATGGCGGCGGAAGGCAAGATCGATCCGCTCATCGGCCGCGAGGCCGAGGTCGAACGTGTGATCCAGACGCTGTGCCGCCGCCGCAAGAACAATCCGCTGCTGGTCGGCGAGGCCGGCGTCGGCAAGACCGCGATTGCGGAAGGGCTCGCCTGGCGTGTGACGCAGGGGGACGTTCCCGAGGTGCTGCAGAACGCTGTCGTCTATTCGCTCGACATGGGCGCGCTGCTGGCCGGGACGAAGTATCGCGGCGATTTCGAGCAGCGCCTGAAGGCGGTGCTCAAGCAATTGCGCGACAACCCGCACGGTATCCTGTTCATCGACGAGATCCATACGATCATCGGTGCGGGATCGGCATCGGGGGGCACGCTGGACGCCTCCAACCTTCTGAAGCCGGCGCTGTCCAGCGGCCAGTTGAAGTGCATCGGTGCGACCACGTACACCGAGTTCCGCGGCGTGTTCGAGAAAGACCACGCACTCTCGCGCCGTTTCCAGAAGATCGATGTGAACGAGCCGACGGTGGAGCAGACGGTGCAGATCCTGCGCGGCCTGAAGTCGCGTTTCGAGGAGCATCACGGCGTCAAATATTCGGCGTCCGCACTGACTTCGGCGGCCGAACTGGCGGCGCGTTTCATCAATGACCGTCATTTGCCGGACAAGGCGATCGATGTGATCGACGAAGCGGGCGCGGCGCAACGCATTCTGCCGAAGTCGAAGCAGAAAAAGACCATCGGCAAGTCCGATATCGAGGACATTATCTCGAAGATCGCGCGCATTCCGCCGCAGTCGGTCAATCAGGACGACCGGACCAAGCTCCAGACCATCGATCGCGACCTGAAGAATGTCGTGTTCGGCCAGGATCCGGCAATCGATGCACTGGGTTCGGCGATCAAGATGGCGCGGGCAGGGCTGGGCAAGACGGACAAGCCGATCGGCGCGTTCCTGTTCTCCGGCCCTACCGGGGTCGGCAAAACCGAGGTGGCGAAGCAGCTTGCCTTCATTCTCGGTATCGAGTTGATCCGTTTCGATATGTCGGAATACATGGAGCGTCACGCGGTCAGCCGTTTGATCGGCGCGCCACCGGGCTACGTCGGTTTCGACCAGGGTGGCCTGTTGACGGAAGCGATCACCAAGAAGCCGCACGCCGTGCTGCTGTTGGACGAGATCGAGAAGGCGCATCCCGATATTTTCAACATCTTGTTGCAGGTGATGGATCACGGCACGCTGACGGACAACAACGGCCGCAAGGCGGACTTCCGCAACGTGATCATCATCATGACCACGAACGCGGGCGCCGAAAGCCTGCAGAAGCGTTCGATCGGCTTTACCGACAAGAAAGAAGCCGGTGACGAGATGGCGGATATCAAGCGGATGTTTACGCCGGAATTCCGCAATCGTCTCGATGCGATCATCAGCTTCAAGGCGCTGGACGAGGAAATCATCCTGCGTGTGGTCGACAAGTTCCTGATGCAACTCGAAGAGCAACTGCACGAGAAGAAGGTAGAGGCCATCTTCAGCGAGAACCTCCGCAAGTTCCTCGGCCGGAAGGGCTTCGATCCGCTGATGGGAGCAAGGCCGATGGCGCGCCTGATCCAGGACATGATTCGCAAGGCGCTGGCTGACGAGTTGCTGTTCGGCCGGCTGGTGTCGGGTGGCCGCGTTACCGTTGACCTCGATGAAAACGAGCAGATCAAGCTCGATTTCGCAGAAGGTGATACTGCACCGCCGCCGGCGCCGGAAGAAACACTGGAAGTCGAGTAAACCGTTCAGGCAAAGAAAAACCCGAAACCGCGCGAGCGGTTTCGGGTTTTTCTTTGTCAGCAGCGCAAGGCTGGAGGTGGTGCCGAAATTACTGTCCGGGATTGGTGATTTCCCTGTGAACGGCGTTGATGCTTTCGACAAGCTGGCCGGACAGACCGATATCCAGTGCATCGATGTTTTCACGCAGTTGTTCCAGGCTGGTGGCGCCGATGATCGTCGACGTGATGAACCATCGTGAATAGCACCACACCAATGCAAGTTGCGCTGGGGTCATGCCGTTTTCCCGCGCGAGAACAGCATAACGTTTGACCGCTTCGGCAACCGAAGCGCGCATGTAACGCGGACTCCAGGTTGACGGGAATATCGTCAGCCGGCCATGCGCTTTCGGATTGTCGAGATACTTCGCTGTTAGCTGGCCGAAGGCGAGCGGGCTGTAGGCGAGTAACCCGACACTCTCACGAAAACAGACTTCGTCGAGGCCGGACTCGAAGCTGCGATTGACGAGATTGCAGGCGTTCTGTATCGACGCGATGCGAGGCAATCCTTTCGTTTCCGCTTGCTTGATGAATTCGGAAACGCCCCAGGGGGTTTCGTTCGAGACACCGACATGGCGGATCTTGCCGGCCTTGATCAGATCGGCAAGCGCTTCAAGCGTTGTTTCCACTAAGGTATGCGAATGCTCCTTTTGCGGGTCGAACGCTATCTGGCCGAAAATCGGCGCATTGCGGCTCGGCCAGTGCAACTGGTACAGATCGATGCAGTCCGTTTGCAGGCGCCGCAGGCTGCCGTCAATCGCCGCGCGCAGGCTGGTTGCGTCGAAATCCGTCTTTCCTTCGCGTATCCAGTTCATGCCGCGCGACGGGCCGGCGGCTTTCGTCGCGAGCACGATTTGACTCCGTTTTCCGGATTTTTTCAGCCATGTGCCGATATAGGTTTCTGTTCGTCCCTGGGTCTCTACGCGCGGCATGACAGGATACATTTCGGCGGTATCGATAAAGTTGATTCCGCGTTCAAGCGCATAGTCGAGCTGACTGTGCGCCTCGGCTTCGGTATTTTGTTCGCCGAAGGTCATCGTGCCGAGGCAGATTTTGGAAACCTTGAGATCGCTTGTGCCGAGAGTGATTTTTTCCATGTGGGTTCGCAAATTCAAAGATCGGTCATGCCAGAACTTTAACGTGATTTGCGCAACGCTGCAGCGCACTCCCTGACGAGGGCCGGACCGCGATAGATCAGCCCGGTGTACAACTGCACCAGCGAAGCGCCGGCATCGACCTTTGCTTGCGCATCCGCTCCGGAAAGGATGCCGCCGACACCGATGACCGGCAGGGTATCGCCCAATTCCGTCTTCAGCGCCCGAATGACCGTGTTGGACAACTCGAATACCGGCGCCCCCGACAAGCCGCCGCTTTCTTCCGCATGCGGCAAGCCTTTGACGGCATCGCGCGTGATCGTCGTGTTGGTTGCAATCACCGCATCCATTTTGTGCCGCAGCAGGGCTGACGCGATGGTCTTGATCTGTTCGGCATCGATGTCCGGCGCGATCTTCAGCGCGATGGGAACGTAGCGCTTGTGTCGTTCTGCCAGGCGCTGCTGGGCTTCCTTCAGCCGGGACAGGAGCGCGTCGAGTTCGGAGCCGCCCTGGAGCTGGCGCAGGTTCTTGGTGTTGGGTGAAGAAACGTTGACCGTTACGTAACTGGCGTATGGATAAACCTTGTCTAGGCAATACAAGTAGTCGTCGGCCGCCCGTTCGATCGGCGTATCGGCATTCTTGCCGATGTTCAGACCGAGTACGCCTTCCCTGTTCCGGTAGAACTTCGATGCCTGCACATTGGCAACGAAGGCATCGACGCCACCGTTGTTGAAACCCATGCGATTGATGATCGCCTTTGCCTGTGGGAGGCGGAACATGCGTGGCTGCGGATTCCCGGGTTGCGCGCGCGGCGTGACGGTCCCGACCTCGATGAAGCCGAAGCCGAGCGCGGCGAGGCCGTCAATATAAGCACCGTCCTTGTCGAGTCCGGCCGCGAGTCCGACCGGGTTGGGAAAGCTGATGCCCATGACGGTGCGCGGATCCGGCGCGGGCCTTGGGAGCAGCCGGGTAAGGCCGCACGTCGCTGCCCGTTTCAGCGAAGGCAGCGTGAGGTTGTGTGCAGCTTCCGGATCCAGCGAAAACAGCAGTGGGCGGGCGAGGGCATAGAGGAGATTGTCGGACATATAAGGATGCAGAGTCGGATGCAGGGTCGCCGTGTGGCAGGCATGTCACGAGGCGGGCGCCGCGCGAGAGGCGCTATTTTACCCTTGCATGCTGTCAACCTCCGGCGCCTGCTACGAAATCTCGTGCCACTGCTCCCATTTACCCATTCGGAGCGCTTCAAGCGGTTGAAAGTTGACCTTGTAAGCCATCTTCTGACTGTCCCGGATCCAGTATCCGAGATACACATACGGCAGGTCGAGGCGCTTTGCCTGTTCGATCTGCCACAGCACGTTATAGGTGCCGTAGGAGGCGCCGCTCACGTCCGGATCGTAGAAAGTGTAGACGGAAGAGAGCCCGTCGTTCAGCACATCAATGATGCTGATCATCCTCAACGTACCGTCCTCATCGCGAAATTCGACGAGACGGGTATTGACTTTGCTTTGCAGCAGGAATTGAGCGTACTGGTCACGGCTGTCCTGATCCATGCCGCCGCCCGCGTGTCGAGCGGCCTGGTAGCGCAGATACAGATCGTAATGCTCGGGAACGTAGGCGAGCGTCGTCACCCATGTCACAAGGGAGTTGTGTTTGTTCCATGCCCGCCGCTGGCTTCGGTTTGCGGAAAATTCTTCCGTTTTCACTCGTACCGGTATGCAGGCCTGGCAGCCGTCGCAGTACGGCCGGTAAGTGAAGATGCCGCTGCGCCGGAAGCCGTTCTTGACCAATTCCGAGTAGACGTCTGCATTGATCAGATGCGATGGGGTGGCAACTTGCGAGCGAGCCTGACGGCCATCCAGATAGCTGCATGGATAAGGCGCCGTAGCGTAGAACTGCAGGGTAGCGAAGGGCAGGTCTTTTAGATGCGTCATTTGCGTGTAGCCTGGCAGCGGTGATGACAGCGCTAATTTACACCGGATGCCGGGGCGCATATAAGCATTTTTTGGCGCGATATCAAAACAGCGCGAGCGGTTGCCATCGCTCTATCGGTGGCTCGGCGATGGCGGATCTCAGGCGAGTAATGAATTCGCGCCGTGGAACAGGCGAAGCGCCCAGCGATGCGAGATGCGCTGTTTCCTGCTGGCAGTCGACCATTTCGACCCCGTTCTCCCGCAGGAAGTGAACGAGGTAGGCGAGAGCAATCTTCGACGCGTCACTGATGCGCGCGAACATCGACTCGCCATAAAACATCCTTCCAATGCACACCCCGTAAGCGCCGCCGACCAGTTGGCCGTCGAGCCAGACTTCGGAAGAGTGGCCATACCCCTGCCGGTGCAACGCGCTGTACCCGCGAACGATGTCTTCCGAAATCCATGTGCCTGCGCTGTCCTTGCGGGGGGCGGCGCAGGCACGCATGACATCCTCGAACGCAGAATCGAATCGCACCTGCCAGCAGCCATCGGACTGCATGCTTCGGTCGACCTTTTTCAGTGTCTTCTTCAGGCTGTGCGAGACCGTAAAGCGCTCGGTGAACAACACCATGCGCGGATCGGTGCTCCACCACAAGACCGGTTGACCTTCGGAGAACCAGGGAAAGATGCCGTGCCGGTAGGCCTGCAACAGGCGCTCCGGAGACAGATCGTTGCCGGCGGCCAGCAGGCCAGGTGCGCCATCGGCGTCCGTCAATGCGGTCGATACGTCTGGAAAGGGCGCATCTTCTTCAAGCCAGGGAATCATTTTCCTCACCAAGTTGGAACATGGGAATGCACATAATTGGTGCGTAATATTAATATTTTGGTATTGATGCCTATTTCCTTCCTTTAAATCAAATACTTGTAAATTTGCACCAAAATGGAATGTTTTTTGCTTTATTGTGGCGCAGCAAGAAAGTCTTGCACATTAACAGGGAGAGTTTTTGCATGGATGCGCTCAAAAACGGTGCTGATGCCTTATTCATTTTGCTCGGTGCCATCATGATCCTCGCGATGCACGCAGGGTTTGCCTTTCTGGAACTGGGTACGGTTCGCAAGAAAAACCAGGTCAACGCCTTGGTCAAAATCTTAGTCGATTTTGCCGTTTCGACGATCGCTTACTTTTTTGTTGGCTACAGCATTGCCTACGGGGTCGATTTCTTTTCGGACGCGGCAACGCTTTCGGTGAAAAACGGATTCGAACTCGTCAAGTTCTTTTTCCTGCTGACCTTTGCGGCGGCCATTCCGGCGATCATTTCCGGCGGTATTGCCGAGCGCGCGAAGTTCTATCCCCAACTCGTTGCCACGGCCGTGCTTGTCGGGCTGGTATATCCCTTTTTCGAGGGTATCGTATGGAACCAGAAATTTGGAATCCAGACCTGGCTGAAGGCGATGTTTTCCGCCGAGTTTCATGACTTTGCCGGTTCGGTCGTCGTCCATGCGGTGGGCGGTTGGGCGGCCTTGCCGGCCGTGCTCCTGCTCGGTGCGCGCCGCGGTCGATACTCGCGCGACGGTGCGGTCGCGGCGCACCCGCCATCGAACATTCCCTTTCTCGCATTGGGAGCATGGGTGCTCGCGGTCGGCTGGTTCGGATTCAACGTCATGAGTGCGCAAACGCTGGACAAGATGAACGGGCTGGTGGCGATCAATTCGTTGATGGCAATGGTGGGCGGGACGCTGGTCGCTGTGCTGCTCGGCAAGAACGATCCGGGCTTCGCCTACAACGGTCCGCTTGCGGGACTGGTCGCGGTCTGCGCCGGCTCCGACCTGATGCATCCGCTGGGAGCGCTCATAACCGGGGGGATTGCCGGCGCGATCTTCGTATGGATGTTTACGCTGACCCAGAACAAATGGAAGATCGACGACGTGCTCGGGGTGTGGCCGTTGCACGGATTGTGCGGCGCGTGGGGTGGAATTGCCGCCGGCATTTTCGGCCAGCAGGCGCTCGGAGGCATCGGTGGTGTTTCCTTTCTGTCGCAATTGATCGGCACACTGCTTGGTGTGACGGTTGCCTTGACCGGCGGCGCCTTGATTTACGGAGTGCTGAAAAAGCTGGTAGGAATCCGGCTCGATCCTGAGCAGGAATTCGATGGCGCCGATCTTTCGATTCACAAGATCAGTGCTACCGCAGAACGAGAAACGAGCTGGTAGCCACAGCGGGGGGGGCAAGAGCAAGCTGCTGTGAGGCGCTCTTGCCGCTCCCGTGCTACTCGCTTTGTCGCATGGGCTTTCGGACATCCCGGGCGTGCATTGCAAAGGTGCCGCCTTCGTTCCTGATCCGCGCAAGATCCGCAAAGAACAGTTTCAGCGTTTTCCAGACCGTGGGGAACGCAATGTCGTCCCAGGGGATTTCGGACTCCTTGAACAGTTGAACTTCAAGGCTTTCAGTGCCGGCCTGGTAATTCAGGTCAAGCAGTGTTGCGCGGTAAAACATGTGCACCTGGTGGACATGCGGCACATTCAGCAGGGAAAACAGTTCGTGCAGTTCGATGCGCGCGCCAGCTTCCTCGAGGGTCTCGCGCAATGCGGCTTCTGACGTCGTTTCTTCGTTCTCCATGAAGCCTGCGGGCAGCGTCCAGTAGCCGTAACGCGGCTCGATTGCGCGCCGGCACAGCAGGACAAGCGTTTCGCCTTCCTGTTCCCACGCAGGAATGGAACCAATCACCATCTTCGGATTCTGATAATGAATCGTGCCGCATTGCTCGCATACGTAACGAGGGCGATTGTCGTCCGGCGGGATCAACAACGTGACGGGATGCGCGCATTCGGAGCAGAATTTCATAGAGGTCGGATACGGGTAGTTGATATTGCCAGTGCTTGAACGGCCGCCGGTTCAACATGGCAAGGCACAGCGCAAGTGTATCACCGCATGATTGAGTGGCAATTGCATTTGCGCTGATCGCTGATACCGGATATACTCTCATCCTTCAGACGCGGGGTGGAGCAGTCTGGCAGCTCGTCGGGCTCATAACCCGAAGGTCGCAGGTTCAAATCCTGCCCCCGCAACCAAGTCTTTAAGTCTTATCAATTCCCGCCCTCACTACTACTCCAATAAATCGGGCGTCGGAATAGCTTCAACGGGTTTCCCTGACCGGACAGCATTGCAAGTGCCTGTCGTTGACGATGATTTCTGCACTTTGTTAGTAAAGAACAAGACGTAAAAATGAATACTATTGAGGCGAAGAAAGTCCTCGAAACCGCGCTGCTCTGCGCGCATGAGCCATTGTCGATCAATGACATGAAGAAGCTCTACGCGGAAAACGGCGAGGGGCGTGAAGAGGTCGGCGCCGATACCATCAAGGCCATGCTTGAAGAGTTGCGCAGCGACTGGTCCGACAAGGGTATCGAGATCGTCAGCCTGTCGACAGGCTGGCGCTTCCAGAGCCGACCCGAAATGAAGAAGTACCTGGAACGGCTCAATCCCGAAAAGCCGCCGAAGTATTCGCGCGCAACACTTGAGACGCTTGCCATCATCGCCTACCGGCAGCCGGTCACCCGCGGTGATATCGAAGAAATTCGCGGTGTCACGGTGAACTCGCAAACCATCAAGATGCTCGAAGAGCGAGGCTGGATCGAGGCCATCGGCCATCGCGATGTCCCCGGCAGGCCGGCTTTGTTCGCAACCACCAGGCAGTTTCTCGACGACCTGGGCCTGACATCGCTGGACCAGTTGCCGCCCTTGCAGCAGATAACGAAAGAAGGCGTGCAGGGAGGTATCCTGCCGGAAATGCAGGCGCTCGAAGGAGACATGCAGGCGCGTCTCGACGATGCGCCGTCCGAGCCTGCAGCACAGACGAATGCGGCACAAGCCGCGTCGCCGAAGCCGGGCGACGGAAATGCGGCAAGCGCTGATGCCTCGGTCGACATCCAGCACAAGCCGGCTGCCGACGAGATGGCAGCCGCGTCAAGTGCGCAAGCCGAGAGGCAATCCGAGAACCAGCTCGGGATTGTCTCAGATGCCGATCAATCTGTTTCCTCTATCGACCCGCAAACCTCGGATCCCGATGCCGCATCCACATTAGAAGTACGCGATGCAGCGGACACCCGACAGCACACACAAGAATCGAACGATGAATCTGCCTTCCCACAATGACGCGCCTGTCGTAACCACCGATTCTCCTGCTCGAGCCGAGCCTAAAGAGAATCAGGAGTCGACGCAGGTCGAAAATGCTGCAGCGGGCGCACAGTCCGATGATGGCAAGAAAAAATCTGCCAAGCGCGGAGTGCGCGGCCCGCGCAGTCTGCGACGTACTCGTGCCCCGAAACAGACAGACGCCGGCGCTGCGCCCGATACTGCTGCTGAACGCAAGGCCGATGGCGCCTCGCCTGGCGAAGCGGTTACGCCGGACGCCGACAAGGCTCAGCGTCAAGGCCGGGGCGGCCGCAAACGGGAAGACCGGTCCAAGGTTCAGCATGCTCAAAAGGTCAAAGGCAAGCAGTCCGCCGGTGGCGGCGGCAAGCCGCAGGCACGAGCGAAGGGCGCCAGCGGTACGGACGATATTTTTTCGTTCGTGACGTCGGAAGCGTTCGATCAATCCGCCGCAGATGAGGATGCTGCCTCACGGCGCGACGGTCGTGCGCAGGGTAAGGTGGTGCGCCGCGACCTGACTGCGGAAGACGATGCCCCCAAATTGCACAAGGTGCTTGCCGATGCGGGCTTGGGTTCGCGGCGCGACATGGAGGAATTGATCATTGCCGGCCGCGTATCGGTCAATGGCGAGCCGGCGCACATCGGGCAGCGCATTCTGCCGACGGATCAGGTGCGCATCAACGGCAAGCTCATTCAGCGCAAGGTCAGCAAGCGGCCGCCGCGCGTTCTTATCTATCACAAACCGGCCGGCGAAATCGTCAGTCATGATGATCCGGAAGGCCGCCCCTCCGTTTTTGAGCGTTTGCCGACGATGAAGGCCGGAAAGTGGCTGGCCGTCGGTCGCCTCGATTTCAATACGGAAGGCCTGTTGCTGTTTACGACTTCCGGGGATCTGGCCAACCGCCTCATGCACCCGCGGTATGGCATCGAACGTGAATATGCGGTGCGCACGCTGGGCGAGCTGGAGGAAGGCATGCGGCAAAGGTTGCTCAGCGGCGTGGAACTCGAGGACGGTGTCGCTCAGTTTTCCCGGGTGGCGGACGGTGGTGGTGAAGGCGTCAATCGCTGGTATCGCGTGACGATCGGAGAGGGGCGCAACCGCGAGGTGAGGCGCATGTTCGAAGCGATCGGGTTGACTGTGTCGCGACTGATTCGCACACGCTACGGCACAATGACGTTGCCCAGCGGGCTGAAGCGGGGGCGCTGGGAAGAGCTTGATGAACATGCGGTGCGTGGCCTGATGAGCGTCAGCGGGCTTGAAAAAACTGCGGGCAAGGGGCAGCAGGGGGGGCGACCCGGTGGCGAGCGCAATGGGAATGGATTTTCCGACCGCGCCAACGGCCCCAAGCGTGGAACCGGGCCGGCAAAGGGTAATGGAGGCGGACGCGGCCAAGGGGCGCAGCGCAGCCGTCAACCCGACCCGCTGCAAACCGCTCTCGGCTTTCCGGATGCCGGACAATCGCGCCGGTACGGCGGCGGCCAGGGGCGCGGAAATCTCGCAATGCAAGGTTTGCCGCGTCGCCGCTCTCGTGGTTGAGGTGTGAGAGGCTGCGCACTCATCGGCGGGCCTTTTGATTTCCTTTTGCAAGTAATTGTGAAAAACCGGTGTTCTGCTGGGCAGGGAACGCCGGTTTGCCATTGCGATGCACCAAATAATTGTTTATAATTAGGGAGTTAACAAAGGTCGCACTCGCAAGCCTGCATTCGCTGGAAGACCGCGGCAGGCGGCTGGCACGATAAAAAAGAGATGGGCAGATGCCCATTTTTTTTTTGTTGAACAGTTTGTGACTGGTTTGGGCTATTCGGAGAATGTTTTGCGCTTGTCGGAATTGATTGAAAAGACCGTGGCGGGAATGGGGTACGAGCTTGTCGACGTCGAGCAGGCAGCGCACGGCCTGCTGCGCGTGTATATCGACTTCCCGCCGGAAGATGCGGACAAGGGCAGTATTACCGTCGATGACTGCGAAAAGGTCAGTCATCAGTTGTCGCACGTGCTGACCGTGGAGAATGCGCATTACGAACGGCTGGAGATTTCGTCGCCCGGCCTGGATCGGCCGCTGAAGAAGCAGACGGACTTTGCGCGCTTCGCCGGTCAGGAAGCGCTTGTGAAGCTGCGTATGCCGATGGCGAGCGCGGCAAACCGCAAGTCCTTTCAGGGGGTGTTGCATGCGCCGGAGGGTGACAAACTGAAGTTGGAATTTGAAGGAAAAGACGGGCCGGCGATGCTTGAATTCACGCTCGCCGATGTGGACAAGGCACGCCTGGTGCCGAAAGTGGACTTTAGGAGTCGCAAAGCATGAGTCGCGAAGTATTGTTGTTGGTCGATGCGCTGGCACGAGAGAAAAACGTCGATAAGGATATCGTATTCGGAGCGCTGGAACACGCGCTCGCGCAAGCAACCAAGAAGCGCTACGACGGCGAAGTGGACGTGCGCGTCTCCATCGATCGCGAAACCGGCGAGTTCGAGTCGTTCCGCCGCTGGCACGTCGTGCCGGACGAGGCGGGGCTGCAACTGCCGGACCAGGAAGTGCTGCATTTCGAGGCGAAAGAACAGATTCCGGATATCGAAGTTGATGACTATATTGAAGAACCGATCGAATCGGTGGATTTTGGCCGCCGTTTCGCGCAGGACACCAAGCAAGTGGTTCTGCAGCGTATTCGCGACGCCGAGCGCGAGCAGATACTCGCCGACTTCCTCGAGCGTGGCGACGCGCTGGTAACAGGTACCATCAAGCGCATGGAGCGCGGCGATGCGATTGTCGAGTCCGGCAAGATCGAAGCGCGCCTGCCACGCGACCAGATGATCCCGAAGGAAAATCTGCGTATCGGTGACCGTGTGCGTGCTTTCATCCTGCGCATCGACCGCAACGCGCGCGGACCGCAGGTCATCCTGTCGCGCACCGCGCCGGAATTCATCATGAAGCTGTTCGAACTGGAAGTGCCGGAAATCGAGCAGGGCTTGCTGGAGATCAAGTCTGCCGCCCGTGATCCGGGTGTGCGCGCGAAGATCGCCGTATTTACGAACGACAAACGGATCGATCCGATCGGCACCTGCGTGGGCATGCGCGGTTCGCGTGTGCAGGCGGTGACCGGCGAACTCGGTGGCGAGCGCGTCGATATCGTGTTGTGGTCGGAAGACCCGGCGCAGTTCGTGATCGGCGCGCTGGCGCCTGCGAATGTCTCTTCGATCGTGGTGGACGAAGAAAAGCATGCGATGGACGTGGTCGTCGACGAGGAAAATCTGGCCATTGCGATCGGTCGTGGTGGTCAGAACGTGCGTCTTGCTTCCGAACTTACCGGCTGGCAAATCAATATCATGACTGCGGAAGAATCGGCTGACAAATCCGCAGCCGAAACTGCGGCGATTCGTACGCTGTTCATGGAGAAGCTCGATGTCGACCAGGAGGTCGCCGACATCCTCGTTGAAGAAGGTTTTTCCAGTCTCGAAGAAATCGCGTACGTGCCGATTACGGAAATGCTGGATATCGAAGCCTTTGATGAAGACACGGTCAACGAGTTGCGCAACCGCGCACGCGATGCACTGGTCACCGAAGCCATTGCATCGGAAGAGGGCCTGGAAGGCATGGAAGATGCGTTGGTCAACCTGGACGGCATCGACCGCGTCACGGCAGGCAAGCTTGGACTCGCCGACATCAAGACGATGGATGCTTTCGCTGGCCTGGCCTACGATGAGTTTGGCGCAATCCTCGCTCTGCCGATCGAGCGTGCGCGACAATTGATTGAAAATGAATTTGAAGATGTGACCGACGATGAGATGCGCCTGATTGACGCAAAGTACGACGAGCATGCGCGTGCCTTGCAAGCCAAGGCGCGCGAACTGGCCGAATCCAACTGATCCGGAACGCTCCAACTATCATCTGTCGTGCCACATAGAAAAGAGGACTGAATGGCGAGTAACAACGTAGCTCAATTTGCCACCGAACTGAAGATGCCTGCAGACCTGCTGCTGACCCAACTGCGCGCTGCAGGCGTCGACAAGAGTTCGGCGTCCGACTCCCTGTCCAAAGAGGACAAGGACAAGCTGTTGAACCATCTGCGCCGTTCGCATGGCGCAGCGCCCGACGGCGAGAAACGAAAGATCACGCTGACGCGCAAGGAAACGACGGAGATCAAGCAAGCGGATGCCACCGGCAAGTCGCGTACGATCCAGGTCGAGGTCCGCAAGAAGCGCACGTTCATCAAGCGCGACGAGCCGGCTGCCGAAGAAACCGCAGCAATCGAGCCGGCCGCGCCGATTATCGATGAGGCCGAAATTGCCCGCCGCGAGGAAGAGGCACGCCGTCAGGCCGAGTTGATCGCGCGCCAGGAAGCCGACCTGCGCGAGAAGCAGGAGCGTCTCGCCAAGCTGGAAGCGGAGAAGGAAGCGCAGGCGAAAGCGATGCGCGAAGCCGCCGAGGCAGAGAAAGCGGCGGCCGAAAAAGCGGTTGCTGAAAAAACAGTGCAGCAAGCGACTATAGAAAAGGCGGAAGTTTCGGTAGCCGAAGAAAAACGCCGCGCTGACGAGGAAGAGGCCAAGAAGAAGGTTGCGGCACAGGAGGCAAAGGATGCTGCCGAGCGTGCTGCCGCGACCGAGCGCGCGCGCAAGATGGTGGCCGACGAGGTGGCGCAGATCAAGGCGATGATGAATGCACCGCGCAAGGTAATGAAGGCGCCGGAACCGGCTCCCGTTGCCAAGGCCGCAGAGGGCACATTGCACAAGCCGGCCGAGAAGAAGCCTGCCGACAAGAAGGATGAGAAGAAACCGGCGGTCGGCGACAAGAAGTCGATCAAGTCGGCTAACGTGTCTTCGACCTGGCAGGATGATGCCGCCAAGAAGCGCGGCGCCATCAAGACACGCGGCGCGACCACGGCGCCCGGCGGCCGCGATGGCTGGCGCAGCGGCTCCAAGGGCCGTCGTTCGCATGGTCATGGCGACGACCAGCGCGAGTCGAATTTCCAGGTGCCGACAGAGGCCGTGGTGAAGGATGTGCATGTGCCTGAAACGATCACGGTCGCGGAACTGGCGCACAAGATGGCGGTGAAGGCTTCCGAGGTCATCAAGCACATGATGAAGCTGGGCCAGATGGTCACGATCAACCAGGTGCTCGACCAGGAAACGGCAATGATCCTGGTCGAAGAGATGGGACACAAGGCGTTTGCCGCCAAGCTCGACGATCCGGAGGCGCTGCTGGAAGAAGCCGGTGCGCATGCGGATGCCGAGGCGCTGCCGCGCGCTCCGGTGGTGACCGTGATGGGTCACGTCGACCACGGCAAGACGTCGTTGCTGGACTCGATCCGTCGCGCCAAGGTCGCGGCGGGCGAAGCCGGCGGCATTACGCAGCACATCGGCGCATATCACGTCGAAACGCCGCGCGGCATCATCACCTTCCTCGATACCCCGGGTCACGAAGCGTTTACGGCAATGCGTGCGCGCGGCGCCAAGGCGACCGACATCGTGATTCTGGTGGTGGCCGCCGACGACGGCGTGATGCCGCAGACCAAGGAGGCGATCGCCCATGCGAAGGCTGCCGGTGTGCCCATCGTCGTTGCGATCAACAAGATCGACAAGCAGGGCGCCAATACCGAGCGCGTGACGCAGGAGTTGATTGCCGAGCAGGTCGTGCCGGAAGCCTATGGCGGCGAGTCGCCGTTCATCCCGGTATCGGCAAAGACCGGCCAGGGCATCGACGATTTGCTGGAAAACGTGCTGCTGCAGGCGGAAGTGCTGGAACTGAAAGCGCCGGTCGATGCCCATGCCAAGGGCCTGGTCATCGAAGCCAAACTCGACAAGGGACGCGGTCCGGTGGCGACGGTTCTGGTGCAGTCCGGTACCCTGAAGCGCGGCGATGTCGTCCTGGCTGGTTCGGCCTACGGCCGCGTACGTGCGATGCTGGACGAGAACGGCAAGAACATTTCCGAAGCCGGGCCCTCGATTCCGGTCGAAATTCAAGGTTTGACCGAAGTGCCGGCAGCCGGTGAAGAAGTCATGGTCATGGCTGACGAGCGCAAGGCGCGCGAGATTGCCCTGTTCCGTCAAGGCAAGTTCCGCGACGTGAAGCTGGCGAAGCAGCAGGCCGCGAAGCTGGAAAACATGTTCGAGCAGATGGCCGAGGGCGAGGTGAAGAACCTGCCGTTGATCATCAAGGCCGACGTGCAGGGTTCGCAGGAAGCGATCGTGCATGCAATGCAGAAGCTTTCGACCAACGAAGTGCGCGTGCAGATCGTGCATGCGGCAGTCGGCGGCATCAGCGAATCGGACGTCAACCTGGCAGTGGCGTCGAAGGCGGTCATCATCGGCTTCAACACCCGTGCGGATGCATCGGCGCGCAAGCTGGCCGAAGCCAGCGGTATCGATATTCGTTACTACAACATCATTTACGATGCAGTAGACGAGATCAAGGCAGCGATGTCGGGCATGCTGTCGCCGGAAAAGCGCGAGCAGGCGCTTGGCCTGGTCGAAATTCGCCAGGTGTTCCATGTCAGCAAGGTTGGTGCGATCGCCGGTTGCTACGTGCTCGACGGCCTGGTCAAGCGTGGTGCGTCGGTTCGGTTGTTGCGCGACAACGTAGTGATCTGGACCGGCGAACTGGATTCGCTCAAGCGCTTCAAGGACGATGTGAAGGAAGTGAAGTCCGGCTTCGAGTGCGGTCTGTCGCTGAAGAACTTCAACGACATCCAGGAAGGTGACCAGCTCGAAGTCTTCGAAGTTCAGGAAGTCGCCCGTACGCTGTAAGTAAGTATCTGTCCGGCAGGCATACTGCCGTGCGCCACGCTCCGGGGCCGAGTGCAGCCGATGTCACGATGTCGGCTGCACCGGTTTCGCGGGCTGAATGGGCGGAGCTTCAGTCCTGTGCCTCGCAAGAGCGCCATGGAGCGTGTTCGGCCCTGTTCGGCCCGCGGTGACATTAAGGTTCTACCCATCATCATGGCTAAACATAGCAAATCCATCCCCGGCCGCGGCGTGCGCGTCGCCGACCAGATTCAGCGCGACCTCGCGGAAATCATCGCTTACGAACTCAAGGATCCGCGCGTCGGCATGATCACGATCACCGAGGTGCAGGTGACGCCGGATTATGCGCATGCGAAGGTTTTCTTCACCACGCTGGCTGACAGCGACGAAGCGGTACAGAACACTTTATCCGGGTTGAGCAAGGCATCCGGTTTCATCCGCGGCCAGCTTGGGCGGCGCTTGACGATCCACACTACGCCCGAGCTGCATTTCGTGCATGATATGTCGACTGCACGCGGCATCGAGTTGTCGAAACTGATCGACGAGGCGAATGCAAGCCACTCCAGCGAGCCCGATCAGGACTGAAGGCCACCGCGTCCGTTGGCGCGGCCATCAATCGTAAAACCATGGCGCAAATTCCGCCCAAGAAAATCCGTGTGCCGGTGCATGGCGTGTTGTTGCTCGACAAGGCTGCCGGCCAGTCCAGCAATGATGCTCTGATCAAGGCCAAGCGCCTGCTGAATGCGCAAAAGGCGGGGCATACCGGCACGCTCGATCCGTTCGCGACCGGATTGCTGCCCTTGTGCTTTGGCGAGGCGACGAAGTTCGCGCAGGACTTGCTGGACGCCGACAAGACCTACGAAACCGTTGCGCACCTGGGGGTGACAACCGAAACCGGCGATACCGAAGGTGGTGTGATTGACGAACGCGATGTCGACGTCACGCGCGAACAGATCGAAGCCGTGCTTACGCAGTTTCGCGGCGATATCGACCAGGTGCCGCCGATGTATTCCGCCCTCAAGCGCGACGGAAAGCCGCTGTACGAGTATGCGCGTGCGGGCGTGACACTGGAGCGGGAAGTGCGCCGTGTGAAGATTCATGCGCTGGAACTGCTCGGCTATGAACGGCCTTTCCTCCGGTTGCGCGTCACTTGCAGCAAGGGTACCTATATCCGAGTGCTGGGCGAAGATATCGGCGCCGTACTCGGTTGCGGCGCTCACCTGAAAGAGCTGCGCCGTACCGGGGTCGGCACGCTTTCCATATCGAATGCCCATACACTGGATCGCCTTGTCGCGCTAACAGAGCAGGACCGGCCGGCATGTCTTGCTCCCGTCGACGCATTGTTGTCATCGTTTCCGTCCATTGTTCTTCCTGCCGTCCTGACCGTCCGTTTCCTGCATGGCCAGCGGTTGGCGCTGGGCAAGGAGGCTGTCGCCTATCCACAGGAGCAGGGGCGGGTTCGTGTCTATTGCGAGACCGATGGCCGTTTGCTCGGTACGGCGCAACTCCTGAACTACGGCATCCTGGCGCCGGAGCGCCTGATTGCGGCCGCTTGATTGAACGGCTGCAACTCTTTGAAAATTCAGCGCTTTCTTTATTTCATGCGGCGCAACATGCTATAATTGCGGGTTCTTCGCATTCCGCTATACATCCTGCTTTAGGCCACCATGTCAAACACCAAACGCGCTCTGCGCAATATCGCCATCATCGCCCACGTCGACCACGGCAAGACCACGCTGGTCGACCAGTTGCTGCGTCAGTCGGGCACTTTCCGTGAAAACCAGCAAGTCGATACCCGCGTGATGGATTCCAACGATCTTGAAAAAGAGCGCGGCATCACGATTCTGGCGAAGAATTGCGCGGTCGAGTACGAAGGCACGCACATCAATATCGTCGACACCCCGGGTCACGCCGATTTCGGCGGTGAAGTCGAGCGCGTGCTGTCGATGGTCGACAGCGTGCTGCTTCTGGTGGACGCTGTCGAAGGCCCGATGCCGCAGACGCGTTTTGTGACGCGCAAGGCACTCGCGCTCGGTTTGAAGCCGATCGTGGTGGTCAACAAGATCGACCGCCCCGGTGCGCGTCCGGACTGGGTGATCAATGCCACTTTCGAACTGTTCGACAAGCTGGGTGCAACCGAAGAACAACTGGATTTCCCGGTGGTGTATGCGTCGGCGCTGAACGGTTATGCGAGCCTTGATCCGACAATGCGTGAAGGCACGATGAAACCCTTGTTCGACGCGGTGCTGGAACACGTTCCGGTGCGCGACGACGATCCGGACGGCCCGCTGCAGCTGCAGATTTCGTCCCTCGATTATTCATCCTATGTGGGCAAGATCGGTATCGGCCGCATCAAGCGCGGTCGCGTGAAGGCGCTGCAGGACGTGATCATCATGAATGGTCCGGATTCCACGCCGACCAAGGCGCGTATCAACCAAGTGTTGAAATTCAAGGGTCTGGAGCGCATGCTGGTGGACGAGGCGATGGCCGGCGACATCGTGCTGATCAACGGTATCGAGGACCTCGGCATCGGCACCACCGTTTGCTCCCCGGATACGCCGGATGCACTGCCGATGCTCAAGGTCGACGAGCCGACGCTGACAATGAACTTCCTCGTCAATAACTCCCCGCTGGCGGGCCGCGAAGGCAAGTTCGTTACCAGTCGCCAGATCCGCGACCGCCTCGATCGTGAACTGAAGTCGAACGTTGCGCTGCGCGTGACCGATACCGGCGACGACACGACGTTTGAAGTGTCGGGCCGCGGCGAACTTCATCTGACGATTCTGCTGGAAAACATGCGCCGCGAAGGCTATGAGCTGGCCGTGTCGCGTCCGCGCGTGGTGTTCAAGGAGATCGACGGCGTCAAGTGCGAGCCCTATGAATTGCTGACGGTCGACGTCGAGGATGCGCACCAGGGTGGCGTGATGGAAGAACTGGGCCGTCGCCGCGGCGACCTGCAGAACATGGAGCCGGACGGCAAGGGGCGCGTGCGTCTCGAGTACCGTATCCCGGCACGCGGCCTGATCGGCTTCCAGTCGGAGTTCATGACGCTGACCCGCGGTACCGGCCTGATGAGCCATATTTTCGACGAGTACTCGCCGGTCGACAGCGGCAAGCCGGAACTGGCGGGCCGCCGCAATGGCGTGCTGATTTCGCAGGACGACGGCGCTGCCGTTGCCTATGCATTGTGGAAGCTGCAGGATCGCGGCCGCATGTTCGTCAGTCACAACGATCCGGTATATGAAGGCATGATCATCGGCATCCATTCCCGCGACAATGACCTCGTGGTCAATCCGATCAAGGGCAAGCAGCTGACCAACGTGCGTGCTTCCGGTACGGACGAGGCAGTGCGACTGGTGCCGCCGGTCCAGTTGACGCTGGAGTATGCGGTGGAATTCATCGAAGACGACGAACTGGTTGAAATCACGCCGAAGAGCATTCGCCTGCGCAAGCGCTTCCTGAAGGAGCACGAGCGCAAGAAGGCGTCGCGCGAAGCAGCGTAATTCAGGGTTGCATGAAAAAGCCGCTACATCGATTGATGTAGCGGCTTTTTTACTTTGGAGCAGTTTGCGGATCGGTGCTCGAACTTCTGTTGAGCTCATCGAGGATCCCTTTGGTTGGGCGATACAATGGTCCTGGCGTGATTCAGCCTTTGGCTATCGGGGTGCAATTGTTCCATTGACGAACATATGCGGGTGCTTCAACCGTGTTGTGCTCATCGGCCACCGGCATCGATTGCATGTGCACAAACGGTAAAACACCCGCCCATACGGGAATCGCCATATCTTCCTCGTCATCCTTGGGGCCGCCCGACCTCAGCTTGGCTGCCGCCTCGTCAAGCGAGATGCGCATCACTGTCGTTGCCGTAAACTCCTTGTCATTGCCGGGCCGGACCTCTGCTTGCCTGCCCGGTGCCAGCTTGTCCATGAATGCGGCCATCGCGTCCCGCTTCTCCGATTCGTCGGTTACCCGCTCGAAGCTGCCATAAATGACTGCCGAGCGATAGTTCATCGAATGATTGAATGCCGCGCGTGCAAGCACCAATCCATCGAGGTGGGTAATGGCGACGCACGCTTGCGTACCGCTCGATAGCAATTTGAGCAAGCGTCCGCCGTTCGAGCCGTGGATATACAGATGCTCGCCTTGCCGCCAGCAAGCCGTTGGTATGCAGTGAGATCCTTTTTCGTCATGAAATGCGATGTGGCATAGATAGGCAGCATCGATGATCGCGAGCAGAGTACTGCGTTCGTAGTTTGCCAACTCGGCAAGACGGCGAACGCGGGTGCGCTCGCTGGGAGGTGTGTGGGTGTGAATGGTCATGATCGTTTCGGTAAAAGTGAGATCGATGCGCAATATAATGTAGGACTGGCTCTGAAAATAGATCCAAGTCAGTCTCATTTATTAGGGCCACAAATGGACTATGCATTGCTCATTGCGAATTTTTTGAAAGAGCGCGGCTATCCGGTGTGGTCGCGTCAACGCTTGCTGCACGAGTGCCTGCACTCGGCGATCAAGAACGGCAAGCTGGGCGCAGGCACCCGATTGCTTGCGACTCGCCAGCTGGCAATCGAGCTGGGCATGGCGCGCAACACTGTTCTGTATGCGTATGAGCAATTGGCGACAGAGGGCTTCGTTTGCTCGGACCGGCGCGGTACGGTCGTCGCTGATGTCAACATTTCACCGATGTCTGCAGTCCATGTGGCGGCTCAGCCGGCGCCGCAGTTGTCGCGGCGGGCGCAAACGCTTGCGCCGTTGCCGGATGCTGCTCTCACGAGTGCGTTTGCGCCTGGCGTGCCGTCATTGGCCGATTTTCCAATCGGTCCTTGGCGACGCCTGTTAAACCGTGCATGGCATGCTGTGTCAACCGATCAATTGAACTATGGCGATGCGGCAGGCGAACCGCGTTTGCGTGCGGCGATTGCCGATTATCTGCGTGCGTCGCGCGGCGTGAGCTGCGATGCGTCCCAGGTGTTCATCACGGATGGCACCCAGGCCAGCCTGGATTTGTGTGCCCATGCCTTTGCCGACGCGGGCGATGTGGTGTGGATGGAAAACCCGGGTTATAGGGGTGCGCAGACCGCTTTTCGCGGTGCCGAACTGCGTACGCACGGGGTTGCTGTCGACCAGGATGGCATGGCGCCCGGCACCGCCGACTGGCGCGATCATCCGCCCAAGCTCATCTATGTCACGCCATCTCACCAGTATCCCTTGGGCAGCGTGCTGAGCCTCGCGCGACGCATGGCTCTCATCGAACAGGCGAGGACGGCAGGAGCGCTGATCATCGAGGATGATTATGACAGCGAGTTTCGGCATGACGGGCCTCCTCTGTCGGCCATGCAAGGCTTGTCTCCCGATGCGCCGGTGCTCTACCTGGGCACCTTCAGCAAAACCATGTTCCCGGCGCTGCGTATCGGTTTTATTGTCGTGCCGCCGCACCTCGTGACACCGCTGGCCGGCCATGTGGCGCAATCGGTTTCGCGTGGCCGGATAGCGGAACAATTGGCTCTGGCGGAATTTTTGCGTAGCGGGCAGTTCGCCACCCATTTGCGGCGCATGCGCCGCTTGTACCGGCAACGGCGCGATGCCCTCGGTACCGCCTTGGAGCGACATCTGGGCACGCTTGGTACGGTCTACGGCGGCTCGGCCGGCATGCATCTGGCACTGGGCCTGGATCGGACGGTTTCCGACCGCCTGGTCAGCGCACACGCATTGCAGGCCGGCATCGTGGCGCACGCACTGAGTGCGCATGCAGTGGGGGATGCGGAGCCGGCGTGGAATGGGTTACTGCTTGGTTATGCGCAAGTGCCGGTGCAGCAAATGGATGAGACGGTGAAGCGCTTGGCGGCGGTCGTGCATCGCGAGAACGCGTTTTTCGCAGGGCGATTCCGATAGGCCAATGGCATCCAATTACCCTGGCGGAACGCTCCGGTACAATACTGCCTTATGAGCTTCTCCCCAGAATCCGCCAAATTGCCCGCCCGTCGCCTTTCCGTCGCACCAATGATGGATTGGACGGACCGGCATTGCCGTATGTTCCATCGCCAGATGACACGTCATACCTGGTTGTACTCCGAGATGGTGACGACCGGGGCGCTGATCCATGGTGATGTGGCACGTCATCTCGACTTCAATGACGAGGAGCATCCGGTGGCGTTGCAACTGGGCGGCTGCGAGCCGGCCGATCTGGCAAAGAGCGCGAAGCTGGGCGAGCAGTGGGGCTATGACGAAATCAATCTCAACTGCGGTTGCCCTTCGGAACGCGTGCAGAAAGGCGCGTTTGGCGCCTGCCTGATGGCGGAACCGCGATTGGTTGCCGATTGTGTGAAGGCGATGCGGGATGCGGTTTCCATCGATGTCACCGTCAAGCACCGGATCGGTATCGATGATGTCGACTCGTATGATTTCGTGCGCGACTTCGTCGGCACCATTGCGCAGGCGGGTTGCAATACTTTCGTCGTGCATGCGCGCAATGCGATCCTGAAGGGACTGAGCCCGAAGGAGAATCGCGAGATTCCTCCGCTGAAAGCGGATTATGCATATCGGCTCAAGCGCGACTTTCCGCAGCTCGAAATCATCATCAACGGCGGCATCAAGACGCTTGCGGAAATCGATGTGCATTTGCAGCACGTCGATGGCGTGATGCTGGGCCGCGAGGCGTATCACAATCCTTATCTGATGGCATCGTTCGATGCGCGTTATTACGGCGATGCGGCGCCGGTGAAGTCGCGCGCGGAAATCCTGCAGGCAATGTTGCCGTATATCCGCGATCAGCTGGCGTGTTATGGCATGAATGGCGCCGGCCTTCGGCTGAACAACATTACCCGTCACATGCTCGGCCTGATGACCGGGATGCCCGGTGCTCGTGCATTCCGTCAAACCCTGTCTGACTCGAAGAAACTGGCAGCGGGCGATCCTGCGCTGTTGCTGGAAGCGCTGGCGCGTATGCAGCCGCTCGCCGCCTGATATCCCTTCTGCAGCCGTCCAGCCATGCTGCGAGTGGCATGGAATCTGCAAGCCTTTCCGTTTTCAATGCCGCGGCCCGGCTGTCCGGTCGGGGCACTTCACACGGAAAGGATAATCATGGCAGCGCAGGAGCAGAAACCCTCCATCCCCCCACAGCATCAGGACCATCAGCCGGGCTCGGAAACGGCGATGCATCCGCGTCCGGAGGCGGAGATGCGGAATTACAAAGGCAGTGGAAAATTGAAAGGCAAGGTCGCGGTGGTGACCGGCGGTGACAGCGGCATCGGGCGCGCGGTGGCAATCGGCTTTGCGAAGGAAGGCGCGAACGTCGCCGTCGCCTACCTGGAGGAGCATGAGGACGCAAAGGAAACGCAACGCCTGGTCGAGGCGGAAGGGCGCGAGTGCGTGTTGTTTGCAGGCGATGTTGGCGACTCGACGTTTTGCCGCAAGATCATCGACAGCACGATGTCTTCATTCGGTCGGCTCGATATTCTCGTCAACAATGCGGCGCAACAGTATCCGCAGAAAAGCATCGAGGACATATCGGAAGAGCAACTGGTCAACACTTTCCGCATCAATATCTTTTCGATGTTTCATATGGTCAAGGCAGCGCTGCCGTATCTGCAGCAGGGCGCGCGCATCATCAATACGACGTCGGTAACCGCCTATCGCGGCAGCTCGCATCTGCTTGATTATTCTTCGACCAAGGGGGCGATTGTCGCCTTTACACGATCCTTGTCGCAGCAGTTGCTCAAGCGCGGCATTCTCGTTAATGCCGTTGCGCCGGGGCCGGTATGGACGCCGTTGATCCCGGCGAGTTTTTCTGAGGAGAATGTGGAGAAATTCGGTGAACATGCGCCTATAGGGCGCCCGGGACAGCCCGACGAAATCGCACCGTCCTATATCTTCCTGGCATCGGGAGACTCCTCGTTCATGGCGGGGCAGGTGCTGCATCCGAACGGCGGCGAGATCATCAATGCCTGAGGAGTCGCAACTGCTTCAGTACTCCTTGAGGCGGTTGTACAGCGTCTTCAGGCTGATGCCGAGCGCCTCGGCCGTCAGGCGCTTGTTGCCGCTGTAATGCTTGAGGGTGGCGAGGATGATTTCCTTTTGCGCGTCGGCGAGCGGTGTGCCGACGAAAAAGTTCAAGTAGCCTTCATGCACCGTCGGCTTTTTTGTCGACAGGTCGGAAATGCAATCTTCGATGTTGAGCGTGTCGGTCGCGAGGATGAAGGCGCGCTGCACGACATTCTTCAGTTCACGTACATTGCCCGGCCAGGAATACGAGCGGATCACGTCGAGCGAGCCACGCGAAAAGCTCTTTTTCGTGTTGTCCTTTTCATTGAGTTCATCGAGAAAATGTTGCGCCAGCAATTCGATGTCGCTGCCGCGTTCGCGCAGCGGCGGAATGCGGATGGGGAAAACCGCCAGGCGATACATCAGATCTTCGCGCAGACTACCCTGCCTGACGGCGGAATCGAGATCGCGATTGGTGGCGGCGATCAGGCGAACATCGACCTTGACTTCTTCGTTGCCGCCGACGCGCAGGAAGGTGCCTGACTCCAGCACGCGCAGCAACTTCACCTGCATGTCGGCCGGCATCTCTGTGACTTCGTCGAGAAACAGCGTGCCGCCGGAGGCATGTTCGAAGTAACCGAGGTGCTGGCGCGATGCGCCGGTAAAACTCCCTTTTTCGTGGCCGAACAAGGCGGCCTCGATCAGGTGAGCCGGGATGGCGCCGCAGTTGACGGCAACAAACGTCTGCTTGCTGCGTGCACTGAGGCGATGAATGGTGTTTGCGACTACTTCCTTGCCGGTCCCGCTCTCGCCCACCAGCAAGACGGTGGCCTCGGTGGCGGCCACCTTTTCCACCTGCTCATACAGGCGTTCCATGATCGGAGAGGCGCCATGCATGATGCCGAAGCGCTCGAATGATTTGTCGACGTTCATTTGGGATTCCATCGATCGCCTGCAGCCGGGAGATCGTATTGCACTGTAGGTGCGTCAGCGTGACGTAGCGATTCTCACACTATTGTCTGGAGATGTGCTTGCGTTAATTCAGTTCCCATGCGCAAACGGTCGCGCAAGCCGATCAGTATGGCTGCGTCGCCGCATCGACATCGGGATAATCAACAATACACGATATCTCTTTACGTGTGTGTCCGCTGTGAGAGACATGCAGATGGAACATGCATTCTCCCGTCGTTTTCAGAGGCGTTGTTGTGTATTGAAAAGTGTGCTTGCGCGTTATCGCTCCATGCGCGTTTTCGACAGACCTTGCATCGGAGAACTTACGGTTCATTCACATGCGGTAACCGTGTTGATGGCGGCGGCGTGTGGCGCCGCTCGTGCGAACTTATCGGAATTGAAACGGTCAAGTACGGACACCTTGTTCATCTTCATGAAAGGATCAAGAATGCAATCACTCAAGACGACATCGAAGATTCTCCTGGTTGTTGCCGCATTGAGTCTCACGGCTGCCGGTTGTGAGCGCCGCGGCGAGACTTCCGGATCCAGCGGAACCGGCGGTAGCAGTGCAAGCGGATCGATGGGATCTTCCGGCACCAGTGGCGGATCGAGCGGATCAAGCGGTTCGATGGGTCCTTCCGGCACCAGTGGCGGATCAAGTGGATCAAGCGGATCGGGTTCCAATAGGTAAGAGAAGAAAGTGCATGAAGTGGTCCTTTCCCGTGTCGGAGATGTCATTTTGCTCGAAACGGGAATCGACAAAAGAAATGGGGCGCGACGCTGGCTTACTGCCCGGCGTCGCGTGTTCGCCGCAACCGGTCCGTCGGACCTGCCGGCCAGATACAACGGCATGGTTCACTGTTTTCGGTCAAGGAGCATGTGCTTCGTAGCTTGGACAATGGGGTGCTCGGATCTATTCTGTTGTAGCGGCGATTGACCTTTGCAGCAGTGGGGGAGTATGGTCACCGGTCTTTCGAATGTGGTGGCCTGGAACAATTCATTTGGTGGTAGTTGAAACTGCCTTCCATCGGGAATAGACAAACAGACGGTCCGGAATCGTGCTCGATATCTTCCTGGCACCCAGATGCCTGCCTGGGAACGCGGTATATGTCCGCGTACCGCACCATCTCCGTTTTTTTTCACGCATTGCAGTCTGCGGCCTCAGTCGGGGCGACACAATTCACTCAGAGATATTCGAATATGCCACATGTATTGATCGTCGATGACGACGTGAACACGCGCGAGGCGCTGGCCGAGATCGTTGCGGCAGAAGGCTTCACGAGTGCGGCGGCGGGCAGCATACGTGATGCGCAGGCCGAGATCATGCGCCAGCGTCCCGATGTGGTGCTGATCGATCTGAAGCTGCCCGACGGCAGCGGCATGGACCTGTTCAATGATATCGAGTCGCGCGCAACAACGGAGATCGTGCTGATCACCGGACATGCAAGCGTCGAGACCGCGGTCGAAGCGCTGAGGCTCGGCGCTGCCGACTACCTCACCAAGCCGATCAACTTCCGCCGGTTGAAGGCATTGCTGTCGCGCATACCGCGCACTGTCGATCTGAAGGAAGAAATCGGCGTACTGCGCAGCGAGCTGCGCCGGCTCGGGCACTTCGGGCAGATGCTCGGCGCGGCGCCGGCGATGCAGAAGCTGTACAACCACATCGGGCGGGTGGCGCCGACCGAGGCGACGGTGTTGTTGCTCGGTGAAAGCGGCACCGGCAAGGAACTGGCCGCGCAAACCATCCATGAACTGAGCCTGCGGCAGAAACATCCGTTCCTGCCGGTGAATTGCGGTGCGATCTCGCCGCAACTGATCGAAAGCGAGATCTTCGGTCACGAGAAAGGCAGCTTTACCGGCGCCGACCGGCAGCACAAGGGCTACTTCGAGCGCGCCAACGGCGGCACGCTGTTCCTCGACGAGATTACCGAAATGCCGGTGGAACTCCAGGTGAAACTGCTGCGCGTGCTGGAAACCGGGTCCTTCATGCGCATCGGCAGCAACCAGGAAATCGAGACGGACGTCCGCGTCGTTGCGGCCAGCAATCGCGACCCCGAAGCGGCGGTCGCGGAAGGCAAGCTGCGGCTTGACCTGTACCACCGGCTCAACGTGTTCCCGTTGCGGATTCCTCCGTTACGGGAGCGCGGCGCCGACATCGAATTGCTGGCCCAGCATTTCCTGGACGAGCTGAATATCGCACACGGTACCAGCAAGGTATTGTCGCCGGACGGACTGGCCTGCCTGAGCAATTACCACTGGCCGGGCAATGTGCGCGAATTGCGCAACTACATGCAGCGTGCGTTCATTCTCTCCGACCATACCATCGATGCGGCTGCGCTGGCGCCGGTGATCACTACGCAATCGCCGGTCGGCCTGACGCTGGCGATCCCCGTCGGCACCTCGCTGGCGGATGTCGACCGCAAGCTGATCTATGCAACGCTGGAGTTGTGCGGCGGGGTGAAGAAGCGTGCAGCGGATATCCTCGGCATCAGCCTGAAGACGCTGTACAACCGGCTTGAGGAGTACGGGCCGTACGAGGGGATGCAGAAGAAGGATGAGTCGTCGATACATGGGAGCAGCGATTCGGTTCACTAGTGGTCCTTGCGCTTGGCTTCGTGGTGTACCGGCTTCAGACTCGCGCCGCCATCGTGTCGATCACGACAATCAGTTCCTCCGGCGCCACGGGCTTGGTGACATGCATCTGGAAGCCGGCAGTGAGCGCGCGTATGCGGTCCTCGCGTTGCGCGAATGCGGTGAGTGCCAATGCCGGCAGGCGTTGCAGCGGTGTGCTGCCGGAAGCGTCTTTCCATGCGCGGATCTTGCGCAGTACCGAGTAGCCGTCTTCACCGGGCATTGCAATGTCGCAGACCAGGACGTGCGGCAGTTGCTCCGGCGTGCGCGTCTGCAGCCAGTCGAACGCTTCCGTCGAGGTCGCGGCGGCGAATACGGAGGCGCCCGCCGATCCGAGGACAATGGTGAGCGATTCGCGCGCTTCTTCCTGATCGTCGATCAGCAGGATATGCAGGCCGTCGAGCGACGGTAGCGGCAGGCCGCTGGCGCCGCCGCCTTCCGAAGGCCCGATGGTGGGGTATTTGTCGGTGCGGACCCGCAGCGGAAAGTACACCGAAAAGGTCGATCCCTGGCCTTCGCCCGGGCTCTCCGCCTTGACCCAGCCGCCGTGCAGCTCGACCAGGTGGCGCACCAGGAACAGGCCGAGGCCGAGGCCGCTATGGTCGCGTGTGCTGGAGGTGTCTTCCTGGCTGAAGCGATTGAACAGCTGCGGCAGGAAGTCGGGGGAAATGCCGACGCCATCGTCGCGCACGGTCACGCAGATGTCCTTGTCTGTGTGCACCGCGGTCAGCCACATGTTGCCGCCCTCGGGCGTGAACTTGACTGCGTTCGACAACAGGTTCCAGAAAATCTGTTGCACGCGGTCGCTGTCGCCTTCGATCTGTTCACTGGTGATGCGATAGGTACAGGTGATGCCGATGCGCTTTGAAGCCGCCAGCGCGCGCACGCTTTCCACCGCCGCCTGCAAGGCCGGCAGCAGCGCCAGCGGCTGCTTCACCAGGCGCAGCTTGCCGCTCATCATGCGAGTGACATCGAGCAAATCTTCAATCAGCCGTACCTGCTGGCCGACGCCGGTCTTGATGCCTTGCAGCGCACGCTGTGCAAGCGGCGCCGAACTGATGTCCTGGACATAGTTCTCGAGCACATGCGCCCAGCTCTGGATGCCGTTCAGCGGTGCGCGCAACTCGTGCGAAACGATGGCCAGGAATTCATCGCGCGCACGCGCGGCGGTCTCCGCCTGAATGCGGGCGGTGCGCTCGCGCGCCAGCAGTTCATCGCGTTCCTTTTCCATTCTTGCGCGCCCGGTCACGTCGTAGGCGATGCCG
Organism: uncultured Noviherbaspirillum sp.; assembly: GCA_966212445.1. Taxonomy (GTDB): domain Bacteria; phylum Pseudomonadota; class Gammaproteobacteria; order Burkholderiales; family Burkholderiaceae_D; genus Noviherbaspirillum. Next base: position 69,486 of record CBIHRJ010000004.1, on the reverse strand, counting down.
ACCACGGATTCGATTGCGCCGCTGCCGTCGAATTCCGGAATCACACGGCCGGAGAAAAAGCGCATCTGGCCGTCGATTTCATGGTCGAAGTCCAGCCGCTGTTCCACGCCCGTCTCGAACGCGGCACGGGCGGCGGCGTCCCATGCGCGCACCACCGGCTCCGGCAGGCCGAGTTCGGCCTTGGTCTTGCCGAGCCAGGATTCGGCCGGGATGGTGGCAAGCTTGCCGATCGCGGGATTGACGTAGAGGTGGCGCATCCGACGATCGAGGCGGGAAATGATGTCGGGCGAGTTCTCCACCAGCATCTTGAAGTCGCGCTCGCGCCGCTGCAGTTGCTCTTCGGTTTCGCGCAGGCCGGTGATGTCGGTGATTGCCACGACCAGGCCTTTCACTTCGCCCTGACGGTCGAATTCGGGCACGCAGGTCATGCGCATGCAATGTTCGATGCCGCCGACGGAAACGACTGTTTCGCGTTCCTGCGGCGTGCCGCGCAATGCGGCGTCCATATGCTCGCGCAGGCCGGCGAAGGCTTCATCGCCGATCAGGTCACGCACGCGTTTGCCGATCATGTCGTCGGGCTGCTGGCGGAAGTGCTCGGCGCAATTGCGGTTGATGAAGCCGACACGATAGTCGCGATCGCATTGCAGGATGAGGAGCGGCAGCGCATCGGTGATCAGGCGCAGGCTGTCGTCGCCTACCGGGCAGGGATCGCGATAAGTGTCCTCGTGCTGCGGAGACGGCTTTTTTGATGGGTCGCGCATGGCATGGAACGACGTGCCTTTGAATCCTGTGGCCGTCTGGAAATCCTCGTCGCGGGCGGAAAAATGCGGCCTGCTTGATACCTTCATGATCAGGCGCTCTTGCTCCCGACGTTCTGCTGCAGCCCGTCAAGCTTCAGTTGTGCAATGAAGCTGGCGAATTCCTCGGCGAGCGCAGGATGTTTCAGTGCGTACACGACCGCGGCTTCCAGATAACCCAGCTTGGAACCGCAGTCGTAACGGCGGCCCTTGAATTCGTAGGCAAGCAAAGGATGGGACCCAAGCATGGCCGCCATCGCATCGGTCAGTTGTATCTCGCCGCCGGTGCCCGGCTGCACGTTTTCCAGGTAGTCGAAAATTTCCGGTGTGAACACATAGCGGCCGACGACGCCGAGCGTCGACGGCGCATTTTCCGGCAGTGGCTTTTCGACCATGTCGGCAATGCGATGAATGCGCACACCCATCGATTGCGGCCGCACGATGCCGTACTGCGTGGTCTGTTCCAGCGGCACATTCTGCACGCCGACGACCGAACTGGCGTGCTGCTCGTACAGGTCGATCATCTGCCTGAGCACGGGGACTTCGGCGTCGATCAGGTCGTCGGCGAGCACTACCGCAAAGGGTTCGTCGCCTACCAGGGGGCGGGCACACAAGACGGCATGGCCCAGTCCCAGCGCTTCGCTCTGGCGCACGTACGAGTAGTGCAGGTTGTCGGGAAGAAGGCTCTGGATTTCCTTGAGCAGCTTGATCTTGCCGTGCGATGCGAGTTCGGATTCCAGTTCGTATGCCTTGTCGAAATGGTCTTCGATGCTGCGTTTCCCGCGGCCGGTGACGAAAATCATTTCCGTGATGCCGGCTGCCGCGGCTTCTTCCACCGCATACTGGATCAGGGGTTTGTCCACGACGGGCAGCATTTCTTTCGGGGATGCCTTGGTGACAGGGAGGAAGCGTGTGCCCAGGCCTGCTACGGGAAATACTGCTTTTCGGATCTTGGTCATTGGTCGTCTCTCTTGGTTCCAGTGATTAAACAATTCCGGCGGCCTCAACATGCGTAAGCCTTACATCCTTTTGCCATTTTTACATGTACGTAAATACACCCTTTCTGCTGCCTTGATCGAATGACCGGGGTTGCTGGCGCGGCGAGTGGACAAGTCGTTGCAGCCGGTAACGGAATGAGCAGGAAGCATGCCGATCACTATGCGCCGGAGGTCCGTTGCGCAAAGTCAGCACGTGACAAGGTGCAAGCCGTATAGTGAAAATCCTGGCGGAAATAATGCGCCGGCATTGCCGGTACATGGTTTCTACGCATGGCGCGCTGCTGCGAGTCTCTGGGCATCGCTTTCGAAAAAGCAGATTGGATGGCGCTACTCTTTATGTATCGGGTGCATTTTCGTATGTTCATGCCGCAGGCAGGTCCGATGGCATGCTTATCGTCAACGTCTCGTTGTACGCAACGCACGTGGCAACCGCATATTCGTGTAGCTTTTACCCCTGTCTGTAAGAATGGCGGAAGCCAGGTTATTGCGGTGCAGCGAGCTGGTAATGCGCTGCATGGCTCTTCCGTTCGGCACAGCTTTTGCGTAGGCAAGGCGCAATGGACGGAATATTCGCAGGCAGTGCGAACAGGCGCGTGCATTGGTGATTTGCCGGACGACTTGCGGCACCGTGCATGCCGGCGTCCATTTCTGCCGAACAGCTTTCGGCGTCGCCTTTCCCTTGTCTTCCGATCCGGCACGTGCTCGCATTTCGTGTATTTCGCATGTTTCGCAGCAAGGAGATAGCATGGCTTCTGCAATCATTGTCTTTTCGCATGTGCGTTGGAATTTCGTGTTCCAGCGGCCGCAACAATTGTTGTCGCGGTTGGCGGCGCATCATCCTGTTGTGTTTATCGAGGAGCCGATGACGTGTGACGGCCTTGCTTTTTTCAGGACTTTTTCGCCGGTGCCGAAGGTGCTGGTGTGCCAGCCGCAGACGCCGGTCGATATGCCCGGTTTTCACGACGACCATCTGCCGCACATGCAGAAGCTGTTGCGGCAACAGGTGCGCGATGATGACGACCATATCGTGTGGTTCTACACGCCGATGGCCTTGCCGCTGCTGTCCGAACTGCATCCACGCCTGGTCGTGTACGACTGCATGGACGATCCGGCCTTTTTCAAGAATGCGACCAAGCAATCCCTGCAACGGGAGAGTGCACTGTTGAGGGCGGCCGATATCGTTTTTGCCGGCGGCGAAAGCCTGTACCGTTCCAGGTGCGAACGGCATCCGAACGTGCATTGTTTCCCCAGCAGCGTCGACACCTCGCATTTCCTGCAGGCGCTGGATCGCAGCAACTCGCATCCGGCGCATCGGGAGATTCCGGGGCCGCGCCTCGGCTTTTACGGTGTGATCGACGAGCGTTTCGATGCCGAACTGATCGGCCGGGTGGCCGATGCGCACCCGATGTGGCAGATCGTGCTGGTCGGTCCGGTGGTGCAGATCGACCCGGCGCATTTGCCGCAACGCGCCAACATCCACTATCTCGGCAAACAGCCGTATGAAGCGCTGCCGCATTTCCTGGCCGGCTGGGACGTGTGCCTGCTGCCGTATGCGATGAACGAGGCCACGCGCGGCATCAGCCCGACCAAGACGCTGGAGTACATGGCAGCCGAATTGCCGATCGTCAGCACGCCGGTGGCCGACGTTGTCGCGATGTACGGCGACGTCGTCGACATTGCGCGCGATGCGTCCGCCTTCATCGCGGCCTGCGAGGCGGCATTGCTGGCACCGCCGGAGGATGTGCGGAAGAAGGTCGAGAAGATGCGCAAGGTGCTTGCGGCCACATCGTGGGACGACACCGCCGAGCGGATGCGCCGCCTGCTCGAAACCACGCCGCGCCGGCAGCCCGATGCGCCGCCGGTGACGGAGCCGGAGGAGTACGGAAACCTCATCGGCACCATGCCGCTGCCGGAAGACTATTCATGGAAAACCTGCTTGCATTCGACTGGCGCGCATTGTTCGGACTGAGCCTGTCGCCGGTGGAAATCATTCTGCGCGGCAGCGCCATTTACTGGTTCCTGTTCCTGGTCTTCCGCTTCGTGATCCGGCGCGATGTCGGCGCAGTCGGCGTTGCCGACCTGCTGATCCTGGTGATCGTCGCGGATGCGTCGCAGAATGCGATGGCGGGAGAATACAAGACCGTCAGCGACGGCATGCTTCTGGTGTCAACGCTGATCGGCTGGAATGTGCTGCTCGACTGGCTGAGTTTTCGCTACCCGGCGTTTCGCCGTTTTGCGCAATCGCCACCTCTGCGGCTGGTAAAAAACGGACGCATTCTTTTGCGCAACCTGCGCAAGGAATTCATCTCCGAAGAGGAGTTGTGGGGCAAGCTGCGCGAGGCTGGGGTCGACTCGCTGGAACAGGTCAAGGATGCCTACATGGAAGCGGATGGGCAGATCAGCGTGATCACGAAGCGCTCGTGATCCACCGGAGAAACTGGTGGATAAAGGAGCGGGCCGCGTCATGACGCACTGCACCCTTGTACGCTTCTTCATCCGGCCCGGGCGAGAAAAAGGCAGGGCAACCGGAGTTGCCCTGCAAGCCGGGCATGGCACGGCGTCACCTCGGGAAAAGGATGGTTGCCGACGCGTCAGCGCCGGCGTACCGCGCCGCGTGCATAGGCGCCGCACACGGGCCAGTGCGCGCGGCGCGCTCCGCGCCGTCGTGCGTCGCCGTTCGCCACGTGCGAGCGGCGCTTCAGCGCATCGTCCAGCAGCATGTCGCTGATGAAGTCGTCGTCATCCAGCAGGTTGTCCAATTCCTCGACGACGATTTCCGGACTTTTCTTTGACTTCATGGAGTGCTCCACCAACGCCGCGAATTCGGGTTGATACGGTTCCCGGTGCCACGCGAGGTCACGGTCGGCGATGCCGTCGCCGTTGCCGGGCGGCGCCATCATTGCCAGTTCGCGAGCGGCGAGCAGGTCTTCCTTGGGCAGGCCGAAATGATCGGTATGTCCTGTTTCGCTGGTCCAGCGCAAGGTGTTGAGCACCAGCGACTGGCCTTGCGGTACCAGGGCGGCGAGATGCTGTCGTGCACGGATCACTACGTAGGCGATGCCGATCCGGCGCGTGCGCCGCAGAATTTCGCGCAGCAGCGCATAGACCTTTTCACCGCCGGGGGCGGGTGCGAGGTGGTAGGGGGTTTCAAAATAGTCGGTCGGAATTTCTTCTGCTTCGACGAATGCAAGTATGTCGACGGCATGGGTCATTCCTGACTGCATCAGCCGGCTTTCGGTGTCAGGGCAAATCACTGATGGCCTTTCATGAATTTTTCTGGCGTTGCCGTCGGGTTCAATGCACGTTGCGGCGGATGGGCGAGCGGCTGCCGATGTCTTCATCGTCGTCCTCATTCTCCGAAGGAACGCCGAGTTCGTCGCGCAGTTCCAGCTTGCGTTGCCGGATTTCCTCGCCGATTTCTTCGAGTTCGATGTCGGCCTTCTTGAGCTTAGGGAAGAGTTCTTTTTCTTCTTCCTTGATATGGTGCTTCACATATTCGCCGAGGACCGTGAACTTGGCGTCGTACAGGTCGTCGCCGGGCTGCATGGCGGCAAGTTCGCTGATCAGCTGTTTTGCGGATGCATGTTCGACCTCGGCTTCGTCGAGCAGGTCCATGTCGTCGATCGCATCGCGCGCGGCCGGATAGAAAATCTCTTCTTCCACCTGCGTATGGATCGTCAGTTCCGCGCATGCGCTTTCTACCAACATCTGCTTGGCATCGTCGTCGGTATCGTCGCGCTCTTTCATTTGCGCGAATTCGTCGAACATGTCGATCACTTTCTGGTGATCTTCGGAAAGAATGTGCAAGGCGTCGCTGGCGGATTTGGACGCGCTGCGCTGACCGCTCTTCGAAGACGACTTCGAGGAGCTCTTGGAGCTGGCGTTGCGTGGCATGGTGTTCTCCTATGGGTGGGTCAGGTGAGGCGCTTATCGCAAGCTCTGTGCCAGTCGACGGGGTGGGACGTTTCCGGGCGGCGCGGGGCGCGTGGGCTTCGGGAGTGCAGCTTGCGATTCCGAATTTGCAATTCGGTGTAAAAATTACAGCCGGAAATTCTTGCCAGGACGGCGCAGCGCGGGTATTGACATGATGCTCTCCGCCATATTGTTCGCCGAGCAGGTGTGCAGCAGATCGAGCGCGGCTTCGGCTACGCGTTCCGGTTCGACTTGTGTCAGGCAGTGGTGGTGTCCTTCGGGACAGACGCTCTTGTAGCAGAAGCGGCACGGGACGTCGTGGAACAGCACCCGGTTCGGCACTTTCCACGGCGTATGCTGCGGATTGGTCAGCGCATACAGGTCGATCACGGGCGTGCCGACGGCGGCGGCAATGTGCGCCGGGCCGGTGTTGTTGGAAATCAGGAGCGGCGCCCTGGCGATCAGCGCGGCCAGCTCTCCGAGGTCAAGCTTGCCGGCGAGTGAGTGCGCGTCCGGAACGCCGTCGCGGATGCGGTCGACCAGATCGGCTTCGTCGGCGCTGCCGGTGAACAGCAACGGACAATGCTGCCGCGCGGCCAGCAGATGCGCCAGCCGCTTCCAGTGTTGCGCCGGATAGCGGCGCGATTGCGCAGTGGCGCCGGGGTGCAGGATGATCCATGGTTCCCTTGTGTCGACACCGAGTGCGCGCAGATGCGCCGCCATGCAGGCGTCGTCGGCGGCGCCGACACGGAAGGAAAGGTGTTCGTCTACGGTACGGGCGCCGACCGTCGCCACCAGGTCGAGCTGACGCCGCACTTCATGCCGCACGCGCTCCTGCGGCTCCATCTCGCGCACCCAGTGTGTCAGCAAGCAATAGGGGTTTTCACGACAGTGCGCGAGCCGCAGTGGAATGCCGGCAAGGTAGCACAGCATTGCTGCCGGCAGCGGACTCTGGCTGTAGACGGTGAAGATGACGGCGGCGTCGAAGCCGCTCTCCGCAAGCCGTCGGACCATCGCCATGTCGAGATCGGGTGTGTGGGTGCCGCTGCTCTTGAGCCAGGGCGCGGCATAGACGATGGTGTTGTCGATTTCGGGGATGAAACGTGTTGCCGCAGCGCCGCTGGCGGACGTGAGCAGCGTGATATGCCTGTTTGGCAGCGACTGCCGCAACGCGCGGATCGCCGGCGTGCTCATCAGCACGTCGCCGAGGTAATCGAGGCGGATGCAGAGGATACGTCTCGCCTGTTGCCAGACCGGATCGCTCATGGATTGACGGCCTTGCCGGCGCCCGCCTGCAGCCGCTGTTCATGCAATGCAATCAGGTTCGCCGCGACGTAGAGATCGGGCGCCGTCGCATGCGGCGTGCGTTGCGGCGTGAATTTCCATTCGGTCTCGTTGCCGTTGTCGATCAGCACCGTCTTGCAGCCGGCGCGGCGGCCGGCTTCGACGTCGTTGAGGATGTCGCCGATCATCCACGACTGCGTCAGCTCGATGCCGTGTTCGCGCGCGGCGCGCAGCAGCATGCCAGGCATCGGCTTGCGGCAGCTGCATTCGGTGGCATAGCGGCTGATGTTGCCCTCGGGACTGTGCGGACAGTAATAGAAGCCGTTGAGGATCACGCCGTATTGCGCGAGCAGTTCGGTCAGGCGGTGCTGGACGATGTCGAGGGCGGTTTCGGTGAACAGGCCCTTGGCGACGCCGGCCTGGTTGGTGACGACGATCAGGGCGTAGCCCAGCCCTTGCAGGAGTTGCAGCGCGGGGGCAGCGTGCCAGGTGAGTTCGAGCAGGCTGGGATCGACGTTGTAGGGGATGTCTTCTACCAGGGTGCCGTCTTTGTCGAGGAAGATTGCGCGCATGATGATATGTCTCTTCGGTGCTTCAACACTGCAGGTTCTTCGTGGAGACTGGCCGGGACTGGCCCCAGCGGGCCACCTGCTTTTTTGCGTCGCCAAAAAAGGGGGCCGCCGAAGTGCGACCGCGGCTCACAGCGGAGAACAGCAACAGCCTCTAGTCGCCATCACGCCTGAATTTTCGGATTGCGTTTGGACAGCGCGCTATAAGATTCCCTCCCTCATACAGGGCTGAGGGCTAGGGAGGGGGTAGTGAGGTCGAGCGATCTACCCCCATCCCAACCTTCCCCCTGTAAGGGGGAAGGAGCCTTACGGAACGTATTCACGCGCAACCCGAGAGCCAAAGCCATGTCCTTGGTTGCTCCCGCTTTGTCGGAACAACCAAGGAGCAATCTTCACCCCATCACGGCCACGACGACTCCTGCATCGGCAGCACCATGATCTCCGGGATCACGGTCTGCTCGGGTAATAACAGTACTGACTTCACCGCCTTCGCAACGTTCACCGGATCCTGCAGGGTGTTGACGTCGATGTCGGGGAAGCGGTCGAGCAGGAAGGGGGTGCGCATGCCGCCGGCGATGACGGCGGTGACTTTGATGTTGTGCGGACGCAGTTCGGCGTGCAGCGCGTGCGACAGGCCGAGCAAGCCCCATTTGCTGGCGTGGTAGGCGGAGGCGTTCGGCCAGGCGCGCTTGGCGGCGGTGGAGGCGATGTTGACGATCTGGCCGCCGCCGTTTTTCATGCGGCGCGCAGCCTGCTTCGAGAGCAGGAACGGGCCGTAGAGATTGGTGCGGATCACGCGGTCCCAGTCGTCGTAGGACATGTCGTCGATGGAGCAGGTGACGTCGGTGCCGGCGTTGTTGATCAGGACATCGAGCTGTCCGAAGCGATCGACGGTTTCGTCGATGGCGCGCTCGGCCGCCGCCGGGTCGCTGACGTTGAAGCCGATCGCATGGGCCTGGCCGGCCGACGGTTCGAGGAGCGAGGCGACGGTCTGCGCCTTGTCGAGATTGATGTCGCCGACCACGACATTGGCGCCGCATGACGACAGCACGTGGCACAGCGCGGCGCCGAGTCCGCTGGCGCCGCCGGTGACGAGGATGGTCTTGCCGGCAAGCTGTTGCGCTTCGGCCGGGTTGGCTACATGGCTGGATAGTTGGACCTTGCTCAAAATTCCCTCTCCATCAGGTTGTCTGCAATGGTGTAAAGCCTACGCCCGCTTGCTGCGCATGTTGTTGACGCAATCGGCGTCGCGGGCCGGCCGGGATGTCAATTCCGCATGCTCATTTCCGCGCCGACTGCGCGCGGCTTCACGCCATATGCGCCGGCGGGTTCGAGTACCCGCTCGTAGACGGCGGCGATATTGGCGGCGACGCTGCGCCAGGTGAAGTGCTGGTACGCGCGGCGCATCCCGGCCCAGCCCATGCGCTGCGCGATGTGCGGATGCCGGTACAGCCAAGCGAGTTTTTCGGCGAGCGCTTCCGGATCGTTGGGCGGCACCAGGCATCCGGTTTCGCCGTCGACGACCGTGGTCTTGATGCCGCCGACCGCAGTGCCGACCACGGGAGTGCCGCAGGCCATCGCTTCCACCGGCGTGATGCCGAAAGGCTCGTACCAGGGCGTGGTGACGAATACGTTGGCGGCGCTGTAGTAATAGCGCAGCTGTTCGCGCCGGCGCTGGCCGGTGAAGGTCACGGCCTGCTCGATGCCGAGCTTGTGCGCCAGCTGCATCAGCCTGCCCAGTTCCGGCGTGGTGACCGGGTCCGGTTCGGCGGCATTGCCTCCGACTACCAGCAGGCGTACCGGCACTGCATATTGATGGCGCAGGATCGCGGCGGCGCGGATGACGTTGTCGACACCCTTGCGCGGCACCATGCGGCCGAGTTGCAGCAGGATGAATTCGTCGCGGCCCAGGCCCAGCTGCTGGCGCGCGTCGAGCGTGACCGGCCAGAACTCGTCGGGATCGAAGCCGCAGGGGACGACGTCGATGCGCTCGCTCGGTGCTCCATAGTGCTGTTCCATGTCGCGCAGGTCCTGCGGGCACTCGGCGATGATGCGGTCGGCATCATGCATCAGGCTTTCCTCGATCGCGAAGCGCATGTCGGGAAAACCGTCGGCGGCCTGCTGGCTCAGACGGCGCACGCGCCCGAGCGCGTGGAAGGTCATCACGAAAGGGATGCCGAGCGAACGCCTGACCTGCTGCGCGACCATGCCGGACATGAAGAAATTCGCATGCGCCATGTCGTAGGAGATCTTCTGTCTTCGCGTGAAACGGATCACGAAGCGGCCGAACTGTTCCATGAAGGGCAGCATCGCTTCCTTCGGGATGAAGCGGGCGGGACCCGCCGGTACATGGACCACGCGCACGCCGGGAAGCCAGTCAACGGTTTGTTCCTGCGCTTCAGAATCGCGGCGGGTAAAGATGTCCACCAGGTAACCGAGGCGCGCCAGGTGCTTGGCAAGCTGGCCGACGTATACATTCTGTCCGCCGCTGTCGATGCTGCCGATCGGCGCCAAGGGAGAGGCATGTTCGCTGATGAGGGCAATTTTTCGCATGATTGTCGAAGTTGTTGGAATTGTGGAAGCTGCGCAAGCACCCGAAGCAAAGCATGTACCTGCGCGTTGCATGTTTCGCATCACACCGTGGAAAGTGTTGCGCGCTTGAATATGGCGACGTAAGAAATGCCATCCCGTGTAAAAACTGCGGCCTCCTGTTGTAGAAATCGCCGGCGACGATGTGCGGATAATGCATGCCGCATGGCGAGCATGCGACATGGAAATGTCGCTTCATCGTCTGGCACAGGAACTGCATGGCAAGAGATACGGAGCCGGCATCGGCTTGCGTCATATAAGGAGATAAGGAGATGAACATGTGGACTGAAAAAACGAAGGCCGCGATACTCGCGTCGTCCGTGCTTGCATTGGCGGCATGCGGTAGCTCGCCCATGAGCACGACCGCCGGCAGTTCGGCGCCGGTGACGACCACCAGTTCTGCCGGCACGACCACGAGCACCGCGAGCGGCTATGGCGTGGTGCAGGCTATCGATGTGGTGCCGCGCGAGCAGGCGGGCAGCGGCATTGGCCTCGGTACGGTCGCGGGCGCGGCGGTAGGCGGCTTGCTCGGCAGCCAGGTAGGCAGCGGCAGCGGACGGACGGCGGCGACTGTTGCCGGTGCCGCCGGTGGCGCGCTGGCAGGCAATGCGATGGAAAAAAACGCGCGCGCCAGCGACCAGGTGTATCGCGTCTCGGTGCGCATGGACAATGGTTCGGTGCAGACCTTGTTGCAGGAAGCCGTACCGGCAGTGCAGGCCGGCGAACGTGTACGCCTGGAAAACGGCGCCATTGTCGAACGATTCCGTTGATCGTCTTTCTTGTTGTGACAGTGCAGATCGAAGAGCAGGCGTCCGGGCCTGCACTTCGTGCGTCTAGGCCCTGTTTTCCTGGCCTGCATTCTTGTTTGACTGTTCGTCCGGGACATCATGCGTGCTGATCCGATATCGAAAACCAGATGAGCGAAGGCGACAACATCGAGGCGGCGGGCAAGTCGGGGGTGGTGGAACGCGTGACCTTGCGTCACATCTCGCTGCGCTGCCGGCTGAAAGTGCAACCGGGAAAGCAATGGCGTATCCGCAGCAAATTCCTGCGGCGCGTGAAGGAAACCATGGACAGCAGGGAGAAAGTGAATTCAGCCGGTTGAGGAAAAGCCAGAAGGCTCGGGCATGGATGTTGCGTTTTTGCGGGGCAGGGGAGAACCGTATAGCGCAACATGCGGAAAGAACTCCGCCTCGAAACGACGATTGATTCATGTATCTGTCTATCAAGGAGCGAAATAATGGACATCAACGAAACGCAAGCCGGCGGCAGGGAAGCGATCCGCCAGGTGGATATCGTTACCAGTGCCGGACGCCGCCCCGCTGTTCCTGCGATCCGCTGGGGTGCGGTGCTTGCCGGTGTGGCAGTCGGCATCTCGATACAGCTCGTGCTGACCCTGCTCGGCATTGCCACCGGGCTGTCGACGGCCAATGTGAGCCAGGGAGACACGGTGGGTACCGGTCCGCTGATCTGGGCAGGCTTCAGCATGCTGGTGGCGGCGTTTGTCGGCGGCTATGTCGCGGCGCGCATGTCGGGCCTCAAGCGCAAGGCGGACGGCGTGCTGCATGGCGCGGTGTCATGGGCGGTGACGACCATCCTGTTCGCGTCGCTGGCCACGTCGATCGGCGGTTCGCTGGTCAGCGGTGTGTTCAACAACATGAGCCAGCTCGCGCGCAGCGCTGCTCAACCCGGAGAATCGCCGGTGGAAGCGATGATGCGCTCGCTCGGCGCGCGCATGGACCCGCAGTCGATGCGGCAGTTCCAGCAGTACATACAGAACGGGCAGCGTGACCAGGCGGTGCAGCTGGTGGTCAATTCGGCCGGGCTGGAACGGTCGCGTGCGGAAACCATCGTCGACCAGGCGCTGATCCTGTCCGGTTCGCCCGGCGCCGCGTCGCAACAGGGACGGGCAGCGACGGAAAGCGCATTGCAGAGCGCCGGAACCGCAGCCTGGGTCGTGTTCGGCGCGGTCGCGCTCGCGCTGGCGATCGGCATCGGCGGCGGCCTGCTGGGAGCGGCGGGATCGCGCCGCGTAAGCTGGGCCGCGAGTCCGCCCGCGCATACCTGAAATCATCGACGCCATGTGACACGTCAAAGGAGCTGTGATGCACACCACGCCAGGCACCCCTTCCCGTACCGCCCGGGTCAGGGCGGGGCCGGCGCGGTTTGTGCGGCTCGCGCCGACCGGCTCCGGCACCGCCGTCCTGCTTGTCGGCTGCCCTGTCGTGACCGCCTCCGGCGAGCAGATCGGCATCGTCGACCACTTGATGGTCGACGTGCTGACGCATCAATTGCGCTTTGTCGTGCTGGAGCGCAAGAAGTATCATGCGCTGGTGACGATACCGTGGCAGGCCTTGTACTTCGATGCGGGGCAGGGCAGGCTGGTGTTTTATACGCTGGAGTGATCGGGGCAGAAATCCGCGTTGCGGCTCTTACTCCCGCGACAGGAACAGGACCTGCCGCCGCGCGTCCGCTGCCGACGCCTTTGCCAGTGCCCGCAGGCACATCGCCACCGTGCCGGCGAATGCCTCGTCGTACCATGGGTTGGCGCCGCTGACGCCGACCACGATGCCGTCGAGGACGATGCTGCCCCATAGCACTGTGTCCTTGTCGGCCAGCAGTTGCGGACGCAGTTCCTGCACCAGGTGGCTGTCCATTCCGGTACGCCACGCCAGGCGAGCCTTTGCTCGGGCGAAGCCGGCATAGTCGGCGTCCCATTTCTCGCGGTCGCCGACGGCGTGCTCGTACAGGATCGCTTCCTCGAACGAGGAGGTTGCCGGTGTGCGCAGCGGGTCCATCACGACGATGTACAGGAAGCCGCTTTCGCCGACTTCCTTGCGCTTCATCGCTTCATGGATCATCGGCAGGGCGAGTCCGACAGCTTTTTCCGCAACATCGCGGCCAATGAAAAAGCTGGTGTTTTCCGGCATGCGTTTTCCTTTCTCCTTAATGTGCGACGTAGTGGAAGGTGCTATCCCAGTCGCGGACGAAGCGATCGATATGGAAGCGTTCGCGCGCCGCGCGCCGTGCGCCTTCCCCGAGGCGGCGCGCATGCGCATGGTCGGCGAGCAGGTCTTGCATGCGGTCGATCAGCGCCGGCACATCGGTGTTGATGTAGCCGGAGACGCCGTTGTCGATCACTGTCGCCATCTCGGTGGTCGCCAGCGCGACGATCGGCATGCCGATCATCATTGCCTCGATCACCGCGAGGCCGAGACTGGTGTAGCGGATGGGATTGAAAAAGAAGCGGTATTGCGAAGCGAAGGCGGGCAGTTGCGCATGTTTGATCTCGCCGAGGCCGCCGGCTTCCTCTGCGCCCATGCCGACCAGGTCCAGCGGCAGCTGCGCGCGTGCCTGGCTGAAGACGTCACCGCCCAGCCGGCGGCCGCGCGTGGCAATGTTGTTGATGACCACCAGGCCGCGCGCGAGGTCGCCGCGGTAGCTGACGTCCTGCGGCACGATCACGCCGTGCTCCACCACGCGCACCGGCGTGCGGCCGTTGTCCCACATCAGCGCGTTGAAGGACGTCACATGCACCAGCAGCACCGATGGATCGTCGACCGGATGTCGCATGTCGGTCGGGTGTTCGCGCGGCGTGTCGTGCTCCAGGTAGATCTTCGGCAGATGGCGCTGGGCGTCGCTCAGGTAGAGATGCTGGTCCTTCAGGTACTGGTCGTCGTCCTGGAACAGGATGCAGTCGAACTCCTGGTCCTTCGCCGCGCCGACCGGCAGGTCGATCACATTGTCGCCCCAGGGAATGTGGCCGCAGCGCCCGCCGTAGCCCGGCGGCCGGTCCGGCTTGGACAGCACGTAAAAGTCGTGCGGCGCCTGCGTCAGGTAATAGAGGTAGCTGCCGTGCGTGTGCCAGGTGAGGATCTTCAGTCGTCGCGGCATGGTCGGGTGGACGTAGTAAAAACCTGCTGCATTCGGAAATCAAGAACGGACAACAACATTCGTGGTTGAAACCTTTTATCGAAGGCAAAAATGCACTTCCGTGTCTTCCGATTCAGAACGTCCCCTTGTACAGCGCGCAACTGCGGCATACCTCATGCGGCATGCCCGCAGCGAGCCGTTCGCGAAACGTCGCGTACTCCCGATTGTTCCAGACCCCGGAAACGCCGTCTTGCGCCATATCACCAAAGTGGATGCGGTCGGGCGTGGCGACCATGCAGCAGGGCATCGCCTTGCCGTCGTAACTGATGTAGGAGCCGCGCCACGGCCAGTCGCAGCGTTCACGGCCCGATGCGCCGGGCGGATGGCTGCGCGGTTGCAGGTTCGGCAGACGCAGCGCGACGCCGAGCGTGCGCGCCCGGGCGCGCGCGAGTTCGAAGAAATGGGCGACGCGCTGCGGGTCCTCCTGCAGCAGCGTCTGCTCGTCGATGAAGGAGCGCATCGGCTTGTACTGTTCCGGCAGGCTGGATTCGCCGAAGTCGTGACACAGGTGCTGCACGAACACCGTGGCGATGCCTTCCGCATGCGCCAGCCGCACCAGGTCCGGCAACTCTTGCAGGTTGCTGCGCATGGCGACCGCCACCAGGTGCAGTTGCGGCAGGTCGCTGTGCAACTCGGCCCTGGCCTGCACCACCCGGCGCAGGTTGCGCAGCACCCGCTCGAAACGCGCGCGCAGGCGGATTGCCTGGTAGGTCTGCGCGGTGGCGCCGTCCAGCGACACATGCATCGTACGCAGCCCGCTGCGCACGCATTCCCGCGCGCCGTGTTCGCTCATCACGGTCATGTTGGTATTGGTTGACACGTCGATGCCGCGCTGCGCCGCGTAGCGCACCATGTCGAAGAAGCGCGGATGCAGCAGCGGTTCGCCGAGCCCCTGCAACTGCAGCTCCGTCATCGCGGGAAACTGGTCGACCAGCCGGCAATACACATTGAAGTCCATATAGGCGCGCGGCTGCCCGGGCTGGCCCTCGTTACGGAACTGGATCGGGCACATGCGGCAGCGCAGGTTGCATTGCCCGACCGGCTCGATCTGCACGAAGGAGGGCAGCGCCACCTCCGCTGTCTCTGCAGTCACAGCAGACCCACGCGGAACTTGACGGCGCCGACCGCGCGCCAGAACACCGCGAGCGGTGGTATCAGCACCGACGTCACCAGCATCTCCAGCACGTGACCCGGCGCCTTCGAAGTGTTCTTCAGGCGCTTCGCACAAAAGCGGCCGGTGCCAGCCAGCCAGACAAGGCCGGCCAGCAACGCGATGCCCTCGGCGCCGCTTGCGAGCGCGCCGAGACAGAGCAGCAGCGCGCCGACGATCAGGTAGAAATCCCAGCGTGGCTTTTGCCGGATCTTCCGGCGGTAGAGCTTCGGATGCTTCTTGTACAGCAGTGCGTCGAACTGGACCTTTTTCACCTGCGACAGGCTCACGCCCCAGCTGGCGGGGCGCACCGGATGCATCATCACCGCGTTCGGTTCGCGCACGATGCCGGCGTGGTATTCCAGCAGCCGGAAATGCAGGTCCGAATCCTCGCGCCAGGCAAAACGGAAGCGCTCGTCGAAGCCGCCGAGATCTTCCAGCACCTTGCGCCGGCAGAAGCAGTTGGCGGTGACGAACTCGGCCGTCTCCAGGTGCTTGGCGTCGAGTTCGTAATCGGTCGGTGTTCCCGACAGAGGCATCACCACACGGCCGCACACCACGTCGACGCCGTCCCCGAAAGCGCGCATGCCATTGTGCAGCCAGTCGGTGCGCGCGATGGTGTCGTCATCGGTAAAGGCGATGATGGCGCCGCGCGCCGCGCGCCAGCCGTGGTTGCGCGCCGCCGCCGGCCCGTGCGGGCCCATCGACGGGATGTAGGTGACCAGCGGCCCCTTGCCGTCCGTATGCGCGGCCCATCCCGTCACCACGTCGCGCGTGTCTTCGCCCGGCCCGTCGTCGACGACGATGATTTCGAAACGTGCCGGGTCGAACCGCTGCAGCACCAGGCTGGCGATGCAGCGATTGAGCAACTGCGGCCTGCCGCGTGTCGGCACGACGACCGTGACGGCAATCTCGACGGGCGTCGTGTCGCTGCCGAACGGCGCGCTGCCGGCGCCGGCGGATGCGGAAGGCGCGTCGGAACCGCGCCGCATCGTCGCGCCACCGGCGTGCACGCCACTTCCCGCGCGTTCGGCGGAAGTGCTTCTTCTGTTCCGGTCGAAAGCAATGATTTTTGTCATGGACGTTGTCCTGGTCTGCGAAGCAAGCTCATTCACTGATAAGGTATTTGCGTGTTTGCCGCTGCTCTTCCTTGGGTGGGCTGAACGGGATGCAATTCCCGTTCCATCGCGTTGCGTTGAGCGCGCTCAAAGGCTTTTCCGCACTACATGATGCCCTGTGTTTCACGGTCCAGTTTTTCCACGTCGTCCGCCCGTTGCTGCAACTGCCACAGGCGCGCATAGGCACCATCGCGCTGCAGCAGTTGCATGTGCGCACCGCGCTCGATGATGCGGCCTCGCTCCATCACCAGGATTTCGGTGGCATCCACCACGGTCGACAGACGGTGCGCGATGACCAGGGTGGTCCGGTTCTCCGCGAGCTGGTCGAGCTCGGCCTGGATTGCCTGCTCGGAAGCGGTGTCGAGTGCGGATGTGGCTTCATCGAAAATCAGCAGTGGCGGGTTCTTGAGGATGGCGCGCGCCAGCGCGATGCGCTGTTTCTCGCCGCCGGACATCTTGACGCCGCGCTCGCCGACCGGCGTCTCGTACTTTTGCGGCAGCGAATCGATCAGCTCGTGGATATGCGCGGCCTTGGCGGCGGCAATGACTTCGTCCATGCTTGCCTCGTGGCGTCCGTAGGCAATGTTGTAGGCGATGGTGTCGTTGAACAGCAGCGCTTCCTGCGGCACCACGCCGATCGCCGCGCGCAGGCTGTGGGTGCCGACGCCGCGAATATCCTGATGGTCGACCTGTATGCTGCCCGAACCGACTTCATAGAATCGCAGCAGCAGGCGCGCCAGTGTCGACTTGCCGGAGCCGCTACCGCCGACCACGGCGACGGTGCCGCCCGGAGGTATGCGGAAGCTGATGTTGTGCAGGATCGGCCGCTCGGGTTCGTAGCTGAAGCTGACGTTGTCGAACACCACTTCGCCGCGCGTCACGCGCAAGGGACGCGCCTCGGCGGTGTCCTTGATCTCGGGGCGTTCGCGCAGCAGCTGGAACAGCTTTTCCGCATTCACCAGCGCATCCTTGGCTTCGCGGTAGACGAAACCGAGTGCATTGAGCGGCAGGCAGATCTGGATCACATAGGCGTTGATCAGCACCAGGTCGCCGACGGTCATCACGCGCGTCAGCACGCCCTGGCCGGCGAACAGCATCACCGAGGCGACACCCATCGCAATGATCGCGCTCTGGCCGACGTGCAGCGTGAACAGCGCCTTCTGGTTGGAGACCACCGCTTCCGCCCAGTGGTCCATGATGTGGCTGAAGCGATCCGACTCCACCTTTTCATTGGTGAAATACTTGACCGCGTCGTAGTTTATCAGGCTGTCCGCCAGCAGGCTCTTTGCGCTGGAGTCGAGCCGGTTGACGCGGCGCTGGAAGATTGCGCGGCGCGCGGTGAACACCAGTGTGAAGCCGCAATAGACCAGGAAGGTCACGCCCAGTATCACCGTGAACCAGCCGCTGTAGCGCGTGGTCATGATACCGATCACCATCGCGATTTCGAGCAGCGTGGGCACAATGGTGAACAGACCGACGCTGAGCAGAAAGGCTATGCCATTGGTGCCACGGTCGATGTCGGGCAGCAGGCCGCCGATGCGGCGCTGCGCGTGGAAGCGTGCGCCGAGCTGATGCAGGTGCGAAAACGTGTTGAGCGCATAGGTCGCCACCGTATGTTGTGTGACGCGCGAGAACGCGAGGTCGCGCAGTTCGTTGAACAGCGTGCTGGCAAAACGCAGGATCGCATAGCCTGCCAGAAGGACCACCGGCAGCGTCAGCAGATTCTCCGGCCGCGACAGTTCGTCGACGATGCGCTTGAGCGCGAGCGGCACGGAAACGACCGCGAGCTTCGCGAGGATCAGGAAGATGACGGCCGCCGTGATGCGCCGGCGGAATTTCGATACCACCTGCCACAGGTCGGCCATGACCTGGGTTCCGCTTGTTTGCTCCGCGTTGTTTTCTGACATGTTGACTGTGATCCTTTATCCGCGTCGTGATGCAATTGCTACTCCGGTAATCTTTACAAGCAAGCGCCTGAAGATTCATCCGCGCTGCCCATCATGGTTGAACAAGCGCCTCGCGCCGCCTATGCTGAACTGCGTAAGCTGTATTACAGACTTGCGGCAGGGCCGCAATGGGTTGGAACTTGCAGAAAGCAAACTGCCTCCTGATGTGTGTTGCCGGCGGCACGCTCGCCGCAAGAGCCTTGTTAGCACTATTTATTCCACGACGTTCTGTACGCCGACCGCTGCCGATCCCGCCTGCCGCGATATGGCAGGGCGGGCGCGTGAGCGTCTGATACGCGGAACCGGCCGACCTTGCATTACGTCGAGGAAAGGAAAAATGGAGATTCATGATGACAAGAGTCGAACAGTCGATCGAAGTCAATGTTCCGGTACATGCTGCATACGATCAATTGACCCGTTTCGAGCAATATCCGAGTTTCATGGAAGACGTTCAGGAGGTGCGGAAGCTCGACGACACGCGCCTGCACTGGCATACCAGGGCAGGCAATCTCGATATGGAATGGGATGCGGAAATCACGCAACAAGTTCCGGACCGATGCATTGCCTGGCGTAACGTCAATGGGCCGCTCTACCAGGGAAAAATCGAGTTGCAGCAAACCGAAGGCGAGCGTACCCGGCTGACGCTGACAATGGAATGTGATCCTGGGCAACAGATGCTGGCGCAGCATGGCAATGCCGAGGCGATGATTGTCGAGCGCACCCGGAACGACCTCGCCCGCTTCAAGAAATTCATGGAAAAGCTGGCACGTGATAGTGGTGAATGGCGCGGCCGGCCGAGCGATGCAATGCCGGCGCCGGTGTCGGCGGAAGATCAGGGCGCCGGCGAAGAAGTCGGCAAGCTGGTCGCGCGCAGCGCTGCGGAAACAAGCGAAGCGCTCAGCGGCGGCGACCAGCAGCGCAGGCAGGACGGCAACGAGCGCCATGAGCAGCAGAAAACCCAGGAGCAGGCGGCATCCGACGATCGGATGCAACAGCCGCCTTGGCTGCCGGGCTTCCTGCAGGTATGGGAGCAGCCGATGAACGTGATGCGCAGGATGTCGGAAGACATGGGTCAGTTGTTCGGCCGTTTCATCGCGCATCCGTTGGAAGGCATGCGCACGACCGTCGACAGCAGCGGCAACTGGATGCCGCCGATCGACATCTCGCGGCACGAGGACCGTTTCGTGGTGTGCGCGGAACTGGCCGGCGTCCGACGGGAAGATGTACACGTCAATATTCGTGGCGACCGCCTGACCATCGAGGGCGACCGCCGCCACGACGAGGCAGGGCATCCGCAGGAGTACCGGCGCTCAGAGCGCGCGTACGGCCATTTCTACCGCGAGCTCATGCTGCCGGACGGCGCCGATGCCGATGCCGCATCGGCATCGCTGCGCGATGGCGTGCTGGAAGTGACGGTGCCGTTTTCGCACGGCACCGGGCAGGCGCGGCGGATCGAGATCCAGTCTCCGCAGGAGGGCGAACACTGATCGATACAGTGACGATCTGGTACCTGGTGATCGGCTCGTTGCTGCTGCTGATGGGATTGCTGGGAACGATCTGGCGCCGGTTGCCGCTCAGCCCCGCGATGCTCTATCTGCCGATCGGGTATGCGCTCGGTCCGTCCGGCGTCTGGCTGGTCGATCTCGACCCATTCGACAATGCCGGCCTGCTGACCCTGCTGACCGAGATCGCCTTGCTGATTTCGCTGTTCACGGTCGGCCTCAAGCTGCGCGTGCCTCTGAACGACCGCATCTGGCGGTTGCCCTTGCGTCTGGGCGTGCTCGGCATGCTGTTCACATCGGCGCTGATCGCCGCGATTTCCATGGTCGTGCTGCATCTGCCGCTCGGCGCCGCCGTGCTGCTGGGCGCGATTCTGTCGCCGACCGATCCGGTGTTGGCATCCGATGTCCAGGTCCGCGATGCCGGTGACAGCGACCGCTTGCGCTTCAGTTTGAGCGGCGAGGGCGGCTTGAACGACGGCACCGCCTATCCGGTGGTGATGTTCGGCCTGTTCCTGCTCGGCGTGCCGGATGCGGACGTCGACACTTACGGCCAGCCGCAGGCGCTGCTGTATTCGGCATGGGGCATCGTCGCCGGGTTCGCCAGCGGCTGGCTGATCGCGCGGCTGGTGATCAGGCTGGTGCTGCATCTACGCCAGCGCTACCACCAGGCGCTGGGTTCGGAAGAATTTCTCACGCTCGGGCTGATTGCCGGCGCGTACGGCATCGCGCATCTGATCGAAGGCGTCGGCTTCATCGCCGTGTTCGCCGCCGGCGTGGCAATGCGCAGCACCGAGCACGAAGCCAGTGGCGCGGCTAATCCGGCGCAGGTAATCGGCGCGGTACCTGCCGGAAATGCGCCGGTAGTGGCTACGCATCCGCGCAAGGCGCCCGCCTACATGGCGGAAACGATACTCGGCTTCAACCAGCAGCTCGAACATATCGCCGAGTTCGTGATGGTGCTGCTGCTGGGGGTCATGCTGTCGGAAGTCGGCTTTTCCGGCGAGGGCGCAATGGTCGCGGTCTTGCTGATGTTTGCCGTGCGACCGCTGTCGGCGATCCTGTCGCTGCTGGGAGAGCGCGCCGGCGACGCACAGCGCTGGCTGATCGGCTGGTTCGGCATTCGCGGCATCGGTTCGCTCTACTACCTGATGTTCGCGTTGCAATACGACTGGTCTGTCGAGCTGAAGCAGCGTCTGGTGCCGATGGTGTTGACGGCGGTCACGATTTCGGTGTTGGCGCACGGCATCTCTGCCACGCCTCTCATGGCGATTTACCACCGCACGCGGCGCGACGCGCGCGCGGACGACTGAAAGGAGAAACATGAGCGCCGATATCGTCGGCTGGATCAGCGCCGCCATCCTGGTATTCACCATCTCGCGCCAGGTCTACACGCAATGGCGCACGAAAAGCATCGAAGGCGTATCGAAATGGCTGTTTGTCGGCCAGTTGGCCGCCTCGGCCGGCTTCACGATCTACAGCTATCTGGTAGGAAACTGGGTGTTCGTGTTTGCCAATTTCTTCATTTTTCTCACAGCGGTTGTCGGGGAATGCATCTACATTCGCAATCGGCGCTTGGCCAAGCGCGATGCGCAGTCGCCGAAGGGGGCCGGCGTGGTGCACAGGTAAAAGATGCAAACGGGGACGTTCGAATTTACATGGAGGGAGGTGCAAATGCGGCGCGGCCGCGTAGTTGTCGGATCGTTAATGGCAGGTATGTGGCTTGCTTGGAGGCGAAGTACGCGCCGTCCTGCAATGAACCCGCTGACGGAAGCGCAAACATCGGCCGATTTGTGGGTAAACCTCAGGCAGGGCAAGGGGGGAGGGACTCGACAAGGGCGACGAAGTCGCAAGACGCTGACTTATACACCGTGAACACGCGCTACTCCCAGGAGAGATCTGTGTACACCCTAGGAATCAACGCCGCCTACCACGACTGCGCCGCCTGCCTGGTACGCGACGGCGTCGTCCTCGCCGCCGCCGAGGAAGAGCGCTTCACGCGCATCAAGCATGGCAAGCGGCCGGTGCCTTTCTCCACCTGGCAACTGCCTTTCCACGCAATCGACTACTGCCTGCGCGAAGCCGGCATCATGCTCGCCGATGTCGATCACGTCGCCTATTCCTACCAGCCCTCGCTGCTGCTGGGCGAACATGCCGGCAGGCCCAGCATCGAACTGCCGCTCGAGCCGTCCGCGCAGCCATCCGGCGACTGGCTGTCGCCGTGGGACCCGTTGTTCCTGTCTTCCATCGTCAACGCGCCGCGCCAGCTTGCCGGCGGTGCGCCGCATCACCTGCGCAAGCGCTTCCGCAGCGTCCGATACGACGGCCCGTTCCGCTGGCATTTCATTGAACACCATCTCGCACATGAAGCCAGCGCTTGTCTCGCCGCGCCCTTCGACGAATGCGCAGTGCTGACCATGGACGGACGCGGCGAACTGGCGACCACCAGCTATGGCGTCTACCGCGACCGCCGCTATCGGCGCATCAAGCAGGTCGACCTGCCGCATTCGCTCGGTCTGCTGTACGAAGACGTGACGAGCTATCTCGGCTTCCTGCATTCCTCCGACGAATACAAGGTGATGGCGCTGGCGTCCTACGGCAAGCCGGTGTTCGCGGAACGGTTCCATCACATCCTGCACTACCGCGGCGACGGTGACTATGAAGTGCGCACTGCGCAATGGGAGCACTTGTTCGGCCCCGCGCGGGAACGGGGCGGCGAATTCACGCAGCATCACATGAACATCGCTTCGTCGTTGCAGGTGGTGCTGGAAGAAACGGTGCTGAAGATGGCGCATTGGCTGCATGAAGAAACCGGCGCCGAACACCTCGCGATGGCGGGCGGCGTCGCGCTCAACTGCGTGATGAATGCGCGCGTGCGCGACGGCAGTCCATTCAGGCGTGTCTGGGTGCAGCCGGCGGCCGGCGATGCCGGCACTGCGCTCGGCGCGGCATTGTGGGTCGACAGCGCGCAGCGCGGCGTATCCCGCAACATGGTGCGCGCCTGGCGCATGGAGCACGCCTTCCTCGGCCCCGCATATGACGATGGCGACATCGAAGCCTTCCTGCAGCAGGCCAAGCTCCGCTACCGCCGCGCGCACGACCTGCCGGATGAAGTGGCCGATCTGCTGATGCAGAACAAGGTGATCGGCTGGTTCCAGGGGCGCATGGAGTTCGGTCCGCGCGCGCTCGGCGCGCGTTCGATCCTGGCGTCGCCGCTGGATGCGTCGATGCAGCAGCGTCTGAACCAGATCAAGGACCGCGAAGACTTCCGCCCGGTTGCGCCGGTGGTGCTGGAGGAAGAGGCTGCCGCGTGGTTCGTCGACGGCGGCGTGTCGCCATTCATGACCTTCGTCTACGACGTGCGCGCGGACAAGGCGGAGCGCATTCCGGCGGTGCGCCATGTCGACGGCACCGCCCGCATCCAGACCATCAACCGTGCGCAGAACCCGGTCTACTACGACCTGCTGCGCGTATTCGCCGCGCGCAGCGGCGTACCGGTGCTGATCAACACCTCCTTCAACACGCGCGGCGAGCCGATGGTGTGCACGCCGCGCGATGCGGTCGAATCGTTCTGCTCGACGCCGCTCGACGCGCTGGCGATCGGCCCCTTCATCGTCGAGAAACCATGATGCAAGCCTTCGCCGCACGACACATCGACCTGCAGCCGCCGCCGCGCAAGATCGCGGTCTTTCGCGCGCTCCAGCTCGGCGACCTGTTGTGCACGGTGCCGGCATTGCGTGCGTTGCGTGCTGCCGCGCCGCTGTCGCACATTACGCTGATCGGTCTGCCGTGGGCAGCCAGCTTCGTCAAGCGCTTCCACAAGTACCTGGACGAGCTGCTGGTGTTTCCCGGCTTTCCCGGCTTCCCCGAGCAGCCGGCCCACCTGACCGCGATGCCGAATTTTCTGGCGGAGGCGCAGCGCCGCCGCTTCGACCTCGCCATCCAGATGCACGGCAGCGGCGCGCTGAGCAATTCGCTGACGGTGCTGCTGGGCGCGGACCGCAACGCCGGCTTCTTCGAGGCCGGCCGCTACTGTCCCGACCCGGCCGGCTTCATGCACTGGGACGAGGACGAGCATGAAGTGCTGCGCTATGTACGCTTGCTGGAATACCTCGGCATAGCGCCGCGCGGTGAGCATCTGGAGTTCCCGTTGTCCGATGCCGACTTTCGTGCGTTGCAGCGCCGTTGCGCCGGCCTGCCGCCGCCCGCTTCCTATGTCTGCATCCATCCCGGTGCGCGCCTGCCGTCGCGCCGCTGGCTGCCGCAACGCTTTGCCGAAGTGGCCGACCGTCTCGCCGCCGCAGGCATGAAGGTCGTGCTGACCGGATCGTCCGACGAAGCGGACGTGGTGCAGGCAGTGCGACGCGCGATGCAGGCGCCGGCACTCGACCTGAGCGGCAAGACCGAGCTCGGCGACCTTGCCGCGCTGGTCGCGCAGGCGCGGTTGGTGGTATGCAACGACACCGGCATCTCGCACATCGCCGCTGCGGTGGCAACGCCCAGCGTGATCGTATCCTGCGGCTCCGACCCGGAACGCTGGGCGCCGCTCGACAATGCGCGCCATCAGGTCATCAGCGCCGATGTCGCCTGTCGTCCCTGCGTGCACAACATCTGCCCGGTCGGTCACGCCTGCGCCGAAAGCATCGACGCCGAAACCGTGGCGCTGGTCGCGGTGCGGCTCATCCACCACCAAGGCGCGGGAGTGCATTCATGAAGGAAGCCGACAGCAAGCGTATCCTGATCACCGGCGGCGCCGGCTTCCTTGGCTCCCATCTCTGCGAGTATCTGCTCACGCAAGGGCACGACGTGCTCTGCGTCGACAACTTCTACACCGGCAGCAAGCGCAACATCGCGCACCTGCTGCCGCATCCGCGCTTCGAGCTGCTGCGGCACGACATCACTTTTCCGCTCTACGTCGAAGTGGACGAGATCTACAACCTAGCCTGCCCGGCATCGCCGGTGCATTACCAGAACGACCCTGTGCAAACCACCAAGACCAGCGTGCACGGCGCGATCAATATGTTGGGCCTGGCCAAGCGGCTGAAGGCGAAGATCCTGCAGGCATCCACCAGCGAAGTGTACGGCGACCCGCAGATGCATCCGCAGGCGGAACATTACTGGGGCCACGTCAACCCGATCGGCCTGCGTTCCTGCTATGACGAGGGCAAACGCTGCGCGGAGACGCTGTTCATGGACTACCGGCGCCAGCACCGGCTCGATGTGAAGATCGCGCGTATCTTCAACACCTACGGCCCGCGCATGCACCCGCACGACGGCCGCGTGGTGTCCAACTTCATCATGCAGGCGCTGGCCGGTACCCCACTGACGATCTACGGCGACGGCGCGCAGACGCGCTCGTTCTGTTACGTGGACGACATGATAGTCGCGTTCGACCGCTTGATGCAAAGCCCCGACGGCTTCTACGGTCCGGTCAATCTGGGCAACCCGGTCGAGCACACCATGCTGCAACTGGCCGAGCGTGTCATCGCTTTGTGCGGCTCGCACTCGACCATCGTGTTCAAGCCTCTGCCCAGCGATGATCCGGTGCGTCGCCGCCCCGACATCGCGCTGGCGCGGACCATGCTTGAGTGGGAGCCGAAGACCGCGCTGACCGAAGGCCTGAGCCGCACCATCGCGTACTTCCGCCGGTTGCGCACCTGCCTCGACGACGAGCGGGAGCTGCAGGCGGAAGGGTTGCCGGCGCCTGCCCACGCGCGCGAATGGCCGGCGGGAAGCATGGCGAAATAGAAAGTGCTGTTCAGGAAAATGAAAAAGCGGGAACACAACAAAGAGACATGGAAAGGGGACATCATGAAGCGAGAACAGAAACATACAAGGACCATATGGATATGCTGCAAGACGGCGCTGCTCGCAGTCGGTCTTGGCGCGGCCGTGGCTGCCTGCGACGACAGGACCGATCCAACGCCGCCGGGTTCGCCGCCGCGCCCGATGACCCGGGTCAACCATGTCTTTACCGCGCAACTGGACACGACGGTGCGGCCGGTTGCGCCGCCGCCCGGCATGATGTAGGACCGTGGCAATCCCGCACTGTCGCAGCGCCACAACCCGGCTTGGCCGGGGTCCAATGGCATGGAGCTTGCGTCGCACCGATCGCAATCATTCCGGATACGCGCACAATGGCTGAATCTTGCCTGATTCAACGCGATAGTGCCGCACATGCTGACCTGTCGCAATCCTGTTTTCCCTGGCCGGCTTTTCCACCCGCACTGCAGTTGCTGGTAGCCTTGCCTCCGTTCGTCGCTGCCATGTCCTGCGCGTTGTGTAGCCGCGGTAACACTATCGCATTCTCTGGAGAAAGATGATGGCGCTGCCCGCCAGGATCGAGAGAGTCGGGATTCAGGCAGGCCAGGTGCAGATGGACGGCGCGCTCAGGCTGCCCGATGATGCGCTCGGTGTCATCCTGTTCGCCGACGGCAGCGGCAGCAGTCGTATCAAGCCGCCCGGCGACTATGTCGCCAGCGTCCTGATCGACGCGCGGCTCGGCGTCCTCTGGCTGGACATGCAGACCCCCGAGGAAGCCGCAAGCCGGGAAGAGCGGGCCGATGTCACCGAACTCGCGCGACGGCTTTCGGCAGCCTGCGACTGGCTGCGGAAAGAACCATCCACCTGCGACCTGCCGATCGGCTTGTTCGGCGTCAGCGCCGGCGCGGCTGCAGCAATGCAACTCGCCAGCGTGGCCGGCGACCTGATTTCCGCGTTGGTCACGCGCGGCGGACGGCCCGACTCCGCCAGGTACGGCACGCTGGGGAAAATCAGCGCGCCGACACTCATGATCGTCGGCGGCCTTGACTTCAGCGTGCTTGATCCCAACCGCGCCGCCTATGGAGCCTTGCGCTGCAAGAAGCGCTTCGAGATCATCCCCGGCGCCACCCATCTGTTTGAAGAAGCCGGATGCCTCGAAGTGGTGGCGCGCCTGGCGCGCAACTGGTTTTTGCAGCATGCGCGCTTTATGCTGGCGTGAGAGTTGGAAGCCAAATGTAATTCGTTCATGAAGCGGAAGGAATTACATCCGGTCGCCGCGGCGTCGATTGTGGTGGCGAGTTCGAACCCTGATCAATCGGCGTTCACTTTTTGTCGAGTCAGACAAGAGTGGATTCGTGGAGCGAAGAAGACAACCAGGAGCAACATCACATTGGCCGCAAGCAGAAGATAGAGCTCCTGATGTGTGCGCGATAGCGCGGGTGCGGCATGCGCGTCCGCGTATTCGGAGGGGTATGTCGCCAGAGCATGGACAGTGAACCCGATGCAGGCAACCAGCGTTGCGCCTGCAATGAGGCGCGCAGCGAAGAAACGAAATGCAATGCCGATGAACAACAACAGGATTCCGCCATATGCGAAGAAGAAGAGAAGCCGGTCGAATGCGCCGGCGGTCCAGTGCAGGCTTGACGTGTCTTCTATAGCGACATAGCCGCCGAACACGAATGCCGTGAATCCGCCGATTGATAGCAGATACAAGAGGCTAAGGCACCACGCAGAAATAATTTGCACATTTTTGCTGGCCGTAGCGGGCGCGCTGCTGCGTTGCCCGCCGCTTGCAGTGCTCGCACTGCGGCGCAACGGCCGCCTTGCATCGCATCCCGCTACGACCGCCAAAATGCACAACTTATTCCTGCGCGGCGCCTAAGAAATCGGCGCATGACAGCTTTCTAGAGAAAGGCTCGTGTATTGCGTTGATGAATTCTTACCGAGATTCAGGAAAGGCGACGTGCTCCAGGCACCTGGATCACCACATCCGACTCCGCATGCGCGACACATGGAAGAATGTAACCATCGCGTTTTTCCTCCGCGCTCAACCCCGGCCATTCGATGCTGTGACGCACCGTTCCATCAAGAACCCGGCACAGGCAGGTACGGCAGGTGCCGTTGCGGCAAGAGGCGGGCAGTTCGATCTGTGCCGCCCGCGCCGCCGCCAGCAGCGACTGTCCGGCCGGCGCTTCATAGCACCATCCCTTGGGTTCGATGCGTACGGAAAAGCGTTTGCTCAAGACGCATTCCCGGTCAGCGGCGCCGGCACCGGAGACACGCCTTGCTCGCGCGCAGCACAATCCTGCGCCGCGAGCGCGCGCTGAAAGCCGTCGCGCCGCTGCAATCTTTCCCAATACGCGCGCACTCTGTCGGAAAAGCGCGGCGCCAGTCCCAGGTAATCCGCCAGCATTAGCGCATAGCCGACCGACACGTCGGCAGCGGTGAAGCGTTGCGCGCACAGGAATTCCCGGTCCGCCAGCGCTGACTCGACGTTGCGCAAGCGCGCCAGGAACCAGCGCGAATAATCTTCCGCCACTTGCGGCTGCCGCCGTTCCTCCGGTTCCAGCCGCGCATAACGCAACACTAGCGTCTGCGGAAACGTCAGCGTCGCCTCGCCGAAATGCAGCCAGTTGAGATAAGCGCCATAGTCCGCCTCGGCCGCCGTCACCTCCAGCGATGTCGGTGCGTAGCGCGTCGCGAGGTACTGACAGATCGCCGCCGACTCGGTCATGCGCAGTTCGCCATCGAACATCGCCGGCACCGTGCCGAGCGGATTGATCTCCAGGTATTCGCGCGCCAGCGCACGTGGTGGGAAGGGCAGTATCTTCAGCGTGTAAGGCGTACCCAGTTCTTCCAGCATCCAGAGCGGACGGAAGGAGCGTGCGCTGACGCAGTGGTAAAGCGTGATCATGTGGTTCAACCTCTCGGAAACGGGCAGCGGCAAGGAATTGGTTTAACGGTATTTTGCCAGAGACGAACCAGACAGATACGCAACGATTTTTGACCGTACGGGACGTCTTCGCTAGGCAGTCCTGTGCCCCATGGCAATCACACCGGCCCCCGTGAGCGCCAGTCCGACGCCAAGGACATCGCTCCACGTCGGCGTAACGCCGTCCACAATCCAAAGCCAACCCAGGGCCGTCGCAATGTAGACGGCGCCGTAAGTGGCATACACGCGACCGCTGGCCGCAGGATGCAACGTCAGCAGCCAGACGAAGATCGCCAGGCTCGCCGCCGCCGGCGCCAGCAGCCATGCAGGGCCTTTGCCGGTCAACCAGAGTAGCGGCAGATAGCATCCGACCAACTCGGCAATCGCGGTCGCCACCAACAGGCCGAAGGTGCGCGGCAAAACAGTCCAATCCATCGTTATCCCCGTCTGTGCATGGTGGCAGCCGCTTTTCGGGGCAAGTCCTTTTGTGACCCCGAGCAGCAGGAGGAAGACGGACCTGCGGTGCGCCCGGCTTCCGCCGCAGTCAGATCGTCAATGATGATGCAGTTGCGCGCCGGCCCGCCGCTACATGCGTCGGTGCAGCTGTCGACAAACGCCATCAGGTTCGCTTCCAGCCGGCGCATTTCTTCCAGCTTCGCGCGCACGGCGTCCAGATGTACTTGCGCCAGATCCCTCACCTCGGCGCAAGACCGGTCCCCGTCTTCAAAGAGACTCACTAACGCCCGGACCTGCTCGATCGGAAAGCCGAAGTCGCGGCACCGCTTGACGAAGCTCAGACGTTTGAGGTCGGCATTGCGGTAGTAACGATGCCCGTTCGGCGCCCGCTCGGGTCGTGGCAGCAAGCCGATCTGCTCGTAATACCGGATGGTCGGAATATTGCAGCCCGTTTGCGCCGACAACGCGCCTATCGTCCATTTCGGTTGCGACACGATGACACCCCTGAAAAAGTTCTTGCGCCTCAAGTTACTTTAGGTCGCACCTTTCATGCAAGCAGATTGTTTTTTTACCGTAGAGGAGGATGGGATGGAGTTGATCCGAAAGAAACGTGGAATCTGGACCCGAGCATTTGGCCTTGCAGGCGTCACGGCGGCTGCATGCGCGGCATGCTGCGCGAGCCTTCCGCTGCTCGGCACCGTGCTTGCCTGGCTTGGCATTGCCGGCGGCCTTGGTGCCGTCGCTGCCGGCTGGTATGTCGTGGCGGCCGGTATGTTGTCGGCCATGGGTATCGGCCTGTTTTTCATTGCCCGCCGCCGCCGGGCGCAGCCTCCTGCGAGAAACAGCCCAACCTGCGCTTGCGGCACCAGTTGCAAAACCTGAACTGCATGCGCAGTCGCCGTGAGGCCACGGAATGGACGCCTGGACGCCTGCACATTGCCGGCAGCAACCGGATGCGTCCGCCCCGTGCCATGTTCACTGGCCTACCTGAGCGGCAGAAACACGTCGGTGACCGTCTCATTCTCCGGCACATCCGGAAAGAACAGGATGCGCTGGAAGTACAACGGAAAATCACGCAATTCCTCGCCGCTGTGCGGAAGCCATTCCGCATAGAGGTAGCGGACGGTTTCGCCCAGCGTATCGTTCGAACCGACATGCCGCAGCACCGCGCACCGGCCGCCGGGAATCGTCTTGCACGTCACGCCGAAGGGGTTGTCGGCGACCTCGCGCCCGGTTGCCGCGCAGATGTCGAGACGGTAGTCCTCCGGCGCGACCTCGGCCGGATTGTTGTAGACGATGTTGAAGGTCGCGCTCACCTTCGGCGGCAAGTGATTCTGCTTGCGCCATGCGATGAAGCTGCGCACCGAATTTCCGATCAGTCGCGGGTCGCCGCGATGTTCGAAGACCGCGACCTTCGTCTCGGCGAAATCGACGATCCTGACCTGTTCGCCCTGGTGGATTGCCTGCATGTGCCTGCTCCTTAGTTCACTCAATGGTTGATAGGTGGCGTGCCAGGACTCCCACTGCGGCTGCTTTCTGAACTCCGACGGCGACTGCCCGACGCTTTTCCGGAATGCCCGCGCAAACGACTCTGGTCCTTCGTAACCGCTTGCCAGCGCGATGTCGAGGACTTGACGGTCGCGGCGAAAGGCAAGCTGATACGACGCGCGCTTCAGGCGGCAAAGCTGCACGTACTGGTAGACCGGCATGCCGAAGAGCCCGGAAAACTGCCGGTGGAAATGATATTTCGAGAAAGCCGCAACGCCGCTGAGACGCTCCACGCTCAGGTCATCGTGCAGATGGACATCGATGTACGCGAGTACCTTGCGGAATCGGGTGTGATAAGTCTCGGCGGCGGTCGGGTTCAACGAATATCTCCTGGGCTTGGGAGAGACTATCAGCGGGGAGGGGATGGGGCCTGACAGAAATTGCTGGATTGGGGACAGTTACCGCGGTGGAACGGCTGTCACTTCGCATTCCACTCATACACCGTGACGATCGACGATCCGCTTGTATGCACGGGATCGCTGAATGCCAATGCCCTGGCTTCTTCCAGATTGTCCGCTCTGATCAGATAAGCGCCGCCGGACTTGTCGGTGAACGGGCCTGCCAGTTCGAGTTTTCCCTGCTGGCGCAGGCGATCCAGAAACGCGTAATGCTTTTCGATGACGGAAGCCTGGAATTGCGGGGTGCGGATTGTTGTGACGAGGTATCGATACATGCGGTTTCCTTTTGGCGATGCCGTACACGAAGGCGGTCAAGTGTATCTTGACATGTGTGCAGGAACATCATGGCTCCCGGGTTCAAGAAAGTCGGCAGTCTCCGACATATGCCGTTTCCAGTCACCCGGTACGAAGTCAATAATCCTGATCGGGATGTTCGAGCTTGAGGCCAGTTCGTTGCAAAGTGATGCATAGTCGGTCCAGAATCGATGCATCCCGTTCTCGCCGGCGAGCCCTTCATGCAAGGAATATGGAGTTTTCTCAAGATAACCGGAAACCTTTTCCGACCATTCCTTTCCTCGCAAGCCGGAAATATAAAGAGAATGCTGGAATGGGTCCGATGTGCGCAGGTACACCATCCGCGGTTTTATGGGAACGACAATCTCCTCGAAGCGCCGGTAATAGTCCAGGATACCGGCCATCCGCTCTTCCATCATGAATCGCACGGTGGATTGAAATGCGCTTCCTTCCAGTATGTGAACCACGGGATCTTCCCGGCACTTGTCGACGAAGCGGGACCATGATTGAAGGCAGGCATCGATGAACGCGATGCCGTCGCGCCTTTGCGTCGTCAACGACCGGGGATGCACCGGGTGATCGGCGGACTCCT
Source organism: uncultured Noviherbaspirillum sp. (assembly GCA_966212445.1). Lineage (GTDB taxonomy): Bacteria > Pseudomonadota > Gammaproteobacteria > Burkholderiales > Burkholderiaceae_D > Noviherbaspirillum. Next base: position 37,708 of record CBIHRJ010000004.1, on the reverse strand, counting down.
CCCGATACCAGATGGCGCTCCGCCCCGATTTTCGAGCGAGATCAGTCAAGTGCTCGGCGATAGTGCTCTTACCGGCACCCGGTAAGCCCTCTACAAGCCAAACGGTCATATTCCAGTCTTCAGATTCAATGTCAGCATGTGTATAGCGAGCTTTGCACACCAATATGCCCGCGACGCGAAGCGATGACGGCGAAACGGCGCATGGAAGGCATGCTACGCCTGCCGATTGGCAACCTCAAATGTCGGTATCTTCATTGTTTTTGGTTCTTGTTCTCTTTTTGGGAAAAGACCATCCGAAAATGAACGTCTCAAGGAAGACACGCGCCTTGTCAAGGATCGTCAACTGCTCATCCTCGGATGCCGTGGGGCGCTGCGAAAACACCGAGAGCAGGTCAACAGCTTCCGCAGCCTGCTCAACCGGAACCATCAACTGCCGAACGTTGTAGAGTTCAATCTGCATACCAGGATATAAGCCGCCGAAACCACGGTTGTGAACATAGTATTGAATTCCGTTTGCCTCAAGCAAGCTGACCATTACTGCAAGCTCGGACTCGTTTTGTGGTGTTGCCACGGGCAGAAAGTTCATGGAAATTGAATGTTTGGCAGGGATGGAATCAGATTGCGGCGTGTCATGTTCATCATAAACCCCAGATCGCCTCAAACATGTTCTTTAACCACTCTCGAAAGCTATGTGCCTTCCCTTCACCAGAGCGAAGCCTCTCGACGAGCAACCACGTTGCATATAATGCAATCGCAATTCCACACAGAACGCCAAGTAGTGCAAAGGCGATTTCCATCATTTCCGTCTAACGCAAAACTAACGGACGGCTGGAACGGCCATCAGTGCTGAGCGACATGTTAAATGTTGCCTCAGTCATCGTCTGCTCCTTCATGAGATCGGCCACGGCTACCGATCCGCGGAAAAGTTTCATCATCAGGCGATGAAGGTGAAACGGTGCGTGGAATGACGCTACGCTTGCTGCTTAACGCGTTTGGCCCAGCGGCGCACTGCCTGCAGCGCGTCCGCTGGAGCGCCGAGTCGGGCACCGTCTACTTTGCAACGGTTGCGCGAATTGCCCAAGCCCGAGCGGTCAACGAGATCGACCCGTTTGCCGTAATCGGAATACGATTTCGTATACGGTCCCGCAGGCGTGCCCTTGATGTCTCATCCAGCGACATGGCGTAGGCGGGAGCCGGCCCCTGGCCACCGAGGAAAGGCTGCCAGTAGTCATCGAAATTCGCAAACAATGTCGGTATGTCGATCGGCTTCACCTCGACTCCTTCCAGTCCGGCGCCGGCGAAGAGTTTCTCAAGCGCCTCGGGGTGGCACAGCGGGAAACGAATGCCTTCGTCCATCTTCGCGACATCCGGGTCGAGCTCGACCGCCGCATCCCAGAAGAACCGCATGAGCTCCATCTTTCCGGCGTAATCCCAGACGTATGCTGCGATCGTGCCTCCTTTGGCCGTCACCCGTGTCATCTCGGCGAGCGCGGCGTGCCGATCCGGAACGAAGTTCAGGACCAATCCCGAGACCACCACATCAAAGGAGGCGTCACCGAATGGAAGCGCCGTCGCGCTGCCCTGGTGAAGCGCTGCCCGGCCCGCGAGATTCTCCTGCGCGGTCTTGAGAAATCCCTCCGAAGGCTCGACGCCGGCGACCGAGGAGGGGGAGCAGTGGTCCACGATCGCCGCGCACAGCGCCCCGGTGCCACATCCCACATCGAGCCATCTGCGGCCGGCCGGAACGCTCAACCACGAGAGAAACCGGGGCGCGACCTGGCGGCTCCACCGGCCGACGTACTGTTCATAGGGGCTCCCGCGTTTCCAGGTGTCGGATACTTGTTTGTGGTCCATGGTTAAACACTCTATGCATGATTTGATGCCCGACTTTCTGTTTAAACAGAACTACCCTTACTTCCTTGCCCGCGGCCAATACCGTCCAAACACCACCCCCGCCACAAACACCGCTCCCACTGCCAGCGCTTCCATCCCCGTCACGTCCGTCGCTACCGGCGGCCTCCCCGCAGCCCCGGCAAGTTCATGCATCTTGATTTGCGTCATCTGCGGAATCTGGTCCAGCCCGTAGATGCACATCTCGCCGCCGGGCAGTGCACAGAAGCGCTCTGCCGGACATTGGGTGAGGATTTTTTGCGGGGTGCCCGTGCCGCAGGCGGCGCCGGCGCTTTTCAGGACCTTCAGCGTGACGTCCGGATATTTCGTGATTTGTTCTGGCATGCGCCATCTCCCTGTAGTGTGGTGATCGTTGCGCATCGGATGGCCGGCCCGCGGCCGGGTTCCTCGAAAACGTCTTGTTTGCGCGCTGCGTCAAGCGCGCCGCAACGCGGCTGAGGGCAGACGTTCCGTCGTCGGAAGATGCCGCGCCATGCCCAGCAACGCCGTAATGATGACATAGCGCATGTCGTGCCGGTGCCGGCATAATTCCGCTTCGGCATCATGGTCACGGTCTGTCGTAGGATGGGAGGAGGTGTGTGTTGGCAGCTGGATTTTGCCGTCCCTTCCTCCCTTCATGTTGACTCGAACTTGAGAAATGCCTCATTGAGCGCCATTAAAAGCTCTTCTTCATCCCATGGCTTTGTCAAGAATTTGAAAATGGCGCCATGATTTACCGCGTCGGTCACCGTCTGTAAATCGGTATATCCGCTTAGCACGACGCGAACGATCGCCGGGTACATATGTTTTACGCGCGACAGGAATTCCGTTCCGCTGATACCCGGCATTCTTTGGTCGCACAGAATGACGCCGACTTCGTCGGTTGCCAGAATTTCAAACGCCTTGGAAGCGCTGTTCGTCACTAATATCTTGTACCCCTTGTTTCTTAACGTCCGTTTGATTGCCGCGCCTACATTTTCTTCATCGTCGACGAACAATAGCGTGCGCGCGTAGGGGCGGCGGGCTATCTTTTCCAGGGAGAGCGTTTTCCTTTCGCGAAGCAAGCTTGCACAGGTAATCGCATCTACCGGTTTGCTGAACAGATAGCCCTGCATTTCATCGCAACCATGTTGAGCCAAAAGAGCCAGTTGGCCCTCGGTCTCGACGCCTTCGGCGATGACCTTCAGCCTGAGACTGTGCGCCATCGCAATCACGGCACGCGAAATCGACAGGTCGTCCGGGTCGGAAATGAGATCCCGGACAAAGGATTGGTCCAGTTTGAGTTTGTCGACCGGGAAGCGTTTGAGGTAATTGAGATTCGAATAGCCGGTACCGAAGTCGTCGATGGAAATACGCAGTCCCATATTCTTGAGTTTTCGCAAGATGCCGATAGTGCTTTCGGGATCTTCCATGGAAACACTTTCGGTTAATTCCAGTTCCAGGTATTTGGGACCAAGCTGCGTCTCGGCGAGAATTGTCTGGACTATGTGGGTAATATTCCCGTTGAATTGTTTCGCCGACAGATTGACCGCGACGGGAATCCTGGGCAGGCCGGCATTTTGCCAATCCTTGTTCTGGCGGCAGGCGTGCCGGAGAACCCATTCCCCGATAGGAAAAATGAGGCCGGTATCCTCGGCCAGGCCGATGAACCGTCCAGGCGGTATCAAGCCGAGTTCGGGGTGCTGCCAGCGGATAAGCGCCTCCAGTCCGGTGATTGCCCCGCTGGTCAAATCCAGTTGCGGTTGATAATGGAGCAGGAACTCGTCGCGTTCCAGCGCGCGACGGAGCGAGTTTTCCAGTTTCAGCCGTTCATTCGCGGAATGGTTGAGTTCCGGCGTATAGAAAAAACAGCGTTGTGTCTTGCTTGCCATGGCGGTGCGTGCGGACGTTTCCGCGGCTTGCACAAGAAAGTCGAAGCCATCTCCGTCGTTTGGAAAAATGGCAATGCCGACACGCGCTTCCACGTGCAGGTTCTGCTCTGCAAAAATAAACGGTTCGTCCAGCAAGGCAATGATTTGATCGGCGACAGCCGCGATATCTTTCGGCTCCGGTTTAACGGTGACGACGGCAAAGCTTTCGTCTCCAAAACGCGCAACGGTATCTTCAGGCAACGCCCATTTCTTCAGTCTGCCCGCGGCTTCGCCAAGCAGGTTCTGTTCTGCGTCGACGCCCAGGCTGCCCCGGATCAGCGGCAGCCTGGCAAGGTCGACGACGAGAAGGCTCATCACGTTCTCTTCATGCACGATCCTTTCCTGCATGCGGCTAACCCGGTCCCTTAATAAAATGCGATTGGGTAGTCCGGTGAAGCTGTCGAAATTGCTGAGATATCCGACTTTTTCTTCTGCGGCGAGGAGTTCCGATGTCTGCTCTTTTACCTGCAGCTCCAGTGATTTGCTATAGATTCGCAAGTTCTTGTGCAGCAGGCGGATTTCCAGCATGTTGTAGAGACGGGTGAGCACCTCTGTCTGATCGATCGGCTTGCTGATGAAATCCTTGGCGCCGGCCTGCAATGCCCGTAGTTTGTGAGCTGGTTCGGCAGTGATGACCAGGACCGGAAGGTAGCCCTCTGTTTCGATGGATTTCAGGCTCTCCATCACCTGGAACCCGTTCAGGTGAGGCATGTTGAGATCCAGCAGAATGATGTCGTAACGATTGTTCTTGTAGAGATCGAACACTTCACGGGAATCCATGGTGGACGACACCGATGTATAGCCGGCGCCGGCCAGCATGAACTCCAGCAGTTTCACGTTTGCTTCCGAATCGTCGACCACGAGTATTCGGGCGTTCAGGATGCTGGACGAGATGTTCATGGTCCTTTCCTTTTCAATTTTCCTTGCTTTGGCCATGCGTGTCCGCGAAGTCGAGCGCGCTGTCCACTGTTTCAAGAAATTCGGTGATATTGATCGGCTTGGTCAGGTAGCGGAAAAAGCCGAGCGCCATGCCTTTCGCCACATCGCGCGACATTGCGTTTGCGGTAAGGGCGATGACTGGTATGTGAGCAGTCGCGGAGTCCGCGTGGAGCTTTATCAGTGCGTCATTGCCGTTCATGCCCGGCAGATTGATGTCCATCAGGATCACGTCTGGCTGGTGGGCATGCGCAAGCTCGATCCCGAGGCTTGCGTCCGGCGCGGTCAGCAGGCGCAGGTCCTTGCGGAAGGCAATGATCTCCTGGACCAGCTTCAGATTCGCCGGGTTATCTTCGACGTAAAGGAGCGTGCGTTGCGGAAGGTCCGATTGTGCGGTTTTCAGAGCGGAACCGATTGAGGCAACGCTGTTGTTGAACTTGTATTGCGTGACGACGGTGGATTTCAGTTCGATCCAGAACACACTGCCGACGTCGACGATGCTGGTCACGCCGATTTCACCTCCCATCAGCTCGATCAGCCGTTTTGTCACCACCAGGCCGATGCCCGTGCCGTCCTCGGGTCCCGTCTCTTGTCCAAGACGGTTAAACGGCTGAAAGAGTTGTTCCACTTGGGCGGGGTGCAATCCCTTGCCGGTATCCTGCACGGTAATGCGGATGCGTTCGGCAGTGACAGCGGCACAGCCTACAATGATTGTTCCTCCCTCGCGGTTGTACTTGATGGCATTGGACAACAGATTGAGCAGGATCTGCTTGAGCCGGGTACGGTCGGCGACAAGGTACGAGCCGTCGTCCTGCGGGTATATTGCCCGGATGTTGCGTCTGCTCGCCATCGGGGCGATCATTTCACGGCATTCCTGCAATATTTCGGCGATTTCAACCGGCTCCAGGGAGAGTGTCAGGGTTCCGGATTCGATCTTGGCAAGATCGAGGATTTCATTGATGAGGACAAGCAGGTGCTGGCCGGCTTTCAGGATGTAGCTCGTGAACTCCAGTTTTTGCTCGGGGGTCGATTTCAGGGAGTCGGAGGCAAGCAACTGCGCGAAGCCGAGGATGGCGTTGAGGGGCGTTCGCAGTTCATGGCTCATGCTCGATAAAAATGCGGACTTTGCCTGATTGGCGTTTTCCGCCGCCGCCTTGGCAGCGGTCAATTCCTCGTTCGCCGCTTCGAGTTGCGCGGTGCGCTCACGTACCCTTTCTTCAAGCTTTTCGTTGAGCTGCATGATTTCCTGCTGCGCGCGCCGGCGTTCGCCGACCTCGCGGGCGATGGCGCGATTCGAGTTTTCGAGTTCTCCTGTACGGCGTTCGATTTCGGCCAGCATGTTGTTGAACGAGTCGACCAGCATCCCGACTTCATCGTCGCTTGTCTTGTCCGCGCGGCGTGAATAATCGCGTTGTTCCACTACTTCGCGCGAGATGCCCGCGATTGCCAGGATCGGTCCGGTGACGATCCTTTGCAATCGGATCGACAGCAGCAATGCGACGAGCATGGCGACGGAAATGACAATGGCGGCAATGCCGAGGTACCCCAGGACCGCGCCGATAAACTGGTAGTCGGCGCGCAAATAGACCGTTCCGAGCATTTCGCCGTCGTTGACGATGCGCTTGAACAGGATCAGACGCCGGCCGTCGACACGTATCGAATCCGTGGCCGGGATGGGGGGAGGCGCCAGAGTTTCCCCTTCGGCGGTATAAGAGGAAAAAAGCGCGCCATGGGCGTCGTAAATCGCGGCGGAACGCACAATCGGCCGGATGCGCAGCAGGCCGAGATTCTGCATCGCCAGCTTTTTGTCGTCGAAGGTCAGCGCCGGCGCGGTCATATGGCCGAGCAATTCGGCCTGGGTGGTCATGTCGGCGATCATGCTTTGCCGATAGATGCGGAGATTGTAGGCGACCGTCGCTCCCAGTGCGACGATGAGCGCGACCAGCGTGGTCAGGAGGACGACGCCGAGCAGTTTCTGCCGGACCGTGTGTAGTAGCCGGATTTTCATGATGCACCGGGTACGACTTTGTAGGCGGCTGCAAGCAGGCGTGCGCTGATATTGAGATTGCCCAGGACGGCGGTTTTCGGGGCCACCTCGAAGCGTACTTTTCCATCGATGACGACGAAATTGATCGTGCTGCCCAGTGCGAGCGCTTCGTCCGATTCGGTGACTGTCAGTATGGGAGATCCCCTGGTCATCGCGAGGATGTCGGCGAGCCGGTTGTTGTTCGAATGACCGATGAAAAGGATGTTGAGGCCGGCAACGGAATCTTCGCGCCGTAGTTTTCGCACCGTCACCGGCCGGCCGTTGACGGTATGGCCCGCGAGTATCTGCTGGACGTCATCGGCCAGCATGTCGGCGCCCATGATGCCGATTCTGAGAGGGCTATCGCGGTTCGCAAACGCCTGCGCAGGCCACTCGACGTAACTTCCGAACTTGGACAGGTAAGCGGCCTTGACCTGCCGCTCGGTGACGTTCTGCCCGTTTGCCGGTTCGGCACCGGCGTTCGGCAATCCGATCAGCACCATCAGCGCGGTCAGAGCGACCAGCGCGACGACCAACCGGCAAGCGGCCGCCCGCCATCGCGCTGCCGGCGGCATGCGACCATCGGACACAGCGGCACTTAATTTTGCCATAGCAGTTTCACATAAATGCCGCGCGGTATCTCGCTGCGCGTGGCGGCAGGGCCGTATTCCGCATGGCTCCCGGTCAGGTTTTGCCCGGCAACAGACAGTTCGAGACCAGGCCGCACTTTCCAGCCGTATCGCGCATCGATTGCGGTGTAGGAAGGCACGTCGTTCTTTGCCAGCGCGGCGGCATGGCGTACGGAGACATCCAGCGTCCGGTTCGGAGCGATATTCAGCGTTGAGCGCAATTGCCATGTATGCGCGGGATCATTGCCCGCAGCGGTCGGCGCGGCCGTATCGTTGCTATCCGGTTTGAGACTGAGCTTCTCTTTCAGGGCGGTGAAGCCGCCGCTCAGGCGCCAGTTCGGCGATGCCTGATACGTGCCCCATGTCTCGATACCGCTGACGGTGCCCTCCATGCCATTCGCAAAAACCACGAAAGTGCCGCTGGGTGCGATTTCCTGCGTACGCAGATGATCATAGGCGGAATGAAACGCGGTGACCGACCAGGAAATTCCCGGCGCGGGCTGACCGCGGTAGCCGATTTCGAATACCTTCGCGATCTCGGAGCGCGCCTCGCGCCCGCCGTCGAGCAGGAACGGCGGGGTTCGAGGAATGTATGCATCCCGGTCCAGCCGCGAGGGGGCGCGTACCGCGCGCGAAATGGCAGTCCACAGCAAATGATTCGGCGTGGCCTTCCATGCGAGCCGCGCGTTCGGCAGCACTTCATTTCCCGTGTAGTCGTTGCGCTCGATCCTCACCCCGGTCGTCAGTCGCAGATCTTCGCGCAGGGTCATTTCGTCCTGCGCAAACAGGCTTGCCCATTGCTGATCGACGTCGGCAGGCAGAAAAGCGAATATGGCGCTGGTATTGTCGACTCGATCCATGCTGTAACGGTAGTTCGCACCCCAGGTCAATGCGTGCATGCCGGACGGCCGCGGCGAATGCTGGAACTGCAGATCGACGATATCGAGGGATTCAGTGAACGTAGGCGGAACGACACGTCTGGTCCGGTCGTAGTAGGCCTGGAAGCTCAGATTGGAGCCGTCGTCGAGAACATGTGCCCACTGTGCCGTCAGGTTGGCACCCGAGAGCGACACGGTGCCAAGGGCGAGATTCGTGCCGGTGATCGAGATGGTGCCCGGCTCGGGCTGCGCTTCGGCGCCGTCGTAGACATTTCCCTGCAGCATGAATCGATTGCCTGGGCGATCCCAGTCGGCACGGAAGCCGGCCTGACTCTTGTGCAGTGCATCGTTCACCGGGCTGCCATTCTCCGTTCTGGTGTGATCGCGGTCCAGGTATTTCCCGTAAACGCGGTAATTCCCGTTCGCACCCATCGTGCCGCCATAGCGGAATGCCGTGTCCGTTCCGAGGTTTCCGCTTTCGACTGCAGCCAGTGCGCCCTGCGTATCCTTCGCTGAACGGGTAATGATGTTGATGACGCCATTGACCGCATTGACACCCCACAGCGTTCCGCCAGGCCCGCTGACGACTTCGATGCGCTCTATGTCTTCGAGCATCACATCCTGCACGTCCCAAAACACGCCGGAGAACAGCGGTGTGTAGACGGAACGCCCGTCGATCAACACCAACAGCTTGTTGGGCGCGCTGTTGTTGCTGCCGTTAAGTCCGCGGGCAGTGATCGCATACCCGCTGACGCTGACCTGTGCGACCTGCAGATTGGGAGCCAGTCGCAGCACGTCCGGCAGGCTGGTGGCGGCCGAACGGCGGATGTCTTCCGCCGTGATGACGAAGATGGACGCTGCAGCGTCAGCGAGAGGCTCAGCCTTTTTGGAAACCGAGATGACCTGGATCGTTGCCAACTCCTCGATCGACATGTCGGCGAGGCTGGCGATCGATGGCGTCTGGGCGAAGGCGGGTGCGGAAAAGAGAAGAGGCACCGCAACCAGAAAACCCGTCCGGAGAACACAGCGGCAGGGTTGCCGTTTTTGAAAGAAAAGCGATTTCTCCATACGACCCTCTTGCTGAAGGGGATTAGGGGCGCTGCTCATGTTGACGTGCGTAACGGCGGTGGGCGGAATTTTATCAAGCGGAGGCTCTGGAAATGACCCATTGGAACATAAAAAATTGATGCAAGACAATTCCCTAGTTTATGGGATACACAGCAACTCTTGTTTAAGACGCAATGACGAAGGAATCGGTTCATCGCAGACACGCCAGTCAGCGGCTTGATGCGCGTGCGGCCGGCATGGTCTCGGGGAAGGAGTAAACGATGATGTTGCGCATGTCGTGCCAATTCCGGCCGCGTTCGAACACATGCTTCTGGTTGATTTCGAGTTCGATGCCGAGATACTTTTCTTCGGGAAAACGGCGGCGCAGGTAGACGGTGAGGCCGTCGGCGGTGCCGGAATACGGATAGTTCATGCGCATCTTCAAGCCGGGAGCGTGCTGCTTCAGCACCATGCGCCAGCGATGGCACAGTTCGGCTTCGGCGTACCGCGCGGGGTCGTACAGCAGGCCGATGTCGGCGTTGCGCAGCTTGCCGTCGAGTTCCGGGGTGAAGCTGTGGCAGGAAATGTGGATCACGCGCGCACCGCCGGCGATGGTTTGGGCGATGGCGGTTTCGGCCTTGGTGCGGTAGGGACGGTAGTAGCGATTGAAGATTTCGGCGCGGATATCGGCCGGTGCACGGCGCATCGCTTCCGAGTACAACCTGGGGTGGCCGGGGGAGCGGTTGAGGTCGATCAGCAGGCGGCTGATGGTGGAGACGAGCAGGGGCGCCGCCAGTGCGTCGGCTAGTTCGCGCGCGATGCGCAGGGCGCCGGGGTCGTAGCCGCGGTGCGTGCGCAGCAGGGCGGAGCGGTCACGGAAGAAATCGCGGTAGCGCGAAGGAATGCGGTTGCCGCCGTGCTCGCAAGTGATCAGGTAGACGTCGTGCTTGTTCAAGTCGGATGCCGGGCGGTGGTCGTTGAACGGTTCATGCGAGCAGGAACATGCGGCCTTCGCGCAGGCAGTCGCACAAATCGCGATACACCGCATGCAGATGCGCGGGCGAATGGTTGTCGCCGACGGCGCGCAGGATGCGCCGGGCCAGTGGTCCGTGCCGCAGGATAATCTGCAAGGCATCGTTCCACTGCCGCGCATGGTCGAGGTTCTGCTCCATCATGTGCGCGATCAAGTGCTGCCAGAGTTCGCCGGCGTGGCATGCGCGGCCGGGGAAGCCGAGCAGGCGCAGGTAGTCGGCATTGGCAATCGCTGCCTGCTCGGCATCGTGGATGACTTCCTGCAGGATGGCGGCGAGGACGGCGGCCGGCATTTCCTGCTGTTGCGCCAGCGCATGCGCATCGGTCCGGTACAGCATGCGCACCACCGAGATGGCGGCTGCCGCGATCGCGAGGTCGGCGCCGGGATGTTCCTGCGTGTCGACGACGCGGATCTCGATCGCATTGCGGTCGAAGCGGGCGATGGCGCCGCGCGAGTTCAGCCATTCATGTTGCAGCACCCGCGCCGGATCGTGCGGCGCGATGTCGCGATACATCGGCGCCAGGATGCGCCGTTCATAGTCGGCACGCCCGGTCACCGTCTCCGGGATCACCATGCCGGTAATCGACGGAACAAGCCGTGCATTGTCCGCGTAGACATGCATGCGGTAATCGGCCCAACCGGTGTTGCGGCCGTCGGCGATCGGTGAACTGGCGGCGAGCGCGGGCAGGATGGGCAGCAGCAGGCGCACCGCCGCATGCAGCCGTGCGAACTCGTCGTCGCCGTCGAAAGGCAGGTTGATGTGCATGCTTTGCAGGTTGGCCCAGCCATGCCGTGCGGTATCGAAGATGCGGTCGTAGGCCCGATAGATGTCGGCATGGTCATGCGACCACAGGCGGGTTTCGCGATGCGGATCCATCCAGGGATGCATTGCACCAGGCATCAGGCGCGCACCCATCTCGCCGAGCAGGCGGTCGATGCGCCGAACCTCCGACTGGAAGGCATCGGCCAGCAACGGCAGCGATGCGTTCGGGCGCAGGTTCTTGACTTCGGCCACGTGCAGCACCAGCTCGTTCGACCAGCCCAGCAGACCGTTCGCATTGCCGCCGAGTTCGCGCAGCAGGCGGTCGGCGATCGGCAGCACCGATAGTCGTTCTTTGTCGACGATCATGTATTCCAGTTCGATGCCGTAGCCCTGGAAGGCGTGTAAGGGCGGGGGATCGTCGTCGCTCATGATGCCTGTTTCCCCATGCTTGCTTCGATGCGTTTGCGAAACACGCCCATCACCTCGCGGTACAGCGCGTCGTGCAGGACCGCATCTTCATTGCCTGCGTCGACGTTGGGATTGTCGTTGATCTCGATGACATAGCATTGCGTGCCGACCTGTTTCAGGTCGACGCCGTAGAAGCCGTCGCCGATCAGGCCGGCCGCCTGCACGGCAGTGTTGACCACGTCGTCCGGCGCTTCGCCGACCGACAGCGCCTCGGTCCTGCCTTCGTAATGGCGCTGCGGCTCGCGCTTGATGACCTGCCAGTGGCCGGGCGCCATGTAGTACTTGCAGACGAACAGCGGACGTCGGTCGAGCACGCCGACGCGCCAGTCGAACTCGGTCGGCAGGTATTCCTGTGCGAGCACCAGTTCCGACTGCCGCAGCAGTTCGCCGACGCGCGCTGCCAGTTCCTGCTCCGATTCAATCTTCGTCACGCCCAGCGAGAACGCGCTGTCGGGCTGCTTGAGGATGAACGGCAGGCCGAGCGTGGCAACGATGCGGTCGATATTGCCCTTGTGCACCACCATCGTCTTCGGTGTCGGGATGTGATGCCGGGACAGCAATTCGTTCAGGTAAATCTTGTTGGTGCAGCGCAGGATCGCGTCCGGATCGTCGATCACCACCATGCCGGCATCGGCGGCGCGGCGCGCCAGCCGATAGGTGTAGTGATCGACGTTGGTGGTGTCGCGGATGAACAGCGCGTCGAAGTCGGCGACACGATGGATGTCTTTCGGCGTGATCGTTTCTGCGCGCATGCCGAGCACCTCGGCCGCCTTGGCGAACTTTCGTATGGCCTGAGGATTGGACGGCGCTTCCGGCCGTTCCGGATCATGCAGGATGGCAAGCGAGGGTTGGGCCGCGCCGGGTCCATTGCGGCGGATCTTCAGTTCGTGCAGGTCGGAAACATCCTGCAACAGGGTGTCGGTGTACAGGTCCTTCAATGCCCCGGCGGCGGGCAGCGGATGGTGGCCGCGCGCTTCCGCCAGCAGGGACACGTAGTAACCCTCGCTCTGGTATCGGTAATCGCGGCAGAGATTGAAGACTTTGACGGGGGTGGATTCGACGTGGGCGGGATCAAGCAGGTAAGTTTGTGCGGGTAGGACGGTAACGCCCGGTATGTCGTCAGGCCAGTCCTGCAATTCGCTGACGACGCACAGAATTTTCATGGCACTTCCTGTCGCGGCGGACACCGCGGATGGATGATCAGCAGATTGGCGTCGTGCGTGACGATGCCCAGCAGCACCGCGGCGACAACCCGGTCGACACTCAGCCAGTACTCATGCGTACTGGCATAAGGATTGAGCTGATAGGGGTCGACCACCAGCACCTTGCGGCGCTCGCGGTCGTGGCCGGCGATCACCACGAAATGGCCGGACGGCAATCCGCGCACGTCGTCGGGTACATCCTCCGGACCGTACTCGCGCGGCACACGGTACAGGAAGGTCGAACTCAAGCCGGTGATGATGGGAATCCCGCGCCGCAGGATGCCGCGCACCAAGCTGCGCGACAAGTCGAGCAGACGCAGGCGACCGCCGAGGCTGAGAAATTCCAGGTAGCCGGTCGTCGCGTGTTGCAAACGGTAATCCATCTTGATCTCGCGCTGGCGCTGCAGGCGTTCGGCGATGTCGACACCGGGTCTGCCGAACCAGCTTGGGTCGAACACGTTCAGGTTATAGGTGTAGATGGTCGCCTTGTAACCCTTGCGCAAGGCATCGCAGGCGAGAAACACCGCAAAGGTGCCGCCGTGCTCCAGGCGGCCGGCGCGCGTGATCACTTCATCCAGCGATTCGTCATCGCCCCAGTAGCGGTAGATCGAGTGCAGGCAGGTCGGGCCGCAGGTGGTCTCGTCCGGTTGGGGCAGGATCTTGACGGGTAGCTGGAGAATGGGCGTGGTCACGGGTTGCGATGGGAGGGTAGTGGTACGTACTGTGCAATAGCATTTTCGATGCCAGAGACCTTGCGGACAGGTGCTTCCGCTCCGATCTGCGGTTCATGTAAAAGTTTCCGGGCCTTGCAGCACTTTCGTACTGCTGCCACGTTCTCCTTCGCAATCGCCTAGGTGCGCAGCGCGTTGCATCGTCCGGCATGAATGATGCATCAATGGCATGTTCATGAATCGGGCAGAGGTGTGCGTGCGTGTACTGCTCCGATGCATTTTGGAATTTTCTTCAAGGAGATGCAGACATGAAAACTACGCTTACATTGGCGGCGCTCGGCCTCGCAGCGGCGCCGATGCTGGTTCAGGCCCAGTCGACCGGCTCTCAATATGAATCCTCAGGCAGCATGTCGTCGGGCGGTGCGAACCTGACGCAGTCGGAAGCGAGGATGGAAGCGGATCAGCCTTCTGCCAATCTTGACCGCCCGAGCCCCGTCACCAGGAACGATGTCACCTATGTGTGCGGCGGCGTCGGCGACGAGGAACAGAGATACATGAAGGAGCAGGCAAAGGCCTACGACATGATGCTGACCTTCGCCACGAAGAAAGGCACTTACGTTGCCGACGTCGACGTCGACATCAAGGATGCGAAAGGCAATGACGTGCTGCAGGCCAATTGCGACGGACCGATGATGCTGATCGACCTGCCCAGGGGCGGCGCCTACCGCGTGCGGGCGGAAGCCGCCGGCTACAGCCAGAACCGGACAGTGCGCGTCGCCTCGGCGCGAAACAACAAACAGCGCATTGCGTCCGCGGTGCTGACCTTCCCGCAACAGCTGGCGGAAGGGCCGGCTGTCGAGCCCACTTCCAGCGGCAGCAGCGGCGGCAACCGAGGCGCCGGCATGAGCGAGGGCGGCAACACGCAGCAACCGCAACAGGAGCAGCAGCAACCCGACGCCGCCGGCAGTGGCGCGCGTTAGGCATGCCCTCCGGCATCGACCCTCGTATGGGCGTCTTGCCGGCCGAACACCTCGGTGCCGCGCCGGTTGATACTTCGCCTTTGCCGGAGCGGGGATTGAGCGACGCACAATTTCTGCGGCGCACCTTGCTGGTGGTGATGCTGGTCATCGGCACCGGCCTGGTGCTGGCGTTGATCTGGTACGCCAGCGACGTCTTCCTTGTCCTGTTTGCAGGCGTGCTGCTGGCGGTGTTGCTGCGCACACCAGTCAACTGGCTGACCGCACATACGGCGATCAAGGAGCCGCTTGCGCTGACGCTGTCGATCGCCATGCTCGGTGTCCTCTTGGCGCTGCTGGTCTATCTGTTCGCGGCACCGCTGGCCGAGCAACTGGGACAGTTGATGGAAACTCTTCCGCGCGCGCTGGCGGCGATGCGCAAGTGGGTCCGGCATTACGAGTGGACCAGGCCGTTGCAACCGCTGGTGTACGAACTATCGCGCATGCGCATCGACACGCAGATGCTGGGGCGTGCCGGCGGTTTCATTTCATCCACCTTTTCGGCGCTGGCCGGCGCGGTGGTGGCGTTGTTCATCGGCATTTACCTGGCCGCGCAGCCGCGTCTCTACCAGCGTGGCTTCATGCACCTGATGCCGCGCAAGACGCGCCCGCGCGTCTATGAGGTGCTGGACGAGATCGGCGCCGTGCTGCGCTGGTGGCTGGTAGGGCGCATGATTACCATGACGACCGTCGGTTTTGCGGCCGGCCTCGGACTGTGGTGGCTCGATGTGCCGCTGGCGCTGACGTTGGGCGTGTTGAGCGGCCTGCTGGAGTTCGTGCCGTACATCGGCCCTATCCTTGCCGCAATGCCGCCATTGCTGATGGCGTTCAACCTCGATCCCGAACTCGCCTTCTACGTGCTGATGCTGTTCGTCGCGATACAGACAGCGGAAAACTACCTGTTGACGCCGTTGGTCGAGCAGCGCACGGTGTCGCTGCCGCCGGCGTTGGTGATTTTTTCGACGCTGCTGCTGGGCGTCCTGGCCGGTCCGCTGGGAGTGATACTGGCATCGCCGCTGACTGCCACCGGGATCGTCGCGGTGAAGCTGCTGTATGTGGAGGATGTGGTGGAGAAGCCGGCGAAGGATTAGCGGGATGGCATTTACTTTTTTCGCTTTCGTTTTCCTTGACGCAAAACAAAAGGCCGGGCGTTGCCACGTCCGGCCTTTCCTTGCATCCAGTGGCGCCTGCCTGCTACTTGTTCCTTTCCGCCGAGTCCTGCACTTTTTCGCCGCCGCGTTCGATGTCCTTGCCCATGCCCTGCATGGTATTGCATGCGGACAAACCAATGGTGACCGTCAGGATGCTCAGCACGGAGATAATTTTTTTCATGACTCTTCCTTTCAGGTTAACGAACAACGCATTGTTCCTTTCGATCTCGCAAAGGATTCATTTGTTTCGGCCTTGCACGTAGGCGCCCGCCATGGTTAAGAGGCGTCCGAGCAGATCGACGTTCGATTGGTTGCGTCCGGTCAAAGCCGCCACCGCGGTGCTGCCGCTGATAGCGCCGCGCAGGATGCGACGCGGGCCGATCGCGACTACCGCTGCGACGCCGAGTGCAACCAAAAACGGATGTTCCATCACGGTCCGCGTGATGGCACTGCGCGGAAAGATATCGGAAACGGCGTGATGTTGCCCCGGCATGTAGCCGTGCGCATGAATGCCGGCGGTGTCGATGTGCGGCGCCAGCGGCAGGTTGGCCAGCGAATCGCCGCCGGTCAGCATGCGCCGGTAGTCCTCGCGCCGCGCTTTCATCCTGTCCAGGATGGCCTGCCGTTCCTCTTCCAGGGATTTTACGCTCATAGGTTTTCCTTGATGACGTCCATATCGCGCTGAAATTCGTTACGCAATGTGGTGGTGAGAGAAGGCGACTTGAAGTGCTTCATGACCAGGTTGAAACTGATTGCCGCGATTGCGCCGTAGAGCAGCACCACGCCCCAGGCGGCCAGCGCCTGGAATGCGGTGTTCCAGAAGCTGACGATGATCGCCACGCCGAAGAAGATCGTGGTCAGCAGGGCGAACAGCACGGCAATCGTGAACCCGGCAATGCGCATGGCAAGCTGGTTTTCTCGGATCTTCATTTCCACCCGCAGCAGGTCCATGTAATCGCTCATGCGATCGAGCATGATCAGGTAAAGCTGCCTGGACTTGTGAAGGGCTGAGAGCATCGCAGTATTCCCCCTGCAGGTTCGTGAGGAGCGTTGTGAGAAGCGGTCCGGTGACGGCGGCCGCTCAATGCCGGTTGAACAGCATGCCGAGCAGCAGCCCGGTGCCGACCGCGACGGCGACCGATTGCATCGGCTTGTCCTTCACGTAGCCGGTCGTGGTTTCCATGCCGCGGTTGAACTGGCGCGAGGCTTCGGAGGCGATGCCCTTGGCGGCATGGCGTACCGAACTGAACTTCGCCATCAATTGCGCATGCGCCTGCCGCAGTTCCTCGTCGGACATGCTGGCCGAACGGTTGACCAGCGAATCCAGATCGTTCTTCAGGCTCGATAACTCGCTGCGCAACGAGGCGGCGCTGCGCTGCGCGGTTCCTCTCATTTCATTGAAGGTACCCCTGGCCGATTGCGCGGCGGCCGATACCTGGTCGCTGCCGTTGCCGGTGGTGGATGAGTAAGTGCTTTCCATGATGCGCTCCTTGACGATGTGGGTTGAGTCGGTTGAAGTCCGATGACCGTGCCGCAGGCCATCGCGCCGGCGCCATACCAGGAAACACGAGGAAGGTCTCTGTGATGCCGGCTGCGCCGGCTGTGCAACCCACGGTCGCGTGCGCAATGGCGGCGTGCGGACGGCGACCTGACGGCGCAGGTGGCATCGGCCCTCTTTTCCTGGCTGGTCACAGGATTCAGCAAGCGCTGTGCCAAGCGTGAAACGGCATGTGCCCCCAGTACAAGCGTGTAAAGGAGTAAAAGAGGGCGGCTATTTTTGTACAAGGCGCATGTAATTCTTGCAACGCCGTACCATGGGGCGAGGTGACAAAATCCTTGCGGGTGTAGTCGCGAAGAAACATAATTGGCAGCACTGCATGGTCGCCGGCTTGTGCCGCGCGGCCTTCCCCCGAACCCAATCGAAAGGCCACCATGTCGTCCACCTTCGGTCCCGATGAGGCGCGCGCCTACATGCATCAACTGCTGAAGGTGATGCATCAGCAGGGCGGTTCCGACCTGTTCATCTCCGCCGACTTCCCGCCCAGCATCAAATCGCAGGGCGCGATGAAGCCGCTCAGTCAGCAAAAGCTGACCGGCGAAATCACGAAGAAGCTGGCGCTCTCGCTGATGAACGACAAGCAGAAGCACGAGTTCGAGAACGAGCTGGAATGCAATTTCGCGATCTCTCTGCCCAACGTCTGCCGTTTTCGCGTCAATGTCTTCGTGCAGCAGCAACAGACCGGCATGGTGATCCGCACCATCGCCGCCGAGATCCCGAGCTTCGAAAAGCTGCAACTGCCGGAAGTCCTGAAGGACGTGATCATGACCAAGCGCGGCCTGGTGCTGGTGGTGGGCGGCACCGGTTCGGGCAAGTCGACCACGCTGGCGGCGATGATCGACCACCGCAACGCCAGCTCGGCGGGCCACATCATCACCGTCGAAGACCCGGTCGAATATGTGCACAAGAACAAGTCTTGCCTGATCACGCACCGCGAAGTCGGCGTCGACACGCTGTCCTGGCATCACGCGCTGAAGAACACCTTGCGCCAGGCGCCCGACGTGATCCTGATCGGCGAGATCCGGGATACCGAAACCATGGAACACGCGATCGCCTTCGCCGAAACCGGCCACCTGTGCCTCGGCACGCTGCACGCCAACAACGCCAACCAGACCATCGACCGCATCATCAACTTCTTCCCCGAGGAGCGCCGCAACCAGTTGCTGGGCGACCTGTCGTCCAACCTGCGCGCGATCATTTCGCAGCGCCTGGTGCGTACCGAGGACGGCAAGGGCCGCAAGGCAGCGATCGAGATTTTGCTCAATACGCCGACCATCGCCGAGCAGATACTGAAAGGGCAGTTCCACGGCATCAAGGAAATCATGGCCAAGTCGAAGGAACTCGGCATGCGCACCTTCGACCAGGCCCTGTTCGATCTGTACAACGACGGCCATATCGGCTACGACGAAGCGATCCGCAACGCCGACTCGGCCAACGAGTTGCGTCTGCAGATCAAGCTGCGCGCGGAGCGCGGGCAGCCGGGAGATGCGGGCAAGGGCGCATTCAACCTGGCGATCGACGAAGAGAAGGAAGAAGAGGAAGAGGAAAAGGACAAGAAGTAGGCGCAGGTCCAGAAGCAGGCGCGAGCCCGATAGATGTAGGGGGGCCTACCCGCCATTACCGTCGGTCGCACACTCATCCGCACGTTTTATCGTGACGGGGAGTGGAGACAACGCCCGCACACTGCGAGCGTCCCCGCCGCTTTCCCGTCTCCACGCTTTTCACTATACTCGGCGCGAGGTCGCCCGGCGATTGCCCGATTGCGAACCCACCGATGTGTTTCATGCAAGGATTTCCATGCGGCTGCTATTGGCTGAAGATGAAAAGGAACTGGCGAACTGGCTGTGCCGGGCGCTCAAGCAGAACGGCTACATCGTCGACTGGGTCGACGACGGCCGCCTGGTCGAGGGCAGCATCCGGCAGGTCAAGTACGACGCGCTGATCCTCGACCTCGGCCTGCCCGGCATCGATGGACACACGGTGCTGTCGCGGCTGCGCGAAGTCGACATGCGGCTGCCGGTGCTGATCCTGACCGCACGCGATTCACTGATGGAACGCGTGAGCACCCTGAAAAAAGGCGCCGACGACTTCATGGCCAAGCCTTTTTCCATCGACGAACTGGAAGCGCGCCTGACCGCCCTGATCCGGCGCGCGCGCGGCAGCGAGCATCCGCGCCTGGCGTGCGGACCGCTTGCGTACGACGCCGTGACGCGCCAGTTCACGCTGCATGACAAGCCCTTGTCGCTGTCCAAGCGCGAGCACGCGCTGCTGCTGGCGCTGATCCAGTGCAGCGGCGAGCCGTTATCGAAAAAGGATATCTACGACAAGGTCTTCGAAGACGATGTCGACGCCATGCCGGAAGCGGTCGAGGTGCTGATCTATCGCGCCCGCAAAAAGCTCGAAGGCAGCGCGTTGCACATCGTCACGCTGCGCGGCCTCGGCTACCTGCTGGAACACAGGCCGGACGGCAAGTAATGCAAACCCGCCTGTTGTTCCACTGGAGCCTCAAGCGCACGGTGCTGACGCTGCTGGTTCCGGCGTTGACATTGATCGGCAGCATCGAATTCTGGACGGCGTACCACACCGCGGTCGACTCCGCCAATTCCGCCTACGACCGCTCGTTGCTAGGCGCGATCAAGGCGATCGACGCCAACATATCGACGGAATCGGGCGGTGTCTCGGTCGAACTGCCTTACACCATGCTGGAGTTCTTCGAACTGACCGCCGCCGGCCATGTGTATTTTCGTGTGGCTACCGAGGACGGCCTGACCGAAGTCGGCAATGCCGACCTGCCGAATACTCCCGTACCGCTGGCGTCGCGCGTGCCGCAGTTTTACGATGCGGAGTATTTCGGCGAAAAGGTGAGAGTAGGCGCCTACGCCCGCCAGTTGGACAAACCGATTGGCGTCAATGCGCAGGACCGCATCGTGATCCAGGTGGCCGAAACGCTCACTTCGCGCGAGGACTTCATCCGCAAGCTGATCCTGCAGGC
The DNA here is from genome assembly GCA_966212445.1 of uncultured Noviherbaspirillum sp. GTDB lineage: Bacteria > Pseudomonadota > Gammaproteobacteria > Burkholderiales > Burkholderiaceae_D > Noviherbaspirillum. The sequence goes on along the minus strand of CBIHRJ010000004.1, from coordinate 17,538 downwards.
CGCCAGCCGCGATTTCCTGATGCTGCTTGCCGCCGGCGGCCTGCTGGCTTTCGTGCTGAGCCTGACGCTGCGGCCGCTGGCGCGCCTGCGCGACGAAGTGCGCTCGCGCTCGCCGCTCGACCTGACGCCGATCGATTCCGCCTCGGTGCCGGTCGACGTACGCCCGCTGGTGGAGGCGATCAACCTGCACATGGCCCGCAACCAGCAGATTGTCGAAGCGCGCAGCCGCTTCATTGATGACGCTTCCCACCAGTTGCGCACGCCGCTGGCGACCCTGCGTACCCAGCTCGATTACGTGTTGCGCGAAACCGATCCCGCCAACATCCGGCACGCGCTGGACGCGATTTCCACACAGCTCGACGACGCCACCCACCGCACCAACCAGATGCTGGCGTTGGCGCGCGCGGACGCAGCCGAAGTCGCGCTGACCGAAGTCGACTTGCAGGCGCTGGCCGGACGGGTGACGCGCGAGGTGGTGCTGCCGGCGCGCGAAAAGCAGATCGACCTCGAACTCGAATGCCCGGACGAGCCGGTGCCTGTCCTCGGCGATGACGGCATGCTGCGCGAGGCCGCGCTGAACCTGCTGCACAACGCCATCCGCTTTGCACCGCGATGCGGGCGGGTGGTGGTGCGCGTCGCGCATGACGGTGACCGGGCATCGTTCTCCGTTATCGACAACGGCCCCGGCATCCCGCCGGACCAGTTGCCGCGCATGGGCGAACGTTTTTTTCGCGCCCGCAATACCTTGCTCGGTGGTTCCGGCCTCGGCCTGGCAATCGCCCGCTCGGTAGCCGAACAGTGCGGCGGCAAGCTCGTCATTGACAATGTGGCAAGCGGCACCGGCTGCGTCGCCACGCTCTCTCTTTTGCCGGCGACAGACGACCGACAGCTTATTGACAGGATCGGATTGCTACAGTCGTGACCGCTGGAGCTTGAAGTCGAATGGTTCGCTGATTTTTGATATCAGGGAGGCGTCCGGGCAATGCTCCGCAGGGCGCACGTCGCGCCCGGCACACCATCCAATCAATGACGAGGAGAACCAATGAAGAAAGCCTTGTGCCTGCTGGCGCTGTCCGTTTCCGCCGCATCCGCATTTGCCGGTCCGTTCGAGAAGCCTGAGTGTATCGCCGGAGCCAAGCCGGGCGGCGGTTTCGACCTGACCTGCAAACTGGCCCAGACCGCGCTGTATGACGGCGGCATCATCAAGGAGCCGATGCGTGTCACCTACATGCCGGGCGGCATCGGCGCCGTCGCATACAACGCCGTCGTGGCGCAGCGTCCGGCCGACGCCAACACCATCGTCGCCTTCTCCGGCGGCTCGCTGCTCAACATCGCGCAGGGCAAGTTCGGCAAGTACACCGAGAACGACGTGCGCTGGCTGGCCGTGGTCGGCTCCGACTTCGGCGCGGTCATCGTACGCAAGGATTCGCCGTTGAAGAACCTGAAGGACCTGGAAGCGGCCATCAAGGCCGATCCGGCCAAGGTCGTGTTCGGCGCCGGCGGTACCGTCGGCAGCCAGGACTGGATGAAGGCAGCACTGACAGCCAAGGCAGCCGGCCTGAACTACAAGGCGATGCGTTTCGTCGCCTTCGAAGGCGGCGGCGAAGCCATTGCAGCATTGCAGGGCGGCCACGTGCAAGTCTATTCCGGCGATGCTTCCGAAGCGGCTTCGCAGATCAAGGCCGGCGCCAACATCCGTGTGCTCGCCGTGCTGTCCGACAAGCGTTTGCCGGGCGACCTGCATGACGTGCCGACTGCGAAAGAGCAGGGCTACGACGTCGAATGGCCGATCGTGCGCGGCTTCTACATGGGACCGAAGGTCAGCGATGCCGACTACAACGCCTGGGTCGAAGGCTTCAACAAGGTCATGCGCACGCCCGAGTACGCCAAGCTGCGTGACTCGCGTGATCTGTTCCCGTACTCGCTCACCGGCCCGCAGCTCGACATGTACATCAAGCGTACCGTCCAGGGCTATCGCAAGGCGGCTGAAGAGTTTGGCTTGATGGGGGCAAAATGAACAGCGACCGCGTTCTCGGTTTGGCCGCGATCGCGGTCGCTGGCGCGATGACGGCGGCGGCATGGAATTACGTCGCGCCGATCTCCTACGAGCCGGTCGGCCCGCGCGCCTTCCCGCTGGTGCTGGCGCTGCTGATGGCGCTGTGCGGCGCCTGGCTGGTGGCGAAGCCGGGCCACAGCGCCGGCTTCGTGCGCGGCGCGATGCTGCAGAAGATCGCGCTGTGCGCTGCCAGCGTCGTCGTCTACGCGCTGTTGTTCCAGGGGCTCGGCTTCATCATTGCCACCGCGCTGATGTGCTTGCCGGTGGGCCGCATCTTCGGCGGTACCTGGCGCCAGTCAGCGGTGATGGGGTTGGTGATGGGCATCAGCCTGTACCTGTTTTTCGATAAATTGCTGGATGTCGTGCTGCCGTTGGGCATGCTCAAGCCGGTCTTCACGCAACTGGGGCTGTAATGGGAACCTTTTCTTATCTGGCAACCGGCTTCGGCGTCGCGCTGCAGCCGACCAATCTGCTGTTGGCCACCTTCGGCGCCTTCGTCGGCACCATCGTCGGCATGCTGCCCGGCCTCGGGCCGATCAACGGCGTGGCGATCCTGGTGCCGATCGCCTTCGCACTCAAGCTGCCGCCGGAAGCGGCGCTGATCCTGCTGGCAGCCGTCTACATCGGTTGCGAATACGGCGGACGGATTTCTTCCATCCTGATCAACGTACCGGGCGACGCCTCGGCGATCATGACTGCGATGGACGGTTATCCGATGGCGAAGAAGGGGCTCGGCGGCGTCGCGCTGTCGATCTCGGCGTGGAGTTCCTTCGTCGGCTCCATCATCGCCACTACCGGCCTGGCGATCGCCGCGCCTATCCTGGCGAAATGGGCGCTTGCCTTCGGCCCTGCCGAATATTTTGCACTGATGGTATTCGCCTTCGCCTGCCTGATGGGCTTGATCGGGGACCAGCCGGTCAAGGCGCTGCTGGCAGTGCTGCTCGGCCTGGCGCTGGCAACAGTCGGTGTCGACGCCAATTCGGGCATCTACCGCTTCACCTTCGACTCCGTGCACCTGGCTGACGGCGTGCAGTTCATCGTCGTCGTGATCGGCCTGTTCTCGGTCAGCGAAATCCTGCTTATGCTGGAGGCTGCGATACACGGGCCGACGAAGATTCCGGAAACCGGACGCACCCTGTTCAACCTGAAGGAATTCACGATGACCTGGTGGGGCACCGTGCGCTCGGGCATCGTCGGCTTCGTGGTCGGCGTGCTGCCGGGCGCAGGCGCCACGGTGGCCAGCGCGATCACCTATGCGATGGAGAAGCGCCTGACCGGCCCGGAAGGAACCTTCGGCGAAGGCGACATCCGCGGCGTCGCGGCGCCCGAGTCGGCCAACAATGCGTCTGCCGGCGGGTCCTTCGTACCGATGCTGACGCTCGGCGTTCCGGGTTCCGGCACCACGACAGTGATGATGGGTGCGCTGACCTTGTACAACATCACCCCTGGCCCGGCGTTGTTCGAGCAGCAGCCTGCACTGGTGTGGGGTCTGATTGCCTCCATGTTCATCGGCAACGTGATCCTGCTGTTCATGAACATCCCGCTGGTCGGCTTTTTCACCCGCATGCTCAAGGTGCCGAACTGGATCCTGGTGCCCGGCATTCTGGCGGTGAGCACGGTCGGCGTGTACGCAGTCCATGCAACGACGTTCGACCTGGTGCTGATGTCCGCGCTGGGCGTGATCGGCTACCTGTTGCGCAAATGCGGCATGCCGATGGCGCCGTTGATCCTCGGCTTCGTGCTGGGTGAAATGATGGAGCAGAACCTGCGCCGCGCGCTGTCGATCACCAATGGCGAGCTGTCGATCCTGTGGGAAAGCCCGATCTCGATCAGCCTGTGGATCGGAGCGATATTGATGGTGGTGGTGCCGCTGCTGTATCGCAAGTTGTCGCGTGGCGGACCTGTCGCGGTGCCGGCATAACACAATTTAGTTGGTGCGTTTTGGTCTTGGCCCGCTCGATGAGCGGGCTTTTTTTGCATGGACGGCATCCGATGTGGAACGGGTGGGGAAAACGACAGGGTGGTGATGGAACGTCTCACCCCACCAGCACCAACCTCTGCCCCTCGCGCACCATCCCCTCGAACTTTTCCGCAGCCACCGGCGGACTGAACAGATACCCCTGCAACTGATCGCACCCCAGTTCGCGCAGGAAGTGCATCTGCTCCGCCGTTTCCACACCCTCGGCGACGATCTCCTGTCGCAACTGCTGCCCCATGGTGACGATCGCACGCGCGATTGCGCAGTCGTTTTCCTCGGCCGGCAGACCGATCACGAAGGAGCGGTCGATCTTGAGCGTGCTGATCGGGAATTTCTTCAGGTAGGCGAGACTGGAGTAGCCGGTGCCGAAATCGTCGAGCGCCAGCGCCAGTCCCATCGCCACCAGTTCGTTCATGATCGGGATCACATTTTCCGGGCCGCGCACCAGCAGGGTTTCGGTGATTTCGAGCTTGATGCGATCGGGCGCCACGCCGGTCTGTTCCAGCACCGCCTGGATGCGCTCCGGCAGCAAGCGGTCGAACTGTCGTGACGACAGGTTGACGGCGATCGGCGGCACATCGAGCCCGCTGTCCTGCCACGCGCGGATCTGGCGGCACGCTTCCTGCAGCACCCAGGAGCCGATGTCGAGGATCAGTCCGGTTTCTTCGGCCACCGGGATGAAGCGGCCCGGCGGCACCATGCCCTGCTCCGGATGCTGCCAGCGGATCAACGCTTCGGCGCCGACGATGCGGCCGTTGCGCAGGCTGACTTTCGGCTGATAGTGCAACTGCAACTGATCGCTGTTCACCGCACGCCGCAATTCGCTTTCGATACGCAAATGCTCTTTCGCGCGCTGGTTCATCTCCGCGCTGTAGAACATGTAGCCGGCATCACCGTTCTGATGCACCCTGGTCATCGCCGCATCGGCGTAGCGGATCAGCGCCGCGGTGTCCTGTCCGTCTTCCGGATAGACCGAGATGCCGATGCTGGCGCCGAGCCGCAAATCGTGGCTGTCGATCACGACGGGCGCGTTCAGCGCGTCCAGCAGTTTCTGCGCGACGATACCGGCGTGTTCGCGTTTCTGGATGTCGAACAACGCCACCGCGAACTTGCCGCCGTCGATACGCGCCAGCACGTCTTCGTCGCGCAGTACGCCGCGAAAGCGCACGCCGATCTCGCGCAGCAGGTCGTCGCCGACTTCCTGGCCGAGCGTGTCGTAGATGGCGGTGAAACGGTCGATGTCGATCACCAGCAACGCGCCGTGCTTGTTGCTGCGTCGTGCGGCGGTCAACGCCTGTCCGACCAGTTGGCCGAGCAGCGAACGGTTCGGCAAGCCGGTCGTGCCATCGTAGTTCGCCATCTGCTGCATGCGCGCTTCGGCTTCCTTGAACACGCTGATATCCGAGAAAATCGAGAATGCATGCGTAATCTCGCCCGTGTCGTCGCGCACCACGCTGATCGATACCGATTGGGGAAACACCTCACCGTTCTTGCGCTTGCCGAAAATTTCGCCGTGCCATGGGCCGGTGCCCTGCATCGCGCCGCGCACCTGCGCGCGGAAATCGGCATTGTGCTTCCCCGAGCGCAACAGGTCCGGCGTCTTGCCGATTGCTTCCGCTGCCGAATAACCGGTGATGCGGGTGAACGCGGTATTGACCGACACAATGCGCTCCTGCGCATCGGTGATCAGGATGCCCTGGTCGCTATCCTCGATGATGCGCGCATGCAGGCGCAGCTTGTCTTCGGCCGACAGGCGCTCGGTGATCTCGGACATCTTCGCCACCAGCCCCGCCGGGTTGCCGGCCTCGTCGTGCTGCAGTTCCAGCGACAGACCGGCCCAGAAGATCTCGCCTGACTTCTTGCGGCGGCGCACTTCGATCAACGACGTGCCGTGTTCCAGGAAGAGTTCCGCCACGTTGCTGTCGTCGTCCGCGTACAGGAAAAGCACATGCTGGCCGATCGCTTCTTCCTCGCTGTAGCCGAACAGGCGTTCCGCGCCGGCATTCCAGCCGGTGACATAGCCGGCCAGGTCCATGGTGATGACCGGCTCGCAGGGCGGTTCGGGAAGGGCATCGAGCGCACGACCATTTGCATGCGTTATCTGCGGCAATCTGGAGCGAGCCTGTATCAGCGTCGATTCCAGTTCGCTCAAGGCCTGCAGCTGCGCGGCCCCGTCCAGGTCGCGCACCAGCCGGACCAGCTGCAGGCAGTGCTTGAGCGCGGTATCAGGCATGCGTGCCCCCGCTGTCGCGCGTGATTTCCCGCATCCATGCATAGGCCTGCACGGTCAGCAGGTCGAAATCCGCATGTGATACCTGCAATCCGGCCAGCAGCGCGGGCAGCGCCGACAGTGCGGTGGGGTCGCAATGCTCGGCGGTTTCCACGGTCTTGAGCAATTGCCCGAGTTCGCCCTCGTGGCGCAGCACGGCGGCGAGCAGCGCGTCGCTGACCTTCAGCGGCTTCAGCACCTCGGCCAGCGGCGCACCGAACAGGATGCCGAGCAAGGAAAACATGCCGGCCATGAACGCCAGTTCCTGGTTCGACTTGTCCAGTCCCGCCACCTTGGCCAGCAATTCCATCGCCCGCGCACGCACCGCCACGCGCGCCAGCAGCATGGGTGAGCGCTCATCGTCGGAACGCGAGGAAAACAGCATCAGGTTGAGCCAGCGCCGCAATTGCGCGCGGCCGAGGATCAGGATCGCCTGCGAAAAACTGGTGATCTGCTTGCTTATGCCCATGCCTAGCGAATTCACCAGGCGCAGCAGATGATAGGACAGTGCCGGGTCGCGCCGCAGCACTGCTTCGATTTCGTGGGTGTCGGCATCGTCGACTACAAGTTGCACCAATTGCAAGGCCAGCGCGCGTGAAGCCGCCTGGTTGCCCGTCGGTCTGGCAGGCGGCGCCATGAACCAGGCGCCGCCGATGAACTGCACCGATGGAGCGATCTCCGCTGTCAGCTTGTCCGTCCGCAGCACCGCGTCGGTCGTCAGCGACCGGCAGCCAGCCTCCTGCAATGCGCCTGCCAGCGCGGCCGGCACCGCGCCTTCCATGAAAAAGCAGGGGAAGCGCTCGCACAATTGCCGGAACTCCGTCTCGCCGACCAGCGCCGGCTGCGCGTCCGCATCGCCGCCGACATGCAGCATCAGCGCACCCGGCTTCCTGGCCCGGTCCGCCATTAATTCGAGGGCAACGAGCGGCGTTGAGGTTACGGTCTTCATCGGGGCTTTCAATTGAGGAAATGCAGTCAGGGGAGTGCGTGCCCGGCATTCAATTAAGACAACATTCCAGACACAAAACTTCCCTTCGATGTAAACGGATGCGCGCAACCGAAACTGAATGGTGATGGCCATTTTTTTTCTGCCGGAAAAGATGCAGCAACCGGCCGTCTTGCACGACTTGCATGAAACGCCAGGCGAAATGTCAGCCATCCGACACATCGCAATCGCCGCCGGCCGTATTGTTCACTCACCGGGCGCATTACCGCGCCCCGCAGAAAGGGACAACACGATGGGGCATACCAACAAGGTCATGGAACTCGATGCCGCCATGCAGCGCGTGGCTTCCGGCACGCGGCTGATGATGGGCGAGTTCGTCGGCGCCGGCGAGCCGGCGAAATGCGTTGAATGGCTGCTCGACGCCAGCATCGGCAATCTCACGCTGATCACCAACACCGCAGGCATGCGCGGCGGATTCCTCAAGGCGCGGCTGTTCGAGAGCGGCCAGGTCGCGGAGCTCATCGCCACGCATGTCGGCACCACGACGGAATCGACCGAGCAGTATCTCGGCGGCGCATTGAAGATCGCGCAGTTCTACCCGATGGGCACCTGGGCCGAAAAAGTCCGCGCGGGAGCGGTCGGCATCGGCGGCGTGCTGATTCCGGTGGGCATCGGCATCCTCGATCAGGACGGCATCTTTCCCGATCTTGCCGAACCGAAACCGAAACTGCGGCTCGGCGACCGCGACTATTTCATCGAGGAGGCATTGACCGCCGACGTGTCGATCATCAAGGGATGGCGCGCAGACCGTCTCGGCAACATCGAGTTTCGCGGCACTGCGGCGCAGAACCAGCGCGACCTCGCGATGGCCGGCCGCTACACGATCGCCGAAGTCAACGAAATCGTCGAGATCGGCGCCATCGAACCGCAGCGCGTCGGCTGCCCCGGCGCATTCGTCGATGCGGTCGTGCAGGGGTATTCGCTCGCCGAGCAGCATGACCTCTATCGCCGTCACTGGATCAAACTCGGCCGCCTCGCGCCGACTGCTTAGCCCGGATATTTCACCAGACCGGCCCTCAACTTGACAGGAAAGAGCATGTTTACACCGTTTATGGCTTATAACGCCCCGATCCAATTTGTACCGTCGGCCTACGCGGATGCTGGCGCGCGATTTGCGGCCATTTTGCGCCTCCTACGCCGGGCGCTCCGCTTCGCGCCAATAGATTAACTATTGGCTTGGCACGGAAACGCAAACTGGCTCGCAACTCGCGCGCCATCACTCCGCGTCCTGATGAAATATCCGGGCTAGGAGTGCCGCCATGTCTCCCATCGACGCCAAGGAAATCATCGCCCGCCGCTGCGCGCTTGAATTGCGCTGCGGCGAAATCGTCAATCTCGGGATCGGCATCCCGACCATGACCGCCAATTACCTGCCGAACGACATCGATGTCATCTTCCATACGGAAAACGGGGCATTCGGTTTCGGCGCCCGCCCGGGCACCTTCAATGCCGACAGCGATCTCACCAACGCCGGCTGTGAACCGATCACGCTCAAGCCGGGTGCGGCGCTGATGGACCTGACGACCTCCTTCGGCGCCATGCGCAACGGCTATATCGACGTCACGATACTGGGCGCGCTGGAAGTCGATGCCGCCGGAAATCTCGCCAACTGGGCCTGCCGGCGCGCCGGCAAATGGTGGCCCGGCATCGGCGGCGCCATGGACCTGTGCTACGGTACGCCGAAAGTGATCGCGGCCCTGCAGCACACCGACCGCAAAGGCATGCCGAAAATCCGGCGGCGCTGCACGCTCCCCTTGACCGGCAAGGGCTGCGTGAAAGTCATCATCACCGAACATGCGGTATTCGATGTCGGCCCGGAAGGCCTGGTATTGCGTGAACTGTTTCCCGGAATCGATGTAAGCTACCTGCGCGACATCACCGAAGCGGAATTCGCGGTGTCGCCGACGCTGATCGATATGCATCTGGGCCGCGCGTCGGATCTGCCCGTTTCCCTGACCGGATAATGACCATGCACAATCCCTTGCCCGCTGGCCAGAATATCGATGTTGCCGGCGCGTTCTCCTGCGCCCCGCACACGAGCGCAGCGTGATCACCGCCGAGCATTTGAGCCGCATCGCCCCGTGGTCGCGCGGGCTGAACGATGCCGAAACCGAACGCGCGCGCAGCGGCATCATCGAAAAGCCGTTTCACGCCGGCGAGTACATTGCCTTGCGCGGCGACAAGCTGGGGTATTGGGCGGGCGTCGCAAGCGGCCTGGTCAAGCTCGGCACCGGTTCCAGCGGCGGCAAGACCATGACGTTCGCCGGTATCCGCGCCGGCGCATGGTTCGGCGAAGGCAGCGTGTTGAAGGACGAACCGCGCCGCTACGACATCATCGCGCTGCGGGCGACGCGGCTGGCGATGATGGACCGCGCCACCTTTCTCTGGTTGTTCGAAAACAGCGTCGTGTTCAACCGCTTCCTGGTCGGACAGTTGAATGAACGTCTCGGCCAGTTCATGGCATTGGTGGAATATGACCGCATGCTCGACTCGACGGCAAGGCTGGCGCGCTGTATCGCCTCGATGTTCAACGTGGTCCTCTACCCCGACGTCGGCCGCCATATCGAGATCACGCAGGAGGAACTCGGTGCAATTTCCGGCCTGTCGCGCCAGGTGGCGAATCAATGCCTGAAGACACTGGAAAAGCAGGGTTTGTTGCGCATCGAATACGGCGGCATCACGATCATCGACCTGGAACGGATGCGGCGCTACGGGGAGTAGGCGAAACACTCGCTGTTGCGCTGCCAAAACGCAAGCCCGGATATGGGGATTCTCAACAGCGAGGGTTTCCCTCAGGTGTATGATCATAATTCTTCGCAGAGTCAGCTTTCCCCAATTCCACGAAACTGATCTTGTGCCCATTCTCATGAATTTTTCGTTTTCGTCATGATCCCTCGCCATGATGAAGGCGATTGACGGCAATTGACCAATGAGCATTAAAGACGAATCAACGGGTGGCATGTCAGGCGAGCAACGATTCCAGCAGCTTGTTGCCAGCGTCACCGATTATGCGATTTACATGCTGGACCCCGACGGCTACGTCAGTAGCTGGAATGCCGGCGCGCAACGATTCAAGGGCTACCTGGCGCACGAGATCATCGGCAAGCACTTTTCCATTTTTTATACGGAAGAAGACCGCGCTGCCGGCGTCCCCGCCAGGGCGCTGCAGAGTGCGCGCGAAGACGGAAAGTTCGACGCGGAAGGCTGGCGGGTGCGCAAGGACGGAGAACGCTTCTGGGCCAGTGTCGTCATCGATCCGATCCGGGACGACAGCGGCAAGCTGATCGGCTTCGCCAAAGTGACGCGCGACGTAACCGAACGCAAAGTCGCGCAGGATGCGTTGCGGGAAAGCGAAGAGTGCTTCCGTCTGCTGGTCCAGGGAATGACCGACTACGCGATCTACATGCTTTCCCCGGCCGGCGCCGTCACCAACTGGAATTCCGGGGCCCAGCGCATCAAGGGCTATACCGCGGACGAAGTCATCAACACGCATTTTTCCCGCTTCTATACCGAGGAAGACCAGCGCAAGGGCATGCCGCAGACCGCGCTCGCCGCAGCGGCCAGGGATGGCCGCTTCGAGCAGGAAGGCATGCGTGTGCGCAAGGATGGCTCGACCTTCTGGGCGCATGTGGTCATCGACGCAATCCGCAATGAACAGGGCGGGTTGATCGGTTTCGCCAAGATCACCCGGGACATCACGGAAAAGAAGCGGGCCGCAGAAGCGCTGGAGCGAGCAAACGCAGCCTTGTTCCAGTCGCAAAAGATGGAAGCGATCGGTCAGTTGACCGGCGGCATTGCGCACGACTTCAACAACCTGCTCGCCGTGATGTCCAGCAGCCTCGATGTGCTGTCGATGCGAGTGAGTGATCGAACCGAACTCAAGATGCTGGAAAGCATGCAGCGCGCAGTCGAGCGCGGCGCAACGCTGACCCAACAGTTGCTGGCATTCGCCCGTCAACAGCCCTTGAAGGTCGATACCTACGATGTGAACGCGCTGATTTCCGGGTTTGAAACGGTTCTCCGGCGCGCGGGCAACTCATCGATTGCCTTCGAGATACGGCTGGCGCCGGCAGTGAGTGCGGTTTCGCTGGATGCATCCCGTTTCGAGACGGCCCTGCTGAATCTGGTCGTCAATGCACGCGATGCGATGCCCGATGGCGGCACACTCACCATCGCCACCGAAAACATCAAGCTCGACGAGGGGCAGGCAGGCCGTCTGGCTGCAGGTACTTACGTGAAGGTATCGGTGTCGGACACCGGCACCGGCATGCCCCCGGAGATTGTTGAACGCGCGTTCGAGCCGTTCTTCACCACCAAGGAAATCGGCAAGGGTACCGGTTTGGGTTTGAGCCAGGTCTATGGCTTCATCGCTCAATCCGGCGGCGAAGTCATACTGGACAGCGAAGTCGGCCGGGGCACCACGGTCGGTATCTACCTGCCGGCAAGTGACAGCGCGACCGACGGCAAAGGCCCCGAAGGCGCGGACACGGACACGGTTCTGCTGGTTGAAGATGAACCGGACCTGATGGAAGTCACGGCTGAACTGTTGCGTAGCCTAGGTTACAAGGTGCTCACCGCCGGCAATGGCGTGGATGCCATCGAAGTGCTGGAGCGCGAGAGCCGGGTCGACATTCTGTTTACGGACGTTATGATGCCGAACGGGATGAGCGGCATCGAAGTTGCACGCCGTACACGCCAGTTGCATCCGGGGATCAAGATCATCCTTGCATCGGGATATCCGCTTCCGGCACTGAAAGCACAGCACGGCAATCTCGACGAATTCACCTTCATGAGCAAGCCATATCGGCTCTCGGAGCTCGCGAAAAGACTGCGCGCGGCTGCGTAGAAGCCGGAAATCGGAGGGGAAAAAGCCTGTTCATCACGAGGTTCACGGAGAGCGCGAAGAAAGTCGCTGTTCTTCGTGCTCTTTGGGGGGATACTCTGTCAGGCCTGCAAAGCAAAACGCCCGGTCACAGAACCGGGCGTTTTGCTTGAATTTCTTGGGGTGGCCGATGGGAGTAAATCCCCACGCTCTCCAAGCCTTTGATTTTAAAGAATTTAATATTGGAAATATAGCGTAGAAATCCTAAAAAGTGCTACTGTTGTTGCTACTGTGTTCACGCCCACCGCCGGCCGTTTAAATTTCGCAACAATGTTCCCTCCAAGGTCCACCTTCCGCAAACCTAGCAAGCACTGTATTATCCCAAGTCGGGATTTGCTTAGGGTAAAGATGGAAGAAATGAAAAAAAGCATTCCTACCAGCACGGTAGGAAGAGCGAAAGCTGTCAAGCTCAACGGCTCTTTGGAGCTTGACCGTTGGGAGGATGAAAATATTCATCTATTCCATGGCAACAGCCTTGACCTTTACTCCTTGTGGCAAAGACCAACGGTCATAGTCTCCGATGGTGCATATGGAATTCTAGGATTTGAAGGCGATACATCTGACCACTTGTCTATCGGCCAATGGTATGAGCCGCATATAGAGGCTTGGAGCAAGGCAGCTACAGCTCAGACGACCCTTTGGTTCTGGAATTCCGAAATTGGTTGGGCTGCTACACACCCTATCCTTGAAAAACACGGCTGGCGGTATGTTAATGCCAACATTTGGAACAAAGGAAAGGCGCATATTGCAGGGAATGTAAATACCGCAAAAATTCGCCGCTTTCCTGTAGTTTCCGAAGTCTGTGTCCAATATGTATTTGAGGCAAAGGTTAATGGTTTTACCTTACAACGCTGGCTTTACAACGAGTGGAAAAGAACAGGCCTCAAGCTTCGCGAGGCCAATACTGCTTGTGGAGTGAAAGATGCCGCCGTAAGGAAGTATTTGGACCAAGGGCACCTTTGGTATTTTCCACCACCCGAAACTTTCGCGAAGATGGCAGCCTATGCTAACGAGCATGGACGAGAAGAGGGGCGCCCCTACTTCTCGGAAGATGGTGTCAAGCCGATGACTGAGGCTGATTGGTCGCGAATGCGCTCAAAATTTTATTGCCCTCACGGATGGACTAATGTGTGGGACAGGCCTTCTCTGAAGGGTTCTGAGCGAGTTAAAGTGCCCGACCGCGAAGCTAAAGCAGCGCATCTGAACCAAAAGCCCTTGGACTTGATGCGAAACATAATTGAAGCTTCGTCAGATGCTGGCGATGTCGTGTGGGATCCCTTTGGCGGCCTCTTTACGGCATGTTTAGCTTCACAGCAAACGGGACGGCAAGCATATGGCGGAGAAATCGACCCTGCATATTTTCAGCTTGCCTTAACCCGTTTTGAAACTCCTCAACTAGAACTACTTCAAGAGTGACTTTTCAGCGTCTACATCACTGATACCAAGTTGTTTGGAAAGCGCATCTTTGATAGCGCTTTCGTTGCCACTTGAGAGTAAAGTGTTCCATTGACCAATCGTCATGCCGTGGAATTGTTTGGCGTAAACGGTTTGAGCAAACGCCTCAATTCCGTCATGACCTATACGGTCCATTTTCGCAAAATTGGTATCAAGACGATATTTGAATTGCCCCATCAATTCCCGCAGCTTTTCTTGATATTCCGCCGACGGGCTATAGGTTCGGCCGTTGTCACCCCAGCCTTCTACAATCCTTTTTGCTTCTGCTTTCCGTGCGGCCTCAGCAGCTGCGTCTTCTAATGGTTGCCACTTATAGCCATTAGTATTTGTCTGCTGAAGATTACGAGTTCTCTTGCTTGTGTCTTCCGGTTCAAGGACCAGGTAATCGGGAGGGTTGTGATAGTGATTGTCACGAGCTTTCGCCACCGAGTCGCCAGAAGCAATAACGACACCCATGATTTTCGGGCGTCCAAAAATCACAAATTCAGGAAGCCACGCAATCATCGCTACATATGTTCGGTCATCCAAGAAGTGATTTTGGCTGTCCTTGAACCGTGCTGTAATTTCAGTTGCAAGCGGAAACCATGCCTTAATTTCGAACCCAGGTGTTGGCGAAACCGACCCGTTAAGGATTACATCGGGGAAGCCGGGGTCTTGTCTTATCCACTTCCCAAGCCCTTGGAACTCCTTCTTCTCGTTCAAAAATTCGCAAGTATTAAACTCAATCATGTTCCCAACAAGGGGAGACAGCTTGGAGATGACTTTCGCGAGGTTTACTGCTGCATCAGGGGAAACTGGCTTAGCTACGCTTAGAACATCAAAGATATGACCGGGCAGTTCTTTGAGATGTTCACTAGCGTGCTGAATGACTTCGCTTGTTTTCATTATTGGAGGACTTTGATGAGCCGATTGAGAATAGGGCCCGGCTCTACCTCCAAAGCATTGCAAACCAAGATAAATTCAATGACATCCAGGCGCCGCTCACCGCTTTCGTATTTGGACACAAACGACTGGGGTTTTCCTAGGCGGGATGCAAGCTCGGCTTGCGTCAGTTTTGCCCGTTCACGAGCATCAGCAATCAAAAGACGAAACTGCTCGTATTCGGGTGTATGTAGAGACCTGACCATCGCGCGAGTATGCAACCCAATTTGGGATATCCCATTTCGGGATATTTCACCAGCATACCAGCTCTCTCAGCCGCTTTTGACTTCACTTGATTTCGGCTCTATTTGAAATAGATAATGGTCGGATTCCTTCAGGAACCCAGCTTCTTGCAAACGGGCTCCTACCCGTTGTAAATCGTTTCCAAGTAGCTTGATGAAGTAAGCACCCGCAAGGATTTTTCTGCGCGTGTCTTTCTTCCTTTCTTCTGCATCCCTTCGGTTCTTCAGTAGCTGAATTCTTGCATCCAGCTTCGCGCGCTGTGCTTCCATCTTTTGGATGGTCTCGTCTTTTATCTTGCTCATTTTTCCTTCCCATTGAAGTCGATTTGACATTTTTGTTTTTTTTTTGTTATCTCAGTATCAGTTAACAGGAAATTCGGAAAAGTCAAATCCAGCACCCCGAAGGGCGCACTTATACATCGCTTCGCGATGTGTGCTCAAACCTGAAAAACAAAAATAAAAAAGGAGCGAGAGCTACATGGCGATTTTTCATCTCAACGCAAAAATCATTGCACGGTCAGCAGGGCGAAGCGCTACGGCTTCGGCTGCTTATCGTGCAGGTGAAAAAATCACTGATGAACGCACAGGCTTGGTGTTTGACTACACCCGAAAAAGGGAAGTGAGCTACCGCCATATTTTTGCACCACTAGGTTCACCTGAATGGGCAACCGATAGAAAGCAGTTATGGAACAAAGCAGAAAAAGCAGAAGCTAGAAAAGATGCACAGGTAGCCCGTGAAATTGAAGTCGCGTTGCCGATAGAGCTGCCAAGGCAGCAGCAAATCATTCTGCTTGAGCACTTTGTGCGGTCCGAATTCGTCAAGCAGGGAATGATTGCCGATGTGTGCATTCACGATAAGCCAGGCAACCCACATGCACATATTTTGCTCACGACCCGCTCTATTAATGCATCGGGTTTCGGGCAGAAAAACCGAGACTGGAATGCAAAAGAGCAGCTTGAAAAATGGCGAGAGCAATGGGCAGTGCGAGCCAATCGCCGCTTGGCTGTTGTGGGCTCAAGAGCATGCATAGACCATCGCACGCTTGAAGCACAAGGCAAAAAAAGACTGCCGACCGTTCACATTGGAACAAAACATTTTGCAATGCATGGCAAGGGTGTGCCGGCATTGGCGATAGAACTCAATCAAAAAATAAAGGAGACAAATATGACTGAGAAAAACAAAAAGCAGCAGGCCATCATTGGACCTGCGACAGCAGAACCAGCGAAAGAAAAGAAAAGCAAACCGATGTTCGTTTCCATGCCCGTGGATACCGATAACCACACTAGAAAAAGCCATTGGCAAAAGCTGTTTGACCGCGATTACATCGCCCGACTGCATGAGATTTTCAGCGATTACTGGTTGAGCATTGACCGCATGGAGACCGATAACGGCTTTTGCTTGCGCCTGAACCTGAACTGCGGCGCCGTGTATGACTACGGAGCACAAATGCAATGTGACAGCGGAACCGATGAAGAAATTGAAGTCCTTATCCGACTAGCTAAAGAGAAGGGCTGGACAGGCATTCACTTGAACGGCAGTGACGAATTCAAGGAAAAAGTGTTCATCAGGGCAGTGCGCACAGGTGCATTCACACCCGAACAAATCGCTGGTTACACACCAACACCTGAAGCGCTTGCAATTGCCAATCAGTCAGGCAAGGAGCAAGGCAAGACAGAACTAAAACCTGTGCCAGCCGTAGAGCAGGCCAACGAAACAAACCATCAACCCAAAAAACTCAAACTATAAGGAGACAAAAATGAGTAAAGCCGTGTATGTATCACTGAACCTAGCTGAATATGAAATCCTGATGAGCAAAGCCAGTTTTGCCGAGATAGGGATGTATCTCATCTTAAAGAAAATGGCAAACTTCAAAACGGGTGAGGTCGGCTCATTCCGTCAGCAAAAGCTGAATTATGAAAAGCTGGCACAACAGCTTTCAAGACCAACCAGAAACACCGCACCAGCAGAAACTTTTGACCGTGGGCAGGCAAGAAACATCGTTGCACGATTGGAGCGCATTGGCTTGGTGTCGGAAATCCGTATCGCAAACGATGCATTAAAAATGCGCTTGCCACTGTCACCAATCAATCCTCTAGATGAAGTCCCACCGGAAGAACCCGCACCAGCATTGGCTGAAACGGCAGAGTGTCAACATGAACAGCTTGTGAAATCCCCGATAGGCCCCGCAGATGCGGACTTTTGGGGCGATGACCCATTCTCTATCAATACTGATAAAAATCATCAATACAACCAATATCATCATCAATCTCATACTGACGATACTGTCAGTAATGATGATACTGATATGGGGGAAGGCACTTCCCCCTCTGCGGCACGCCGCATTCACCCCCAACCCTTTTTTGAAGAAGGGGAGGGGATGTCAGCGAAGCTGACAGCTGCGCAATTCAAAGAGGAATTGAACACAGCCGGGTTCAGATTGCTTGATTATGATCTCAGCAAAAACATCATGCGAAGCTGGGAGAAAATGAATGTAGATGCAACTGAATTGCGCGGTGCAATCTATAAGATGAAGCAGGACGGGGAAGATTTGGTGCCTGGTAAGCTAGATAAAATTATTCGTGCCATTCGTCAGAGAGAAAAATCCAGCACAGGGCGAGGCAAGGTGGCACTGTAAAACTTACCCACCATTTTCTTGTTCGGGCCCAAGAAAGGCAGCCCTGTCAATGTGAGTTGATTTTCCAGGGGTCATCGAATTTCCCGATGCGTA
>CBIHRJ010000003.1:0-214231 GCA_966212445.1 uncultured Noviherbaspirillum sp. | reverse complement strand
GGAATGTCAGGTCGAAAAACAGGTACTGGTCTTCCGCATGGTTGGCGATGTACGCGATCTGCTCCGGATGCAGACGCGGATTGATCGTATGCATGACCGCACCGGAACCGGAGATCGCGTAATACAACTCCATGTGGCGATAGCCGTTCCATGCGAGCGTGGCGACGCGGTCGCCCATCTTCACCCCGAGACCGGTCAACGCATTCGCCATCCGGCGTGCACGCCGATGGCAATCTCGATAGGTGTAACGATGGATGTCGCCTTCGACGCGCCGCGACACGATCTCGTTATCGCCGTAATAGCGGTCAGCGTGCTGGATGATGCTGGAAATGAGCAAAGGCTGGCTCATCATCTGGCCCATCAAGGGGCTCTTCGGATACTGCGACATCATGCCTCCTGCCTAGTAGTTAGAGTATGTCTACTAATTCAAGCATGATTTTTGAACGACCGTACTAAAATCGTCAACGATTTTCGATGGTGCGACGCACCAATGTCACGCATGTGACTTTTCACTCGGTAACGGCCTTGTAGATCGTGTTTTTGGGTCGTGCCATCACGCGTCGCAGCATGGGTTCAAAGAAGGCCAGCGGCAGCGTGTCGTAAGCGGAATCGAACGCCGGCGCATCGTACTTTTCGCAAAACTCGAGTGTCGCGTCATACAAGGACTGCCCCGCAAACTGATCGCGCAAATTGCGGTCCATTCCGAGATGATGAAAGAAGTAATAGCCCTGGAAGATGCCGTGCTTCTCCACCATCGCATGGTTCTCCGCACTGACAAAAGGCTTGAGAATGGCTGCCGCAATATCCGGATGATTGAAGCTGCCGAGGGTGTCGCCAATGTCGTGAAGCAGCGCACAGATCACGTATTCTTCATCGCGTCCGTCGCGATGCGCGCGCGTCGCCGTTTGCAGGCTGTGCGTCAGGCGATCGACCGGAAAGCCGCCGCAGTCGCCGTCGAGCAGGCGCAGGTGCGCGAGCACCCGGTCCGGCAGGTCGGCCGCATAGGCCCTGAACTCTTCGCCAATGATCTTCCAGTCTTCCGCCGTACTTTCCTGCATGTCGCGGAACGTGGCGCGGGCTAGGGTGCTTGTCTCCATGAGTTTCATTCCTGTTCAGGTGCGGTATGAGGGATCGATGCGATCAAGGCGGCGCAGCAAGCCTGGCCAGGCGAGCATTCCGCCCTGGGATTTGGTCACGGTTTTTGCCTGCTGCTGTGCACCATCGATAATGGACGAAGGAATCGTAATCAGCTCGCTGCCACCGGACTGCGCGCGGATCTGGATCATGCAGGCCGCCTCGAATACATACATGTTGACGAAGGCATCGGCGATGGTCTTGCCGAGCGTGAGCAGGCCATGGTTGCGCAGCATCAGATAATTTTTCTCGCCAAGATCGGCGACCAGGCGCGGCTTTTCGTCCGCATTGAGCGCGACGCCTTCATAGTCGTGATAGGCGAGGCTCGACAGCACGAAAATCGATTGCTGCGAAATCGGCAGGAGGCCGTTCTTTTGCGCCGATACGGCGACGCCGTTCACGCTATGCACATGCAGCACGCACTGCGCATCGTGCCTGACGGCATGGATCGCGGAATGAATGGTGAAGCCTGCCGGGTTGACCGGGAACGGCGACTCCTCCACCTTGTTGCCCTGCAGGTCGATTTTCACCAGCGAGGACGCGGTGATCTCGTCGAACATCATCCCATAGGGATTGATCAGGAACTGGTCTTCGGTGCCCGGCACGCGCGCGGTGATATGGGTGAAGATCAGATCGCTCCAGCCGAAATCCGCAACCAGGCGGTAGCATGCGGCGAGGTCAACGCGCGTCTGCCACTCTTCGGGGGAAACCCGGTCTTTCACCGACGTAATCGCCAGCTTTTCGGGCGGGTTCATATGAGGTCTCCTCTTCTCTGTCAAAATGGTGGACGCAGGAGCCGATGTTCTAGCCGCGGCATTGTCGCAGCACTTCGACTCCTGTCTTGCTGCAGTATCCGCATATCGCACTGCACAAGACTGTCAACTATTTAACATTCGCCATGCAGAACCGGGTTGTTCATGACATCGATAAAGTTGCGTTGTTGCGCAAGTCATGGCTTGAGGGCTTCCCCGATGAGGTCGTCGCCGACGCGGCAGCGTGTGCGCAATTGCGCATGGTCAACGATGGCACACTGGTTCATGCGCGCGGCGCCGACGCTGACGGCCTGTACACGATTGCCAGCGGCGCCGTGCGTTTCACCCGGGTAACCGCCGATGGCCATGCCACCATCATCGGCGTGCTCGAAGCACCCAGCTGGTTTGGCGAAATTTCCCTGTTCGACGGCATGCCGCGCACCCACGACGGCCATGTGTCCGGCCCGACAGTGTTGCTGTTCCATGCGAAGACGGATTTCCGGCGCTTGCTTGCACTCTATCCAGCCGTACTCGAACGATTCGCGAAAATGCTGAGCCTGCGCCTGCGTGCAACCTTCGACCTCGTGGAAGAAGCAGCGGTGGCGCCGCTACAGCAGCGTCTCGCACGACGCTTGCTCGAACTGGCGCACATCAAGCCTTCCGCAATGAACGCCGCCACCACCGCGCGCGGACGCGAAGTGCCGCTGACACAGGAGGAGCTTGGCCAGTTGCTCGGCAAATCGCGCCAAAGCATCTCCAAGCTTTTGCATATATGGGAAAAAAACGGCTTGATTCAGACCAAATATGGCCGCATATCGATTAAACAGCCTGACGCCCTGGGCAAATTTGCCTATCCGGAACATTCTGCGCCCGCCCTGCGCAAGGTCAGCCACGGTGCCAGGCGCGAAGCTCCACAACGCAAGGAATCCCCATGAATGCTCCCGAGCACGGCATCGCCCTGCATCGCACGGATACATTGCCTTTTGAAAACGCATTCGCGTCGCTGCAGCCTGCGTTTTACACACGCCTGCAGCCGACTCCGGTTCCCGCTCCCTACCTGGTCGGCGCCAGCGCATCCGCGGCGAGACTGATCGGACTCGACCCGGCCGAATTTTCACAAGAGCGTTTCGTACAGGCCTTTTCCGGCAATTGCATCCTGCCCGGCTCGATCCCACTGGCAGCGGTTTACTCGGGCCACCAGTTCGGCGTCTGGGCCGGGCAGCTCGGCGACGGCCGCGCCATCCTGCTGGGCGATGTTCCCTCGTTTGACGAGACCGGGCAGCAACGCCTGGAACTTCAGTTGAAAGGTTCCGGACTGACGCCCTACTCCCGCATGGGCGACGGCCGCGCAGTATTGCGCTCCTCGATCCGCGAATTCCTCTGCTCCGAAGCCATGGCAGCGCTCGGCATTCCGACCTCGCGCGCGCTGTGCGTGACGGGGTCCGACATGCGCGTCATGCGTGAAACACCCGAAAGCAGCGCCGTCGCGACCCGCATGGCGCCGACGTTCATCCGGTTCGGATCGTTCGAACACTGGTTCTATCAGGACCGCAAGGACGAGTTGAAAACGCTGGCGGACTACGTGATCGATCACCACTACCCCGAGTTGCGCGCGGAGGCAAATCCGGTCCAGGCCCTCCTCACGGAAGTCACGCGGCGCACCGCCGAATTGATCGCGCAGTGGCAGTCCGTCGGTTTCATGCATGGCGTGATGAACACCGATAACATGTCCATACTCGGACTCACCATCGATTACGGACCGTTCGGTTTCATGGAAGCATTCGATGCCCGCCACATCTGCAATCACAGTGACCATCAAGGACGGTATGCCTACCATATGCAGCCGCAAATAGGTCAATGGAACTGCTACGCGCTCGGCCAGGCCTTGCTGCCGCTGATCGGCGAAGTCGACGATGCCCAGGCCGCGCTGGAAATCTACAAACCGGCCTACGACCGCAAGCTCGACCAGTTACTGCACGCGAAGCTGGGGCTGCACACCACCGGCGCCGACGACGGCAAGCTGATCGATGCAATGTTCTCGCTGATGCAAAACAATCATGTCGATTTCACCCTGTTTTTCCGCCGCCTGTCGGACCTTCAGTCGGACAACCCCGGCGCCGAC
Organism: uncultured Noviherbaspirillum sp.; assembly: GCA_966212445.1. Classification (GTDB taxonomy): domain Bacteria; phylum Pseudomonadota; class Gammaproteobacteria; order Burkholderiales; family Burkholderiaceae_D; genus Noviherbaspirillum. The sequence goes on along the minus strand of CBIHRJ010000003.1, from coordinate 210,223 downwards.
GAGCCGTTGCGCGATCTGTTCATCGACCGTCCGGCCTTTGATGGATGGGCCGTGCAGTATCGGGCGCGCCTGAAGCAGGAAAACAGCATCGACGCGGTGCGTCGCGAAGCCATGCGCGCGACAAACCCGAAATTCGTACTGCGCAATTACCTCGCACAAGTCGCGATCGAAAAGGCGCAGAATAAGGACTTTTCGGAAGTGGCCAGGCTGCTCGCCGTCCTGGAAAAACCCTTCGACGAACAACCGGAAAACGAAAGCTATGCCGCCCTCCCGCCCGACTGGGCCAGCGAACTGGAAGTGAGTTGCTCATCATGACAGACAAAATCACCAAGACCGACGCCGAGTGGCGTGCCGCACTCGATCCGATCGAATACCAGGTCACCCGCCATGCGGCGACCGAACGCGCATTCACCGGCCGCTATTGGGATCACCACGAGCCCGGTATCTACACCTGCGTCTGCTGCGGCACGCCGCTGTTCGAATCGGACACCAAGTTCGACTCCGGCTGCGGCTGGCCGAGCTACTTCGAACCGATCAATCCGGACAACGTATCCGAGCGCATCGACCGCAGTCATGGCATGATACGCACCGAAATTCTATGCAATGTCTGCGACGCGCATCTGGGGCATGTATTTCCGGACGGCCCACCGCCGACCGGGCTGCGCTACTGCATCAATTCCGCGTCGCTGCGCTTCGACCCCAAGTAAACGAAAGAACCGCCGCCAACATGAAGTTCCTGTTCGATCTCTTCCCCGTCATCCTGTTTTTTGCCATGTTCAAGTGGGGAGAAGGCAATCCCGACGCAGCGCAAGCGCTATCCCAGCAATATCTTTCAGCGCTGGTGTCCGACGGCGCCGTCTCGGTCACGCAGGCGCCGATCATGCTGGCAACCGCGCTTGCGATCATTGCCACTTTCGCGCAGATCGGCTACCTGCTGCTGCGCGGGAAGAAGGTCGATACCATGCTCTGGGTATCCCTCGCGATCATCACGCTGTTCGGCGGCGCCACCATCTATTTCCATAACGAGACCTTCATCAAATGGAAACCCACGGTGCTCTACTGGTGTTTCGGCGGTGCGCTGCTGTTCAGCCAGGCGCTACTGGGAAAAAACCTGATCCGCTTGATGATGGAGAAACAGATCGCGCTTCCCGACGCGATCTGGCAGCGCCTGAGCCTGTCGTGGGCAGCGTTCTTCGGCGTGATGGGGGTGGTCAACCTGTACGTCGCCTACACGTTCTCGACGGCCATCTGGGTCAATTTCAAGGTGTTCGGCGTCACCGGCCTGATGCTGGCGTTCATGATCGCGCAAGGCCTTTTCCTGTCGAAACATGTAAAGGACCCGAAATGAACGAACGCATCGAAAAAATCCGCGACCGGCTGGCCGCAACTTTTGCCCCCCTCGAATGTCAACTGGAGGACGAGTCGCATCTGCATGCCGGACATGCGGGAGCGGCGTCGGGTGCCGGTCACTACAAGGTGCGCCTCGTTTCCGACCGTTTTGATGGGCTAAACCGGATCGCCCGTCATCGGCTGGTGTATGATTGCCTCCGCGACATGATGCACAGCGACATACACGCCCTCAACATCATCGCCATTGCGCCATCCGAGGTAGCCCGGTAGACGCATACGATACTAATAACCCATCTTATCTCTTCGCAATTTAGGAACAAATAATGACATTGAAACCCGCTCGTTTGTTGGTGCTGCTTGTCGCTGCCCTCGCACTGCCGGTCATGGCACAAAATCTCGCCGTCGTGAATGGCAAGCCCATTCCTTCCTCGCGCGCCGACGTGATGGTCAAGCAATTGTCTGCCCAGGGCCAGCCGGACTCGCCGCAACTGCGCGCCATGGTCAAGGAAGAACTCATCAACCGCGAAATCCTGATGCAGGAAGCCGACAAGCAGGGCCTGACCAGCAGCCCCGACGTCAAGAACCAGGTTGAAATCGCCCGCCAGTCGATCGCCATCCGTGCGCTGGTGCAGGACTACCTGAAGAAGAACCCGGTCAAGGACCCCGAGATCCAGGCCGAGTACGACAAGTTCAAGGCCCAGGCCGGCGACAAGGAATACCATGCCCGCCACATCCTGGTCGAGAAGGAAGACGATGCCAAGGCCATCATCGCCAAGCTGAAAGGCGGCGCCAAGTTCGAAGAACTCGCCAAGCAGTCGAAAGACCCGGGTTCCGCAGCCAACGGCGGCGACCTCGACTGGGCCTCTCCTGCTTCGTTCGTGAAGCCCTTCTCCGACGCGATGGTCGCCCTGAAGAAAGGCGAGATCACCGAGACGCCAGTCAAGACCCAGTACGGTTACCACGTGATCAAGCTGGATGACGTGCGTGCAGCGAAGATCCCGTCGCTGGAAGAAGTGAAGCCGCAGATTGCGGAATCGCTGCAGCAGAAGAAGCTGCATGCCTTCCAGGAAAACCTGCGCCAAAAGGCAAAGATCCAGTAAATCGTCGCTTGAATAAAAAAGGCGCTCCGATTCGGAGCGCCTTTTTTATTGTGCAGTGAAAAACATCTCTGCACGAAAAATCACGATATCCCGTAGGGCGGGTCCCACCCGCCACCCACGGACTCACAACAATTGCCGCTTCTCAGTCATCCCTCGAACACGGCATACTCTTGCCTTACCCCACCCACTTGCGCGCATTCCGGAACATCCGCATCCACGGCGAATACTCGCCCCAGGAATCCGGATGCCATGAATGCTGCACCGAACGGAACACCCGTTCCGCATGGGGCATCAGCACCGTGAATCGGCCGTCCGGCGTCGTTACCGAGGTAATGCCTTGCGGTGAACCGTTCGGGTTGTACGGATAGGTTTCGGTGGTCTGCCCCTTGTTGTCGACCCAGCGCATCGCGACGATTGCCTCGTTGATGTCGCCCGTCTGCGAGAAATCGGCAAAACCCTCGCCGTGCGCAACCGCGATCGGACTCCGGGTGCCCGCCATGTCGGCAAAGAAGATCGACGGCGAATCGGCGACCTCGACCATCGCAAAGCGCGCCTCGAACTGCTCGGACTTGTTACGCGTGAACTTCGGCCAGGCCTGCGCGCCGGGAATGATGGACTTGAGGTTGCTCATCATCTGACAGCCGTTGCAAATACCGAGAGAGAACGTATCGGTACGGTTGAAGAACCCGGCAAACTGCTCGGCCAGCTTCGCATTGAACAGGATGGTCTTGGCCCAGCCTTCACCGGCGCCGAGCACATCGCCATAGGAGAAACCGCCGACGGCGATGAAGCCCTTGAAATCATCCAGCCGGGCGCGGCCCGCAATCAGGTCGCTCATGTGCACGTCGACCGCAGTAAAGCCGGACTTGTGCATCACATAGGCGGTTTCCACATGCGAATTGACGCCCTGCTCGCGCAGGATCGCGACCTTCGGCTTGGCGCCGGTGGCGATGAACGGCGCGGCTATGTCGATCTGAGGATCGAACGAAAGCTTCGGCGTGATGCCGGGATCGGCAACGTCGAGAATGCGGTCGAACTCCGCGTCCGCGCACGCCGGATTGTCGCGCAAGCGTGCAATGCGCCAGCTGGTTTCGCTCCATAGCCGTTGCAACTCGACGCGCGGCTGGCTGAAAATGATCTTGGCGTCACGCGTAAACTCGATTGCGTCACGGTCATTCGGCTTGCCGATGATATGGCTGCACGCCCCCAGGTCGTAGGAACGCAGCACATTCATCACATCCGACTTCTGGTCGGCGCGCACCTGGATCACCGCCCCCAGTTCTTCATTGAACAGCGCGCGCAGCGTCATTTCATTGCGCCGCTCGGCGATCTGCCCCGCCCAGTTCTTCGAGTCGCCCCAATCCGAAGCATGCTCACCTTCCATAGTCAGGATATCGACGTTGATCGACAGGCCGCTGCGTCCGGCAAACGCCATTTCGCACAGCGTCGTGAACAGTCCGCCGTCGGAACGGTCGTGGTACGCCAGCAGCTTGCGCTCGACGTTCAGTTGCTGAATCGCCGCGAAGAAGGCCTTCAGGTCCTCCGATCTGTCGACGTCCGGTGCTTCATTGCCGATCTGCTGCATCACCTGCGTCAGCGCCGAGGCGCCCATGCGATTCTTACCGCGGCCGAGGTCGACCAGGATCAGCACGGTATCGCCCGCGTCCTTGCGCAGTTGCGGCGTCAGCGACAGGCGCACGTCCGGCACCGGCGCAAACGCGGATACGATCAGGGACACCGGCGACATGACTTCCTTCGCGCCTTCCGCATCCTTCCAGGTGGTGCGCATCGACAGCGAATCCTTGCCCACCGGGATGCTGATGCCGAGCGCCGGGCACAATTCCATGCCGACCGCCTTCACGGTATCGAACAACGCCGCGTCCTGCCCCGGCTGTCCGCAGGCGGCCATCCAGTTCGCCGACAGTTTGATGTCGGAAATATCGGCGATCGGCGCGGCAGCAATATTGGTAATCGCCTCGCCCACCGCCATGCGTCCCGAAGCAGCGGCATCGATCGCCGCCAACGGCGTGCGCTCGCCCATGGACATCGCTTCGCCGCGATAGCCTTCAAAACTCATCGCCGTCACCGCGCAATCGGCAACGGGCACCTGCCATGGACCGACCATCTGGTCGCGCACCGACGTGGCGCCGACAGTGCGGTCGCCAATGGTAATCAGGAACGACTTGTCGGCTACCGTGGGCAGGCGCAGCACGCGCTGCGCGACATCGACCAGATCCATGCCGGTCAAGTCCACGGCCGGGTATTCGTTGCGCACATGTGCGACATCCCGATGCATCTTCGGCGGTTTGCCAAGCAACACGTCCATCGGCATGTCGACCGGGTTGTTGTCGTGCTCCGGATCGATCACCTTCAACTGCCGTTCCTCGGTAGCCGTGCCGACCACCGCAAACAGGCAGCGCTCGCGTTCGCACAGATACTGGAACAGCGGCAGGCTTTCCGGCGCAATCGCGAGCACATAGCGCTCCTGCGATTCATTGCTCCAGATTTCCTTCGGCGCCATGCCGCTCTCTTCCAGCGGCACCTTGCGCAAATCGAAGATTGCGCCGCGTCGTGCGTCATTGGTGATTTCCGGGAAGGCGTTCGACAGGCCGCCGGCGCCAACGTCGTGAATCGACAGTATCGGATTGTCGTCACCCATCGCCCAGCAGGCGTTGATCACTTCCTGCGCCCGGCGTTCCATCTCCGGGTTGCCGCGCTGCACCGAGTCGAAATCGAGGTCGGCGGTATTGGTGCCGGTCGCCATCGATGAGGCCGCGCTACCACCCATGCCGATGCGCATGCCCGGTCCGCTCAACTGGACCAGCAGACTGCCGACCGGCAGGTCATGCTTCTTCGTGTGCTTGTCGGAGATATTGCCCATGCCGCCGGCAATCATGATGGGCTTGTGGTAGCCCAGCACCTTGCCGCCGACGTTTTGTTCGTAGCTACGGAAGTAGCCGCCCAGATTCGGCCGGCCGAACTCATTGTTGAACGCCGCGCCGCCGATCGGGCCGTCGATCATGATCTGCAACGGCGACGCGATCCGGTCGGGCTTGCCATAGATGCCGGACTGGCCGTGCGCCTGCCGTTGCGCGACGGGCTCGGTGACATCGCGCGCGTTTTCCCAGGGTTGCACTGCGTGCGTGATCATCAGGTTGGATACCGTGAAACCGGTCAGGCCCGCCTTCGGCTTCGCGCCGCGGCCGGTTGCGCCTTCGTCGCGGATTTCGCCGCCGGCGCCGGTGGATGCGCCCGGGAACGGCGATATCGCGGTCGGGTGGTTGTGGGTTTCCACCTTCATCAGGATGTGGGTCAACTCTTCCGATGATTCATACACGTTGCCGCTTGCCGCACCGCGCGGATAGAAACGCGTGACGCTTGCCCCTTCGATGATCGACGAATTGTCGCTATAGGCAACGATGGTACCCTTCGGCTGCAACTGGTGCGTGTTCTTGATCATCGCAAACAGCGACTTGTCCTGCCTGACGCCGTCGATGGTCCAGTCGGCGTTGAAGATCTTGTGGCGGCAGTGTTCGCTATTGGCCTGCGCGAACATCATCAGTTCGACGTCGGTCGGATTGCGCTTCGCCTGAGTGAATGCGTTCAACAGGTAATCGATTTCGTCGTCGGACAAGGCCAGGCCGAGATCGGCATTCGCCTTGACCAGCGCATCCTTGCCGCCCGCCAGCACATCGACGAATTCGAGCGGCCTGGCGTCGAGTTCGCGGAACAGGCCGGCAGCGTCATCGGCATTGCGCAGGACGGTCTCGATCATGCGGTCGTGCAGCAAGGCGGCGACTTGCTGCGCTGCCGTCTCCGACAGCTTCTTGCTGCCGCCGAGCAGGCCCGTCTTCAACTGCACGTGATAAGACACGCCGCGCTCGATCCGTTTGATACGCGCCATGCCGCAGTTGTGCGCGATATCGGTGGCCTTGCTCGCCCAGGGCGAAATGGTGCCGAAACGCGGGATCACCACGAACTCGTCGCCCTCGGTCGCGCCGGCGAACGGCTCGCCGTAGGTCAACAATGCGTTGAGACGACTGACGTCGTCTTGGCTCGGGGCGCTTTCAGCGTCGACGAAGTGCAGAAAACGGCCAGTCACGCCGACGATGGCGGGCTCGACAGCTTGCAATTGTGACAAAAGACGTTGGGTACGAAAGGCGGACAGGGCGTTGGAGCCCGGCAGAATCAACATGGCGGCGAGAGAATTGAAGCAGCGCGGCCAGGAACAGCGGCTTTGCTGCGGGTTAAATCAGAAACCGCGATTATACCGCGACGGCGCTTCATGGCAGCTTGGCAATGGCTGCATTTGCAGTGGAAATCGCACGCGTCCACTGCTCTTCATCCGGGAGTGCGCGGTATGGTATCGTTGCCTTGCCGAACATCACCTTAAACGAATCAGTTTCCGCATGAACCCCCTCACAACCAAGTCCATCTCCGGCCTTGAGCGCTATTCTCGCCATGCACTGGTGGACGTCTGCCTGGAAGAAGCAGAAAAAATCCCGTCCGTCTTCACCCGGCTCTATCCCGCCGCCGCTCGCGCAGCCGGCGAACATGCGGATGCCATGCGGGCAGCGGGCGTCGCTGTATCGCCGCTGGCAGGTTTGCCGGTATCAGTCAAGGATCTTGTCGACGTTGCCGGGGAAACCACACTGGCCGGCTCGACCGTATTGACGGGCACGCCGCCGGCCAGATGCGATGCGCCAGTGATCAATCGCCTGCGCATCGCCGGCGCAGCGATTGTCGGCAAGACCAACATGACCGAATTCGCATTTTCCGGGGTCGGTATCAATCCGCACTACGGAACACCGGTCAACCCGGCGGATGGAACCGTCGCCCGCATTCCTGGTGGATCGTCATCGGGCGCGGCTGTATCGGTAGCCACCGGACTGTGTGTTGCCGGCATCGGATCGGACACCGGCGGTTCGATCCGCATACCTGCCGCCCTGTGCGGCATCGTCGGCTTCAAACCGACGGCACGGCGGGTGCCGACCGCGGGGACCATTCCCCTTTCCACCACACTCGATACGATTTGTGCGATGACGCGTTCGGTCGACGACTGCATACTTGTCGACAGCATCATTGCCGACCGCCCTCTCTCCATTCCGGACCTGCCGCTGGCCGGCTTACGCCTTGCGGTTCCCGGCAGCGTCATGCTCGACGAGCTCGATCCGCATGTGGCCGCCTCGTTCTCTGCAACGCTGTCGCTTCTCTCGGCGGCAGGGGCCAAGATCGTCGACGCGCCGTTCGCCTTGCTGGCCGAAGCTGCAGAGATCAACAAGTTTTCCGGCGTCGAGGCTTTTGCATGGCACCGCGGCCTGCTCACCACCCGTGAAGCCGAATACGACCCGCGCGTCGTCAAACGGATCAGGATGGGTGCGACGATGATCGCGGCGGATTACATCGATCTGCACCGGCGCCGGCGCGACTGGATCGCGCGCATGGAAGAAGCGCTGGGCCCATTCGATTCGCTGATCATGCCGACCGTGCCGATCGTGGCACCGGCGATTGCGGAACTGGAAGCGTCCGACGGCGCGTTTTTCAGGGCAAACGGATTGTTGCTGCGTAATCCATCAACCATCAACCTGCTCGATGGCTGTGCCATATCGATACCCTGCCATGCAGAAGGCTCCCTGCCAGCAGGATTGATGATTGCCGGTCCGGCGATGGCGGACCGCAAAGTGCTGGCCGTGGCGCGCGCTATCGAGCGCGCATTGCAAGCGCCATAAAAAAATGCATGGGCCGCGATGGTCCATGCCAAGTCGCACTGAGTCCTTTTCTTACTTGTAAATTCCTGCACCGACGATCAGGTCATCGACCTTTTCGATGTAGCTGGATTTCTGTTCGACAGCTTTGGTCACCGGATTCGGCCACTTGTAGTCGACCCAGCCCTTGCCTTTACTGTTGGCCATATCGATAAAGCCCTTGATGATGTACTTGCCGTCATGGTCCGTCATTTCAAGCAGGTTCTTGCCGACCATCTTCGGGTTGTTCCCATGCGCTACATTAATGCCTTTCAGGTCGTACACGAAGATGTACAAATCGCGGTCATGGAACTTCTTGTTGGACGTATCCGCGAATTCCGCGAAGGCCTTCTCGTTGCCGACCTCCTTCATGTGCGCGACCGCCTTCTTGACCATCGCAACGGCCTCATCGGCAGCCCCCCTGTCGGCAGCAACAGCCAATCCGCTGAAGATATACACCGACAGACCAAGCACCAGCGCCTTGATAATTTTTTTCATCTCAATCTCCTGTTGAAAATGCTGCAATTAGTATTGGTTTTCGAACGCGATGCAACCGGATGACAAACATCTCCACTCCCTCGCATCCACCGCGAAGTATTCGACGAATATCCTGCGTCGGCAACCGTACAACTACGCAGCGCAGGCTCCGTAGCATCACGTAGGTATTAATATATCCGAGCGTCCGATCGAAGCAAGTTCCGGATGGAAAAATTATCGTCGCCTGTTGCCAAATGCTCGGCTTCGATGCTTTCCCAATCGGTCTCCGCAACGAATAAAATGACGATCTCGAACTAGAAATGTGTCGGCTGGTCTACATTTCATGCCGAAATACGGCATGCCACGTCTTCGGCTGCTCCGGAACATGGCATCATCGCCGAGCGCTGGCGCTCTCGGCATGCCCATCAAGCCAATTCAAAAGCATTCTCAGGTTAGACAAGTGACACAAAAACAGATAGCAGTGATCGGCGGAGGCATCGTCGGTGTCTGCACCGCCTACTTCCTTGCCGAGGCCGGGCATGAAGTAGTCGTCATCGAGCGCCACCAGAATGTGGCGCAGGAAGGCAGCTTCGCACACGCCGGCATCGTCGCACCCGGCTATGCGACGCCGTGGGCAGCTCCGGGAATGCCGCGCAAGATGCTGGCTTCACTGTTCCGCGCGGAATCTCCGGTCGCGCTCAAGCTGTCTACCGACCGCCCCTTATGGCAGTGGTTGCGCCGCTGGCTATCCGAGTGCGAGCTTGAGCGCTTTCGCATCAACAAGACACGCATGCACCGCATTGCCGCCTATAGCCAGAATATCCTCAGCGAGATGCGCGAGCATTATGAACTCGACTACGAGCGAACCCAGGGGCTGCTGCAGTTGTTCCGGACTGAAAAAGATCTGAAGCTGGCCGAACCGGCGCTCACCCTCCTGGCGGAATACGGAGTGCCGCATCGGATGCTCGATGCCGAAGCCGCACGCGCAATCGAACCCGCGCTGTCGCCACATACTCCGTTGGCAGGTGCACTGCACCTGCCCAACGATGAAGCGGGCAATTGTCCGCTCTTTGCCAAACGCCTGAAACACATCGCCGGCCAGATCGGCGTGCAGTTCCACTTTGCCAGTGCAGTACGGACGATCGAATCGGAATCGCGCGGGGTCGTTCTGGACATCGATGACAGCCGCTTCCCCGCCGACGCCGTGGTGGTCGCCGCCGGAGCGGACAGCGCCTACCTGCTCAAGCCGCTCGGCATCGACCTGCCGCTCTATCCGGTGAAAGGGTATTCCGCGACGGTGGCGATCAAGGATTTCGATCACGCTCCGCAAGCCTCGCTGCTTGACGAAGCATACAAGGTCGCGGTCACGCGAATCGGCAGCCGCGTCCGGTTGGCAGGCACTGCCGAACTGGGTGCGCGCAATTCAGAGTTGCAGGAGCGCGCACTGCGCACCCTGATGAAGGTGGGAGTCGATTGGTTTCCGAATGCAGCCAACTTTGCGCAAGCCACCGTATGGAGCGGTATCCGGCCGATGTTTCCGGACGGTCCGCCGGTTATCGGGGCGACACCGGTTCGCAACGTCTACGTGAATATCGGACACGGATCAGCCGGTTGGGGAATGGCCGCCGGTTCCGGCAAGGTGCTCGCCGACATCCTTTCCGGACGGACGCCGGATATCGACATGGACGGACTGACGATGGCGCGCTATGGATAGCATCGACTGCCTGGTGATCGGGAGCGGCGTCGTCGGTCTGACCGTGGCGCGCGAGCTTGCGCTGCAAGGACGCGAAGTGTTCGTCGTCGAGAAGCATCCTGCAATCGGAATGGAAACCAGTTCCCGCAACAGCGAGGTAATCCATGCCGGACTTTACTATCCGCCGGGAAGCCTGAAGGCGCGGCTCTGCATCGCCGGCCGCGAGGCGTTGTACGCGTACTGCGAAGAGCAGGAAATCACCCACCGCCGCTGCGGCAAACTGGTGGTCGCGACCTCCGAAACGCAATCCCAGAAACTGGCAGTAATCCTCGCACAGGCGCACGCCAACGGTTGTTCCGAAGTCGTGCCGTTGACGGCAAAGGAAGCATCGTCTCTCGAGCCATCCTTGCGCTGCACTTCGGCATTGTCGTCGCCGCGTACCGGAATCATCGATACCCATGCCTACATGCTGGCCCTGCAAGCCGATGCGGAGCATGCGGGCGCCCTGTTTGCATTCGGCAGCGAAATCCTTTCGGGCCGCATCATGAACGAGGGCGTCGTCCTGCGGGTCCGCGCAGAGGACGGCATGGAAACCGAATTCATGGCGAACACCGTGATCAACTGTGGCGGCCTGTGGGCGCCGCGGCTCGCACAATGCATCGACGGCATCGACAAGAACAGCATCCCTTCGCCCTGCTTCGCAAAAGGAAACTACTATTCCCTTTCCGGGAAGTCGCCGTTCTCGCATCTTGTCTATCCCGTTCCGGATGCAGGAGGCCTCGGCGTCCATCTCACACTGGATCTCGGCGGGCAAGCGCGCTTCGGTCCTGACGTCGAGTGGCTGCCCGAGGTGCAAGACAGCATCGACTACTCGGTGGACCCGCGCCGGGCCGACCGCTTTTACCGCGAGATCCGGACCTACTGGCCGGAGCTTCCGGATGGTGCTCTTCAACCCGCTTATTCCGGCGTGCGGCCCAAGATCAGCGGACCTGATTCGCCTGCTGCCGACTTTCTGTTTTCCCTGCATCCCTCCGCACGCTACCTCGGCCTGTACGGCATCGAATCTCCGGGCCTTACCGCTTCGCTCGCGATAGCCGCACATGCCGCGAACCTGCTGAGGACAAACTGAAGCCGATGCACAAGCAGGTGCGGGAAAGCGCCCGCGCCGTGCAGCAATAACCGGCGTCAACGAAACCATGAAGCGTGCCCTGCCGGGACGTGAACCATCCCCTGCGTCAGCCGAGTTCGCATAAAATCGCCGGATAAGTGCAATCATCCCTCTTCCGATTTTCTGCCCGCCAGGAGCTCATTGATGCCGTTGAATACAGCGCTCTTTACGGTAGCCGAGATACGCGACATCGAGCAGCGCGCAGCCGGCTCCCTGCCACCAGGCACCCTGATGCAGCGCGCTGGCACCGCAGCAGCCGCATCGGCACTACGTATCCTGCCTGACGCGAAAAACCACGCAAACGTCCTCATCCTCGCCGGTCCCGGCAACAATGGCGGCGACGCGCTGGTCACCGCACGCATGCTCAAGGAAGCGGGCGTACAGGTTACCGCGCTCATGGTCGATTCATTGCAGCGCCCGCCGGATGCGCAAGAGGCCCTTGTTCGAGCCATCTCCAGGGGTGTCCGAATCGAAGGCGCGGTGCCGGAATCGGTCGACCGCAATCGCAAGTGGGACCTTGTCGTTGACGGCCTGTTCGGCATAGGATTGAAGCGGCAAATCAGCGGAACGGCGCGATCGCTGATCGAGGCAGTCAATGCATTGGACTGCCCTGTGCTCGCTCTGGACATTCCAAGCGGTCTCGATGCCGATACCGGCTGCGTGGTCGGCGACGACGGCATCGCGATCCGCGCGACACGTACGGTGACTTTTATTGCGGACAAGCCCGGCTTGCACACTTGCGACGGGCACGACTTTGCTGGAGAAGTGCATGTTGCCGACCTCGACATCGAACAGTCACGTTTCACGCCGTCGACGGCAGAACTGAATTCCGTCGAAGCGTTCGCGCCGTTTCTACGCAAGCGTCGCCACAATTCCCACAAGGGCAGCTACGGCGATGTCATCGTGATCGGCGGCGCCCCGGGCATGTGCGGCGCCCCCATCCTGTCCGCACGCGCCGCCGCCCATTGCGGTGCAGGGCGTGTGTATGCGGTCTTTCTCGATCTTGCACCGCCCTACGACAGCCAGCATCCTGAACTGATGTTCCGACGCGTGCAAGACATGAATCTCTCCTCCGGGACTTTGGTGATTGGGCCCGGCCTCGGCACTTCCCGCGCCGCACACGAGGTGCTGGACAAGGTCCTGCATACCCAATCCCCACTTGTGCTTGACGCTGATGCCCTGAACCTGGTTGCCGCCGAATCCGGTCTCCGCCAGATCCTCTCCCGGCGCGCGGCGCCGACAGTGCTGACACCTCACCCCCTGGAAGCAGCGCGGCTGCTTGAGACGTCCGCAAAACAAATCCAGGGTGACAGGCCCGCGGCTGCACGTCTCCTTGCCGATCAACTGCAGGCAATCGTGATACTAAAGGGTTCGGGGAGCGTGATCGCCACGCCGGAAGGCCGCATTGCCATCAACACGACCGGCAATCCTGCCTTGGCCACTGCAGGCACCGGGGACGTTCTGGCCGGCATGTGCGGCGCCTTGCTTGCACAGCACTTCCCACCCCGGCAAGCCGCAATGGCAGCAAGCTGGCTGCACGGAAAAGCTGCCGATCTACTGGTTGAACAAGGCACCGGGCCGATCGGATTGACCGCCAGCGAACTCATTCCCTGCGCACGGATGCTGCTCAATCGGCTGACGGACAGCCGCGGCGCCTACTGATTTCGTCGGAGGTGGACAGTTCGCCGTCCGGTCTCAACTCAGCCGGCCGGCAGAAATGGTGACGATACGGCCGCAGCGCGCAGCAATGGACGAATCGTGGGTGACGAGCAGGAGCGTCGAGCCTCGCTCCTCATTCAGTTCGAACATCAGCTTGATGACGGATTCGCCGGTTGCCGCATCCAAGCTACCTGTCGGCTCATCGGCGAACAGCAGCGGAGGCTCCGTGACAAAGGCGCGTGCAAGCGCGACCCGCTGCTGTTCGCCTCCCGACAGATATTTCGGATAGTGGCCCAGCCGGCTTGAAAGCCCGACTCGCCCCAACATCGCCTCCGCCTTTTCGCGCGCGCCGTCGACTCGCCTCAATTCCAGGGGCAGCATCACATTCTCGATTGCAGTGAGGTGCCCTAGCAACTGAAAAGACTGGAATACGAATCCGAGTTTCGCCTGTCGCAATCCTGCCCGCCCGTCCTCACTAAGCTCGAAGATGTCGATGCCGTCGAGCTTCACCGTCCCCTCGGAAGGTATATCCAGCCCTGCAAGCAGACCGAGGAGGGTCGACTTGCCTGAGCCGGAAGCGCCGACGATCGCAAGCGTCTCGCCAGGACGAACGGTAAAATCGATATCTTTAAGGATGGTCAATTCGCCTGTCGCATCCGCAACGTGTTTGCTCAGGCCAATGACTTCAACGGCAGTAGATAGAGAGGCAGGTTCAGACATGCAGAATAAATTGAGGAAACGCGAGGCAATATTGCGAGCGTTCAGATGGCTGGCAGCAAGCGGTTTGGTCTTCTTCGTAACGTGCGCCTATTCTGCATCAAAAACCGTACTCGTGCTGGGTGACAGCCTGTCCGCAGAATACGGGATTGCGCGCGGTAGCGGTTGGGTCGCCTTGCTGGAAAAACGGCTGAAGCAGGAAAACATACCGGCTTCCATCATCAATGCCAGCATCAGCGGCGAAACTACCAGCGGAGGCAAAACCCGCCTGCCCACCCTTCTCAAAAAGTACAATCCCGATGTCGTCGTGATCGAGCTTGGCGGCAACGACGGTTTACGCGGATTGCCACTGGCGTCGACCAAGGCAAACTTGCGTGACATGATTGCGGCTTCGCGCAAGGCAAATGCCGACGTATTGTTGGTCGGCATGCGGATTCCCCCGAACTACGGCCGCGAGTATACAGAGAAATTTTATGGAATGTACCCCAACCTGGCGCGTGAGTACAAGGCGGCTCTCACCCCGTTTCTTCTGGAAGGCATCGCAGACGACAAATCGCAGATGCAAGCGGATCGCATCCACCCGCGTGCCGAGGCACAGCCGAAAATCATGGACAAGGTCTGGACGCAACTGAAGGGTTTTCTCGTCAAATAGGTACCCGTAACCTTGCCGAGAGCGATGGCCGGAATACGTCGCGAGCGACGTGCATGAATCGAAGCTGAGCCTTTTGTCGCAACCCGTCCCCGGGTAAACTCACGCTTAAACCGATTCATGCAAAGCCCATAAACAAAAAAGCCGCTTTTGCAACAAGCGGCTTTTTTGCGATTGGCAGCGAGGAAAGTCAGTTCGTGCCGCTGCTCCGCGTACTGCGCTTGAACAGCTCCGGCTTCAACACTTCCACTTTTGCCCTTTTCTTCAGCGTCTCCAGGTACGCCAGCGTCTCCTGCTCCGCCAGGGCATCTGCGATCTGTTCGCGCTCAGCCTTACGGCGATTTGCATCCGGCTCGGCCGGCTTGCCTACCTTGTTGATGCGATACACACCATACCCCTGCTGGCCCAGATCCACACCAACATACGCCGGAAGCTTGTCGGCATTCGCCTTCATCACCGCAGGTACTGCAACGGTGCTGATCGCCTGCGGCTTGACCCGCGATACCAACTTCGGCTGCCCTAAGCCGGACGCCTCGGCACCGGACTTCAGCGCAGCCAGCTTCTCTTCACCCGCCTTCTTTGCCAGCGCAGCCGCTTCTGCTTGGGTGACCCGTTCACGAATCACCTCCTTCACTTCATCGAACGGCCGCCTGGTAACGGGCTTGTGCTCGACCACGTGGCCTGCAATCAGCGTATTCGGCGCAACTTCCACAGCTTCGGTATTGCGCTTGTTCTTGATCGCCTCGTCCGAAAACAGTGCATTCAGGAATTTAGGCTGATTGAACGGTGCGCCGGCTGGAAGTGCCGGATTCGGCTTGCGCATCAAGCCCGCCGCCGTTTCTACCTTCAGGCCCAATTTGTCGGCAACCGGTTTCAGGCTGTCGGACTGTTCGTAAACGACATTGGAGAACTGCTCGGCCATCTCGGAAAACTTCTTTGCCGCGAGTTGTTTCTTGATCTCCGCCGCAATTTCGCCCTTGACCTGGTCCAGGCTCTTTTCTGTTGCCGGCTTGATGCCTGTCAACTGAATGATGTGATAACCAAAATCCGATTCAACCACGTCGCTGATATCGCCCTGCTTCAGCTTGAACGCCGCATCTGCAAAGGGTTTGACCATCATCTCCTGACTGAAGTAATCGAGATCACCGCCGCGTTCGGCCGAGCCGGGATCCTGCGAGAATTCCTTCGCCAGCTTGGCGAAGTCCCCTGGACTTTTCCGTGCCTGCGCGAGCACTTTCTGAGCCTTTTCCCTGGCAGCCGCTTTCTCGGCCTCGCTCGCGTTCTTGTCGACCTTGATCAGGATATGGCTTGCCCGCCTCTGTTCTGCATCCGTATAGCGCTTCTTATTCTGCTCGTAATAGGACTTGATGTCGGCATCGCTGACGGTGATCTGGGATGCGACCGCGTCGCTATCGAGAACGACATACTCCGCCTTGACCTGCTCAGGCACTTCAAATGCGCTGCCGTTCTTTTCATAGTACGACTTGAGCATCTCGTCCGTCACCTTGACCTGCGCCACATAGTCAGACGGCTTGAACAACTGCTCCTGCACCTCGCGCTCCTGATCGTTCAGGTCGGACAAACGGTCCGCCACGGTTTTCGGTGCAAAAGCGGTCGACTGAATCGCGGAGACCACCTGCTGGATGGCCATGTCGTGCCGCAAGCGAGCTTGATGCATTTCGGGCGTCATCCCTTGTGCCGCGAGCAAAGCCGTGTACCGTTCGAGATCAAACTTGCCGTCCGGACCATTGAACCCCGGCGTCGCGAGAATAGTCTGCCGCAACGCTTGGTCGCTGATAGACAAACGATTCTTGCCAGCTTCGACAGCGGTCACTCGTCGGGCAATGAGGCCATCGAGAATGTTCTGCCTGGCTTCCGGCGTATCAAGCATCTTCGGGTCGAATTGAGCACCGAACATCTGGCGGAAACGTTCCATCTGTTCGCGCTGTGCCGCATCAAACTCCTGCTGCGTGATCGACTGCCCCGCAACTTTCGCTACCGCATTATCACTATCCCGGAAGCGTGTATATCCTTCGAGGCCGAAAAACGCAAAGGAAGGAAATATGAAGAGCAACAGAGCCAGTTGCATCAGGCGCTGATGGGTACGGATAAATTCAAACATTGTTCAATCCAGACATGTTGCAAAAAGCACGGTCAGCGCGGGCTGCGCTTGTCATGTTGCCACATAAGAAAAAAGGCGAACTTGCGTTCGCCTTTTTCGGTTTTTGGCGGAGTGGACGGGACTCGAACCCGCGACCCCCGGCGTGACAGGCCGGTATTCTAACCGACTGAACTACCACTCCTGAACTTTCCTGCATGATGCCTGGCTGACTTGGTGGGTGCTGAGAGGCTCGAACTCCCGACCTACGCCTTGTAAGGGCGCCGCTCTACCAACTGAGCTAAGCACCCGATCACACTTAGTCAGCCAAACTATTCAGACGTTTGTCACCACGTCGTAAAGACCGAGATTATAGCGCATCTTTTGACGAGGCGCACTAGTTAAAACATCAGTTGACTGCATCCTTCAATGCTTTACCCGGACGGAATTTCGGCACCTTGGCTGCCTTGATCTTGATTGCATCGCCGGTGCGTGGATTGCGGCCAGTGCGAGCAGCACGCTTGCCGACCGAAAAAGTGCCGAAACCAACCAGGGTCACGCTTCCATTTTTCTTCAAAGTTGCCTTGACGGCCCCGATCAACGCATCCAACGCACGCGTAGCAGCAGCCTTGGAAATATCCGCAGTTCCGGCAATGTGATCAATCAATTCGGTTTTATTCACTGACGCCCCTCCTCGAGAAAGTTGGATTTTGCAACGATCGTTTTATTGCTCTTTTTTTGTCTCGCAACCATTACAAAATGCAGATGAGAAATTTTCTGCAGCACGTATTAAACAAGTCACAAAGCCTTGTGTCAAGCGGTTTCCCGGGCAGTTGAGTACCTGACACAGTCGCTTACAGACAAAATCCGACGAGCCTTATTCGGACGAAAGCAACAATAAAAAAGCGCTCCGAAGAGCGCTTTGAATTGATCCGGCAAAACCGTTCAGTGCTTGACGACGTTCGGATCGGATTGCTCCGCACTCTGCGCGACAGCGGTATCGACCGGAGCATCGACATCTGTCAGCGGCGTTGGCTGTTTTTCCAGCGCCACTTCCAGTACCTTGTCGATCCAGCGCACCGGAACGATCTCGAGCTTGTTTTTCACGTTATCCGGAATGTCGGCAAGATCCTTCACGTTCTGTTCCGGAATCAGCACGGTCTTGATCCCGCCACGATGCGCTGCCAGCAGTTTTTCCTTCAGGCCCCCGATCGGCAGTACTTCACCACGCAAGGTGATCTCGCCGGTCATTGCAACATCGGCACGCACCGGAATGCCCGTCAACACCGACACCAGCGCCGTTGTCATCGCAATACCCGCAGAAGGACCGTCCTTGGGCGTCGCACCTTCCGGTACGTGAATATGAATGTCGCTCTTGCCGAACAGTTCGGTCTTGATGCCGAGCCGCTTGGCGCGGCTGCGCACCACGGTGCGCGCCGCCTCGATCGATTCCTTCATCACGTCGCCAAGCGTACCGGTCCTGATGATGTCGCCCTTGCCCGGCATCGTCATCGCCTCGATCGTCAGCAAATCGCCGCCGACTTCGGTCCAGGCGAGACCCACGACCTGCCCCACCTGGTTTTCCTTCTCGGCCATGCCGAAATCGTAACGACGTACACCGAGGAACTTGTCAAGGTTCTTCGACGACACCACGATCTTCCGGTCCTGCTTCTTCAGCAGAAGCATCTTCACCACCTTGCGACAGATCTTCGACACTTCGCGCTCCAGCGAACGCACACCGGCCTCACGCGTGTAGTAGCGGATGATGTCGCGGATCGCGGACTCGGAAACCGTGATTTCATCTTCCTTCAAACCGTTGTTAGCGATCTGCTTAGGCAGCAGGTAACGCTGCGCGATATTGGTTTTCTCGTCTTCCGTATAACCGGACAGTCGAATCACTTCCATTCGGTCGAGCAATGCCGGCGGAATATTGTACGAGTTCGACGTTGCGACGAACATCACGTCGGACAAGTCGAAATCGACTTCGACGTAATGATCGGAGAACGTATGGTTCTGTTCCGGATCGAGCACCTCGAGCAATGCAGAGGCCGGGTCGCCGCGGAAGTCCTGGCCCAGCTTGTCCACTTCATCCAGCAGGAACAGCGGATTGCGCACACCTGTCTTGGCAAGGCTTTGCAGGATCTTGCCAGGCATCGAGCCGATGTAGGTGCGGCGATGGCCCCGGATTTCCGCCTCGTCCCGCACACCGCCCAGCGCCATGCGAACGAACTTGCGGTTGGTCGCACGTGCGATCGACTGACCCAGCGATGTCTTGCCGACTCCTGGCGGGCCGACCAGGCAGAGGATCGGCGCCTTGACCTTGTCGACGCGCTGTTGCACGGCGAGATATTCAAGGATGCGTTCCTTCACCTTATCGAGGCCGTAGTGATCGCCTTCGAGCACTTTTTCAGCGTTGACCAAGTCATTGTTGACCTTCGACTTCTTTCTCCATGGCAGACTCAACAGTGTGTCGATATAGTTCCGCACAACCGTTGCTTCGGCTGACATGGGCGACATCAGCTTCAGCTTCTTGAGTTCGGACTGCGCCTTTTCGCGCGCCTCCTTCGGCATCTTCGCGGCAATGATCTTCTTTTCGAGTTCCTCGAGATCCGCGCCCTCTTCGCCTTCTCCGAGTTCCTTCTGGATCGCCTTGACCTGTTCGTTCAGGTAATACTCGCGCTGGGATTTCTCCATCTGGCGCTTGACACGGCCACGGATGCGCTTTTCCACCTGCAGGATATCAAGTTCACCTTCCAGTTGGCCGAGCAAATGCTCGTGCCGTTTGGCGACATTGAAGATTTCAAGGATGACCTGTTTTTGCTCAAGCTTGAGAGGCAGATGCGCTGCTATGGTGTCGGCTAAGCGGCCTGCATCGTCGATACCCGCAAGCGAAGTCAGGATCTCCGGCGGGATCTTCTTGTTGAGCTTCACATACTGGTCGAATTGCTGGACGATCGCGCGGCGCATTGCCTCGACTTCGGATTCATCTCCGGCTTCGGACTCGATCGGGGTCAGTTCGGCAACGAAGTGGGTATCCAGTTCGCTGATGTGATGAACGCGCGCACGCTGCGCACCTTCCACGAGAACTTTGACGGTGCCGTCGGGCAGCTTCAACATTTGCAGGATGTTGGCAACGCAGCCAATTTCGTAGATGTCGTCCGCAGACGGTTCATCCTTTGCCGCCGCCTTCTGCGCGGCAAGCATGATGCTCTTGCCTTGCTCCATTGCGGCCTCAAGTGCCTTGATCGACTTGGGACGGCCAACGAATAGCGGAATCACCATATGCGGGAAGACAACAACGTCCCGCAACGGCAATAGCGGCAGTTGGGTGTGGTCAGTTAGTGTTGTAGTAGTCGTCATGGCGAACCTTATGTAAGAGCTTGTTAATGATGTAGGCACGACAGCCTAAAACTCAAGTCCAAGCAGCAACAAAAATCACGGTCTTCCGAAGTCCGCAATAAAAAAAGCCACACACGAAGTCGCCCTCGGGTGGCTTTGCTTTGGAAGCCTGAAGTGATTCCTGTGCTTCAAATTGTACTGCGTTTGGGAAAAGACTGGCGTCTATCCATGCTCTTCGATTTTGATAGCGTTTCAGGCTACTTCGCTCCGGATACCTTGGGCTGCTCGTGGTAAATCAACAAGGGCTTCGCTCCGTTAACGATGGTGTTTTCATCGATTACTACCTTGGCCACGTTCTGCTGGCTCGGCAATTCAAACATTACCTCGAGCAGCGCATGCTCCAGAATGGAACGCAGTCCGCGAGCTCCGGTCTTGCGCTCAAGCGCCTTCCGGGCAATTGCGTGCAATGCTGCCGGACGAACTTCCAGTTCCGCACCTTCCATCTGCAGCAGCTTTGCATACTGCTTGATCAGTGCATTCTTGGGCTCGAGCAAGATTTGGATTAATGCGTCCTCGTTTAGTTCACTCAAGGTTGCAACAACGGGCAGGCGGCCGACGAGTTCCGGGATAAGACCGAACTTGATCAGGTCTTCCGGCTCGGCATCAAGCAGCACTTCGCTCGCGGTGCGCTCCCGCTGGCTTTTTACGCTGGCGGAAAAACCGATGCCGCTCTTCTCCGACCGGTTCGAAATGATCTTTGCAAGGCCGTCAAAGGCACCACCGCAAATGAACATGATGTTGGTCGTGTCGATCTGCACGAAGTCCTGGTTCGGGTGCTTGCGGCCACCCTGCGGGGGCACCGAGGCCATCGTTCCTTCAATCAGTTTCAGCAGCGCCTGCTGGACCCCCTCACCGGAAACGTCACGGGTAATCGAAGGGTTGTCCGATTTGCGCGAAATCTTGTCGATTTCGTCAATGTAGACGATACCCTTCTGCGCCTTTTCGACTTCGTAATTGCAGTTCTGCAGCAGCTTCTGGATGATGTTTTCAACATCCTCGCCCACATAGCCGGCCTCGGTCAGCGTTGTCGCATCGGCGATCACGAACGGCACGTTCAGCATCCGTGCCAGCGTCTGCGCAAGCAGCGTCTTGCCGGAACCCGTCGGACCGACCAGCAGAATGTTGCTCTTCGCCAGTTCGACGTCATCCTTCTTGCCGAGGTGCTTGAGGCGCTTGTAATGGTTGTACACAGCGACGGACAGGATACGTTTGGCCGTTTCCTGACCGATGACGTACTGACCCAGCAGTTCGAAAATCTCCTGCGGTGTCGGGAGGTCGGACTTCGGGCCGGCGACGGATTCGATGCTGGATGCCTCGTCGCGGATGATGTCGTTGCACAGGTCGATACATTCGTCGCAGATGAAAACCGACGGACCCGCGATGAGTTTCTTCACCTCGTGCTGGCTCTTACCGCAAAATGAGCAGTAAAGCAACTTTTCGCCACTGGAGGATTTCTTGTCAGACATAGAGCAGAGTATGGATGGAGATTGATTCGATATTACCTGCGAATTCAGGATTCGTCACGACGACGCTCAAGTAATTTGAGGAATCGTCGGCAATTCGCCGTTATAAAAACAAAACGCCCGAACGCACCTGCGTCCGGGCGTTTCACGCGTGGACAAACGCATCAGCCGCGGGAGGTGAGCACCTTGTCAATCATGCCATATTCAGCCGCTTCCGCAGCAGACATGAAATTATCTCTGTCCGTATCCTTGCTGATTTGTTCCACGCTTCGCCCGGTTTTTTCCGCAAGAATGTGGTTCAGCCGGTCTCGCAGATACAGGATCTCGCGCGCCTGGATCTCGATGTCCGCCGCCTGGCCCTGCGCACCGCCCAAGGGCTGATGAATCATGATGCGCGAATTCGGCAGGGAAAACCGCTTGCCCTTGGCGCCGGCAGCCAACAGGAATGCTCCCATCGATGCGGCCAAACCCGTGCACAGCGTGGACACGTCCGGCTTGATGAACTGCATGGTGTCGTAGATCGCCATGCCGGCCGAGACAGAACCACCGGGGGAATTGATATAAAGGGAAATATCCTTGTCAGGATTTTCACTTTCCAGGAACAGCAGTTGCGCGACGATCAGGTTGGCGGAATGGTCATTCACCGGTCCAACCAGAAAAATTACGCGTTCCTTCAGCAGCCGCGAGTAGATATCGTACGCACGCTCGCCGCGGCCGCTTTGTTCGATCACCATCGGCACCATACCGAGCATTTCGGTATCGAGTGCGGAATTTCTCATCATGCCTGACATGTACTTTTCCTCATGGAGTGCGCACTGGCCCCGTATCAGGCCTGTGCGTTATTGCCCATCAATTCATCGAAGGCAACCGGCTTCTCGGTCACCTTTGCCTTGCCAAGTACATAGTTGACGACGTTTTCTTCCAAAACAAGGGCTTCGACTTCGGCCAGACGGCGGCGATCGCTGTAATAGAACTTGAGGACCTGCTGCGGGTCTTCGTAGCTCTGCGCGAACTCTTCCACCTGCGCCTTGACCTGTTCCTGCGTCGCTTCCAGCTTGTTGGCCTTGACGACTTCGGCCAGGATCAGGCCGAGGCGTACCCGGCGTTCCGCCTGGGCGGTGAACAGTTCCGGCGGGAACGGCATATCCTTGACGTTCATGCCGCGCTGCGCCATGTCCTGGCGCGCCATTTCGATCAGACGCTCCACGTCCTGGTCGACCAGCGCCTTCGGCACATCCAGTTCGGAGGCATTGATCAGTGCGTTCATCACGCTGTCCTTGGTCTTGGACTTGACACGGCCATTCACCTCGCGCTCCAGGTTGACCTTGATATCTTCACGCATCTTGTTCAGGTCGCCGTCGGCGATGCCGAGAGACTTCGCGAATTCCGCATCGATTTCGGGCAGGTGCGCCCACTCGATCTTCTTCATCGTGATCGTGAATTCGGCGGTTTTTCCGGCCACGTCCTTGCCGTGATAGTCTTCCGGGAAAGCCAGCGGGAAGGTCTTGGCCTCGCCGACTTTCAGTCCGATCGCAGCATTCTCGAACTCGGACAGCATGCGGCCTTCTCCCAGCACGAACGCATAATCCTCGGCCTTGCCGCCCTGGAACTCGACACCATCGATCTTGCCGACGAAGTCCACGGTAACCCGGTCGCCGTTCTGGGCTGACTGGTCGGCGCCGCCGTCGCCGTGCGCGCCCTGCTCACCCTTGACATGGTAATGAACGCGTTGCTTGCGCAGGATGTCGATGGTCTTGTCGATTTCCGCATCGGTCACTTCGCCCTTGACCTTCTCGACTTCAGCGGCGGACAGGTCGCCGATCTTCACTTCCGGATAAACCTCGAAGGTGGCATCGAACGCCACGACGCCTTCGCCAGCGCCCTCACCACTCTTCGGCTCGATCTTCGGATAGCCGGCGACACGCAGGTTGTTTTCGCTGGCGGCTTCGCTGAACGCGCGTCCGACCCTGTCGTTCAACACTTCAGTCTCGACCTGATAGCCGTACTGTTGCGCGACCATCTTCATCGGCACCTTGCCAGGACGGAAACCGGGTGCCTTGGCGGAGCGGGCACGAATCTTCAGGCGCTTCTCGACCTCAGCTTGTACATCCGCCAGCGGCACGGTGATTGTGATGCGGCGCTCGAGTTTTTCCAGGGTTTCGACTGCAGTTGCCATGAGAATCGTCCAAAAAATTAAATATTCTGTGGTGCGAGGAGGGGGACTCGAACCCCCACACCATTGCTGGCGTCAGGACCTAAACCTGGTGCGTCTACCAATTTCGCCATCCTCGCGGGAATGTAGCATTGCTCGTTTGTGTTGATTTTGCACAAAAGCAAAGGGCGACCATGAAGTGAAAATTTGGTCGCCCTACAAAGCCTTCGTTAGTAGCTCTTCAACTTCAACCCGGCATTTTACTGGATTTTTACTCCGGCTGTCCCGATTTTTCATGGGGAGGACGGTCGGCGAAGTTGCTGCTGCTGCCGCCCTCCTCCATGGACGATCAGGGAATCACGGCCACATCCGGCGCAGGCTTCTTCACCCTGAACCAGGCCGCATACAAGGCCGGCAGGAACAGTAGGGTCAGCGCGGTAGCGATGATCAGCCCCCCCATGATCGCGACCGCCATCGGCCCCCAGAACACCGAGCGCGACAAGGGGATCATCGCCAGCACCGCTGCGGCTGCTGTAAGGATGATCGGACGGAAACGCCGCACCGCCGATTCGACGATGGCGTTCCAAGGTGCAGCACCTTGCGCGATGTCATGTTCGATCTGGTCGATCAGGATGACGGAATTGCGAATGATCATTCCGAACAGGGCAATCACGCCGAGTTGCGCGACGAAACCGAACGGCCGCTGCAGGATCAGCAATGCCATGGCGGCACCCGCAACGCCAAGCGGTCCGGTGAGGAACACCAGCACCGAGCGCGAAAAGCTGTGCAACTGCAGCATCAGCAGTGTGAAGATGATGAAGATCACCAGCGGCACATTGACCGCGATCGAATCCTGTGCCTTGCCGCTGTCGGCTGCAGCGCCGGCGAGTTCGATGCGATAGCCTGCCGGTAGTTGCGCGCGCAGCTTTGCCAGCTCCGGATTGATCTGAGCGGACACAGTCGGCCCCTGGATGCCGTCGATCACGTCGGACTGCACCGTAATCGCCCATTCGCGGCCTTCGCGCCAGACCACCCCCGGTTCCCACACGAAGCGGGCGCGGGCGACCTGCGCCATCGGCACTGCCCTGCCGCTGGCGGTCTGGATGTTGGCTTCGTTCAGCGCGGCAATCGTGGAACGCTCTTCCACGGGTTGGCGCATGACGATGTCGATCAGCTTGTTGTTGTCCCGGAATTGACCGACGGTGGTTCCGCTCAGGATGGTATTGGCGGCGCGCATGACCGTCTGCGAACTGATGCCAAGCGCGCGCAACTTGTCCTGTTCGAGATCGAGCCGCAATACCTTGACCGATTCATTCCAGTTGTCATTGACTCCGACAGCATTCGGATTGGCACGCATGACGGCCTTCACCTGGTCGGCTATCGCGCGTACTGTCTCAACGTCGAAGCCGGTGACCCGGAACTGAACCGGATACGGCACCGGCGGCCCGTTCGGCAACAGTTTGACGCGACCGCGCACTTCCGGGAAATCGGTCTTGAAGGCATCGATGATCTTCAGGCGCAGCGCCTCCCGCGCCTTGAGGTCTTTCGGCAGCACCACGAGCTGGGTGACGTTGGTTTGCGGAAAAATCTGGTCGAGCGGCAGGTAAAAACGCGGACTGCCGGTGCCGACATAGCTGGTCACGCTCTCGACCCCATCCTGCTTGCGGATGAAAGCCTCGAATTTCTTTGCCTGTGCTTCGGTGGCGGCAAACGATGAGCCCTCCGGCAGCCACATTTCCACCATCAACTCGGGGCGGCTCGAATCCGGAAAGAACTGCTGCTCGATGAAACGAAAGCCGAACACGCCCAGCGCAAACACGCCCAGGGTCAGCAGAATAGTTGTCTTGCGCCACTCCACGCACCAGTTGACGAGGGCGCGGAAGCGACGATAGAAACCGCCATCGAACAATTCATGCTGACCATCGGCGTTGGTCGCCGGCTTGACCTTCAATAGCACATAGCCGATGTACGGAGTAAACAGGACGGCAACCACCCAGGATACGATCAGCGCAATCGCATTGACCGAAAACATGGAAAACGTGTATTCGCCAGCGGCTGACTTGGCGAGGCCGATCGGTAGAAATCCTGCCGCAGTGATGAGCGTGCCGGTCAGCATCGGCATCGCGGTTGACGTATAGGCAAATGTTGCTGCGTCAAAACGGGAAAAACCCTCCTCCATCTTGCGCACCATCATTTCGACCGCGATGATTGCGTCGTCGACAAGCAGCCCAAGGGCGATGATCAATGCGCCCAATGAAATCTTGTGCAGGTCGATACTGAATACCCGCATGAACAGAAAGGTGATCGCCAGCACCAGCGGAATCGTCAGCGCCACGACCAGTCCCGGCCATACGTCCAGGCGGAACGGTTTGGTATGCAAGCCGAGCGCCAGGAAACTGACGGCCAGTACGATCAGCACCGCTTCGGCCAGAGTTCGCAGGAATTCATTGACGGAAGAAGCAACCGCTTTCGGCTGGTTGGACACGCGCTCCAGTTCGATGCCGACCGGCAGCTTGCCCTTGATTTCGTCGACCGTCTTTTCGAGGTTCTGGCCAAGACGGATGATGTCGCCACCCTTCTCCATCGATATTCCCAGGCCGATCACTTCCTTGCCGTTGAACCGCATCTTGTCTTGCGGCGGATCCTTGAACTCGCGCTTGACGTGTGCAAAATCACCGAGGCGGAACGTGGTGCCGTTGGCGCGCAGCTCGAGATTCTCGAGATCCCGGGCCGATTTCAGCGCGCCGCTGACCCGCACTTGAAGGTTGTCCGTCGGGGTCACCAGCACGCCGGTAGACTCGACCGCATTCTGCGCATTGATCTGACTGACGACGGACTCGAACGGGATTCCGAGTTGCGCGAATTTCTTGTGCGAGAACTCGATATTGATCTTTTCGTCCTGAACACCGAACAATTCGACCTTGGCCACGGAAGGCACTTTCAGGAATTGCTGGCGTATGAAGTCGGCGTATTCCTTTACTTCGGCATAATTGAAGCCGTCTCCGGACAACGCGAATATGGATCCATAGGTATCGCCGAATTCGTCGTTGAAAAACGGCCCGATCACGCCCGACGGCAGCGTGCCGCGAATATCGCCGATTTTCTTGCGCACCTGATACCAGGCGGCCGGCGTTTCCTTTGGCGGCGTGGATTCGCGCAGTTGCAGAATGATCAAGGTCTCGCCGGGCTTGGAATAGCTGCGGATCTTGTCGATGTAAGGCGTTTCCTGCAACTTCTTTTCCAGCTTGTCGGTCACCTGGTCGGCCATTTGCAGCGCAGTCGCGCCAGGCCAGATCGCGCGCACCACCATCGCGCGGAAAGTAAACGGCGGGTCCTCGTCCTGCCCTAGCCTGCCATAGCTGAGGATGCCGCCGATCAGTAAGGTGACGATCAGATAGCGTGTCAGCGGAATGTGTTCAAGCGCCCAGCGAGAGAGGTTGAAGCCGCCCCTCATTTGAGCGCTCCGTTCGCCGTGCCGGCATCGGCTGTTTGCGCTGCGCGGTCGTCATTCCTGTTTGCAAGGGTTTGTTCGCCAAGTATTGTCACCTTCTGGCCCGGCTTGAGAAGATTGACGCCCGCCGTCACCACGGTCTGGCCGGGTGCGATGCCGCCGGCGACCAGAATGTCGTTGTCTGAGGAACCGGCAACCTGGACAGGAACCAGCCTGACGCTGCCGTTTTCAATAACCCAGACCGCACTTTCGGATTTGTGATTGAACAAGGCCGTCAGAGGCAGCTTGATCATTGCATTCGGTGTCTTGCTGGAAAAGCTGACGTAGGCGGTCATGCCGAGCTTGATGTCCTTCGGTGCATCAGGGATCGCGATTCGCGCAGTGTAGGTGCGCGTGGCAGGATCCGCAACCGGCGACAGTTCCCTTAACTTGCCGGGCATGCTTTCCTGAGGTTTTGCCCAGGTGCGCACGCGAATGTCGGCGACGTTGCGCAGGCTGTCCACCTTGTCTTCGGGAATGCCGATCACGATTTCCTTTTCGCCCGTTTTGGCAACCCGTACCACCGGCGCACCAGCCGCAACGATCTGACCGGCTTCGGCGTCGACTCCGGTGACGACGCCGTCGACGTCGGACACGAGGTTGGCATATCCAGCCTGATTCGACTGGTTGCGGTAGGCTGCGAGCGCCTGCTCGTAGCTGGCCTGTGCAGCCTTGAACGTTGTTTCCTTGTTTTCCAGGACTGCCCGGCTGACAAAATTCTTTTGTTGCAATTCCTGATAGCGCTTCAACTCGGCCCTGGCCAGATCTCGGTTGCTTTCGGCGGCCTTGAGTCCGGCATTGGCCTGGGCTTGCGCCAACTGCAAATCCTGCGGATCAAGCTGCATCAGAATCTGGCCGCGCGTCACGGGGCTGCCGACTTCAATCTTGCGGGAGATGATCTTGCCGCCGACACGGAAGCCCAACCGCGATTCGACTCGCGCCCGGACTTCACCCGGGAACTCGGCGGAAATATCGACGTTGTCTGCTGCCAGGCGTATTGCGCGCACCGGCCGGATTTCTTCGACTTTTCCCGCCGGTTTGCTGCATGCCGCAAGGAAAACAAGGCTGGAGAGAGCATAGAGCGCTGCACGGCGGTTGCGCGTCGTAGTGCGTGCGGATGCTGTTTGTTTTATCAGAGCGGCCACGTTTTATCCTTTACTATGACTATGCGGGCTGAGAACGCCTTGTTCCCGCCGTTGTGCAAAGCGATTCCAAATTACTGACTGAGCGGTTAGTAATTATATGCGCAGGCTCCGGCTTTGCATATGACTTTTTGGTCAGTAAAAACAATGTCAATTAATCATTACGAAAATTTCCCGGTCGCCTCGTTTCTGCTGCCTGCAAGATTGCGGCCTGCGGTACGTGCGATCTACGCATTTGCCCGAACCGCTGACGACATTGCCGACGAAGGCGACGCTCCTGCAGAGCAAAGACTGGCTGCGCTCTCTGCTTACCAACATGAACTGGATCGATTGGAAGCCGGGCAAGGAACGGACAGCGCCCTCTTCGATTCGCTTGGCAAAACGATAACTTCCTGTCATCTGCCGGTGCGTCCGCTACGCGACCTCCTCTCCGCGTTCGCCCAGGACGTAACGACTACACGTTATGCATCCTTCGATGAGCTGATCGATTACTGCCGGCGTTCCGCGAATCCGGTCGGCAACCTGATGTTGCACCTGTATCAGGCCGCCGATGCCGATAACCTGAGGGATTCCGACGCCATCTGTTCGGCCCTGCAGTTGATCAACTTCTGGCAAGACGTGGCGATCGACTGGAAAAAGGGACGCGTCTACATTCCGCTGGAGGATTTGCGGCGTTTCGGCGTGACGGAAACGGATCTGACGCAAGCAGCAAGCGGCGATGCATGGCGCAGACTGATGCATTTTCAAGTCGAGCGTGCGAGGACGCTCTTGCTGTCCGGCGCGCCGCTCGCCTTGCGCCTGCCGGGAAGGATAGGTTGGGAGTTGCGGCTGGTGGTCCAGGGCGGCTTGCGCATCTTGGAGCGCATCGAAGCGGTCGACTACGATGTTTTCCGGCGCCGCCCGGAACTGCGTTTTGGCGATTGGCTGCGCATGCTGTGGCGCGCCGCCGGCATGAAAATCCGTTTGGCGCGCACGGCGCATGTCGGCTAGCATAGCGGCTTCCGATTAGCCTTCCACCAACTTTTCATGTCGCCCGACGAATACTGTCAGCAAAAAGCCGTGCAAAGCGGCTCCAGCTTTTACTACAGCTTCCTGTTTCTCCCCCCCGAACGCCGCCGCGCGATTACTGCGCTGTATGCATTTTGCCGAGAGGTGGACGACACGGTCGATGAATGCACCGATGTGACGATTGCGAGGAACAAGCTGGCGTGGTGGCGCAAGGAAATCAATGCCATGCTGAACGGCAATCCGTCGCACCCGGTGACCCAGGCGCTGCAACCGCACGTCGCGACCTTCGGACTCGACGGCAAGCACCTGCAAGCCATCATTGACGGCATGGAAATGGACCTCGACCAGACGCGCTACCTGGATTTTCCCGCATTGAAGCGTTACTGCTGGCACGTGGCAAGCGTGGTTGGAATCCTGTCGGCCAGTATTTTCGGGGTAACGCGTCCGGAAACCCTGGAATATGCCGAAAAGCTCGGCCTTGCCTTCCAGTTGACGAACATCATTCGCGACGTTGGCGAGGATGCGCGCAAGGGTCGCATCTACCTGCCGATCAATGAATTGCAGCAATTCAACGTCACCGCGGCGGACATCCTGAACGCCCGTCACAGCGAGAATTTCGAAAAGCTGATGCAGTTCCAGGCCGCGCGCG
Source organism: uncultured Noviherbaspirillum sp. (assembly GCA_966212445.1). GTDB lineage: Bacteria > Pseudomonadota > Gammaproteobacteria > Burkholderiales > Burkholderiaceae_D > Noviherbaspirillum. The sequence continues at coordinate 180,265 of CBIHRJ010000003.1, read as the reverse complement.
CGCAGGCGACGTACGAGGAAGCGTATGCATTGCTTCCCGCCGCTGACCGGCGAGCACAGCGCCCGGGATTGATGATGGCGGCGATTTATCGTGCACTGCTTGAAGAGATCCGGCAGGACAGTTTTCGTGTGCTGACGCAGAAGATTTCCCTTACGCCGATCCGCAAGCTCTGGCTGGCCTGGAAAACCTATGTGCGCGGCTGATCGCGCGGGACTGCCTTCATGCGACGTATTGCTGTAATCGGCGGTGGCTGGGCTGGCTGCGCGGCCGCCGTCGAACTGACACGCAAGGGGGATCGTGTCACATTGTTCGAGGCTTCGAGGACATTGGGCGGACGCGCGCGCGGCGTGCAACTGGATGGCAGGCCGCTTGACAACGGCCAGCACATCCTGCTCGGCGCCTACACGGAAACCTTGCGCCTGATGCGCGTTGTGGGCCTCGATCCCGCCGCAGCGCTACTGCGTTTGCCGCTGCAAATGCGCTATCCGCAAGGTTGCGACGGAATGGACTTCATCACACCCCGCCTCCCGGCGCCGCTGCACATGCTCGCCGGCTTATGGCGTGCCGCTGGCCTGCAGCGCAGAGACAAATTTGCGTTGGCGCGGTTCTCCACGACTGCGCGCTGGATGGGCTGGCGACTCAATACCGACTGCAGCGTGGCGGAATTGCTGGAACGATTCGACCAGACAGAACGCCTGATTGCGCTGATGTGGCGCCCGCTTTGCATCGCTGCGCTCAATACACCGCCTGAGCGCGCCTCGGCACAGATATTCCTGAATGTATTGCGGGACAGCCTGGGGGCAAAGCGCAGTGCCTCGGACATGCTGATACCCCGAGTCGATTTGACGGCGCTGTTTCCGGAGCGGGCCGCCGCCTTCATCGAGAGCCATGGAGGTACGGTGCGCTGCGGCGCATTGGTACAATCCATCAAGCGCGACGGAACGATCTGGCGTCTGGAGTCCCGCGGCATCCCGCCAGAAGACGAAGGTTTCGATTCCGTGATTGTCGCCACCCCGCCTGTGCAGGCATCAGCCCTTGCCGGAGAACTGGCCGATGTTGCGGCGCCGGATGCGTTCACCTATGAACCGATCACCACCTGCTATTTGCAGTACGCTCCCGAACTGCGTCTGTCCAACCCCTTCTTCGCGCTGATAGACCGTCCCGAAAACGGCGAATGGGGACAGTTCGTGTTTGATCGTGGCTGTCTGGATCCGCAGCATGCCGGCCTGCTGGCGGTCGTCGTCAGCGCCTCCACGCAGGCAGCCGGCCTTGGCCATGCAGCGCTGGCCGATGCGATCGCACGGCAACTGGCGGACGTGCTCCGTCTTCCCGGATTGTCGACACCATCCTGGACTCGCGTGATCACTGAAAAGCGTGCCACTTTCTCCTGCACGCCAAGCCTGCCGCGTCCTGCGAACACAACGACGATCAAGGGTCTGGCACTTGCCGGCGACTATACGGCAAGCGACTATCCGGCAACACTGGAGTCGGCAACAAGAAGCGGTATACTGGCCGCGCGTTCACTCTGATTCGTTGTCTGCGACGACCGGGTGATTACTGCTGGTCGCGCACTTTATTCAGTGCTTCGTCAATTCGCTCGACCGCGATCACGCTCAGTCCTTCGATTTGCTGCTTCGGCGCGTTGGCTTTCGGGATCAGAGCCATCGAAAACCCGAGCTTCGCCGCCTCGCGAAGACGCTCCTGTCCGCGAGGCGCCGGCCGGATCTCGCCAGCGAGACCAACCTCTCCGAATACGACCAGTCCGCGTGGGAGCGGCTTGTTGCGCATGGAAGAATGAATGGCGAGCAAGACCGCAAGATCGGCTGCCGGTTCGGTAATCTTCACGCCGCCTACCGCATTGATGAAGACGTCCTGATCGAAGGCGGCAATGGACGCGTGACGGTGCAACACCGCGAGCAGCATCGCCAGCCGGTTCTGCTCCAGGCCGACCGACAGGCGGCGCGCATTCGGCACGTGCGAGGTGTCGACCAGCGCCTGGATCTCCACCAGCAGCGGCCGCGTGCCTTCCTGGGTCACCATCACGCAGGAACCCGGCACCTGGTTGTCGTGTTGCGAAAGGAATAGCGCGGAGGGATTTGACACACCCTTCAAGCCCTTTTCGGTCATCGCGAACACGCCTAGCTCGTTGACCGCGCCGAAGCGGTTCTTGAATGCGCGAACCAGGCGGAAACTGGAATGCGTGTCTCCTTCAAAATATAGAACGGTATCGACGATGTGTTCCAGCACGCGCGGACCGGCCAGCGCACCCTCTTTCGTCACATGGCCGACCATGATGATGGTGATGCCGGACTGCTTGGCGACGCGGGTCAGTTGCGCGGCGCATTCGCGCACCTGTGCGACCGATCCCGGCGCCGACGTCAGCGCGTCGGAATAGATGGTCTGAATGGAATCGATCACCGCGACCTGCGGCTTGTGCTCAGCCAGGGTGTTGAGGATTTTTTCGAGCTGGATTTCCGCCTGCAGTTGCAAATCCTTTGCATCGATCGCAAGCCGCTTGGCGCGCAACGCGATCTGCGACCCGGATTCCTCGCCACTCACGTACAAGGCCTTCTTCACGCGCGACATGTTGGCCAGTGCCTGCAACAGCAGTGTCGACTTGCCGATGCCGGGATCGCCGCCGATCAGCACCACGCCGCCCGCCACCAGGCCCCCGCCGAGCACACGGTCGAACTCCTCGATCCCGGTGCCGAAGCGCGGCACGTCGATCGCTTCTATATCGGCCAGGCTGAGCACGGGCGATGTCTGCGCCAATCCCTGGTGTTGCCCGGAAAAGCGGTTGCCCGACGTCTCGACGACGGTTTCGACCAATGTGTTCCATTGACTGCAGGCCGGGCATTGTCCCGCCCATTTGCTGGTGACGCCGCCGCACTCGGTACAGGTGTAGTTCGTTTTCTGTTTTGCCATGAATAGTGAATTGCCTGTTTATTGCTGTTCGACGACGCGCACGCGCGGCGCCAGCGCGCACATCAGTTCATAGCCGATGGTGCCGGCGGCACTGGCGACTTCATCGATCGGCAAGGTCTCGCCCCACAGCTCGACCTTGCTGCCGACATGCGCACCCGATATGCCGCTCAGGTCGACCACAAGCATGTCCATCGACACGCGGCCGACCGTTCCGGTGCGCACACCGTCGATCAGCACCGGGGTGCCGTTCGGCGCGTGGCGCGGATAGCCGTCCGCGTAGCCGCAGGCAACCACGCCTATCGTCATCGGCCCTTCCGCGATGAAGCGGCTGCCGTAACCGACCGTGTCGCCGGCTTGCACTTTCTGCATACCGATGATTTCGCTGTTGAGCGTCATCGCTGCCTTCAGACCGAATGCCGCCGCGCTCTTGCCGCCGGGCGTCGCACCGTACAGCATGATGCCCGGTCGGACCCAGTCCGCTGCGGTTTCCGGATGTTCCAGTACCGCAGCGGAATTTGACAGGCTGCGTGCTCCCGGCAAGTCTCCGGTCGCGTGCTTGAAGCAGCGCAGCTGTTCAGCCAGCGGCAAACCGGCATTCATCGCATCGTCGGCATTGGCGAAATGGGTCATCAGGCCGATGCTGCGAACCGCGGGTATCGCGCGCAGGCGCGCATATGCTGCGCCGAACTTTTCCGGCACAAAGCCGAGCCGGTTCATGCCGCTGTTCATTTTCAGATGCACATCGATTGGCGCGATGTCGCCAGCATGTTCGAGCATTGCGATCTGTTCGTCGCAGTGGATTGCACTTTGAATACCATGCGCTGCAAGCAGCGGCACGTCCGACGCATCGAAAAAGCCTTCAAGCAAGAGGATGGGTTTTTGCCAACCCATCTCGCGCAGCTTTACGGCATTGTCGACCTCGACCAGCGCCAGGCCGTCCGCCTCCGAGAAAGCGCGTACGGCGTGCGCAAGTCCGTGGCCGTAAGCGTTCGCCTTGACGACCGCCCACACCCGGGATTGCGGGGCCTTGTTGCGTGCGAGGTCAAGATTGTGCCGCAGTGCGGCAACGTGGATGGTGGCGACAAGAGGTCTCGGCATGAGCTGGATTGAATGGGCTTGAATGGCGAACAAGGTGGAGGCAAAACAGTTCATTATTTTACCGGACGCATCCTTGATCACCTGTCCGCTTTGGGCTTTCCGTCCAGATTTTCATGGTATAAAGCAAGCCGAAGACATACGAGAGACACTGGTACACCTCAATATGCGGATGAATCGCGGTTTTTATACCATCATGGCGGCGCAGTTTTTTTCCTCGCTAGCCGATAACGCACTCCTCATCGCGGCCATCGCACTGCTGATATCGACCCACTCCCCGGCGTGGATGACGCCGATGCTCAAGCAGTTCTTTGTGTTGTCCTACGTCCTTCTTGCGGCATTCGTCGGCGCCTTCGCGGACTCCCTGCCCAAGGGCCGCGTGATGTTCGTCACCAACCTGATCAAGATTTTCGGGTGCGCAATGATGTATATCGGCGTGCATCCGCTACTGTCCTATGCGGTCGTAGGATTCGGCGCCGCCGCCTATTCGCCTGCGAAATATGGCATTCTGACCGAATTGCTGCCTCCCGAAAAACTCGTTGCGGCCAATGGCTGGATCGAGGGCCTGACGGTGATCTCGATCATTCTCGGCACGGTGATGGGCGGCGCTCTGGTCAATCCGCAAATTTCGCACGCGCTGCTGAACATTGATTTTCCGGCGATCGATTTCAACATCGACACACCTGCCGAAGCCGCGCTTTCCGTCATCATGGTCGCCTACATCGTTGCCGCGGTATTCAATCTTCGGATTCCGGATACCGGTGCTCGCTACCCGCATCAGGAACGAAATCCGGTCAAGCTCGTTGCCGATTTCGCCGTCTGCTTCGTGACACTCTGGAAAGACAAGCTTGGGCAGATCTCGTTGGCGGTAACGACGCTGTTCTGGGGCGCAGGCGCGACCTTGCAGTTCATTGTCCTGAAATGGGCGGAAAAATCGCTGAACATGCCGCTCGACAAAGGTGCGATCCTGCAAGGCATTTTCGCTATCGGTGTCGCGGTCGGCGCCGCAGCAGCCGCGCGTTTCGTGCCTTTGCGCAAATCCTTGTCGGTGATGCCGCTCGGCGTGGCGATGGGCTTCCTGGTCGTCACGATGACGCTGGTGCATACCGTGTGGCTGGCTTATCCGTTGCTGGTGCTGGTCGGAGCCCTGTCGGGTTACTTCGTCGTACCGATGAACGCCTTGCTCCAGCATCGCGGCCATGTGCTGTTAAGCGCGGGACATTCGATTGCCGTGCAGAATTTCAACGAAAACCTGTCAGTGCTGACCATGCTGATGTTGTACGCACTGATGGTAAAACTGAACCTCAACATCAATGTTGTCATCGTGCTGTTCGGCCTGTTCGTCTCGGGAACAATGATATTGGCCATGCGCAGGCATGCCCTCAATCAGCGCGAACACGATTCGCTGTCGCTGATCGGCGAACACAAGCATTGAGCGGCAGTCGCCGCTCAGTCAATGCGCTTGACACGCGATTCGGCGCGGCTGCGCCAGTCATCCGGCACAATGAAACCACGATCGGTTTCCAGCCAATGGCCATCCTGCGCCTCCATCAAGGCAACCAGGGCCGGTGTGCCGGCATTGTCGAAATGCATGGAAAGTGCGGCAATCAGTCCGTCCCTGTCCAATACGTCATCACCGGCGGTTTTCGCTGGCGCCAGCCAACTCAGGCGCGGCAGCAGCTTGTAGCGCGATGCCGAAACATGATCGAGTTCATTGAGCGCGCACCAGAAGCCGCGGCAATGCGCGCGTGAGATGCCCGCCGGCAGCGCCGGTAACGGCGTCTTTCCGTGATAAAACAACCAGCCTTTGACGAGGGCCTGGGCCGCTGCAATCGGCATCGGCAAATGCTGTTGCGCGGCGGGATGCTGCGAGAGCGATAACTGCCGGTCCATGATCTTGCGCACCTTTGCACCGAGCGTATCGGCCAGATTCGGGCCGACGAAATAATCGGCATGGTGACCGTGCCCGCTCGATTCCAGCAGGTAAAGCTTGGTAGCAAACTCCCAATGAACCAGCGCGCCACCCTCGCGCAGCAGAAAGTCGAACTCCCCGATCGTCTCGTTCTTCGCTGCGCGCACCTGCACGCCGTGGGCGAACAAGGTGCCGCGGTGTTCAAGGTAGAAGGCCATCAGCCTTTCCGCATAACGTCCGAGACGGGTGAAGGGTTGCAGAGCGAGGTAGTCGGATAACGATTGTGACGCTTTGTCGAGCCCGGCAAGCCAGTCGCGCGTGTCCTCATCCAGTGCGCCGAGGGAGGCTATCCGGCCACGCCATTGCGGCGCGTGCGGGTCCAGCAGGTCAGGCGCGTCAAGCAGCCAGGCCAGCGAACGCACGTGCGGATCATCAAGGTGGTTCCAGCGCTGGTGGAACTGCGACTGGAAACCGGGCGTAACCGATTCAGCGGAGGCCTGCATGCGTCGCCATGGCCAGGCACAGGTCTTCCCACGCTTTCTTCTTGTCGACCAGGTTGCGCAAGAGATAGGCTGGATGATAGGTCACGATCAGGGGACGGTCACGGTATCGATGCACCTTTCCGCGCAAGCGCGACACCGGGGTCTCCGGATCCAGTTCAAGCAGCGTCAACGCAGCGGTCTTGCCCAACGCAATCAGGATATCGGGCTGGATCAGAGCAATCTGGCGTTCCAGGTAGGGCATGCAGGCGGCCGTCTCTTCCACGCTCGGCGGCCGGTCACGGCCATTGCCGTCGGTCGGACGGCATTTGACGATGTTGGCGATATAGGCGTTGTCGCCGCGCCGTAGTCCCATCGCCAGCATCATGTTGTCGAGCAGCTTGCCTGCCTGTCCGACGAAAGGCTCGCCCTGCTGGTCTTCGTTGTACCCAGGACCTTCGCCGATGAACATCCACTTGGCTTTTTCGTCACCGATGCCGAAAACGGTATTCGCACGCCCCTGGCACAACCCGCACTTCACGCATGCGGCGACGCTTTCCTTGAGCTGGGGCCAGCCCATTTCCGCCACGTCCGGGTGCGACGACGCAACCGGTTCGTTGTGAACGGCGATTTGGAGCGGTTCGTCCAGTTGCGCGGCCTCCGCAACACGCACGCTTTGCGCCTCCGGCATGCCGGCCGGAACGGCAGGCTCGCGAAGTTGCCACATCGGCCCGACGCCGATCTCGTGCAGGAAAACTGCGCGACGGTCTGCTGTGCCGGTCATAGATGAAACCTCATGACAATCGCGTCCTCCCGCGTGTTGCCTAGGGCCGGATAGTAGGCTTTGCGAACGCCGATCTGCGTGAATCCGTAATGCTGATACACCGACAGTGCGCGCTGATTGGAGGGCCGTACCTCAAGCAATACCGACGTCATGCCCTTTTCCCTTGCAATGGCAACCACTTTGTCCAGTTGCAGTCGGCCGATGCCACGCCCGTGCAAGTCTCGCCGAACGCTGATGTTCAGAAGGTGTGCTTCGTCGACCGCCAGCATCAGCAGAAAATATCCCGTCAGCTCGCCGGACTCCTCGCGCAACGTCCAGCTTTCATAGCCGCTATAGAGCGAATCGAGGAAATTGCCTCGTGTCCATGGATACGGGTAAACGTCGTTTTCGATGGCCAGCACGTCCGCAAGGTCGTTCACCTGCATAGGGGCGAAACGCAAGGAGGACGGTGCTGGCGATGCAGCGTCGACTTTATACACGGCACTCATGTAGCCGCCTTTGCAAGACGTTCGACGGTGGTGAGCGCGACCTTGTTGCGAAGATAAACGGGTTGCGCATCCCGCGCCGCAAGCGTGCGGCCGGCTGCCAGTTCGTTTTGAGCGAGTACGGCAACTTGCCTCGCATGCGGCACCACATCCGCGCATGTTCGCGCAAATGTCAATTCCCCAAGCGCTGCCGTATAGGCACGCAGGCCGTTTCCGCATGCAACCGCGTCCGGCCGGGCAACGATCGCCGACGGCGCAAGCAATGCCGGCTCGGCAACGATTTCCCAGCCGTCCCGGTAACGGTACTGTGCGCAATACACCTCTTCCATCCGTGCATCGAGCAGAACCAGTATCTCGTCGGCACCGCACTCGTCGCGGCAAGCCTGGGCCATCGCCAGCAGAGTAACCACGGGAATCAGCGGCAGATCAAGCCCGAATGCCAGTCCCTGCGCGACACCGCATGCGGTACGCACGCCGGTAAAGGACCCGGGTCCGGCACCAAAAGCGATTGCATCGCATTGCGACAGCCCGATGCCGGCATCGGCCAGTACTGCCTGCACCATCGGCAACAGGCTCTGCGAATGGGTTTGCACACCTGCGGATTCGCGTGAAATGACCTGTCCGTCGTATGACAAGGCCGCGGAAGCCAGCTCGGAAGATGTTTCGATGGCAAGGATGATAGACATTCGCTTATTTTACCGCGACCGCCCCTAAAGAATGGGCGCGCGCTGCCGATAACGGCAGACAGGATATGGAGGTTTCCATGGACGTCACGAATATCGCCAACCTGGCGACAACCATTGCCACGACGGCAACCAACCAGGAGGTTGGTGTTGCTGTATTGAAGAAAGCGGTCGACATTCAGGCTACCAGCGCAGCGGCACTGCTCGAAGCTTTGCCGCCGACAACCAGTGCCAATCTGCCTCCTCACCTTGGCCAGAACGTCAACACCACCGCCTGAAGTCTTGTGCCGGCATGCAGCGGCGTGGCCCTTCCCTTACAATAGGCTCCCACGCTGACTCGTCTTGTTTCAATGTCCTCGTCCGGCCTCACCCTCGACAATTGCAATCACGCCCAACTCGCCGAATGGCTGGAACAGGATGCGTGGGTAATCGCCTGCCTTTGCGCCGCGTGGTGCGATACCTGCCGTAATTACCGCAGCAGTTTCGACCAGTTGGCAGGGCAGCATCCGGACAAGCGATTCGTCTGGATCGACATCGAGGACCAGGCGGATTTCATTGGCGACATCGACGTTGAGAACTTTCCGACGCTATTGATCCAGCGCGGCGACCTTGTCGCCTTTTATGGCACCGTCCTTCCAGACGTGTCCCTGGCGGATCGGCTGATCCGGGCCCAGGCGAAGAAAAGCGGCGCGGAACTGCATGCCGAATCGGCAAGTTCGCCCGAGCGTTCGGAATGGCAGCGTACTTGCAATCTGCGTGTGCGTCTCGAAGAAGATACGGAATAGCGCCCCCCTGATACTGATATTGCAGGACTTCGCGTTTTTTCCGCTTTGCGGCGGTCATGCCTGCCAGCCGTCAAATCGCAGTCAAAATCGGTTCGCCGCCTTCATTTGTCATGTTCCGGCTGATGGCCGGCCTGGATCTTCAGCGGCAGGCTGCGCAATCGCGTGCCGGTCAGCTTGTACAGTGCATTTGCGACCGCAGGCGCAATCGGCGGCGTTCCCGGTTCGCCCACGCCTTCCGGCGGTTCTGCGCTTCTCATCACGATTGTTTCGACATGCGGCGCCTCATGCATGCGCAGTACCGGGTAATTGTGAAAATTCTGCTGCTCGATCTTGCCGTCCTCGAGCGTGATCTCGCCCGAGAGCGCCGCGCTCAGACCGAACACAACGCCCGACTCCATCTGCTGCGCGATGATGTTCGGATTGACCGCCATGCCGCAATCAATTGCGCAGGTGACGCGGTGCACACGGATTTCCTTGCCTTCTAGCGATACCTCGGCGACCTGGGCGACGATGGAACCGAATGACTGATGTAGCGCGACACCGTGCGCACGCCCGTCCGCAGGTTTTCCGGCCTTCTCCACTGCGGCGTCAAGGACGGCCCGGTGGCGAGGGTGATTTTCCAGCAAGCTGTGGCGGAAGGCGACCGGATCCTTGCCGCCTGCATGCGCCAGTTCGTCGACGAAGCTTTCAGTAAAAAAAGCATTGTGAGAATGCCCGACCGAACGCCAGTAGCCGATAGGCACCGGCGTCGACACCTTCACGTGGGCGATGTGCTGGTGCGCAAATTCATAAGGCAGGTCGAACGCCCCCTCGGCCGTCGTCTTGTCGGGCCCCATGCCGGTCAATCCGAATGTCCGCTCCAGCACCTGATGTGTAATGGCCCCGGAAGCGAGCCGATTATCGTAGGCGACGACCTTGCCGGCTGCATCGAGCGCGGCCGAAAAGCGCGCCAGCGCCGCCGGCCGGTACATGTCGTGCGCAGTGTCTTCCTCCCTGCTCCAGATCACCTGCACCGGCGCGCCGTCCGCGTGAAGCGCGATGGCCACTGCCTGCGTAATCATGTCGATCTCCAGCCGCCGGCCGAATCCACCGCCGATATAGGTCACATGCAGCGTCACATTGTCACTATTGACCTTGGCGACCTTGGCAGCGGTATCGACTGCGATACTGGGCACCTGGGTCGGCGCCCATACAGTCACTTTGCCGTTCTTCACCTGCGCCGTGCAGTTGATTGGCTCCATCGCCGCGTGTGCAAGGAGCGGTGCTCTGTACTCGGCTTTGATCGTCTTGACTGCGGTTCCGGTCGGATCGGGTTTGCCGATGCTGTGGTAGGTAAAACCCGAATCGCCGTCGAGCCGAGCCGCAAGTTCCCGGAACACGGTAGCAGTCGACAGCTTCGCATGCGGGCCTTCGTTCCAGGTCACTGGCAGTGCCGCGACCGCCTGCCGTGCCTGCCACCAGGTCTTCCCGAGCACAGCAACACCTGCCATGCCTGGGGCCGCCCCCGAGAAATCGACGACCCGCAGCACGCCCGGCATCGCCTTTACCGCATCGGCCTCAAACTTCCGGATACTGCCGCCTATCGTCGGCGCCATGCGGACTGCGGCAAACACCAGACCCGGCGGACGGGCATCGAGGCCAAAGCTCGCGCTTCCGTTCACTTTGGCGTGCGAATCGCGGCGCGGCTGCGGCGTGCCGATCAGCTTGAAGTCCTTCGGATTCTTGAGGCGGATTTCGCCGGGATTGCTCCCGGCCGCCCTGGCCACAAGCGATGCATAACTTGCGCGCTTGCCGCTCGCGTGCAGCACGTTACCTGCTTCGGTGCGGCACTCGGATGGCGCCGTACCCCACTCGTGTGCAGCGGCTTCGACCAACATCGCACGCGCGGCCGCGCCCGCTTCGCGCATCGGCAACCACATGTCCTTGACCGAGGAGGAGCCGCCGGTAATCATCAGTCCGAGTTCGCGCGCGGTCTTGCCGGTCAGCCAGCGCGCCGCATCCTTGAAGCTGCCCGTTCCATCCGGGTGGAACGGCAGGCCGTCGGTCATGACGGCGAGGTTGCCGAAAATCTTGTCGATCGGCGCCTGCTCGATGCGCACTGCGATGAGAGGCACATCGAGTTCTTCGGCCACCAGCATTGGCAATGCGGTAAAGATGCCTTGCCCCATTTCGCACTGCGGCATGGCGAGCGTAACGGTACCGTCGGTGGCCATCCTGATCCAGCCGTTCAGTGCGATCTCTCCCTCTTTCACTGGGAAAGGCTCGGCAGGATTCAATCTCTGGCGCGGCGGCATCACGCCCCAGCCGACGATCAGCGCCCCGGCGGCGCCGAGGCCACCCAGAATGAAGCGGCGACGCGACCTGCTTTTCAGGTTTTGCGACGTCATCTCTCCTCCGTATTTTGTTTTGCAATGTTTATGGCATGCTACGCGAAAGGCAAGCCGGCCATGCCGGTGCCATCTCGAATCTTCCCTCTATAAAAAAACGGCATGACCCAGAACTTTTTCCAGTCTTTCATCATCCTGCTGCTGGTCACCGATCCGTTCGGCAATGTGCCCCTGTTCGTCAGTGCGCTGTCACATGTTGCCCCGGAGCGGCGCGGCCGGGTCATTGTGCGGGAATGCGCAATTGCATTTGTTCTGCTGCTGTTGTTCATGTTTTTCGGCCGCCATTTCCTGAACGCGCTTCAGTTGACCGACATCGCGCTGCGCATCGGTGGCGGCGTGATCCTGTTCCTGATTGCCCTGCGCATGGTGTTTCCGCAACCGGGCGGAGTCTTCGGGGATGGCGAATCGACCGGGGAACCCTTCATCGTTCCTCTCGCGATTCCGGCGCTGGCCGGACCGTCGGCGCTGGTGACGGTGCTGCTGTTTTCGTCGAGCAGCGCGAGCGAATCCTTGCTGCACGTCGCCGTGTTGTCGCTGGTGGCACTGGTCTGGCTGGTGGTGTTGTTGAGCGCCGAGCGCATGCAGCGGGCGCTGGGTCCGCGCGTGATGACGGCTTTTGAACGGCTGATGGGGCTGATCCTGACGGCAATGGCGGTGGAGATGTTGCTTGCGGGAGTGCGCGCTTATATAAAATCTTTGTAAATCAATATTTTATATGATTTCTTTAAAGTATTTTCAAAGATAGGAGACGCAAAGCTTTACTGTCGTCTGCGCCCTCCTCCATCCAACCTGGCTTGTCCACGGCTTCAGAGATTGCGCCGTATCCAGTCTGCGAATGCCTTTTCATCGACATCGCCGTTCGCGAACTTCCGTATCACTTCGGCCGTCACGTCCTGGCCGGCTGTCAGCCGCCAGTCGTTTGAATACAGGAACAGGCCCATTGCAAGAAAAGCGGCCTGTACGTTGCCGGCAGCAAACGGCCTGAACTTCAGTATCCCGGCAACATGCGCGGCAGCAATCGCAGCCACGTCCGCTTCGCCGGCCATGGCGACACCGAGCGGAAACGAAAGTGCCTCTTCGAGTAGCGCCCGGTCGCACTCGGCGGGTGAAGCGCCTGTCTCCCCTACGAATTCGCGTTGCAACACGAGCAAGGTTTCGGCGTTGATGGAATACAGGTTCATTCAGCCAGTATCCGCAAACTGACACGAAAGTCATCGATGAATTCATGCCCCGCTTCGAGTTGGTCCAGGATCGCCGGATCGTAAGCGGTGAGCATCAAGCCTTCAGGCACTTCGGTGAGGAATACCATTTCCCCCGCCACGCGCCGCAGTTTTGCGAGGACTTCCCGGGGCAGGACCAGGCCGACGGCCTCGCCCACCGGGACCAGTTTCAGCACATGCATGGCAGCTCCCATTGCTTCCGATATAAGCGCATGTTACTCAAAAATCGCGCACAAGCAAAAAAACCGGCCGAAGCCGGTTTTTTTCCTGCTTCCCCCTGCCGGGGAAACTGGAACCGCTTGCTCGGTCTTTACTTCGCCGACGCGCTTTCCTTCACTTTCCGACGCCATGCATGCAACAGCGGTTCGGTGTAACCGCTGGGCTGTTCTACTCCCTTCAACACCAGGTCGCGGGCGGCACGGAAGGCAAACGATGCTTCGAAGTCGGGCGCCATCGGCTTGTACAGCGGGTCGCCGGCATTCTGGCCATCCACCACCTTGGCCATGCGCTGCAGCGTCTCCAGCACCTGCGCCTCGCTGACGATGCCATGCAGCAGCCAGTTCGCGATATGCTGGCTGGAGATGCGCAGCGTGGCGCGGTCTTCCATCAGGCCGACGTTATGAATGTCCGGTACCTTGGAACAGCCCACGCCCTGATCGACCCAGCGCACCACGTAACCGAGGATGCCTTGCGCGTTGTTGTCGAGTTCCTGCTGAATCTCGCTGGCCGACCATGCCGGCTTGGCGGTAACCGGGATCTCCAGCAAACCGTCGAGCAGGCGCGCGATCTCGGCATTGGTCGCGGATTTTTCCAGTTCCTTCTGCACATCCGCCACGTTGACTTGATGGTAGTGCAGCGCGTGCAGGGTGGCCGCAGTGGGCGACGGCACCCAGGCGGTATTGGCGCCGGCCTTCGGATGCACGATTTTCTGCTCCATCATGGCCGCCATCATGTCGGGCATCGCCCACATGCCCTTGCCGATCTGCGCATGGCCGCGCAAGCCGCAGGACAGGCCGACCAGCACGTTGCTGCGCTCGTACGAAGTCAGCCAGGTGCTGGTTTTCATCTCGCCTTTGCGGATCATCGGACCCGCCTGCATGTCGGTGTGCATTTCGTCGCCGGTACGGTCGAGGAAGCCGGTGTTGATGAAAGCCACGCGTGCGATCGCCTCCTTGATGCAGGCCTTGAGGTTGACGCTGGTGCGGCGCTCCTCGTCCATGATGCCGAGCTTGACGGTGTCGGCCGGCAGGCCGAGGAATGTCTCGACGCGGCCGAACAGTTCGTTGGCGAAGGCCACTTCGGCCGGGCCGTGCATCTTGGGTTTGACGATGTAAACCGAGCCGGTACGCGAGTTGCGGATTTCCTGGCCTTGCGGGCGCTTGAGGTCATGCAGCGCAATCGCGACGGTGACGACCGCATCGAGAATGCCTTCCGGGATTTCCTTGCCGCCGCCGTAGAGAATGGCGGGATTGGTCATCAAATGGCCCACGTTGCGCAGGAAAAGCAGCGAGCGGCCGTGCAGCGTAACCACTCCGTCCTTCGCATCCGTCGCGCCGATTCCGGCCGTGTATTGCCGGTCGCGGTTGAGGTTGCGCGTGAAGGTCTTGCCCCCCTTGGTGACGCTCTCGGACAGCGTCCCCTTGAGGATGCCGAGCCAGTTGGAATAGGCGATGACCTTGTCGTCCGCATCCACTGCGGCAATCGAGTCTTCCAGGTCCAGAATGGTCGACAGCGCGGCCTCGACCACGAGGTCGGCGACGCCGGCCGGATCGTCCTTGCCAATGCCCTTGCTACGGTCGATCAGAATATCGATGTGCAAGCCGTTGTTCTTGAGCAGGACCGACGAAGGCTCTTGCGCCTGCCCCTGGTAGCCGACGAACCTGCTTTCGTCCTTCAGTCCGGTGAGGCTGCCGTCCTTCAGCGTAACGGCGAGTTTGCCGTCCACAACGCGATAGGCGGTCGAATCCTGGTGCGATCCCTTGGCCAGCGGTGCGGCCTGGTCGAGGAAGTTGCGGGCGAAGGCGATCACTTTTGCGCCACGCACCGGGTTGTAGCCCTCGCCGGATGCGCCGACCCTGGTGGCGCCGTCGGTTTCGGGAAGCGCATCCGTGCCATACAACGCGTCATACAGCGAACCCCAGCGCGCGTTGGCGGCGTTCAGCGCGTAGCGGGCATTGAGAATCGGCACCACCAGTTGAGGACCCGCCTGCAGCGCCAGTTCGGCATCAACGTTCTTGGTGGTGACGGTAACTTCCTGCGGCTGCGGCACCAGATAGCCGATCGACTGCAGGAATTCACGGTAGGCGTCCATGTTCTGGATCGGACCCGGATTGGCGCGGTACCACTTGTCCATTTCCGTCTGCAGGCGGTCGCGTTCGGCCAGCAGCGCAGCATTCCGGGGAGCGAGGTCATGAACGATGGCATCGAAGCCCTTCCAGAAGCTGGCGCTGTCGACGCCGGTGCCCGGCAGCACCTGATCTTCGATGAAGCGGTACAGGTTGGTGGCGACTTGAAGCCCGTGGCAAGTGGTACGTGCAGTCATGGTAAGAACCTCGTAAGTTGGCGTGTTGGAGTGAGAGTGTTTTACAGCGTCTTGTAGAAATAGACTACCGAGAGGAAGAAGCCGACCGTGATGATGAACCGGCGCAACCACAGCGCGGGGATCTTGCGCGCGATGATTGCCCCCCAATAGCCGCCCAGGGTTGCCGTGGCGAGCATGATGATGGTGTAAGGCCAGCTGACTGCGCCGGCAATGACAAAGGTCAGCACCGTCACACTGTAGATGACGGCGGACAGCAGGTTCTTGATCGCGTTGATCTCGTGTACGTCGTCATGCCCGGCCATCGCCAGGCTGGCAAGCATCAGGATACCCATGCCGGCGCCGAAAAAGCCGCCATACACCGAAACCACCGCATGCCCTGCCAATGATGTTGTGCTGTTGCCCGGCTTGATGGCCTCCGCCCCGCGCAACAAGACCGAAATCTTGCCTGAAAACGCGAACAGCAAGGTCGCGAACAGCAACAGCCAGGGAATCAGCCTGGAAAAGGTGGCATCCTTGGTCGACAGCAGGAGCAAGCCGCCGCCAATGCCGCCGGCGAAGGAAACGATGCCCATCGGGATCAGATAGCGTTTGTAGCGCGCCAGTTCCTGGCGATAGGCCCAGGCGCCGGACAGGCTGGCAGGCCAAAGGGCGACCGAATTGCTGGCATTGGCAACGACCGGCGGCACACCGGCGGCAAGCAAGGCCGGGAAGGAAAAGAAGGTGCCGCCGCCAGCGACGGAATTCATTGCACCGGCGCAGAAAGCAGCCATGCCGACCAGCGCGACTTGCCAGAGCGTCATTTTCCCTCCCTCAGTTGCTGCTTCACGAACGAAAGCAGCGCCGTCATGTCGGAGCCGGTTGCGTCCGGCGTCACGCCCAGTTCTTCCAGCGGCGCATGCGCACGATTGACCCAGAACGTCGTGTAGCCAAACCAGGTGGCGCCGCAGGCATCCCAGCAATTGCTGGAAACGAACAGGATATTCCTGGCCGACAGGCCGAACACGTCGGGGCCGAGCTGGTACGCTTCCGGTGCCGTCTTGAACTTCCTGACCGCATCGACCGACAGGATATGGTTGAAAATGCCGCGCATGCCGGCCGCCTCAACGGCGGAATCCAGCATTTGCGGGTTGCCGTTGGAGAGAATCGCCAGCTTCAAGCCCATCGTCTTGATCTCCTGCAGCACGCTGAGATTCTCGGGGAAAGCCTGCAGCTTCGCGTATTGGCCCATCAGGCTGTTTTGCGCATCCAGCGTGAGATCGAGGCCAAGCTTGCGGCAGGCGAACACCAGCGCATCCTGCGTCACTTCCCAGAAAGGCTTGTAGGTCGAGCACATGGTGCGCAAACGCGTGTACTCGATCTGCTTGTCGCGCCACAACTCGGCCAGTGCCGCGCCGCGCGACGGAAACAGCTTTTCCGCGAGGGCACCGATCGAGTAGACATCGAACAGCGTCCCGTAAGCATCGAAAACAATGGCCTGTATCGTCATGATAGGGAATAGTCTTATATAAGACTCAGAGTATATTCGATATAAATATTTAAAAACTAAACGAAAAATAACTTTATTATTGCGCTTTAGTATCAAATAGATTGCCGCAAGACCATGGACCAGTTTAAACAAATCTCCACTTTTGTCGATGTGGTCGCCAAAGGCAGCCTCTCCGCCGCCGCCCGTGCGGAAGGCATCGCCCCGGCAATGATCGGACGGCGGCTGGATGCGCTGGAGGCGCGTCTCGGCGTCAAGCTGCTTCAACGCACGACCCGCAAGATTGCGCTGACCAACGAAGGCATAGCCTTCCTGGAGGATTGCCAGAAGATCCTGGCCGACCTGCAGACGGCCGAGGCGGCGGTTTCCGAGCGCAGCGCCCGCGCCAGTGGCCATCTGATGATTTCTGCGCCGGCAGGCTTCGGACGGCAACACGTGGCGCCATTGATCCCGTCTTTCCTTGCGCAGCATCGCGACGTCAGCGTGACGCTGAACCTGAGCGATCGGGTGGTCGACCTGATCGGCGAAGGCATTGACGTAGCCATTCGCATCGCGGCCCTGTCCGACTCCAGTCTGATCGGCGTCAAGCTGGCCGACAACAAGCGCGTGGTGGTCGCGTCGCCGGCCTACATCGAGCGCCACGGTGCCCCCACTTCACTGGATGACTTGGCCAAGCACAACTGCCTGCCGATGAGCAGCGAGGGCAGCCAGCGCGGCTGGACCTTCCGGCAGAACGGCAAGAACGTCACCCTGAAAGTCACCGGCAACATGGTCTGCAATGACGGCGCGGTGCTGCATCAATGGGCGCTGGCCGGCAAGGGGCTGGCGTGGCGCTCGATGTGGGAAGTCGGCAGCGCGATCGAATCCGGGGAACTGGTAACCGTGCTGGATGAATTCGCCGCGCCGGGCAATGACATCTATGCCGTATTTGCCCAGCGCCGCCACTTGCCCTTGCGCATTCGCGCCTTTGTGGACTTCCTGCGTCATGCCTACGTGCAGGCGGATTACTGGCGCATGAGATAAGCCTGCGAGCGTCACGGAGTCATGCAAAGCTTTCAAGCGATGCACGCATGCTTTTCAGCTCATTCTCCCGGCATCTTCGTCGGCGCCGGTCTACAAACAGTAGTCCAGCCGGCATTGGTGGCTGCCTGCACGCCGTTGTCGACGGACATCCTACGCCGGTTCCGGCAATTGGCGAGGTTCCAGAACGGATCCTTGCCTTGCGGTTTCGAATACTTGCGGTTATGCACCGGAAGGTAGCCGCTGCGGTCCGTCACCACGCCGAACGCGATCTTGGGTGACCAGCTCAGTATCTGTTCCAGCAGGTCCGGGATTACATTCTCGACGAAGGACGTGAACTTCGTCATGTACTGCTCCGGATTGGAGCCGGGGATCAACTGGTGCTGTTGATCGAACAGATCGGCCATTGAAATGGCGCCGCTACGCACACCCTCCTCAAAACGTGTCCCGATCTTTTTTGCAATGTCGACTGCAGACTCGATGAAGGGCGTGTCGTCGGTTTGAATACCGGTTTCGGCAGCCATGTCGATCATTGACTCCGACAAGGACAGGAAACCTTCGGTCCGCTTGCGTGCATGTTGCAGCGCGCCAGCCGTGCTATCGACCTGCTCCGACAAGCCGCGTACCGACTCGAGCACGTCGGCGCAGGTGGCGAGATTTTTCTGGGCCGCAGCGGCAATGTCGGCGACGCCGCGCTCAACCTCGGATACGGCGGCATCAAAGGTTTCCCCCTTGTGCCCTTCGTTATTGCAGCGAGATCGTCAATGAGTCCGTTGAGGCTGGCGGCTTCCTTGCCCAGGCCGGATGCCTGTTGCGCGAAACTCTCCACAACCCGTTCCAGGGGCTTCCCGGATTCGCTCTCCGTACCATGCAGAACCTGCGGCTTTGCCTTGCCGAATGCAAACATCGTGTCCCCCTTTATCGTTGTTGATGCATCGTAAGGCGCGACTGTCGGCATGGTCAACCGTGCAGTGCCGCGCCGACGGAACTATGTTGAATTCATGGGCCATGAAGTAGTTGGCGAAGTCGTTGGGTACGGCGAGAATGCCACTGGAT
This sequence comes from uncultured Noviherbaspirillum sp., assembly GCA_966212445.1. GTDB lineage: Bacteria > Pseudomonadota > Gammaproteobacteria > Burkholderiales > Burkholderiaceae_D > Noviherbaspirillum. The sequence continues at coordinate 161,409 of CBIHRJ010000003.1, read as the reverse complement.
TTGCAGTCGGCTATCGCGTGGGCGTGTCATGGCCTGGCGACACCTGCCGCGACTGCGGCTTCTGTGCCTCGCATCACGAAAACCTGTGCGACCATGCCGTCTTCATCGGTTATGACCGCGACGGCGGCTATGCAGAATATACGGTTGCCGATGCACGCTATTGCTTCGCCATTCCGTCACGTTACGATGACCTGCATGCGGCGCCGTTGCTGCGTGCAGGATTGATCGGCTATCGTGCATATACGATGTGCGCAGATGCGCAGCGCATCGGACTATATGGCTTTGGTGCGGTGGCTCACATCATTGCACAGGGGACGCGTGCCAAGGGCGGGAGATATACGCATTCACACGGCCGGGAGACAGCCGTTCGCAAGACTTCGCGCGCATGCTCGGGGCGGCCTGGGCCGGCGATTCAACTGCGTTTCCGCCGATTGCGCTCGATGCTGCAATCCTCTTCGCGCCGCTCGGCGCACTGGTGCCGCAGGCGCTTGCAGCAATATGCAAGGGCGGGACGGTGGTGTGCGCGGGAATACACATGAGCAACATACCCGCATTTCCTTACTCGCTTATTGTGGGGAGAGCGATTGGTGCGCTCCGTGGCCAATATGGCCCGCGCGGATGGCGAGGCATTCTTTGCCCTGGCGCAGGACATCGATATCCGGATGGTCCCGGTCGCCTTTCCGCTGCAGGAAGTGAATGCTGCTCTGTCGGCGTTGCGCTCGGAAGAGTTCGACGGCGTCGCAGTGCTGATCCCCGCGGCGGCCATGAAATAAAAAAATCCCCGGCAAGCCGGGGATTTTTTTATTGAAGCGGGTTCAGCTTACAGAGGCTGAATCGCGGAAGCCTGCTTGCCCTTCGGGCCAGTCGTGACTTCGAAAGAAACGCGCTGGTTTTCTTTCAGCGATTTGAAACCGTTGCTCTGAATCGCGGAGAAGTGCGCGAACAGATCTTCGCCGCCTTCGTCCGGAGTAATAAAACCAAAACCTTTAGCGTCATTGAACCACTTGACAATACCTGTTGCCATTACATTTCCTATTACAGTTGAATTGGGCTTTCACCCGGTAGATCCTTTGAAGCAAGAAAGAAATGACAGACGAATACTGCACTACTAGCTCAAACTTCAATCGGTGAGGCATTGTACCCCAGATGATTTGGCAACTGTGAATTAATTTGCGCCCGACAGCTGCCATCGCCACATTCCTTTCCCGAATTAACGAAAAGCATTGAATTCATTGGCATGAATGCTGCATCGACATCTCGAACTTTGTTTTACTGGCAAGCGTCATGTCCATTCAAACAAGGCTTGCTGCCGTGCGCCCAGGCAATGCAAGCCCACCCCGATTCCGGACCCGCAAACGCAAGTCTACTGCCGACGAGGAGTTGCATGAAACGCTGCACGATACCTTCGGCATCGCGCATCTGCGCCCCGGCCAGCAGGAGGTCATCGACAGCGTGCTGCGTCGTCACGACACGCTGGCGATCATGCCGAGCGGTGCCGGAAAATCGCTGTGCTATCAGTTGCCGGCACTCAAGATACCCGGCAGCACGGTGATTGCGTCGCCGCTGATCTCCCTGATGAAAGACCAGGCCGGCAAGCTCGACGATGTCGGCATGGGTGCGACAGAAGTCAACAGCACCTTGACCACCCGGCAAGAAGCTGAGGTACTGGAAAGCATCCGGCAGGCGGATCATGAGTTCGTATTTACGACGCCGGAGCGCCTGGCCGATCCGGAATTTCTCGCGACGCTACGACAGAACAAGGTCAGCCTGTTCGTTATCGATGAAGCCCACTGCATTTCGAAATGGGGACATGACTTCCGCCCTGCCTATCTGCATCTCGGCGCCGCGATCGCGGCGCTCGGTCATCCCACCGTGCTGGCGCTGACCGCTACCGCAACCGAGGAGGTGATCGAAGATATCGGCAAACAGCTTGGCCTGCCCGGCATGCATGTCATTAATACCGGCGTATACCGGTCAAATCTTCACTTCAATGTGATTCAGGCAACCGACGAATCGGAAAAAATGATGCACGCACACCGCCTGGTGCGGGAAGCGCAGGGTTCGGGCATCGTCTATGCCGCAACCATCAAGGCTGTGGAAGAAGTGCATCGCGCGCTGCGGGACGCAGGTGAAAATGCGACCTGGTATCACGGGCAACTGTCGGCAAAGATACGCGCACAAAACCAGGACAGTTTCATGCGCGGCGAAAGCCGCATTATGGTAGCAACCAATGCATTCGGCATGGGCATCGACAAGCCCGACATCCGCTTCGTGATCCATTACCAGCTTCCGGCCAACCTTGAAGCGTATTACCAGGAAGCGGGCCGGGCCGGCCGCGACGGCAAGGCAGCCGCATGTACCCTGCTCTACCATGCAAAGGACAAGCAGGTTCAGCAGTTCTTCCTGGCGCGCCGCTATCCGGGCGCCGATGATCTGGGTGACATCTATTCGGCCATGCAGTCACTGTCTGCGGAAATGCCGGCCATATCGTTCGACAGGCTGCAGGAGGAACTCGAACAGGTGCCGGAGAATCGCCTGCAAGTCGCACTCAAGCTGCTGAAGGATGGTGGATTGATCGAACAGGACGAACAACTCGCTTACCGGTTGAAGCGTCAGCGCGTAAAAACGAAAGAGCTCAGCGCACTGGTCGACAGCTATCGCGACAAGAGCGCGCGCGATCACGTCGCGCTGGAGCGCATGGTGTTCTATGCACAAACCGGCTTTTGCCGCTGGAAAGTGCTGCTGGAGTATTTCGGCGAACACGTCGACTGGTCGCATTGCGGCACCTGCGACAATTGCCTGCGCCCGCCGGAACAGGCGCTCACTCCCGAGCATGTGCGGCATCATGCGCCTCCGCCGGTGCGCACTGAAAAGCTGCCGGACATCGGCGCCGCAGTAAAAGTCGCCAGGTACGGCGAGGGCCGCGTCGTGGCTTCGGCAGGAGACAAGGTCACGATCGCCTTTCCGGACAATCAGACCAGGACCTTCCTGCGCAACTATGTAGAGGCAATTTGAATCAAGCGCAGCCTTGCCGCCTCAACGCGCTGCCTTGCGGATCTTCTTCGTATCGAACATGCGCTTGTCGGCGATCTTGAGCAGTGCGTCGACATCCTCGCCGTCTTCAGGAAACATTGCCCAGCCGATCGATACGCCGACACGCACCACGGCATGCTCGAGATGTACCGGCTCCTCGACGATCTGGCGGATTTTTTCTTCGGTCGCAATCACGTCCGCCGCCGCCGTGACGCCCTTGAGCAGCACGACGAATTCATCGCCGCCGTAGCGTGCAACGACATCGGACACCCGCACGGATTCGCGCAGGCGTGTGGCGACCGTGATCAGTACCTTGTCGCCGGCGCCGTGGCCGTACTGGTCGTTGATGGCCTTGAAGCGATCGAGATCGATGAACAGCAATGCGAAGCTGGGGCGATCGCCGGTTTTCTGTTCGAGCTGGCGGCGCAGGAAGCCGATCTGCGCGATCAGCGAGGCACGGTTGAACACGGCGGTCAGCTTGTCGATGCGCAGGTTGTATTCCATCTCGCTGAAGGACATCGCCAGTTGTCCGATCTCGTCGCGGCGGCGGATATTCAGTGTCGGCAGGGGCTCGCCGTCGCCGATACGCCGCGCGGCCTCGGTCAGCTTGCGCAAGTCGTCCAGCACGCGGTTCAGGATGGCCAGCCCAAGTACCAGCGCAACGATCACGCACATGATGGCGATGAACATGCCCTGCAAAAAACTGCGGGTAACGCCGCTCATGAAGTCCGAACGCGGCACCGCGACCACGGTCAACCAGTCGACACCGTACTGCCGGCCGATCCCGCCGGCGGCGATTTCCAATGCACCTGAACTGGCCGCCAGCACGCCCTTCCTGCTATCCGCACCGCGCATCCATTCCCGCACAGTGGCATAAGTCTGTGCGATCAGGGGGGTCTGCATTTCATCGACATGCATGCGTTGGGGCGCGCCGTTCACCATCTTGAACGGCAGTTCCTTGCCGGAAGTCGCGATCATGAATCCATTGCCGTCAACCACGAAGGCGATGCCGTGTTCGCTGATTTCCAGCGTACGTAAATAATCCGTCAGCACTTTCAGTGTCACATCGGTCCCGACGACGCCCACCGGGGTGTTGTCGGCGCGGTAGACCGACTTGGCGAGGGTGATGGTCGGCTCCCCGGAGCTGAAATCGTTGTAAACCGGCGACCACACCGCTTGCTTCTTGTCCGCAGCGACGCCGTACCAGAGACGAGTGCGCGGATCGTAGTCATCGGTGCGCAGGATACGCGAGCGATCGCCCGGTTCTGTCACGGCATACACCTGGCGCCGCGATGCGCCAGGCTCGCGCAGGTACAGTTCGACGAAATCCTTGTTGACCCGATTGATGCCGATGAACCGGCCGTCGCTTCCACCGAAGTAGACGTAGTTGTTGACGTCCATGAACAGGCCGCTGGCAGTCCAGAGTCGCGACTCCAGCATCCTGGGATCGTCGGCAAACGCTTGCGGTCGGGGCAGCATCTGCGGGTCGGGAGCAACCGCATGCAATGCGGACAGCGCGCCCGCGAGATGCTGCTCGGTAGCGCCGCCGACGCGCGCCACCATGTCCTTCAGGACCCGGTGCGAAAGCGTCTTCACCGCCTCTTCTCCGGCTCGATAGGACACCCAGGCGATGGCTGCGGAAACAAAAACCACCAGCAGCACGTACGGCAATACCAATTGCCGGCGCAACGAGGATTTGTTCATGTTCGTCCCGAAACGAAAAAGGCCATCCGTGTGGCCTTTCTCTTGTCATGTTTGTTTTTCGGGGTTGATTATATATCCATATGGAAACAGTTCTTCTTGCGAACCATATGCTTTGGCCGGGCACGAATACATCCGATAATGCACGTGCATCTATTAAAAAAAGCATGCCGTTACTGATATTTATCAATGTTCGTGCAGGCACTTAAGTCCGGCCGTTTCCTCCAATTAGCCAAGCGTTCAATTGAAAACTATATTTTTTGAGAGGAAAGAACATGAAATACTCAGTATTGCTTGCGGCATTCATCGCCACTTTGAGCTTGGGAGCATGTAACAGAGAGGAAGCAGGAACGACAGGTGCAACAGGCTCTGCCGGTGGTACTGCCGGCAGCACAAGTACACCCAGCGGCACTGCAAGCAGCGGTACCGAGTCCCCGGGCACTGCCGGCAGCACAGGCGGTACTGCAGGTGGCACTGGGGCAGCGGGTGGCACTGGAACGCCGGGAAGTAGTGCCGATACAGGCGCCGCCGGCTCAACCACTCCGGGGACTGGCAGCACTGAAAGCACCCCGGGTGCCGCGCCTGCCACACCATCGGGAGGAACCAGCGGAACCGGCACAACGGGTAGCGGCGGGACAAGCGGCAGCAGCGCGACCACCCCCGACACAACAACGCCGCCCGGCGGAACCAGCGGAAGCAGCACGTCCGGCAGTGACAGCACAAGCGGCAGCAGTTCTACCAACCCGTCCAGTGGCAGTGGCAGCAGCACCGGCAGCACAAGCGGCGGCTCCACTAGCCAGTAAACGCCTGCTGGATACATAAACCGAGGCTGTGTACCGGCGAACCGGTACACAGCCTTTCATCGTTTTGCGTTTTGTCATGTGAAGGCGATGCCGGGCGCTCCGGCAATCACAAGGCGCTTGCGTCCAGCGACTCGATTTGCAGCTCGCCGCGCATCAGCGGCGTCACCAGGATCTTATAGGTGTCGACATCGAAACTTCGCCGGAGGGGGCGCTTGAGCGACGCCGCTCCGGATGTATTGTCGATGGAGCCGGCGTAAAACCAGTGATCGACCACGTGCGTCTGCTTCCAGCCGTCGCATTCTTCCACAATACCCACCGGCCCTGCATAAGGCCAGACAACGACACGCAATTCTTCCAGCGCCGCTTTCAGCCGGCGATGATGGGCATCAACCGGCTCTTCGCCAACGCAGGCCCCCAGACAACGCGCGATCTGCCGCGCGAAACACGCGCGCCCGCGCGTGGCGATCTCCAATCCGGTCAACACGGGACACAGTTTCTGCGTGTCGACGATCACTCGCAACTTTTCCAGGGCGGCCTTGCGTGTCGCAAACAAGCCGTATAGATCAGTCATGCACGCAAAATCATACTCACGGGCATAGACAATCTCCGGCACCGACTTCTCATCCGCACCGAGATGCAGCGCACACATCTCGCGCGTACGACGCAGCTTCTTGTTGTACAGCGGTTGCATGTCCTTGATCAGACGCGATTCCAGCAGCAGTGCGCCGATGTCGCCTGCAGTGCGGCGGAATTCGACACGTCTGCTTGCCTGCAGCATGCGTGCTTCTTCCCGCGTGCGCAAATGCGAGAGCACGCGGCTACGGATGTTGACACTCTTGCCGATGTAAAGCGGGCGGTCCTGCTCGTCCCTGAAAATGTAGATGCCCGGCCTGGAAGGCAATGCGTCAAGACTGGCGCGATCGATGTGATGCGGATATTCAAACGTGTCGGCAGGATCGGGTTTGATCAGCAGTCCGACGGAAGTGATACGGGCTTGCATGAAAAATAAAAAACGGCTTCAACAAATATAAAGACAGGCTGACCACATTACGAATCTGACTAATCCGCATTCCCTTAATACTGTATATTTATACAGTATTAAAACCTGCAGCCCGCAAAAAGAATACTAGGAGGTGAGGATGTCTGCATCAGTTTTCCGCACAACGAAGCCGAATGTTCCCATTCCCTTGCCGGACGCTGTCTGGCGTGCCGACCAGATGGGTGCTTGCCGGGCGGCCGTCACCGCAACCGGGTTTGCCGCACTGGACAAGGAGTTGCCCAACGGCGGCTGGCCAGGCGCCGCACTGATCGAACTGTTGCTGCAGCAGCCGGGCATCGGCGAAATGCAGTTGCTGCGCCCGGCTTTTCAGGCAATCGTGCGCAAGGGCCGTATCGCACTGCTCCAGCCGCCGCATCGGCCGCAGGTCGCCGCATGGACAGCCTGGGATCTTCCGTCCGACCGCCTGCTATGGGTGAACACCACGCGCAGCGCCGATGCCTTGTGGAGCGCGGAGCAAATCCTGCGCAACGGCAGTTGCGGCGCATTGCTGTTCTGGCAATCGCAGGTACGCAGTGAATCACTGCGTCGCCTGCACCTCGCCGCGCAAGGCACCGAAACCCTGTTCTGGATGATGCGCTCGGTCACCTTCATGCAGGAAGCATCCCCTTCGCCATTGCGACTGGCGCTGCGGCCAGCCAATGGCGGCATCGATATCGACATCGTCAAACGGCGCGGCCCGCAGCACGATAAAACGCTTTATCTGCCGCTGGCGAATATGCCCTCATCCTCTGCCACTTCCACTCGTCACAACCATGCACACATGGATCGGCCTATACCTGCCGCAGCTGCCGCTCGAAGCAATCCGGCCGAACTGGTCTGAGCCAGGCAGTCACGTTGTTATCGACAGGGAACGCGTACTGATCATGAGCGCACAAGCCTCGCATGGCGGCGTGTGCATCGGCATGCGCCGCGCCGGTGTGCAAACCATCTGTCCCGACGCAACCCTGCACGAACACGATGCCGTGCGCACGCTGGATGCGCTGAACAGCATTGCGCTCGCCATGCTGCAGTACACACCCGAAGTCGCCTTCGCCGAAGAAGCCGGCGTGCTGCTCGATGTCACTGCCAGTCTGCGCGCATTCGGGGGACGGCTCGCGCTGTGCCGGATGGTGCGCGCCAGCATGCGCGTGCTTGGTTTCACACCGCAGATCGGCATGGCACCCACGGCCCAGGGCGCATGGCTGCTGGCGCAGCATCACCATCCCTCGCTGCGCCGTGTCGTACGAATGAAAACCATGGGGCGCCGGCTCGATGCCCTGCCCTGCAAGCTGCTGCCCGCTGCGCATCCTTATCAGGAATGGTTGCAAGGCATAGGCTGCGATACCTTGGCCGACCTGCGCCGGCTGCCGCGTGCCGGACTGCAGCGACGCTGCGACAAGAATGTGCTGGATACCCTTGACCGTGCCTACGGACAGGCGCCGGAACTATACGACTGGGCACAGGCGCCGAAAACATTTTCCGCGCGACTGGAGCTGCCGGACCGTATCGAACATGCGCAAGCCGTGCTGTTCGCGGCACGTCGTCTGCTCCTGCAGATGACCGGCTGGCTGGTTGCACAGCAGCTCGCGGTATCGCGTTTCGTGCTGCTGCTCGAACATGAACGCGGCCGTGCGGCGATCCCTCCCACGCCGATCGACATCGTGCTTGCCGACCCCGCATGGCACGAAGAACATCTGACCCGCTTGCTGAAGGAGCGGTTGGGCCGCGTCGTGTTGTCCGCCCCGATGATCGCGATACGCCTCGAAGCCGCGCAAGTCGCCGCAATGCGCCCCTCCAACGAATCACTGTTCCCTGATTCCGGCAGCACGCAAACCGATTATCGCCGCCTACTCGAACTCCTGACTGCAAGACTGGGCCACCAGAGCGTGCTCGCCCCTGCACCGCGTGCCGATCACCGGCCGGAAGCATGCAATGCATGGGTTCCTGCAGCGACCGTCCGTCGCCCTCAACCCTGCACACCTCCCCTGGAGCGCCCATTCTGGATGCTGGCGGAGCCGGTTGCGCTGATGGTACGCAACGACAGGCCGTTTTACGGATCGCCGCTGAGGATGCTGCACGGCCCGGAACGTATCGAGTCGGGCTGGTGGGATGGCGGGTTGATTGTGCGCGACTACTTTATCGCGCAAGGGGAAACCGCAATCTGCTACTGGATTTACCGGGAGCGCACCGATGAAGAGGTGTACTGGTTTTTGCATGGATTGTTTGCCTGATGTTTGCGCGGCATCCGGAACGCTTGATACTCGATTCCAATGTAACGTCTTATGATCTCCCTGCCCGCCTACGCTGAACTTCAGTGCGCCAGCAACTTCAGCTTTCTCCACGGCGCCTCGCACCCGGAAGAACTGGTCGAGCGCGCCATCAGACTCGGTTACAGCGCTCTGGCGATCACCGACGAATGCTCGCTGGCCGGAGTGGTTCGCGCGCATGTCGAGGCAAAAAAACACGAACTGCGCTTGATTATCGGCAGCCGGTTCCGGCTGGTGAACGAGGACGGCAGCCCGGCATTCTCCCTGATCCTGCTTGCCCGAACCCGCGCGGGCTACGGCAACCTGTCCGAGCTGATCACGCTGGCCCGCACGCGGGCGGAAAAAGGCAGCTATCGCCTGACTCCGACGGACTTCGCTGCCCCGAAGCAGCGGTACGCACATCTGGGCGGCATGCCGGATTGCCTGGCGATCCTGACGCCTGAACACGGCATTGCCGCCGATCGTCTCGCAATAAAGGCCGAATGGATGCTGCGTACCTTTCCGGGCCGCGCGTGGATCGCAATGACCTTGCTGCGCCGGGCCGGAGACGAGAAGCACCGCACGGTAATCGAACAAATCGCGCAGGATTTCGCATTGCCCGTCGTCGCCACCGGCGATGTCTGCATGCATGTCCGCTCGCGCAAACCCTTGCAGGACACGCTGACCGCAATCCGGCTCGGCAAGCCGGTTGCCGAATGCGGCTATGCACTGACGCCAAACGCCGAACAGCATCTGCGCTCCCGGCTGCGGCTGGCCAACCTGTATTCGCCGGCGGCGCTGGAAGAAACGGTACAGCTTGCAGAACTGTGCTCGTTTTCGCTTGACGAATTGCGCTATGAATATCCGGACGAACTGGTGCCTCGGGGGGAAACACCGGCGACTTACCTGCGCAAGGCAACCTGTGACGGTGCATTGCGACGCTTCCCCGGCGGCATTCCACCTACGCTGAGCGCGCAGATCGAACATGAACTGCAACTCATCGCCGAAATGGCATACGAGCCTTACTTCCTGACGGTCTATGACATCGTGCGCTTCGCGCGCAGCAAAGACATCCTATGCCAAGGCCGCGGATCGGCAGCCAATTCCGCCGTCTGCTATTGCCTCGGCATCACGGAAGTCGATCCGACGCGCGGCCACCTGCTGTTCGAACGTTTCATCTCGAAAGAACGCAACGAACCGCCGGATATCGACGTTGATTTCGAGCACCAGCGCCGCGAGGAAGTCATCCAGTACATCTATCAAAAATACGGTCGGCGGCGCGCGGCGTTGACGGCGGTGGTGATCAGTTACAGGCCGCGCAGCGTGCTGCGCGACGTCGGCAAGGCGCTGGGGGTGGATCAGAGCATCGTCGACCAGATCGCGAAGTCGCATCGCTGGTGGGACGGCAAAAGCAGCCTGTGGGAGCGTTTTGCCGAATGCGGGATGGGTCCGGATTCGCTGGTAGCCCGGCAATGGGCCGGCATCGCAGAAAAGCTGATACGCTTTCCGCGCCATCTGTCCCAGCACCCGGGCGGTTTCGTGATTGCGCGCGACAAACTGTCGCGGCTGGTGCCGATCGAAAACGCGGCGATGAAAGACCGCAGCGTAGTGCAATGGGACAAGGACGACCTCGACGCGCTCGGTTTGCTCAAGGTCGATGTCCTCGCGCTCGGCATGCTCAGCATGATCCGGCGTACGCTCGACATGATCAGCGCACAGCGCGGTGAGCCGTTCCGTCTGCAGGACATTCCGCCGGAGGACCCGGCAACGTACGCGATGATTTCCGAAGCCGATACGATAGGCGTCTTCCAGATCGAGAGCCGCGCGCAGATGACGATGCTGCCGCGCCTGCGGCCAAACAAGTTCTATGACCTTGTCATCCAGGTCGCGATCGTGCGTCCGGGGCCGATCCAGGGCGGCATGGTACATCCCTACCTGCGCCGCAGACAGGGGCTGGAGCCGGTGACGTATCCGAAAGAAGAAATCAAGCCGGCGCTGGAACGCACTTGCGGCGTACCCATCTTCCAGGAACAGGTGATGCAGATCGCCATGCTGGCCGCCGATTTCAGCGCAGGCGAGGCCGATCAGTTGCGACGCTCGATGGCCGCATGGCGCCGCAAGGGCGACCTGGAAAAATTCCAGGAAAAACTGAAACTGGGCATGACAAAAAAGGGCTACGAAGAATCCTTCATCAATGCCATCGTGCGTCAGATCGAGGGCTTTGCCGAGTATGGTTTTCCCGAAAGTCATGCCGCCAGTTTTGCCTTGCTCGCGTATGCAAGCTCCTGGCTGAAACGTCATGAACCGGAAGCCTTTCTCGCGGCACTGCTCAATAGCCAGCCCATGGGTTTCTATGCTCCCTCTCAACTGGTGCAGGATGCGCGACGCCACGATGTCGATGTCCGCCCCGTCGACATTCGCCATAGCGACTGGGAGACCCGGTTGGAGCCGGCGGCATGCGACCGGACTGCGGTGCGCCTGGGGTTTCACATGGTGCGAGGGTTGTCACGCGAAGCCGGCTTGCGGATCGAGGAAGCGCGCACAGTCCGGCCATTTGACGACACCTCGGACCTGGCGTTGCGAGCGCGACTGACACGCCACGACCTGCAAGCGCTGGCGCATTCGAACGCGCTCGAAGCGCTCGCCGGCAACCGGCGCCAGGCGCTATGGCAGGCGGTGGCGAGCGAGGCCGGCAAGGATCTGCTGCGGACAGCGCCGGTGCATGAGGACACGGTCCGGTTTGAAGCGCCCGCGGAAGGGGAAAGCATTATCGCTGACTATGATGCAACAGGACTGACGCTGGGACGCCATCCACTGGCGCTGCTCAGGCCGCGGCTGCATGCAAAACGCTTTCTGCCGGCCGAAGTACTGAACACCTTCGCCAACGGCCAGCTTGCCCGCGGCTGCGGGATTGTCACCGTCCGTCAGAGGCCGCAAACGGCGAGCGGAACGATATTCGTGACGATCGAGGATGAAACCGGGCCGGTGAATGTCATCGTGTGGCCGGCATTGTTCGACAGGTATCGTCAGGAATTGCTTGGTTCGCGGCTGCTCGGCGTGATCGGCATCTGGCAGTGCGAAAGCAAGGTGCGGCATTTGGTGGCAAAACGGCTGATTGACCTGACGCCCTTGCTTGGACGACTGGCGACACACAGCCGGGATTTTGCATAGCCCTCGAAGACGACGGGCTGCGATGCCCATTGGAACATCGGCGGCTGTGCAACTCGCCCCGCCCTCGCTCTCTTTGCGGGCGCCTCCAAAACGCGCTATTGCTCGGGCGAAGTACTTCCTCCAGCCGGACAGGCAGGATCCTTACCCCACAGGCCCGAGCAAATCCGTATGCGGCACAATTGGCCTTCCAGAAGACCGAGCGTCCGACAGCGCCTGACCAATGTGTCAGTGGACTCGTCCGCCGTGCGGATAATCACGTCGCGATTTGTCGGCGCCGCCGCTTCCCTTTTCGCTGTTGACGTGGTTTCAGCACTTTTCGTCGCCGGCGTGCTGCCCGCCCCCTTCTTCGGCGCCGGAGAACCGGACGCGGAAACATGCGACAGCAAGGCGGCGATCAAGGCTACGTCCTTGTCCTTATCCTTGGCTCCCGGCTTGGACGCTGTCGAACGATGGGGTGTCCGCGCAGGCTTCCCGGCGTGCTTCTTCGAATGCGGTCTGGCGGCCGCCTTACCCCCGGTCACAGGCTTTACCCCGGTACTTCCCTTGTGACTTTCCCCGACAGCAGCGGCGCTCTTGCCGGCTGGGGCAACGGCAGGCAACGACGGACTGTCCGCGATCAAAGGCAGCACGGCTGCCACTTCATCCTCCGCACTCGCATCCTGCAACGGCAACGTCTCTTCAGCCACCTCGCTCACGATCGCAGCGGCTGCAGGGTCCTCGCCGCTTGCCTGCGGTGCCGATGCAATCTGCTCTGGCACCGCCGCCACCGGTGCTTTCGCCGGCCGGCCGAGTCGGGCAGCCATCCATGCTTCGGTCCCGGCAAGATAGCCGACATCAGGGTGTGTCACAAGCACAGCCGCCGCCAGCAGCGAAAATCCGCCAAGCGCCAGCAGGATGCCCCGTCCCCGCCGCTTCCGGCTCGGCTCAAGCGATTCAAGGATGCTGAAAACTTCAGTCGCTTTCGCCGAGCGTTCCCTCAGGGTATTTGCGTAAAGGGAGGGGCGCACCGGGTTGGCTACGGTTGTTTCGTCTACGGAATCTTGTCTGTTCATTGTTCCTCCAGCCGCGTCTGTCGGCGCGACAACTCATTGAAATTAATTGTATTTACAATAACACTTATATTTGCAATTATGGCAATTAATTTCTTCCACGGAAACCCCTGTGAACGATATTCCCTTCTTTGTCTTTCTCGGAATCATCTATGCCGTCGTTATCGGCGGCGGAAGCTGGCTTGTGATGCACGCCGAACGCCGGAAAGCCTGGCAATTGAAGCTCCAGACAGCACTGAGCGGTGCAGGCGGCTGGCTTGATGCCAGACGAACAGGCTTTACGCACAAGGTCATGGGGCTTCCGGCACGCCTCCTTTCTGCACTGCAACATACAAAAGCAGCAATTCTCCGTAAAAGACGTGTGTTGCTGTTTGTGCTGATTCTGCTTGCAGCACCGGCCCTGGTGCTGCATCTGCTGGCACCTGACGCACTTGAAGCCTATTCCGATCTACCGCAGACAACTGACCCGGTGATCATGGCCTTGCTGCAAGGAGAACAACTAGTCCCTCCGCCCCCCTTGCCGCCGGCCGCGTTCACCACGCGCGAAATCGAAGCAGAACGCCACGAACTGATCACCGCAAGCCGGGAATGGAATGCCTTGGACGCCGATTTCCGCCAACGCCTGCTCACCGTCTATCGACTGATGGAAAAACACGGCTACCGCATGGCCTTGCTGGAAGGCTATCGCAGTCCCGAGCGCCAGGCACAGTTGGCCAGGCTGGGGCCCCATGTCACGCGTGCCGGCGCCTATCAGAGTTATCACCAGTACGGCCTTGCAGCCGACAGTGCGTTCTATCGCGACGGCCGGATTGTCATTTCGGAAAAAGATCCATGGGCAATGGAAGGATATCGGCTGTACGGGCAATACGCTGAATCGGTCGGGTTGAACTGGGGCGGCCGCTGGCAGTTGATGGACTTCGGGCATGTCGAACTGCGAAAAGCCAGGCACGCCATCCACCCCTGAAAAATTCCGTTACGCAAATTTAGTTATTACTTTCACATTTTTATGTATTATCATTCAAATAATTTTGTCAAACAGGCAATCGAATTCCCATGACCCGACCATTTATCGTCATCGGCGACTCCACCAGTCACGGCGGCACCGTCATCTCTTCAGCTGCAACCACCGGCACACATGGCAAGCAGATAGCACGCGTTGGCGACAAGGTGACCTGTCCGAAAAAAGACCACGGCGGCGTCACCGTTATTGTCAGCGGCGATCCGACCGTCCTGATCGATGGCAAGCCCGCAGCACGGCATGGCGATGTCACCGCCTGCGGCGCCACCCTGATAGCGGGCCAGTCCTCGTCCGCCACCGAATAATCGCCGTGCATGCCGTCGCTTGCGGCATGCCACCGTATCGAGATAACGCTTTCCGATGTCACTCAATCCAACTCCGACGACCAAGAAGCCCCGCCGGCGAATGAAATGGATCGCAATTTCCCTCGCCAGCGTCGCCGTCATCTGGCTCGCCGTCATCCTGTGGTGGCAGGCGGAGCAGCGCACGCCTGCCACGGACGACATCCTTGTCTATCTGGTCGCGCTGCCAATCCTTGTACTGATCGGCATAGCACTGATGGCAAAGCGCGCATCGCAGAAAAACCGGAACCCGGCAGACCAAACCGCCGATGCTGCAACAACGGAAACAACAGCTGCTGCCTCGCCCCCCATCACCCCAGCGACCCTGCCCATTCTGGGAGCCTGGGCTGCGACCAGCCTTGGCCTCAGCGCCGATGAATTCACCGATGCGCTTGGCGAGCGTCTAATTCGTCCCGTCCCGGACGAACTGCTGACCGATGAGGACGGTTTCCCCGTGCTTTCCGCACGCGTCAAGAACCTCGACACATCCTCTATCCACCACAGTCTGAAGCAGGCGATTGCCGACGGCCTGCTCGCAGGTGCGCCACAGATCGATGACTGGCGCGACGCGCCGATTCGCGCTCTGGCCTTGCTCGACTCCGTGTTCGACCAGTTGCTGCAGGATTGGCCTTTCGATGCTGCGGCGCAATCCGGCGCAAACAATGGAAACGGTGCTGCACTTCCTCTGTTGCGAGGATCCTCCGGCATGCCGACCGTGAAAGACAAGCCGTTCCGCCTGCGCGTCAAACTCCTTGTATCCTCCGCTTTCAGTCCCTATGAAAACGTGTTTGCAAGACATTACGCCATCGAACGTCTGCACGCCCTTCCGATACCGGAACAGTCATTCGCCATCGATCTGGTCGCAACGGACGACAGTGCGACGGCACTGATCCTGGCGGACGAATTCCGGTGCGCAGCCGGCGACGCCGTGAACGCCGATGCGCTGCTGCTGCTTGCATGCGATTCATCACTCTGTCCGTCGCTTGCCCAGGCATGGAGTGCAGGCCGACGCCTGTTTGAACCGCGTCGCCCCAACGGTCTGATGATGGGCGAAGGCGCATTTGCCATCTTGTGCGCGAATGACAAAGCCTTGCCGTTCGCCACAACAGCGCCGCTCTGCCGCATGACGGGCATGGCACGCGCGCAGCGCGAGTCGTCCGCCGACACGTCCGGCAAGGCCTCGCATGCCTGCCTCGCCGGCGCAATCGAAACCGTACTCGACGCCGCCAGCATTTCTCCGGCAACGGTGGCCAGTGTCGTCAGCGATGCCGACCACCGCGCCAGCCGCACGCTGGAATGCATCGGCGCGATGATGACCCATACCCCGCAACTGGACGGCATCCAGAACCGGCTCGCCACTAACGAAGCTTGCGGACACCTCGGCGCCGCGTCGTCAGCGGCGATGCTGACTGCCGCCGCAATCGAGGCCGGCAAATGCGGCAACCCGGTACTGCTGTTCAGCGTCAGTCACTCCCACGAACGCGCCGCTGCCATCCTGCTTCCCGACTCGGCCGCCATGAACCCATCCCAACGACAAGCTGCATAACGGATTTTTTCAATGACCCGGATTTTCGATTTTTTCAAAGACAGGCGTGTGGTATCCGTCATCGGATTGACGCTGACGCTTGCCGCTCTCTATCTGATCGCCTCATCCCTGCATCTCGCGCCGAAGTGGACCTATGCGCTGCTGGCAACCGTCGTTGCCATCTTCGTTACTTACTGGATCTACCAATGGAGGCGCGCCCGCCGCGACTCCGGCGCAATGGACAGCATGTTCCAGAAGCAGGTTGAAGAAGCCGTCAAAATCGCGCCGGACGACAAGAAACAGGATGTGGAACTCCTGCGCAAGCGGCTGCTCGATGCCGTCCGGACGATCAAGACCTCGAAGCTGGGCCAGACCACCGGGAGCGCAGCACTGTATGAAATGCCCTGGTACATCGTGATCGGCAACCCGGCCGCCGGCAAGAGCACCGCCGTCATCAACTCCGGTTTGAATTTCCCGTTTTCCGACAAGGGTGGCCAGGCGGTCCAGGGTATCGGCGGAACCCGCAATTGCGACTGGTTTTTTACCACCGAAGGCATTCTGCTCGACACGGCCGGCCGCTATGCGGTGCATGAAGAAGACCGCAGCGAATGGTTCGGCTTCCTCGACCTGCTCCGCAAATACCGGCCCAAGGCGCCGATCAACGGCATCGTGATCGTCGCCAGCATCGCTGAACTGACCGGTAACCGGCCTGATTTCACCATCAAGCTCGCCAAACAGTTGCGCCAGCGGGTGCAAGAACTGACCGAACGGCTTGAACTGTTCGCCCCCGTCTACGTGATGTTTACGAAGGTGGACCTGGTCGCAGGATTCGTTGATTTCTTCGAGGATTCCGATGCGGAAGAACGCAGCCGCGTCTGGGGTGCAACCCTACCCTACGATACCGATGGCGCGGCCAACGCGGTTGCACTGTTCGACCGGCATTTCGACACCCTGGCCGACGGCATCAAGGAACTCGGCACGACGCGCATGGCACTCAATCGTGGCCAGGCAATGAGCCCGGGCATTCTCACTTTTCCGATCGAATTTGTCGGCGTCAAGCAACATCTGCGCACCTTCATCGCCACGCTGTTCGAAGAAAATCCGTTCCAGTTCAAGCCGGTCTTCCGCGGCTTCTATTTCACCAGCGCTGTGCAGGAAGGCGTCGCCACCCATGCCACCGGCCAGCGCATCGTCCAGCAGTACGGCTTGTCAGCCGGCCGTAAAATGACAGCCAGCATCAGCTCGCACACCGGTTTCTTCCTCAAGAACCTGTTTTCGTCCGTCATCTTCGCCGACCGCAACCTTGTTCGCCAATATGCGAGCCGACGGAAACTACTGCTGCGAGGCGCCACCTTTTACGGTGGGGTGCTGGTTTTGGGACTGATGCTGGCCGGCTGGAGCTGGTCGTTCGTAACCAACCGACAATACATCGCGAATATTCAGGCCGACCTCGACAAGGCGGTCAAGATCCAGGAAGTCCAGGTTGATCTCGCTTCTCGACTCGACGCGCTTGTGCTGTTGCAGGACCGGCTGGAACAGTTGCAGCACTACCGGGACGACAAGCCCCTGTCATTGAGTTTCGGACTGTTCCAGGGCGAACGTGTCGAAAACAAGCTGCGTACCGAATATTTCAGAGGTCTGCAGCAGGTGATGTTGACGCCCGTCGCGGCAAGCCTGGAAAGCTTTCTCAAGGAAGTCAACACGAACGCAGGCCGGCTCCAGGCCGTCGCCCGCACACCGCAAACGGACACCCCGGCCTTGATACCCGCTGTGGTCACGAACTCGACCTCGCCCTCACCCTACAAGGATGTTTCTCCGACCGATCCGGAGGATGCGTACAACGCACTCAAAGCGTATCTGATGCTCGCCAACCGCGACCGCGTCGATTCGACGCACCTGGGAGACCAGATCACGCGTTTCTGGCGCAACTGGCTGGAAACGCACCGTGGAAATGCCTCGCGCGAACAAGTGATCCGCAACGCAGAAAAGCTGCTGAGCTTTTACCTGGCACAGGCGCAGGAACCGGACTTTCCGCTGATCGAGAACAAGCTGGCCCTCGTTGACCAGACGCGCGTCACACTACGCGCCGTCGTCAAGGGAACGCCGGCACGCGAGCGCGTCTACAGCGAGATCCGGATGCGTGCATCCACACGTTTTCCCGCCACCACTGTCGCCGGCATCGTCGGCGACAGGGACCGGGAGCTGGTCGTAGGCAGCCATGCCATCCCCGGCGCATTTTCCAGGGAAGCATGGGAGCAGTTTGTTCAGGGCGCGATCAAGGAGGCCAGCGCGAAGGAACTGCAGAGCGCGGACTGGGTGCTGAAAACGACCGCTCACGACGATCTTTCATTGGAAGGCAGCCCGGAGCAGATCCAGCGTGAACTCGTACGCATGTACAAGACGGACTACATCCAGGAATGGAAGAAGTTCATGCAAGGCATCACCATCAATGAGTTCGGTACATTCGACCAGGCCGTGACTAGCATGAACCGGCTGGGCGACCCCGTTTCATCACCGCTCAGCAACCTGATACAGACCTTATACAGGGAAACCTCGTGGGACAACCCATCGCTTGCCGACCAGGGCATGCAAGGCGCGCGCGGCGGCATCCTGAACTGGTTCAGGACAGCCATACTGCGACAGTCCCCTTCGAGAATCAACGTCGACATCAACCTTGCCGGCGCGAAGGCCGGTTCACCGCAAACGGGCACGATCGGCAAGGAGTTCGCCGCGATCGCCAGTCTTGCCGTTTCTCGGGGCGAGAACAGCGACACATCGCTGATGAACGGCTATCTTGCACAGCTATCCAAGGTACGCACGCGCTTCAACCAGATCAAGAACTCCGGCGATGTCGGACCGACAAGCCGGTTATTGATGCAAGCCACCCTCGATGGCAACAACTCCGAACTGGCCGATGCACTCAAGTATGTCGACGAGAGCATGCTGACCGGCATGCCCGACAATGAACGCTCGACCATACGGCCTTTGCTGGTACGTCCGCTGATGCAGGCATTCGCTGTCATCGTGCCACCGGCGGAGCAGGAACTGAACCGGACCTGGGCGGCACAGGTATATGAACCATTCCAGCGGACGCTGGGAACGAAATATCCGTTCGCGTCCGATGCACGCGTCGAAGCAACCGCCTCGGAGATCGCCCAGGTATTCGGACCGGAAGGTTCCATTTCAAAATTCGTGCAAACTGCCATGGGGCCGCTGGTCGTACGTCGCGGCGATACCCTGACCGCCCGCACCTGGGCGGATATGGGACTCAAGCTCAACCCTGCCTTCTCGAACAATCTGGCCCGTTACGTCTCCATCCAGGGCGCGGCAGGCAGCGCCGCATCAAGCAGCGGGCAAGCGCAAACCAACTTCCAGTTGCTGCCGGTCCCAACGCCCGGCCTAGTGGAGTACACGATCGAAATCGACGGCCAAAGCCTGCGCTACCGTAACGGGCAACAGAACTGGACCAGCTTTGTCTGGCCGTCGCAACAGGGCCAACCTGGAGCGCGAATCACTGGGATCACCCCCGATGGCCGCACTCTGGACATCGTCAACTTTCCAGGCCAGTTCGGTCTTGAAAAACTGATCAATTCCGCTCAGCGCAAGAAACTGGATAACGGAAACTTCGTCATGACCTGGTCCGGAAGCGACATTGCCGTGACGGTAAATTTCCGTCTCATCAGCGACACCCGGGGTGGAGGCAGCGCTTCCGGTTCCGAAGACGGCCTCCGCGGTCTGACGCTGCCCGCCATCGTCGCCGGAATTGAAAGCTGAAACAAGAACAGACACGCGAGTCAGAACATGAGCGTCAGCCCCACCCTACAACTCCGCAACCCCAGTTCCTTTTACTTCGGGAAAATCTGTTCGCGCGGCGATTTCGTCAAAAGTGCGACAGGAACGAAAGTCATTGCTCTGATCGACCAATGGGTCGCGCAAGGCATGGAAATGCTGCTGTCCACCCCCGACTGGAAAACCTGCTACGACAACACCGGCCCCATCGACTTTCTGTTCCTCGGCACGCGAAAGAAGCACGTGATTTCAGGCTGCCTTATTCCGAGTAACGATGCTTCCTCACGCCGCTTTCCATTCATTGCCGCGATCATGTTTGAAGTCGACGAATCAATGGACTTCCTACCGCTGAGCCCGCTTGTCCTCGAACGCCATTTGAACCATCAACGAGCGCTGGTCCATCATGCCTCCAGGACTCATGATGCAGCCGACACGTTGACGACACTGAATGACACGCCATTCGAAACCGAAGCCCCGAAAAGCAAGTTGGCGGATTCCTACCGGAACTACCTGACGAACACATCCATCGCGGGCCTGCAGAATGTATTGAGTTCTGGCGACGTCAGAACTCCACTACGTCAGATGATTCTCGCCGTCGGTTACCTGCTGCAACCGCTGCTGACAAACTATTCCAGTCCCCCGCACAAGGCGCTCGCTTTTCCGCTTCCGCGCGACCAGACACAACGCGCCTTGGCGAAAGCCCTGTGGCTGGATCTGACCACGTTGTTTCTGGCACGGACGGATTTTGAACTGAGCGTCTTTTCCGGCATGCATTTCGGCACACCGAAGCTGATTGTCTCCTTCAATGGCGCAACACCGGCCGCCTTCCATACATTGTTCGACGAGTATGCAGCCGCCGATTACCTGATTGATATCAGCCAATCGGAATGGGTGGAGGATTTTGCTGCCAGCGACTCGGCGATATTCAAGCTGTCGAGCTATCTCAATCACGGCGACCTGAGCTTGCAGCAGATGGTCGAAGCCTTCCGGCAGGGGTTTTCCGGATGAAGCAGCATCACAATCCAATGCACACTCAACTTTTTCAGGCCTGACCGCATGCTTACCTTTTATTCACCCCGTATCCCGGTGTTGCTGGGAATGCTGGCCATCATACTCCCCGCATCGGTGCAGGCACAGCAGGAACCGCCGCAAACCAACATCCCACCCGGCCTCGTCGTCATCTCCGGTGCCGTGCCCGATGAAGCCACAAAAGCAAATCTTCTGGCACGACTCCAGGAGGTCTACGGTACGGGCAAAGTCGTCGATCAGATCAGCGTCGGCGGCGTCGACGCACCGCCAAACTGGGGTTCTCTCGTACCCAAACTGGTGAACCAGAACCTTAAATCGATCGCCAAAGGACAAATCATCGTTGAAGGCACAGCCGTATCGTTACGCGGAGAGGTCGGCAGCGAAGTCTTGCGTCAATCCATCGCCGGCGATGTAGCAGGCGCGCTGACCCCTGGCTATGTCGTCAAGAACGGACTTCGCGTAACCGCTGCCAGCCAGGAAGCGATCGACAAGATTCTCGCCGATCGGGTCATCGAATTTGAACCCGGCAGCGCCCTGCTGACCGATACCGGAAAATTGATTCTCGACGAAATGATTGAGGTATTGAAGAAACTGGATGCGAAAAAGTTCGAAGTGATAGGCCACACCGACAATGTTGGTGCGCCAGACCGCAATCTCGCGCTATCCCGTTCCAGGGCGGAATCCGTAAAGACATATCTCGTTGCCAATGGCATTCGGCCCGAGCTGATCTCGACAAGCGGCATGGGTGCGGACCAACCGCTCGTATCGAACAATACCCAGGATGGGCGCCGCAGAAATCGGCGCATCGAATTCCGCGCAAGCCAGTAGCCTTACCGGTTTTTGGCCCCACAGCGGCAACAAAAATTTCATTCTGCGCACCGCGAAGCCGGTCGTCTGCCAAAACCGTTTGCGTTACGATGCAAGAAGGCGGCGTCGTGACGCGCCAATGCCATAGCAATAGCGCCGGTGCGCCACGACGCCCTCTACCGTCCGTCAAGGTGCAAGCGGCTCAGCGCCCTGTCTCTCCCGCCTCTCCATCCGCGCTCATGCCAAGAAGCTCTTCCAGATGCGAAAGCGTTCCGTGATCTTTCACGACGCTGCGCAGCCAGGCATGCAGAGGCATGCCGCCCCACTGCACTGCCTTTTCGGCAAGATACGCAACCGGACTGTGGGGCTCCGTACTGCGAAAGAATGCGGCCACCTGCCGCAGGGATTCCAGCGCCTGCTCACGACTCCGGATCGGACCTCGCACCGCACCCGGCTCGTTGTGTTGCGGCGAAAGTTGCGCCGGCTCTTCCCCGTCCATCGCATCGCATCCTGTTGCCTCGGGCAGAATATTCCGCTCCCTGCCAATGGCAAGGAGCCTTTCGTGGAACGTTGCCACCGCTTCTGTCAACAGAGAAAAAGAAGGCCCGTCGACGCCAAAAACTTGATCCGATGCCTGTATCAATTCCTCCGTAGCCGAGCGGCAATGCTCCGCATCTAGCAGCCACTGCCGGTACAGTTCCCTGTCCGTTTTCGCGATCGCAAGCGAAATTTTTTCCAGCGTCACCTTGTCATCCAGACCAGCGGCAGCATCGGGATTACGCTGTATCTGCATCTGTGCCTGGCGGGCCGTATCATGGTCGCTCAGGCTGAACCTTCCTTCCTTTGCCTGCGTCAACGGGATCTGCCGCACCAGTTGTGTCATGCGCGTCACGAACCACGTTATCGTACCGATACGCTGCTCCTGGTCACCGCTGTCCGCTTGTGGGTGAACATGCTCGCCGAAACGTGTCAGCAGGCCTGCAACCAGCGCTGCCCCTTCGCCCAGCCCGGCAATGCCCCTGGTCTTGACGAGCCCCTCTGTCAGCCAGGCTGCGACCCGCAAGTCCTTGCTGCGCATCCTGAGAAGTTCGGTACAACAGGAAATCACCTCCTGCCAGTCGGCCTGCTTCAGCGCCGTTTGCCACTCGCCATAGTCGACAGTAGGATCGTCTTCACGCCTCGCCTCCTGAATGCGATCGAAATCCGGCGAAAACGACAGGTCTTCACCGCAAGAAGTTTCTCCCGCCAGCGGCGCCAGCAAATCCGTCAAGCTTGAATCCATCATTTCCTCCCGCTCCTTAATTGATCCGGTAGGTAAATGCATTATCCTTGCCGATTCCGATCTTGATGCTCTTGATCGGTTTCCCCTCGGCCATTCTTGCAAGCACGGTTTCGGCAATTTCCGGAAGCATCGTGCCGTTCAGGATATGGTCGACGTTGCGCGCGCCGGAATCGACTTCAGTGCAACGATCGATCACCGCGTCGATCACCTCGTCTGCATACGAGAACGACGATTTGTGATTTTCCATCACACGCTTACCGATACGATCGAGTTTCAGGCGGACGATTTCGGCCAGAACCGCGTCAGGCAACGGGTAATAGGGAATTACCTTCATGCGGCCTAAAAAGGCGGGTTTGAACGCCTTGTACAGTTGCGGACGGATCGCCTCCCCTAGCGCTTCATGATCGGGCAACTCCTCATCGCTCTTGTTCAGGCAAGCCTGCATGATGGTCTGTGTAGCGACATTGGACGTCAGGATGATTACCGTGTTTCTAAAATCGACCTCGCGTCCTTCGGCGTCATCCATCACCCCTTTATCGAACACCTGGAAGAACAGTTCGAGCACGTCGGGATGCGCTTTCTCGACTTCATCCAGCAAAACCACGCTGTACGGCCTCCTGCGCACCGCCTCCGTCAGCACGCCGCCCTCGCCGTAACCGACGTAACCCGGCGGCGATCCCTTGAGACCCGATACGGAATGCGCCTCCTGGTACTCGGACATGTTGATGGTGACCATGTTTCGCTCCCCGCCGTAGAGCACATCGGCAAGGGCAAGCGCAGTCTCGGTCTTGCCGACGCCAGACGGGCCGACGAACAGAAAGACGCCTTTGGGCTTGCCAGGATCTTCGATATTGGCGCGCGCCGTACGCACGCGCTGCGCAATCTGTTCCAGCGCATGAGGCTGGCCGATAACGCGCTCTTCAAGCAACGACTTGAGATTCAAAACCGTATTGATCTCATCCTTCACCATCTTGCCGAGCGGAATCCCGGTCCAGGCAGAGATGATTTCGCCCACTGTCTGTCCATCGACACATGCGGGAACCAGCGGAGATTCCCCCTGGAGCGTTTTGAGCTCGTTCTGGGCAACGGTCAATTCCTTCAGCAATGCGGAATTTTTTCCATTCCGCTTGCTTTTTCCTGCACCGCCAGCAGCTGCATCGTCCGGTAGAACCGCATCATCGGACTGCCCTTCGAGCTGCGCTCGCAGTTCCCTGATCCTGCCAACCAGTACTTTTTCCTGCTCCCAGCGCACGCCTGCGTCCCGCAACCCGGCCTGCACAGCTTCACGCCGGGCACGCAACTCCGACAAGCGCTCGCCATGCGATGCCCCGGCGCTCATCTCTCTTTCGAGAGCCGCAATTTCTTCCGCAAGCGCGTCATTGCTCCGGCGCGCATCCTCGATGGCCGCCGGCGTTGCCGTCTGGCCGAGCGCCACCCGCGAGCAGGCGGTGTCGAGCACACTGATGGCCTTGTCGGGCAACTGGCGCCCGCTGATATAACGCGAGGAAAGACGCACTGCCTCGCTGATCGCCTCGTCCAGCACACGCACGTTGAAATGCGCTTCCATTTTCGACGCCATTCCGCGCAACATCGCACAGGCGACGCTTTCGGACGGCTCCTCGACTTTCACGACCTGGAAGCGCCTCGCAAGCGCAGCATCCTTCTCGAAATACTTCTTGTATTCGCTCCAGGTAGTAGCGGCAATCGTACGCAGCTCGCCTCTCGCGAGCGCCGGCTTCAGCAGGTTTGCCGCATCGTTCTGTCCCGCCTGGCCGCCGGCGCCGATCATCGTGTGAGCCTCGTCGATGAACAGTATGATCGGATGCAGGCTGCGTTTTACTTCGTCGATCACATTGCGCAGGCGGTTTTCAAATTCGCCCTTCACGCTAGCTCCCGCCTGCAAAAGTCCGAGGTCAAGCACGTGCAACTCGACTCCCGCCAACGACGGTGGCACGTCGCCAATGGCGATGCGCTGCGCCAGGCCTTCCACTACTGCGGTTTTTCCGACGCCGGCTTCTCCGGTCAGGATTGGATTGTTCTGGCGTCGCCGCATCAGGATATCAATGACCTGCCGGATCTCGGCATCGCGTCCGATGACGGGATCGATCGCACCCTCGCGAGCCCTCTGCGTCAGGTTGCTGGTGAACTGATCCAGCGCAGGTGTCTTGCCGCGAGCCAGGGGGGCTTCACCCAATTGCTCCGCTGACGCCTCGGCATCGCCGCCTGCGGCACCGGGGATGCTCACCGATTCAGCCGTCTCCGGATAATCCGCAGTCAACTCGGCGAGCCGATGTTTCAGTTCATCGACCGAAATGCGTGCAAACTGCTTCGATGCGCGATGCGCCAGCTGCGACAGTTCGGCTTCGGTGAGCAAGGCCAGCAGCAAATGGGCACTACGGATTCGCATCGTTTGACCGTCGAGCGAGGCGAGCAACCAGGCATGCTCGAACAGCCTCGGCAAATAGGGAGAAAAGACCGGAGTGCGCGTGTTCCCCGTCTTCAATCCTGCAATCTCGTCGAGCAAATCCTTTTCCAGTGCGGTCGGGCTGACATCGTAATGCCTTGCCAGTAGAGCAAAATCGCTGCGCGCATCATCCAGTAACGCGAGAAGCAAGTGTTCCGCTTCGACTTCGTAATGCCCGCGCGAGACGCAGTAATTGATTGCCTGTTCAGCAGCTCGCCGGCAGGTCGCATTCAGTTTTCCGATAAGTACTTTCAGATTGGCTGTCATGGTGTTCCAGGTATTTATTGAAGAGTGAAGAAAATCAGAACGCGCCGCCGGCGCTGATCAGATATGCAGTGTCGCGCGCGTCGGACCAAATGTCCCTGCTTTTGAACCAGCCGTTCCAGCCGAGCCTGGTTGCTTCGGTCTCTCCGCCGAGCGCGGCCGGAGCGACATCGCGCCGGTCAAGGACCAATCGAACTTCGCAGTCGAAGGTCGGGCCGACCATGAGACGGAAAAAACGCTCCAGACCGACGGCGCCGGCGGCGCCGGGAAGAAATTCGTCGAATTGCGCCTTGCGCATGGGCCCGAGGATCAGCCGCACCTTGCTTTGGCGGTCCCATACACGGTCACCGCACATGGCGGACTGCCCGAGCACGCAATTGCCGGCGCCGATGACACTACGTTCGCTTTCCGGCAACACGAACCATTGGCCGACGAATTGCTCCACTCCGCATGCGACATTGAAATAGTCGGACACAACGCGCGAAAACCATTGAACGGAAGCGGGACGCTCTCGCAATGCAGCGGAAAAATAGGCGAGCGACTCGTCCCGGAAGCCGCATTCAGCTTCCTGCAAACGGTTCCGTATTCCCGGCAGGCCGAGTCCTGCGAAGCTCAGTACCATTGGAAGAAACCGGTTCTTCCTGTCCGCCTCATATTGCAAATGCAAGCGGTACTTGGTCCAACTCAGGTAAAACAGCGCAACGGCGCGATTGGTGAAAATATCAAGGAAGGCATGTGTCGCCGTGTCGCGATGATACATTTCCCGCTCCGCCACATGCTGAGTATAGTGGCGCGGCAGGACACCCGAAGGGCCGGTCAAACCGATGAAGGAAGGCGTCAAGGTCGCCTGGCTGAACAATGTCGGCGCATCGTTTTCCGGCCCATCCGCTCCGCCTTCACGGCCTTCGTTCTCTGTGCGCTTCCATTCGAATTCGAGCGCTTCGATCTCGCTCGGCGGAAATGCAAGCGATGTCGAACTGCGGAACCGGATCACCCCTCCGAGTACATCGCGATCTCCAGATTGCGATTGCTGTCGATGATGCATAAGGAGCAAACGCACCGCCTGAAAAAATTCAAACCGGTGCGGCTCATCGCGCAAGCGCTGGATCAGGCCAGGGCCGAAACGCCGTTTCTTGCCGGGCATTTGATCAACTCCTCTCCTGACTGTTTCGACACCAGCACCAATTGGGTAAAGCTGTTGGTATGCACATAAAGCCCGAAAAAGTGATCGAGTAGCTGCGCAAACATGAATACGCCAATTCCGGCATAGTGACTTTCGTCAACGGTGACGCGAATCTCGATTCCGCGCGCCATGACAGGAAACGGGTTTCCCGGGATCCGAGCCATGGCAATCCGTTGTTCCACTGCGACGATGCCGTTGACCTGTCTTCGGTTGGCTTCCGAACGCGTAATGTCATACAGGGTCAGTATCTCCTGCAACGCATCCGCTGACGGCCCCGACAACGACAAATGGTTCAACGCCAGATGCGATACCAGGCGCCACTGCGCACCGCGCCCGCGCGGAAATCGATAGCTGCGAGTTGGCTTGCGCAGCAACCGGATCGTCTTTGCAACCGAACCGCCTTGAATGAACAGGTCGCCGTCCGGCAGCCCGAACGGCAACTGCGACGGCAATTCGCGATTTGTGCAGGTGAGATCGAGACTGAGTGCTCCCTGCTGCGCGGTCTGCGGACATAATGCGGAATCAACCAGTGACAACTCCATCGTGAAGCTGTCGTCGTCTCCCTCTTCCATGTAAGCGGCATGCCAATACCGTGACGGACCGTCGGCTGGATCGGCGTGGCGAAGAGAGTAAAACGGCCGGAACTCTCGCACTTCGTCGTCATCCGTCTGCCCAACGGAAAACACGCGGCGGATTTCGTAGACTTCGTATGCCTGGGGCCGGCGGCTGTCGACAATGATCGGATATGCGCTGGCCGTACCAGTCATCCGGATCGGTTCCGGGTGCTGACGGAACAGGTTCACGACCGGGGTACAACCGAGCATGAAATTTTCCTTGCTGATTCGGTCCAGCAGGTGATCGCTCGGTTGCTTTGCAAGGTTTTCCGCAAGTCCGATCCGTATGTCGATTGTCCTGGTATGGGGCGGCAATTTCCCGGCAAGTTCGCTCAAATCCAGATCGAAAAAGTTGAATTTTTCCGGAAAAACGAAATATTCAAGGAGCAGGCGGTAGGCATGATGCGAACGTGCGTCCTGATCCAGCAAGGCCTCGTCGTCGGCAAAGCCGACACTCCGGATTGCCGTCAGCGGCAACTCGATTTTCCGGGAAGTCGCCGGTGTCGATACCCATGCACACACCGCGTTTGAAAAAATCGCCTCGCGCAGCGACGCGACGACTGCGGGTTCGCCGTTCAGATGGAAGCGCAGCTTCCCGAGTCCGAGCTGGGCCGCATCCAATCCCATTGTCTCGGCCATGGCGCCAAGCGTCATCCTGATGGCGCCGCTTAGCCTGCGACCGGAATTGTTGCGCAAGCCGCTGACGTCGAAAACGTTTTCGTAAGCCGCATCAAGAACTTCGATCGGCCACAAGTGAACGTCATATGCTGTTCGGAACCGGCATGGCACACCTCGCACCGGATGCGTCGTCAGCATGGTATGTGCGGGTATGAGTGCCGCCTTGGTCAATTGACTGACTGCCGCACCCATGTCGAAATGCGCGATGGAGACCGAAGGAAACGGGCGCAGAAACTGCGGATAAAGCACCTGCAGCAGAGAATCTGTCAGTTCAGGAAATTCGTCGTCGAGTTTCTTGTGAATCCGCCCTGTTAGAAAAGCGAACGACTCGATCAATCTTTCGATATGCGGATCGTCGCACGCTTCGCCGGACAACAGCAGGCGGCCGGCGACCTTGGGATAGCGTCGGGCGAAATCGTGCGATAACCGGCGCAGGAAGGTGAGCTCGCGCTCATAATAAGGAAGCAGGCTGTCCATGTATTTCAGGAAGAGGCTATGCGACGCGCACGGCTGACTGAATATTGCAGCGTTGATGGCTGCAACAATGCGTCGAAGAAAACAGGCTCCGTTGATGGATGCACGACCAGCAATGCGTGAATTGCAAACTTCAACCGGTTGACGGAACCATTCTCCAGTTCAAGCGTGACTTGAACCTGTTTCAGACGCCGTTCGTGAATGGCGATGGTGCGTTCCAGCGAACGGCATATGAAATTCCGGTCTGCGGGACTGGCCAGACTCAAACCGACGAAATCGTTCATGCCATAGCTGCACATCGATTGCAGTACCTCCGGAAACTGCTCAAATGCATCCTCGCCAAGCGCACAGCGGCAATTGAGCAATGACTCCAGATCACGAGCAACGGATTCTTTCAGTTCCTCGGCCGTAATCAGGCGCAACGGATTCCTCTCGGCCTGCTCGCGCGGCGTATCGTCTGCAAGCCGATCAAACAAGGTTGGGGGATACTTGGCTTTCGAAGACAGGACGGTGGACATGGCAGGCATAAATGATGTTGTGAAATGCAGGAACACCAATTTTGGGAAAATGGCTCCAGGCAAATCCGGAACTACGGCGTTTGCTTGCCGCCGGAGCGTTTCGAGATCAGGCACAAGTCAACTACAGACATGGAGCACTTTCGACATGAAGCGTCGTTGACCGTAATGACTTCAATCATCTCGTCATAGCGCTTGAAGAAAAAGAAAATTGCGGCGCGCAAACGCCGCAATCACGTGAAGAAAGACTACAAACCGTTTACACGGCTTCAGTTGCCTTGTTCTTCGCCAGGCTCCACATTTGCGGGTTGCTTCCGCCCTTCTTGCCGTCCACGCCCTGAACGGTATAGATCCATTTCACGGACGCGTACTTCAAGGCCAGGGTTTCGACCGGCAGACCTTCGCCTTGCACGACGGGATCGACCGACGAGACGATGACATGGTTGAGAACGATTTCGAGATACTTGACTTTCTCTTTACCGTTCGCGCGCATGAACTCGATCGTGACCTTGTTGAAGGTATCGCCCTGGCTGCAGGCGAGCCACAACGACGGACTGGTCGAATCGATGTCCTTGGTGAAAATCATCTCGCCATGCTCGCAACGCTCAGCGGTGTGGCCGCCCGAAGTACTGGCCGTTGCCGACTTCGGCTGACGGATCGAGTGGGTCCAGGACAGTGCTTCAAGCCATTTCGGATGGGCTTCGTCGCGCGACTCGCCCTCGATCTTGGTATCGCCGCCATCAAACTTCAGGTAAATATCTTTCATGCTTCATAGCTCCTTAAAAATTCGCACGCAAGCGTGCTGATTGGTTTTACTACTGCCGCGAAAAAACTACGCCTTTGCCGATTGCGGCAACTCGGCGACCAGGCGCAAGGACACACTTAACTCATCCAGCTGGAAATGCGGTCGCAGGAAAGTAACCGCACGATAGACTCCCGGACGCCCCGGGACTTCGGAAACCTGCACAGATGCCTCCCTCAACGGGTACTGTGCTTTGACTTCCTGCGTCGCAGAATCATCCATCACGACGTACTGCGCAAGCCAGTTGTTGAGGAACTGCTCGACGTTGGAGGCCGCGGCGAAGCTGCCGATCTTGTCGCGCATCATCGATTTCAGGTAATGGGCGATGCGGCACGACGCAAAAATGTATTGCAACTGCGCCGACAGGACGGCGTTGGCATTGGCGGAGTCGGTGTTGTACTTCTTCGCACGTTGCGCCGACTGGGCACCAAAGAACGCCGCATAGTCGGTGTTCTTGCAATGTACCAGCGGGATGAAGCCAAGATCGCTCAGCTCCTTTTCGCGCCGGTCGGTAATGGCTATTTCGGTCGGGCATTTGAGCGCGATTTCGCCGTCATCCGTCTTGAAAGTATGGGTCGGCAAGTCCTCTACCAGGCCGCCTCCCTCGACGCCGCGGATCGCGGCACACCAACCGTAGTGCTCGAAAGCGTTGGTAAGCCGTGCCGCAAATGCATAGGCAGTGTTGATCCAGAGGTATTTTCCATGGTCGGTGCCGTCGACATCCTCGACGAAATTGAATCCCTCGACAACCGTTCCATCCTTCGGGTGATACGGCATACGGCCAAGAAAACGCGGGATGGTCAATCCGACATAGCGGGAATCCTCTGACTCACGGAAGGATTTCCATTTGGCGTATTCAAGCGTGTCGAACACCTTGGCCATGTCGCGCGGCTTGCCCAGGTCGGCAAACGATTCCAGCCCGAGCAATTCCGGGGATGCGGCCGAGATGAACGGTGCGTGTGAAGCCGCGGCGACATGCGACATCTGTTCGACGAAGTACATGTCTTCTGGCTGGCGCGACACTTCATAGTCGCCGATCAGTGCGCCGAACGGTGCGCCGCCGAAGGTACCGAATTCTTCCTCGTAAACCTTCTTGAACAGGGCGCTCTGGTCGAAATCGATGGCGTTGTTGAAGTCACGCACCAGATCCTTCTTGGTCGCGTTCAACATCTTGATCTTCAGCGTTTCTCCGGTGGAGGTATGCTTGCAGAGATAGTGCAGGCCGCGCCAGGTGCTCTCCATCTTCTGGAACTCCGGCGCATGCAGAATTACACTCAATTGCTCGGAAATCAGCGCGTCCAGTTCCGCCACACGTGCATCGAGCGTAGCCGACAAATTGCTGGAAATAACCACGGTGCCTTCCAGGACCTGGCTGACGAGTTCGCCAATCAGGTCCCGAGCCCTGGCACGCTCGTTGTCGGAGCGCGCTACCCTGCTCTGGTCAACCACCTGGTCGAGCAGGCTGCCGCCCGCCTGCTCCTCAACCGCGAAATCCACCGCCTGTGCTTGCGCTTCCATGTCAGTCCTCCTTGCCCCGGGTTTCCTTGCCTAGCTTCTGCAAGCTTTCAGTGTTCGACAGTACTTCGCTGAGCACGTCCTCCAGCTTGTCGTTGCCAGCGAGCTTGTTGCGCAGGTCGGATAATTTGCTGCGCGCCTCCAGCAGCTGGCGCAATGGTTCGACCTGTTGCACAACCGATTCAGGCCGGAAGTCGTCTATCGATTTGAATTTGAGGTCCACCGCAAACTCGCCGCCTTTCTCGTCCAGCGTGTTCTTGACACGATAGACGGAGCGCGGCTCGATGCCTTTCATGACATCGTCAAAATTATCCAGGTCGACGTTGACGAACTTGCGGTCCTTCAACTTGGGCAGCTGACTTTCGGAATTACCGGAAAAGTCGCCCATCACACCGACGACGAACGGAATTTCCTTCTGCTCGATGGCGTCGCCGATCTCGACGTCATAGGTAAGCTGAACTCTCGGCGGACGAACCCGCTGCAGCTTTTTCTGCACGCTTTCTTTTTTTGACATGGGTGTTTTTCCTTAATGGGACTTGTATCGATAGCGGTATGGCAGCCGCGGCTTATTTCAACGACTTGAAAGGATCAGACATCGCACCGGCGGAAGCATTGGCCGACTCGCTTTCGCGTACGCGTACCGCTGCACGCAAGCGCGCACGGGAACGGGATGCGCGCGGTGCCGAGCGGCTCTCTGCGACCGCCGGCGTCGGGACAAGGACTGTCTCACCCAAGGCTTCGCGCAGCGAATTGGTCAACTTTTCGGCTTCGACGCGCGTACTCGTGCCTGCCGGACCGCTCGGACGCAGCCCGGCGACAGCCCCGGCGGACACTCGCAGGCCGGCAACGACCAGCAGACTCTTTGCCTCCTGATTTGCCGCATCGCGTTGCAGGACTTCAGTAGCCGCAAGAATCGTGGAAGGATAGTTCTCCGCCTCGAACCAGATGTTGGCCATTTTCAGCCAGGGAATAACGCTGGTCGGATGTTCTTTTGCGGCATCGTTCAGCAGCGCGATTGCATTTTCCCGGCGCCCCTTCGCAAGTTCGGCGTCAACTTCACTGGTTACTGCTTCAAGATTGAATTGCGCCCCATTTCCCGCTGGCGCGTTGACTGCGCATCCCCCAAGGATGGATACGCTCAAGGTGAGCGCTGCAATGAGTTCCAGCAGTCGGCCACGTTGCCTTAGCGCCAGTTCGTTTGTCTTGAAATTGTCCATTTGCATTCCTTCAAGAAAAGTTTTGCTTCCAGATGCGGCCTCTTTCCGGCGTCCGGCAAACCAGACAGTCGGCGCGTTGCCAGGCCGCATTGATTAACATACTGCCAACATTTGCGATATACTAACCGAAACATTGAAATACAGACAATTGTTTTTTTGATACTTTTGCTTGTTGTATGAAATCCAGTAGAGGAGCCCAAGAATGCCCAGGGACATTGACAGAGGAAGGACGCCTGGAAACCTGGCGCCGTCACCAGCACGGTCGTGTTCGACCCGGCTTGCCTGCATTGGCATCCTGGCCTGCGCCGCTTCCTTGAGTGCGTGCAGTACGGCGGTCCAGGTGGCAACAGAGAAAGTGGCGGAAATCGCCCTGAACACAATTGGCGTGAAGCTGCCCGAAACCACAGGCGGTTCGCGAATCGTGAAAACGCTTTCCCTGCATTTGGAGGGTGCAAAAGACTTGAATGCCGGTGACGATGGGCAAGGACTTGTCACCGTTGTGCGCCTGTACAAACTGCGCGATCACAACAGCTTTTTATCCACGCCCTATACAAGCTTCGGCGCGCCGGAAACAGAAAAGCAGGCCATGGGCGCCGACCTGCTTGAGGCCAGGGAAATCATTCTCTCTCCCGGTCAAACACTGGACCTGAAAGAGAAGATGGCAGGCGAGGCTGCTTATCTCGGCGTGGTCGCCCTGTTCCGCTCGCCTGCGCCACGACGCTGGCGTTTCGCATTTTCCGCAGCCAACACAAAGATCACGATGGGAGTCCACGCATGCGCGATGACTGTTACCGATATTGCCCCGGTTGGAATGAGCCTGGACGAGACAGCATTTCTGTCTTCCATCAAGTGCAGGCAGACCAACAATGACCAACCTACAATTTAAGACACGATGAACCGATCAGCAAAAATCCTGTGGGGCGAAGGCTTGTTCCTGCGTCCCCAGCACTTCCAACGCCAGGACCTGTATCACGAAACCCGATTGGTCGAACTCGGGCGCATGACCCATCCCTATCTGTGGGGAATAAAAACCCTGGAATTCGATACCGATGCCCTGACAACCGGAATCCTGCGTGTAACACGTCTCATCGGTATCATGCCCGACGGGGAATTCATCAATGCTCCCGAGGCCGACGATTTACCGGACCCGGTCAATCTCGCGGCTCGCGACGACCTCGGCAATGGCTTGACGTTCCATGTCGCGCTTCCTCATCTGCGCGACCCGGGTCCGAATTTTTCGCCGAAACCGGAAGCTGCCGGGCAGGTGTTCCGCTACTATCAGCACGAAGAATCGGCTCGCGACCTGTACACCAATGCGATCGAATCCGAGTTATCCACACTCAAAAAATCGCTGCGCCTGTTATCGGATCGCGACAGCCGCGAACAATATGTCTCGATGCCGGTTGCACGGATTCGCGCCAACAGTTCCGGCGGATTTGAATTCGACAGGACTTTCGTGCCAGCGGTGCTCACGATTCAATCTTCAGCCGCTGTCTACCTGATGGTACGACGCCTGGTGGAAATCCTGCAGGCAAAGGCGCAAGCCCTATATGGACATCATCGCGAACCATCACAAAACATTCTCGAATTCCGTTCTGGCGACATCGCATCATTCTGGCTGCTGCATACCGTCAATGCGGCATGCGCCTCGCTTCAACATCTGTTCCACCACCCCCGTCTGCATCCGGAACGGCTGTTCCATGAGTTGCTTGCCCTGGCTGGCAAATTGATGACTTTTTCCAAGGCATACAGCCTTGCCGATCTGCCCGTCTACAACCACTCTGATCCCGGTCCTGAATTCGCGCGGCTTGAGCACATCATCCGCGACCTGATCGACACCGTGATTTCGTCGCGTTACTTCGTGATCTCCCTGAGTGAAACGAAACCGGCGTTTTACCTCGGCAGGATCGATTCGGAAAAAGTCACGAGCAATGCTGCACTCTACCTGTCGGTTACGGCCGACATGCCGCCCGCCGAACTGGTTGAAAGTGTCCCGCAGCGGATCAAGGTTGGCGCTCCGGATGACGTTGACAAGATGGTGTCCTCGGCAATGCCCGGCGTGCGGCTGATGTCAGCGCCACAGGTACCCGCGGCAATTCCGGTCCGCCCCGGCACCTACTACTTTTCGGTCGAACCCCATGGGCCTCTGTACGAGCGCATGATCGCGTCGGACTCGATCATGATTTACGCGCCGGCAGGTTTCAAGAACCTTAAACTCGAACTGTTCGCGGTAATACAATGACGACTGACACACTCACTCAAAATACCATTTCGCAGCCGCCGTCCCTGTTCGCAGAGGGGATGGTGCCGCGCTACGATCAGAATCAAACGGCGCGCACGCTGGTTGATCTGATGCATGACGGTTTTTATTTGCTGTTATTGCTGAAGAACCGTTATGTACCCTCGGACGCAGAACAGTTCTCGGCTCAGTTGATGCGTCTCCTGGACGGCTTCGAGCGCAGCGCGCGCCGCCTCGACGTTTCCGCCGAAGACGTGTACGCAGCAAAGTATGCGTTCTGCGCGGCGGTCGATGAAACCATTCTGTCCTCGGACATGCCGATCAGAGAAACGTGGGAACGCTCTCCTCTGCAACTGATCCTCTTCGGCGACCAGCTTGCCGGTGAAAACTTTTATACGGAGCTTGAAGAGGTTCGCCGCCGCGGAGAAGCAAGCGTGCAGGCGCTGGAAGTGTTTTACATGTGCCTGCTCATTGGTTTTCAGGGCAAGTACATGCTGGACGGCAAAGAGAAACTGAACTATCTCATTGCGACACTGGACAAGGAGATCGTGCACCTGAAAGGAAAAAGGGCCTTGTTCGCACCGCATTGGCGCGCACCGGACAATATCAGGCATATGATGAAAGCGGACGTACCGATGTGGGTCATCGGCTCCGCGCTCGCCTTTCTCGGTATCGTCACCTATGCGGGACTGAGCTGGATGCTTGCGCAACACACCAATGGAACGCTCGGCGCGTATTATGACCTGATCAAACTGGCGCCGAAAATCGCCAACATCACCATCAGTTTGCCTTAGCGTCTGCCCCCGGCAAGCCGAGTCAGTTGCAACGGAACTGGTTTGCGTGCAGAGAAAATGTAGTGGCAAATCATGGTGCGCCGCTGGGATGGCTCAGTCCACCGGGATCGACTGCGCGTTTCCGCACTCCTCGCGTTGCCGACGGAACGATGAGTGCGGAAACAGTCAGTGAATCGAGGCCGCCCCCAAGTGGAATGAGCAATGAAATCGCAGGTTTACGCACCCGCGTGCTTTTTACAGCTTCCCTGCCTTCTTGAGCCGATAGGTCAAGCCCTCGACAATATCCCGAAATCCATGTTTTTCGGCGAAATCGATCGCCGTCATACCCAGGTCGTTCTTCAGGGTTGCGTCGGCGCCCTCGTCCAGCAACAGCTTGACCGTCCAGATGTGGCCGCCGCGCGCCGCCATCATGATCGGCGTCGTTTTATTCGGCGACTCGGCATCGATGTAAGCGGATTTATCCAACAGCATATGCACGATGTCGTTGTTGCCGATCGACGCCGCATAATGCAGCGCGGTCCAGCCTGGCCGGTTGACTTCCGCGCCTTTTGCAAGCAATGCTTCCACGGCAGGCTTGTTACCCTTGTAGCTGGCGATCATCAAGGCAGTGTCCCCGTTGAATGCCTTCGCTTCAAGATCGATGCCGCCGGCATCCAGCAATAACGCAAAGACCTTCATCGCGTTTTCGCGCAAGGCTAGAATGAGTCCGGTGTCGCCACGCTCGGCTTCGATTGTGTTGGGATCGAAGCCGCGCGCCAGCAGATCCTTGACTGCTCCGGCGTTGTCGACTTTCACCGCCTGGAAAAAATTTTCGTATGCTCCGGCAAATGCCGATTCCGGCAAGACAGCAGTGCATGGTACGGCCAACAGCAGCCGTAAAGACCGCCTGCGGCGGAGGAAAATGTCGATGTCCTGCATATCGTTCTCCCTTCGCAAGGCCGTCATGCAGCCGTCTTGAAAAGTTTGAAAAAATTCTCCGTGGTCTGCTGCGAGACCTGTTCCAGCGGTACGTCTTTCAGTGTCGCCAGAAACTCGGCGACATGCCGGACCAGACCGGGTTCGTTCACTTTTCCGCGATGCGGGACTGGTGCGAGGTAGGGCGAATCGGTTTCGATCAACATGCGTTCGAGCGGCACGGCGCGAGCGACAGCCTGCAAGTCCTTTGAGTTCTTGAAGGTCACAATGCCGGAGAAGGAAATATAGAAGCCCTGCTCCATCGCTGCCTCGGCCACTTGCAAGGATTCGGTAAAGCAGTGCATGACGCCTCCGGCGCCGCCCGCATCCGTTCCAGCCCCTTCCTCGCGCATGATGCGAATGGTGTCTTCGGATGCAGCGCGCGTATGGATGATCAGCGGTTTGCCAGTCGCACGCGAAGCGCGGATATGGGTGCGAAAGCGTTCGCGCTGCCACTCGAGGTCGCCTTCAAGCCGGTAATAGTCGAGTCCGGTTTCGCCGATCGCGACGATCTTTGGATGTGTGGACAGGCGCACCAGATCTTCCACGCTCGGCTCGGGCGTGTCTTCATAATCGGGATGCACGCCTACAGAAGCGTAAATATGCGGATACTGTTCAGCCAGTTCCAGAACCTGCGGGAACTCCGGCAGATTGACAGAGACGCAGAGCGCATGGCTGACCTGGTTGTCGGCCATCCTGGCAAGGACTTCCGGCAAGCGTACCGACAACTCAGGAAAATTGATGTGGCAATGGGAATCGATATACATGGGGTTGCATTTTACGCCTTGGCTCCGGACAACTGTAACGGCATGGCCCGGGAGATGCGGTCAGTCAACGCGTTTACCGAGAATTACCAGATCGCGCTCAATGCCGTCCAGCGTGGCTACACGCGGCATGTTTGCCCAACGTTCGAAACCGAACTTTTCGAAAAGTTTCAGGCTTGGCAAGTTATGCC
Source organism: uncultured Noviherbaspirillum sp. (assembly GCA_966212445.1). Taxonomy (GTDB): domain Bacteria; phylum Pseudomonadota; class Gammaproteobacteria; order Burkholderiales; family Burkholderiaceae_D; genus Noviherbaspirillum. Next base: position 123,908 of record CBIHRJ010000003.1, on the reverse strand, counting down.
CGAAGATAAAGCCGAGCAGGGTGTGCACCCCGATTTCCGGAGCAAAGTCGATCGCTTCCGAAAGAAAATATCCACCCAGCCCCTTTCCGCGCACTGCTTCATGAATGTAGATCGACAATTCGGCAGTGCCGGAGTACGCCGGCCGTCCGTAAAAATTGGAGTACGACAACCATCCAACCACTTTCCCATCCTGTTCCGCAACCCAGAGCGGGCGACGCTCGGGGACATGCTCGGCAAACCATGCATGACGCGACTCGACAGTCACTGGTTCGGTGTCTGCCGTCACTTCACGGGATGCGATAGTACTGTTGTAGATGGAAACGATGACAGGCAGGTCGTCGACGCGTGCGATGCGGTGTGTGTAGGGCATGCAGGAAAAATCGGGAAAGGCGTGGTTACAGGGTATGCGTGGCGCGCGAAGAACGCAGCGCCGCGCCAAGCAATTCTTCAATACGTTGCTTGACACGCTGACCGCTTTCGTCGGAGGAAAAATGCACGCCTATCCCTTGCGCCTTGCTGTTGTTCGCTCCGGCCGGCGTGATCCAGGCGATTTTTCCTGCGATCGGATATTTCGTGGGGTCGTCCATCAAAGTCAGGATCAGGTAGATCTCGTCTCCGATCTTGTAGGCCTTGTTGGTCGGCACGAAGATGCCGCCGTTGGCCAGGAAAGGCATGTAGGCGGCGTACAGCGCTGCCTTTTCCTTGATCGGAAGCGACAGGACCGAGGGGCGTGCAACTGCCGCGCCACTACTGGCAGCCGGGCTGGGGATCACAGGGGTGTCGGCCATGTCTGTCCTCTAAAGCATCGCGATTGTCAGGATGAAAACAAGGAAGTGTATTCAAGCAACATATCTTCAATGAACAGTTTCGCCGACAACGGGTGATCCGCAATGGCGCGCCTGTCTTTGACTGCCTTCAGCGCATGCAGCAGATCCGGTACCTCGGCGCGCTGCGCCAGCACAGTCAGTTCCTTCTTGTAACGCGGATAATACCGGATTCTGCCTGAAAGCTTGAGGGAAAACACGTCATACAGCCAACGCTGAGTCCAGGCGGCAAGGTCGGGAACGGGTGCTTTCTGCAGCTTTTCAGCGGTCTTCAGCGCGCCCTCGATGCCGGGCCGTGCAAGCAGGCGCAGCAGTTCGTCCATGGTTTCCCGGATATCCGATTGCGCTGTCGCCTGCGCTGCCAGCGGCGCACCGCCCTGCTCCGCCAGCCAGATATCGGCATCGGCGACACCCTCGCCCTGTAGCCAGGCGAGCGCATCTCCAGCGGACGGCATGCTCAAGGCAAACTTGCGGCAGCGGGAGAGGATGGTCGGCAACAACCGGTCGAGGCTGTTCGACACCAGCAGGAACATGGTATGCGGAGGCGGTTCTTCCAGCGTCTTGAGCAATGCATTCGCGGCTGCCGTGTTCAGCGCTTCCGCCGGGTATAACAGCACCACGCGCATACCTTGCCGGTGAGTCGACACGTTCATGAAATCCGCCAAGGCGCGGATCTGGTCGATCTTGATTTCCTTCGACGGCGCCTTGGTTGCCTTGCCCGATTTCTTGCCGTCACCGGCGTCGCCCTCCTCGCTGTCGACGGCTTCGCCGTCATCGAGGGCCTCAGGGCGTACCCGGCGATAATCGGGGTGGCTGTATTGCGCAAACCAGCCGCAGGGCTCGCAGCGACCGCACGGTTGGCCATCGGCGTCCGGCGTCCCGCACAGCAGCGATTGGGCGAAACGTTCGGCGAAGGCCGTCTTGCCAATGCCCTCCGGACCATGGAACAGCAGTGCATGCGGCAGTCGCCGGCGCAGTTGCTGAAGCTGCAGCCACGAAGAAGTCTGCCAGGGGAAAAGCGGCGAAGTCATGGATCAGGCCATCATAAGCTTGCAACGATCGCGGCAAGCTGTCTCTGGATATCGGCAATCGCCTGGGTCGAGTCGATCAGGCGAAAGCGGTCGGGGAACTGTGCGGCGCGGCGCAGGTAGCCTTCGCGGGTGGCCGTAAAAAAATCGGCCTTTTCCTGCTCGAATTTATCGAGTTCGCGTGTCGCGTCGAGGCGTGCCCGCGCCACTTCCAGCGGCACGTCGAACAACAGCGTCAGGTCCGGCTGCAGATGCGGATGGACCCATTGCTCCAGCGCCTCCAGTTTTTCCGTCGACAATTTCCTGCCGCCGCCCTGGTAGGCAAACGTGGCGTCGGTAAAACGGTCACAGACAACCCAATCGCCGCGCGCCAGCGCCGGTTCGATCACTTGCGCGAGATGCTCGCGGCGAGCGGCGAACATCAGCAAGGCTTCGGTTTCGAGGTGCATGGATTCATGCAACAGCAATTCCCGCAGTTTCTCGCCCAGCGGCGTACCGCCCGGCTCGCGCGTCACCACCACGGTTTTTCCGGCGGCTTTCAGGAAATCGGAAACGAACGCCAGATGCGTGGACTTGCCAGCGCCGTCGATGCCTTCAAACGTGATAAATCTGCCAAGTGTCATTGGTTGCTCTTGTTGTTCCCGGATGCACCGGCATTATCGCTGGTATTTGTTGACTGCGCGGTTATGGTCGGAAAGGTTGTTGTTGAATTCGCTGGTGCCATTCCCTTTGGCCACGAAGTACAGCGCGTCCGAACTGGCCGGATTCAGCGCCGCATGCAGCGATTCTGCACCCGGCAGCGCGATCGGCGTCGGCGGCAATCCGGGACGGGTGTAGGTGTTGTAAGGCGTATCGGCAAGGAGGTCGCGCTTGCGGATGTTGCCATCGAACTTCTCCCCCAAGCCGTAAATCACGGCCGGGTCGGTTTGCAGCAGCATGCCGCGCTTCAGACGGTTTACAAATACGGCAGCGATCAAATTGCGTTCGGCCTTGTGACCCGTTTCCTTTTCGATGATCGATGCCATGATCAGCGCTTCATACGGCGACTTGTAGGGAACATCAGCGCTGCGTCTGGTCCAGGCATCGTTCAGGCGTTTTTGCATCAGGCTGAATGCCTGCCTGTAGATCTGCAGGTCGCTGGCTCCTTTGGCGAACAGATAAGTATCGGGAAAAAACAAGCCCTCCGGAGCGCTGTAGGACGGCGCCACCCGCGCCAGCAGTTCCTTGTCCGTCAAGGTGACGGTATCGTGCTTGAGCGCCGGATGCGTGGCGATCGCCAGGCGCATCTGGCGGAAGGTCCAGCCTTCGATGACTGCCAGCGACTCCTGTGCGAACTCACCACGTACCAATTGCGCGATCAGGGCGCGCGGCGTCGTTCCCGGCTTTAGTTCATAATTCCCGGCTTTGAGTTTGCCCCCCTTGCCGGACAACCTTGCCAGCGCAGTCAGCAAAAATGGATCGACCGGTACGCCGGCCCGCACGATTTGTTCGGCGCTGCTGGCAACGCTGCTGCCGGAACGGATTGAAAATTCGATGGGTTGGCTGTTTGCTCCTGTGATCGGGCTGCTTGCCCAGAATGTTGCAACGGCGGCTGCCATCAGCACAAGAATAATGACCGCAAGAATGAGTTTCTTTAACAAAAGACTAACCTGTAAAACAAAAGCCGCAAGGCGGACGAGCGTTCGGACGCGTTTTCGCGACCTCTCTATAATCAAGCCATGATGATACTGGCGAATCCGACAATTCTGAACTGAACCTATGACCTCTCCTACGAACTCATGGTTGCAATTCCTGCTGCAGCACGGTGCCCGCGTTGACGAAGGCGACATGCCGTTGAATGTCTCCTTCGGCGCTCAACCGGCGGCTGCGAAACTTCCGCGCAGCTTCGTCGCGCCACTCACCGACCTCGGGCTGATCGCCGCGACCGGAGAAGACGTGCCAAGCTTCCTGCACAACCAGTTGACCAACGATGTCGAGCATCTGGACACGGCAGAAACCCGCCTGGCCGGCTACTGCTCTCCCAAGGGACGCCTTCTCGCCACCTTCCTGATGTGGAAGACCGGCGACGCGATCATGCTGCAACTGCCGCGCCAAATACAGGCGGCGGTACAAAAGCGCCTGCAGATGTTCGTGCTGCGCGCGAAGGCGAGGCTGAATGATGCCACCGACGGCCATGCATTGCTTGGAATCGGTGGAGATGCCGCAGGCGATACCTTGAAGGCCTGGTTTCCGGCCCTGCCGGCGGCGCCATACGCCAAGATCGACAATTCCGCCGGCACCCTGATCCTGCTGGCCGACGCATCCGGCTCGCCCCGCTACCAGTGGATCGCACCTGTCGATATCGCGCAGCAGGCATGGGCGGAACTGACAAAGACGCTGGCGCCGATTGGTACAGCGATGTGGCGCCTCACGGACATCCATGCCGGCGTTCCGCAAATCACCCAGGCGACGCAGGAGCAGTTCGTGCCGCAAATGATCAACTACGAGCTGATCGGCGGCGTCAATTTCAAGAAAGGATGTTATCCCGGCCAGGAAATCGTCGCACGCAGCCAGTATCTTGGAAAGCTGAAGCGCCGCATGCTGCTCGCCTCGGTGGATTCGACCGAGGCGTCGGCCGGCATGGAGGTGTATTCAAGTGTGGATCCGGACCAGCCTTGCGGCATGATCGTCAATGCCGAGCCGAATCTGAAAGGGGGTGCCGACTGCCTCGTCGAGTTGAAAATCGCTGCGTCTGAAGCGGGTGCAATTCATCTCGGCTCGGTGCAAGGACCGGTACTGGCTTTCGGTGTCCTGCCCTATTCGCTGCCAGCCTGAATCGGACATGGACCTTTACATCTACTATCGGGTACCCGGTGCTGATGCGCCGGTGCTGCGATCTCGCGCCGCGGCCATGCAACAGTGCCTGTCGCAGGAGTATGGTATCGTCACCGGACTCAAGCGCCGCCCGCAGGAAAAGGACGGGCTGCAAACGTGGATGGAAATCTACCAGGCAGTTCCGGAAGGATTCGAGGCAGTTCTTGAGCGCGCCGTGGCGCAAGCCGGACTGACCACGCTGATCGACGGCACACGCCATATCGAATATTTTTTGGATGCTTCTTCATGTGCTTGATCGTTTTCGCCTGGCAGGTTGTTCCGGGCATGCCGTTGATTGCCGCCGGCAACCGCGATGAGTTTTTCGATCGCCCTGCAACGCCGGCCGATTGGTGGGACGACCATCCGCAGATTTGCGCGGGACGCGACCTGCGCGGCGGCGGCACATGGATGGGAATCACGCGCGATGGCCGTTTCGCAGCCGTAACCAACGTGCGCGCGCCGAGCGAGAAACGCGACGATGCGCCATCGCGCGGCGCGTTGGTTGCCGATTATCTGAGCGGACGTTGTGGTCCGCAGGCCTATATCGAAGAACTGTCCGCGCACGCGTCGCGCTTCAATGGATTCAATCTGCTAGTAGGCGACCGCGATACGCTGCTCTGGTACTCCAACAAGGCAGAAGATGACGACGAGCGCAACGGCAAGCCGCTGTCTCCTGGCGTCTACGGCATCTCGAACGGACTGCTCGACACGCCCTGGCCGAAAGTCGTTCGCACCAAGGCCCAGTTTGCAAGCCTGCTATGCCAGGGAGCCCCGGCAGATGCGTATTTCGAAATGCTGTCCGACACCACCCGCGCATCGGATTGCCGCTTGCCGAAAACCGGCGTCAGTCTGGAATGGGAGCGCCTGCTGTCCGCTGTCTGCATACAGACTCCCGAATATGGCACGCGGGCATCGACCGTAGTGCAATTGCCGGGCTCCGGCGAACCGGTTCTGCATGAACGTCAAATAAAGTAGGCGCGGCAGAGCTTGCTTCGTCAATCGAATGCACGCCGCATGCAGATATGCGGTATGCCTGCCTCCATGAACTCTTCCCCTTCGCGCACAAAACCATAGCGCCGGTAGAAAGGCTCCGCATGGGTCTGTGCGTTCAGCATGACAGCGCGGTCGCCTCGTTGTCTTGAGCAGGCCATCAAGGCTTCAAGCACCACGCCGCCGACACCATGTCCTCGCATCGTTTTCAGCACTGCCATGCGTCCGATATGGCCATCGGGAAGCAAGCGTCCGGTAGCGATTGCATTGCCCTCGTCGTCGTAAGCCACCGCATGCACGCAAACCGCATCCAGCTCGTCCCATTCCATGTCGAGCGGGACCTTCTGCTCGGCGATGAAAACCTCGGCGCGCACCGGACGCGCATCATGCTGCTGCTCTTCCCAGGTGCCAAGCGTGATACGAATGCTCATGCTGCCGCCGGCGCCAGTTTTTCGAATCGCGTCAGCGTCTCGCGCCAATGATCGGGGAAAGACACGCCCTTGCGCACGGCAGTGTCCGCATACACATACACAAGCTCGCCGGAGATCAGATGCTGTTCACCGAGGAAAATCTCGATCACGAAGCGTACCGAGCTACGGCCAAAGGCCGCGCAGCGCACGCCGATGTCGAGCACGTCGTCAAACCGTGCCGGCGCATGATATTCAATGGTGGCCTTGCGCGCGAACAGTTCGCGCCCCTCCTCCGCCTGCTGCAGCACGCTTGGCAAGCCGGTCGCGCGCCAGTACTCGGTGAAGGCGACATCGAAATAGGTCAGGTAATGACCGTTGAACACGATGCCCTGCATGTCCGCCTCGGCCCAGCGCACCCGCAGGGAATGGAAAAAGGAAAAATCTTCGCGTGCCATGTTCGATCGGAATGGATTGCCCAGCCGGAATTATGACCGATTCATATCGCGGACGCCGCGTCAATCCACAAGAAAACCACGCAGCAGGCGATTGACGCGCTCGGGTTGCTCATGGATCACCCAGTGCGTGCCTTCTGGAATCCGTTCCACCCTCAGGTCGTCGATCAGGTCGTCGAGGCCGTCCAGCAATACCGGCCGCAGCGCAATATCGCTTTCGCCCCAGATCACGCGCGTCGGCACCTTGATACGGAAGTCTTCCGGGTTCAACTGCAGCTTCAACGGGCCCGGATGGGCATCTGTCGGCGGATGCAGCGGCGACGCCCGGTAGTAGTTCACACCGCCGGTCAGCCCGCGCGCCCAGCATTCGTGATACTTCGCCCGCACGGCTTCGGTAAACCATGGCGTTGGCGAACGCCCCATGCCGTTCAGCAGATTTTCCAGCATCGCGAAGTTGTTCTTCGACAGCGCACTTTCGGAAACGTCCGCGCGCAGCCAGTTCATGTAATCACTTGCTGCCTTCTGTTCCGGATTGCTGGCGAGCGCCTGCATGAACAGATAGGGATGCGGCGAGTTGACGATGATCAGCCTGTGCAGCAGTTGCGGCAACGCGATCGCGAAATTCCATGCGATGGCACCGCCCCAATCGTGCGCGACCAGCACAAACTTCTCGTAGCCGAGATGCGCCGCGAGCAAACGCAAGTCGTCGACGATGTGCCTGGCCTTGTAGGCTGCGAGGTCGGCCGGCATGTCGGACAGGTTGAAGCCCCGCAAGTCCGGCGCGACCGCGAAATGGTCTGAACCAAACTCGGCAAGCTGCGCTTCCCACTCGTACCAGAACTCCGGAAAGCCATGCACGAACAGGATCAGCGGCTTTCCCTTGTCGCCGGCACTCGCGTAATGCAGCCGGATTCCGTTGGACAGTTCCGCGAACTGGCCGGTCTTGACCGCAATGCTCATCGTTGCGTCTCCCTATCCTCGATAGCCGCTTACTTGACGTTCATTTTCGCCTGCAGCATCTCGCGCACCTGCGGCGCGGACGCGAACGGGTCGCTTGGGTTGCGCTGCAGAACAATGTCTTCCATCCGCGTCTGCACTGTGCCCAGTGCATGCGGATGCGAGTAGACGTAGAACTGGCCGTCGCGGATGGCATCGAAAGTACGCTCGGCAACCTGCGCCGCCGTGACCTTGCCCGACGACACCGCTTTTTCGGAAACGGCCTGCGCCGCGATCTGGCTGGCTGTAGGGCCGGTGTTGTCTTTCAAGTCGTCAGGACGGTTGCGATGCGACTGGCTGATCCCGGTCGGCACGAAATACGGACACAGTACCGACGCGCCAACCGGCGCCTTGATCAGTTGCAGATCCTGGTACAAGGTCTCGGACAGGGACACGACCGCATGCTTGGACACGTTATAGATTCCCATGTTCGGCGCATTCAGCAGGCCCGCCATCGATGCGGTATTGACGATATGACCTTCATATCCGGGTTCCTTCTTCGCACATTCGAGCATCAGCGGCGTGAAGATGCGCACACCGTGGATCACGCCCCACAGGTTCACGCCCAGCACCCATTCCCAGTCGGCGACCGAGTTTTCCCAGATCAATCCGCCGGAACCCACTCCTGCATTGTTGAAGACCAGATGCACGGCGCCGAACCTGTCCATCGTTGCATCGGCCAGCGCCTGCACCTGCTCCGCCTTGCGCACATCGCAGCGCACCGCCAGCACTTGCGCGCCTTGCGCCTCCAGTTCCGCCTTCGCCTTGTCGAGCGCCTCCTGCTGCACGTCGGCCAGTACCAGCCGCATGCCGAGACGGGCGCCGATATTCGCAAATTCGCGGCCGAATCCGCTTGCGCTGCCGGTAATCACCGCGACCTTGCTCTGGAAGTTTTTCATATCGTTTCCTGCTTGAATGTGGAAATTACAGCTTTTTCAGTTGAAAGCCGATGCGCGGAAAATGCACCACGACACTGCTGGCTTGAGGGTCGGTGCGACGCACCGCGAATTCGGACTCGGTCGAAATCAGCAGCTCGCCTTCAACCGGGTCGAGCGCGTAATCGGTTGGCATGATCGCCACGCGATCGCCAGCCGATACTCCGTGTGTGTCAACAAATCTGCTGCGTTCAACGTCGGCGGCCGTGCTGTCACGTGCGATTTCGAGCGCCTCTTCCGCACGCATCTTTTCCGATTGGTGATGTCCGATCGCTGCCATCCGGACGGTCCATTCCTTCAGTCTGGGGCACTCATCGAGAATTCCTGCCAGCGGCTGCGCGATCTGCAGGAACCACAGGCAGTGATACACCGAGAAATCGGCGATGCCGATCTGCACGCCCAGCAAATAGGGCTTGCCGTCCGCCAGCATGTTTTCAAGACGGCTCAGATATTCTTTCAGGGCGCCGGTGGCTTCGGCGACCGACATGCGCGGTGCGTTGGCGCGCATCGCCGCACGATCAACACTGAAGGCTTTCATCTGTTCCGGTGTCAGCGGACCAAGCAGAAACGGCATCGCAACCGGCTGGAAGATATAAGCGATGACGGTCCAGAATAGTGTCGAATCGGCCCACTGTGCGAGAGTGCGCGACAGGCCCGCGCTTTCCTGCGGATACAGCGATGGCGTCGGTGCGATGCGTTCCAGCACGTCGGCAATCAGTGCTGTATCGCAGTAGATGTCGGCGCCGATCTGTAGCACCGGCGTGCGGCGATAGCCCCCGGTAAGCGCCATGAGATTGGGCTTCGGCATGATGGCCGGAATGATGACCGACTTCCAGGCGAGTTGCTTGTAACCGAAGATGAGGCGGATTTTTTCCGAGAACGGAGAGTTGGGATAGTGGTGGAAGATGAGGTCGGACATGGTGGCTCCGGTTATGGTTTCAGATTGCAACGAGCGTGCAGAAGAAGAACAGATCGAACTTCCGTTGCCTGGCTCAAACCAGCTTCACCAGCTGCTTGCCGAAGTTCTTCCCCTTCAGCAAACCAATGAATGCTTCCGGCGCCGCTTCCAGTCCTTGCGCTATCGACTCGCGGAACTTCAGCTTGCCGGTTGCAACCAGCGTCCCGAGTTCCTTCAGGCCCTGCGGCCACAGGTCCATATGCTCCGACACGATGAAGCCGCGCATCGTCAGGCGCATCGTGAGGAATGCGCGGACGTTGTTAAGCGGCATCGGTTCGCCGTCATAACCCGCGATCAATCCGCACAGGGCAATCCGGCCGAAGGGATTCATGCGCGCCAGGCAAGCGTCGAAAATGGCGCCGCCGACATTTTCGAACACGGCATCGATGCCGTCAGGCGTCGCTTTCGTCAGGTCGGCAACCAGGTTGCCGGCCTTGTAATCGATACAGACGTCGAAGCCGAGCTCGTTCACGACATACGCGCATTTGTCGGCGCCGCCGGCAATGCCGACTGCACGGCAGCCGCGCTGCTTCGCGAGTTGCCCGACCACGCTGCCCACTGCGCCGCTGGCGGCGGAGACGACGATGGTTTCACCCTCCTTCGGCTGCATGATCTGTGTCAGGCCGTACCAGGCGGTCATGCCGGGCATGCCGACCGCACCGAGATAGGCAGACAGCGGAACATGGGTGGTATCAAGCTTGCGCAGCATGACGCCGTCGGACACGCCCATCTCGGACCAGCCCAGCATGCCCTGAACCTTGTCGCCGACGGCGAACTTCGGGTTCTTCGATTCGACGATCTCGCCGACAGTACCGCCGATCATCGTCTCGTTCAAAGCCTGAGGCGCGGCGTAGCTCTTCACGTCTTCCATGCGCATGCGCATGTAGGGATCGAGCGACAGATAGTGATTCCGGATCAGGACTTCGCCGTCCTTCAGCGCCGGAACCGGTACTTCTTCGAGACGGAAATTTGCGGAAATGACTTCGCCTTGAGGACGGGAAGCCAGAACCATGCGTTTGTAGATTGTCATAGTGTGCCTTGGTATATTGTTTGGGTTGAAGTCAGTCGTCTTCCTGGTGATCCATTTTTTTCACAACGTCCAGCCGCTTCAGATACTTGAAGGTTCCCATCGCCTTGGCGACCAGCTTGTCGCCGTTCCACACTTCACCTTCGCAGAAACACATCGTTGTCGAGCGATGAAACGCCTTACCCTTGGCGACGATGCGTCCGCCCGGCCGCCCGCCGGGCTGCAGGAAACTGGTCTTCATTTCGACCGTCACGCCGCCACGTGCATCCGGATCGAGCGAGCGTCCCGCCATGGACATCACGACATCGAGCAGGGTCATGGTCACGCCGCCGTGGGTAACCATCCAGCTGTTCATGTGCCGTTCTTCCAGCTTGAGCGCAACCTGCGCCTCGCCATTGCCCATGCCGAGAAATTCGACGCCAAGCTCATGCAGGAACGGGATCTTGGCCGGAAACGGTTGCGGCTGCGTGGCATCCATTAGTGGACCGCCGAAACACCGCCGTCGACGGCGAGGATCTGGCCGGTGATGTGCTTGGCGGCATCGGAAGCGAACAACAGCGCCGCGCCCTTCAGGTCTTCATCGTCGCCGATGCGTTGCAGCGGAGCGCGCTTCGCCAGATTGGCTTCGCCAAAATTCTCCAGCACCCCCTTGGTCATCTTCGATGGGAAGAAACCCGGCGCGAGCGCGTTGACCGTAATACCGTACTTGCCCCACTCGCCCGCCAGTGTGCGCGTAAAGTTGACGACCGCGCCCTTGGACGTGTTGTACGAGATGGTCTGCATCGAATCAGGACCGTTGCCGGACAGGCCGGCAATCGAGGCGACATTGATGATGCGGCCGTATTTGCGCGGAATCATCGATTGTTTGCCGACCGCCTGCGACAGCAGGAAGATGCTGCGGATGTTCAGGTTCATCACCTTGTCCCAGGCTTCGACCGGATGGTCTTCTGCGGGCGAACCCCAGGTGGCGCCGGCATTATTGACCAGGATGTCGATGTGGCCGAGGCGCTTGAGCGCTTCCGCCACCAGCGGCGCAACCGCAGACTCCTGCGACAGGTCGGCAGCGATCGCGCTGGCTTCGATGCCGTGCTCCTTCAGGTGTGCGACGGCTTCGTCAAGGTCGGACTGCTTGCGCGACGACAGCACGATTTTCGCGCCCTGCTCGCCCAGCGTTTCGGCGATCTGCAAGCCTAGGCCGCGTGAGCCGCCGGTGACGAGCGCAGTTTTTCCCTTGAGGTCGAATAATTGTTGAATGGTGCGCATATTGTCTCCTTGATCAATTCAAAACCATGAATCTTGCATCTCGAGCGTCGTCGTGTCGATACTTTCCAGCAGGTCGAGTTGCGGATTTATTTTCGGCAATTCCCACTTGAAGAAGTAAGCGCAGGCCTGCAGCTTGCCCTTGTAAAAGTCGGCATCATGACCGCTCTTTCCAATCGACAGCAATGCCTGCTCCAGCCAGACCCAAGCCACCATGGCATGGCCGAAGGCTTCGAGATAAACCGATGCATTGGCGAGTGTCTTGTTCATGTCGCCGGCGCCGTACAAGGATTGCGTGACTTTCTCGATGCGCTGCATCGCCGCGGCGAGCGCCTTCGCATAGTCAGCAAGCTCGGGCACTTCAAGCGCCTTCGCAACGGCCTCCTGTACCTTCGCTCCAATCGCCTTGAACGCCGCGCCGTTCTGCATCGATACCTTGCGTCCCAGCAGGTCGAGCCCCTGGATGCCGTGCGTGCCTTCATGGATCGGGTTGAGGCGGTTGTCCCGGTAGAACTGTTCAACATTGTACTCGCGCGTGTAGCCGTAGCCGCCATGCACCTGGATCGCCAGGTTGTTGGCTTCGAGGCACCATTGCGACGGCCATGACTTGGCAATCGGCGTCAAGATGTCGAGCAGCAGTGTGGCGTGCTTGCGCGCCTCTTCGGATTCGGCGGTCCTTTCCTCGTCGACCAGCCGCGCGCAATACAGGTTGAGCGCGAGTCCGCCTTCCACATACGACTTCTGCGCCAGCAGCATGCGCTTGACGTCGGTGTGCTGGATGATCGGGATCTGCGGCTGCGCCGGATCCTTGGCCATCGGATGACGGCCCTGCGGCCGCTCGCGTGCATACTCCAGCGCATGCAGGTAGCCGGTATAGCCGAGCATCACCGCACCGAGGCCGACGCCGATACGCGCCTCGTTCATCATGTGGAACATGTTGGCGAGGCCCTTGTGCGGTTCGCCGACAAGATAGCCGATCGCGCCTGCCTTGCCCTGCGGCTTGAATTTGCCTTCGCCGAAATTCAGCAGGCAGTTGGTGGTGCCGCGATAGCCCATCTTGTGGTTCAGTCCTGCAAGCACAACGTCGTTGCGCTCGCCCAGCGAGCCGTCCGGATTAACGAGCTTCTTCGGCACGATGAACAGCGAGATGCCTTTCACGCCGGGAATCAGCTTGCCGTCGGCGTCGGGAATCTTCCCCAGCACCAGATGCACAATGTTTTCCGACAGCTCATGCTCGCCGGCGGAAATCCACATCTTGTTGCCCTTCAGCCGATAGGTGCCGTCCGGCTGCGGCTCGGCGCGGGTGACGATGTCCGACAGCGATGAACCGGCCTGCGGCTCCGACAGGCACATGGTGCCGAAGAAGCGGCCTTCCAACATCGGCTTGACGAAGGTCTCGATCTGTTCCGGCGTACCGCACTTGAGCAGCGTATTGGCGTTGCCGATGGTGAGGAACGGGTAAGAAGACGTGCCGACGTTAGCGCCCTTGAAATAGGCCAGTCCGGCCTTCTCGATCACACACGGCAACTGCATGCCGCCGAAGTCATAGTCCTGCCCGGCCGCTATCAGGCCGGCATCGCAGAATGCCTTGAGCGCAGTTTTGACTTCCGGGATGATGTGGACCTTTTCGCCATCGAAATGCGGCTCTTCCTGGTCGTTCTTCTTGTTGTGCGGCGCGAACAGGTCGGTCGCGATCTGCTCGCAGGTGTCCATCGCTGCATTGAAGGTTTCGCGCGAATGGTCGGCGTAGCGCGCACGCTTCGTCAGCGCCTCGGCATCGAGCCACTCGTACAGCACGAAATCCAGGTCGCGACGGGAAACAATTTTCGATTGCATGACAGTCCTCCGCAGGCACGAGCGCATCCGATGCCTGCATCAAATTGCTAAATACGGGAACGAATACGAGCGTGGGCGCCGAAGCGCCCACGTTGATGCTGCTTACACGACTTCGAACAAGCCGGCTGCGCCCTGGCCGCCGCCGATGCACATCGTCACGACGACGTACTTGGCGCCGCGCCGCTTGCCTTCGATCAGCGCGTGGCCAGTGAGGCGCGCGCCGGAAACACCATAAGGATGGCCTACCGCGATCGCACCGCCATTGACGTTAAGGCGATCCATCGGAATGCCGAGTTTGTCAGCGCAATACAGCACCTGCACGGCGAACGCCTCGTTGAGTTCCCACAGGCCGATGTCTTCGACCTTGAGGCCGGCTTTCTTCAGCAGCTTGGGAATCGCGAACACAGGACCGATGCCCATTTCATCCGGTTCGCAGCCGGCAACCGCGAAGCCGCGAAAAATACCGAGCGGCTGCAGGCCCTTGGCTTCGGCGACCTTGCTGTTCATGACGATGGCGACCGACGCACCGTCGGAGAACTGGCTGGCATTGCCGGCGGAAATCACGCCGCCCGGAATGGCGGTACGAATCTTCGACACGCCTTCCAGCGTGGTATCCGCGCGGATGCCTTCGTCGGCGGAGATGGTCACTTCCTTCGTGATCAGCATGCCGGTCTCCTTGTCGGCCACGCCCATGATGGTGGTCATCGGCACGATCTCGTCATTGAACTTGCCGGCGGCCTGCGCGGCTGCAGCGCGCTGTTGGCTCTGTACGCCGTACTCGTCCTGGCGCTCCTTGGCGATGTTGTAGCGCTTGGCGACCGTCTCGGCGGTCTGCAGCATCGGCCAGTAGATTTCCGGCTTGTTCTGCTTCAGCCACACTTCCGCGATCATGTGAGAGTTGGCTTCGTTCTGCACGCAGGAGATCGATTCAACGCCACCGGCCGCATAAATATCGCCTTCGCCGGCGATGATGCGCTGTGCCGCGGTGGCGATGGTTTGCAGGCCGGAAGAACAGAAGCGGTTGATGGTCATGCCTGCGGTAGTCACCGGGCAGCCGGCGCGCAATGCGATCTGCCGCGCGATGTTGCTGCCGGTCGCGCCTTCCGGCGTGGCGCAACCCATGATGACGTCTTCAACCTCGCCCGACTCGATCCTTGCGCGCTGGATCGCTGCATTCAACACGTGGCCGCCCATGGTCGCGCCATGCGTCATGTTGAATGCGCCTTTCCAGGACTTGGCCAGGCCGGTACGGGCAGTGGATACGATGACGGCGTCAGTCATTTGATACTCCTTGAATTGAAAGTGTTGGCGTTCGAATCGGTGCTCGAGCTTCGGTTTTTAACAGGCTGGTGCGACAAGTGAAATTCGAGAATATCACATTTTTAGCACGATCGTTCGTAAAAATTATTTACGGTACCGAGTGTTAGAAAGCAGCCTGTTTTCTCTCTCGAATACTTGCAATTCCGACATCGCGATTTGTAAGTTTCAGTAAGTTTCAAGCAAGCCTGCAGTAAGTTTCGTCACGCACACTTCCTGAGTACAGGAACTGACAGACAAGCACATTTTTTGCGCCTTCATTGCATTCAGAAGAGGAAGGAAGCATGGCCAAAACACAGGCAGCGCCTGCACGCGGCATGACGGCGGAAGAGCGCAAGGTCATCTTCGCTTCATCGCTGGGCACGATATTCGAATGGTATGACTTTTATCTGTACGGCTCGCTCGCTCCGATCATCGCGACCCAGTTCTTTGCCGGCACTGATCCCAACACGGCATTCATTTTCGCCCTGCTTGCATTCGCCGCGGGCTTCATTGTGCGACCGTTCGGCGCACTGGTGTTCGGTCGCCTCGGCGACATGATTGGACGTAAATACACCTTCCTGATCACGATCCTGATCATGGGCATCTCCACGTTCATCGTGGGTCTGTTGCCCAACTACGCATCGGCCGGCATTGTCTCGCCGATCGCCCTGCTCTCGCTGCGCATACTGCAGGGCCTTGCGCTTGGTGGTGAGTACGGCGGTGCCGCAATCTATGTCGCGGAACATGCGCCCAACGACAAGCGCGGTGCCTTCACGGCCTGGATCCAGACTACGGCCACGCTCGGCCTGTTCCTGTCGCTGATGGTGATTCTCGGTGCCCGGACAGCTGCCGGCGAGGATGGTTTTGCCGAATGGGGATGGCGAATGCCATTCCTGCTCTCGGTGTTCCTGCTGGCCATTTCGGTATGGATCCGCCTTTCCATGAACGAATCGCCGGCATTCGCACGGATGAAGGCGAAAGGCAGAACCTCCAAAGCGCCTGTCTCGGAATCCTTCGGTCACTGGAAGAACCTGAAACTGGTCACCCTCGCTTTGTTCGGCCTGACCGCCGGCCAGGCGGTAGTCTGGTATACCGGTCAGTTCTATGCACTGTTCTTCCTGACGCAAACCCTGAAAGTCAATGACGCAACCGCCAATCTGCTGATTGCAGCGTCGCTGGTCATCGGTACGCCGTTCTTCGTCGTGTTTGGCGCGCTGTCCGACAAATTCGGCCGCAAACCGATCATCATGGGTGGCTGCCTGCTTGCCGCAGTCACCTACTTCCCGATCTTCAGCGCCCTTACCCACTACGCCAATCCGGCGCTGGAAGCCGCCATCAGGAATTCACCGGTGGTGGTAACCGCCGATCCCGCCGAGTGCCAGTTCCTGTTCAACCCCACCGACACCAAGAAGTTCACCTCGTCTTGCGATATTGCGCGCACTGTACTGACCCGCGCCTCGGTCAGTTACCGCACGGCGGATGCCCCGGCCGGCACCGTCGCCACCATCGAAGTGGGCGACAAGCGTATCCGGGGTTATGACGCGGGCAGTCTCGCCGATGACGAAGCGACAGCAAGAGACAAAGCATTCAAAAAGGAACTGGGCGATGCGATCAAGGCTGCAGGCTATCCGAGCAAGGCCGAACCGTCGGAAATGAACAAGGGAATGATCCTGATGCTGCTGGTCATCCTTGTGATCTACGTGACCATGGTCTATGGCCCGATAGCGGCCGTGCTGGTGGAACTGTTCCCGACCCGTATCCGCTATACCTCGATGTCCCTGCCCTACCATATCGGCAACGGCTGGTTCGGCGGCCTGCTGCCGACCACGGTATTCGCGCTGGTTGCGTACAAGGGGGACATTTACTTCGGCTTGTGGTACCCGATTCTCGTCGCGCTGATGACGTTCATCGTCGGCAGCCTGTTCATCGGTGAAACCAGGGGCAAGAACATCTATGCAGGGGATTAAGAGCCATCCGCTTGAATGGCTGGCTCAACAAGGCTAATCGTCCCAGGTCTACCTTCGAGTACTCCTGGTTTTCAAGCCGCCAGATCCGTCTGGCGGCTTTTTTTTTGACATTTACGGCTGCAGCGTCAGCGTGCCGATCCGGTTTTTCTCGACATCCTCACGCCGCGTCTTCATGGGCAGGTAGGCAACGTCCACCCAGCGCCGGGTGAAATTGCGGTACAACGGCGAGAGCACGTTCCCGGATTGCCCGGTGGAGTGGATAAAGCGCGAATTCTCCGGGTTCGACAGGTCGTAAATGGCGCGCAGGCTGGCCGCATGACGGTTCGTGAACGGTTCCTTATCATCGCGCAAGTTATGCCGCCCCGCGTTGACGGTAAAGGTATCGCCTGGCGACGGCACCCGGATGTCGAAAAAGCGCGCAAGCACATCGACCTTGCCGAAGGGGCGGTGTTCTGAACGTGCCTGATGCGCCTCTCCCCAGTGCCACGCAGTCATGTCTTTCCCGTAGCGGCCCTCCAGATCGTCCAGCGCCGCCTCCAGCGAGGCCGACAGCACGTCGCTGCAAGTCTGGTTCCGGCCTTCCGGCCGCGAGGTATCGACGCACCAGCGGCCTTGTCCATCCTTGTTCATCAACACATTCACCGTGGACTGATGAACATTGCGCTGCTCCAAGTAGTCGCTCAGCAGTGCTTCGCCAAGCTCATCCTCGAAAATACGGCGTGACGCCATGCGCATCCAGGCATTGAAGATCAACGGTTGGACCTTGTCGATATCCATCGCACCATCCCACTGTCCGAGCAACGCCAGCGCCTTCTTTGCCCGTTCGGATTTCGGCTCGGCGGCGCGCAGCACCGGCAGAATTTCCTGCGCCGCGAGCGACACGTCATCCTTCTGGATCGCGGCAAAGCTGTCGACACTGTGTTTTTCTTTCGCATCGAGCAAGGCATCGATCCGGCGCGCACGATATGGCAGCGTCCATTCGCTGGTCAGGAAATGCGGATAGTCCGGCCCGACGATCTTCTGGTTAGCCGTCATCACGCGCTGCGAAGCGGGATTGTAGACATGCGGAAGTTCGTCGAACGCAATGAAGCCGTCCCAGTCGTAGCGCGCATCCCATCCAGGGGCTGGCGCCAAGCCCTCGAGGTCATTATCGGCCTTGCGCACGGGAACACGGCCGGCGGCGACAAAGCCGATATTGCCATCCACATCCGCGTACACGATATTCTGCTGCGGCGATGCAAAATCCCTCGCACCCTCGAGGAACTGCTGCCAGTTCTGCGCACGGGAAAATTTCACACCCGCCTGCAGCGTCAGGTCATCCTCCCGCAACGCGGTCCATGCGAACGCCACCACATGCTTTCGGGCATCGAGCGGCGCCTTGTCGATGACCGGCAATGCGCCGGTAATGACGGGGCCGTGCCGCGTCTCATGCACCTCGATCGTCACGTCGGCCTGCCCTTTGACCTTGATGGTCTCGGTCCTCGTCCTGAAATCCGCCCAACCGTCTGGCGTCTGATACTGCTTCGAATTGTCGGGGTTAACCCGCTCGATGTACAAATCCTGTACATCCGGTGCGGTATTCGTGAATCCCCACGCGATCCTGTCATTGCGGCCGAGCACCACCGTCGGCAGTCCGGGCAAGGTCGCGCCGATGGTGTTGAGACCAGGCGCCGACAGGTGGGCGAAATACCACAACGCAGGAGCGGAAAGTCCAAGATGCGGATCGTTCGCCAGCAGCGGCTTGCCGGTTTCGGACAAGGCCCCGGAGACCACCCAGTTGTTCGATCCCATACCGTCGATGTGCGAAGGTGGCGCCACCGCGGCCACAGCCGCGAGCTGGCCCGTAGTGCCCGCCAGTTCGCGGTACAGCTTCGTATAATCCTGGGTCGGCAGCACCGCGTCACCTGGATACGGCGGCAGGAACTCGTTGATTTGCGCCAGCGACAGCCGCTGAGCAAGACGCATGCGCAACAGTTCCTGCGTCCAGTTGCTGCCGAGATCCCACGCCATCATGGTTTGCCATCCGATCGAATCGACCGGCTTCCATGGTGCCGGCTCGGGAGCGCCTGTCAGGAGGAATTCCGGCGGCAAGGGGCCGCTGCGTTGCGCCAGATAGGCATTGATGCCGCGAGCATAGGCATCGAGCGTCGCTCGCGTCTCCGGCGCCAGATTGGCAAGAATGCGTTCGGCGTTGCGGCGCACGCCCAGCGTGCGCAGGAAGCGATCGGTAGGAAGTGCATTCGGGCCGAGGATTTCGGCCATACGGCCGGCCGGAATCCGGCGATTCAGCTCCAGCTGCCAGAGGCGATCCTGTGCATGGACGAAACCGAGGGCAAAGTAGGCGTCGTCGGTGGATTTTGCATAGATATGCGGAATGCCTTCCGCATCGCGCACGATGTCGACCGGCGCCTTGAGGCCCGCCACCGCGAGCTTGCCGTCCACTTGCGGCTGGCTTGCGCTGCGGTACCAGAATACTGCCCCGATCAACGCCAGCAGCAAGACCGCGACGACCGCGGCAACTTTTTTCAGAATCGTAGTCATATTGTTTATCCGCCCCTCCGGCGCCAAGGCGACGAGATTATCATGTCGTTCGAAAGCAAGCATTGCCAAGTGGTAAGATGTCGCATCGCGTCATGACAATAAAGCACAATCATCATCTTATGAAATTCGATGTCGCCATCGTTGGAAGCGGACTGGCCGGACTCTCGGTCGCGCTGCACCTTGCGCAGGACCGCAAGGTCGTCATTGTCTCCAAACGCAGCCTGCTCGACGGCGCCAGCAACTGGGCGCAAGGCGGAATCGCCGCCGTGCTCGACTCCAACGACAGCGTCGAGCAGCACATCGCCGATACCCTGGTTGCCGGCGCTGGCCTGTGCGACGAAAGCGCGACGCGCTATATCGTCGAACACAGCCGCGAAGCCATTGAGTGGCTGATCGAACAAGGGGTTCCGTTCACCCGCGATCCGGCCGCCGAACTCGGATACCACCTGACCCGCGAAGGCGGCCACAGCCAGCGCAGGATCATCCATGCCGCCGATGCCACCGGTCATGCGGTACAGGTTACGCTGGAGCAGAAGGCGCGCACTCATCCCAATATCACTGTCCTCGAAAACCACTGCGCGATCGACGTCATCAAGTCCGACAAGCTGGATCCTGAAGCTGGTGCGCCGCGATGTGTCGGCCTCTACGTGCAGGACGTCGAATCCGGCAAGGTGATGACACTGTCTGCCGCCCACACGGTGCTCGCCACCGGCGGTGCCGGCAAAGTCTATCTTTACACCACCAACCCGGACACAGCGACCGGCGACGGCATCGCGATGGCCTGGCGTGCGGGCTGCCGCGTCGCCAACATGGAATTCATCCAGTTCCACCCGACCTGCCTGTACCACCCTTACGCCAAGTCCTTTCTCATCAGCGAAGCGGTGCGCGGCGAAGGCGGCCTGCTCAAGCTGCCGGCCGAAGCCGGTTCAGCGGCCGGCATGCGCTTCATGCCCACACATGACGAGCGCGGCGAACTGGCGCCGCGCGACGTGGTCGCGCGCGCGATCGACTTCGAAATGAAAAAGCGCGGCCTCGACTACGTCGACCTCGACATCAGTCACCAGCCGCCGGAGTTTCTGAAGGAACATTTCCCCACGATTTATGCGCGATGCCTGGAACTGGGCATCGACATCACCCGGCAGCCGATCCCGGTCGTGCCGGCAGCGCATTACACTTGCGGCGGCATCGTGACCGACATGTCCGGACGCACCGACCTGCCCGGCCTGTATGCCGTAGGCGAAACCGCTTATACCGGTTTGCACGGCGCCAATCGTCTTGCCAGCAATTCGCTGCTGGAATGCCTGGTGCTCGGCCGCGCCGCCGCGCAGCACATCGAGTCGCAGCCCCAATTCCGTCCCATGCCATTGCCGGCATGGGACGAGAGCCGGGTCACCGATGCCGACGAGGAAGTCGTCATTGCGCACAACTGGGATGAATTGCGCCGCTTCATGTGGAACTACGTCGGCATCGTCCGCACCACCAAGCGGCTGGAACGTGCGCAGCACCGCATCCGTTTGCTGCGCGAAGAAATTTACGAGTATTACTCCCATTTCCGCATCACGCGCGACCTGCTGGAACTACGCAACCTGGTCGACGTGGCATGCCTGATTGTCGACAGTGCGCTCTCCAGGCGCGAAAGCCGGGGTCTGCACTTCAGCCAGGATTTCCCTGAAACCCTGCCCAAGGCACTGCCGACGGTGTGTTCGCCAGCACCGCGCTGAAGCAGCTTCCTGCCTTGGAAAACCTGCAGCTATCGATCGACGATCTGAAGGAAACGCACGTACTAGCCTGGGGCTTCAGCATCAAGCTGCCAAGGTCAGCCAATGACGCGCAATGAATAGTCCGTTGCGCGCACATCCTTGGTAAGACTGCCTATCGAGATGCGGTCAACGCCCGTCTCTGCAATCTCACGCACCGTACCCATGTTCACGCCGCCGGATGCCTCAAGGACCGCGCGGCCACCGGCAATCCTGACTGCTTCGCGCATCATGTCCAGAGAAAAGTTGTCGAGGAGGATGGATACGGCACCGGCCGTCAGCGCTTGCTCCAGCTCGGCCAGATTCTCGACTTCGATCTGGATCGACACGCCGGCATTGAGCGCTTGCGCCGCATGCATCGCGGCGGAGATCCCGCCTGCCGCTGCGATATGGTTCTCCTTGATCAGGATGCCATCGTACAGGGCGAGACGCTGGTTCTTGCCGCCGCCCACCCGCACTGCATACTTCTGTGCAAGGCGCAAACCCGGCAGCGTCTTGCGTGTATCGAGGATGGACGCCCGGGTGCCCTCAACCACGTCGACATACTGGCGCGTCGCCGTCGCCACTCCCGACAACAGTTGCAGGAAGTTGAGGCCGGTCCGCTCCGCCGTCAGCAGCGCACGTGCCGGCGCCTCGATGGCGCAAACCTCGCTGTCGGCGGTCATCATCGCGCCCTCTGCGTAGCGCCATTCGATGTGAATACGCGCGTCGAGCTGCTTCATCACGGCTTCAAACCAGGGCGCACCGCACAGCACCGCCGCCTCGCGCACGACCACGCGCCCCTTTACCCATTCGTTTTCAGGAACCAGTTTCCCGGTGACGTCACCGGTACCAACATCTTCGGTCAGCGCGGCTTGTATATTCGCCTCGAAGGCGGCAACCAGCGCCGCATCAAACGGCGCAAACGGATTTTGTAGCGTACTCATGCCGGTCCGACCCCTGCAAACAGTTTTTGCTCCTTCGCCAGGTCGCTGCCCGGACGCACATTGGCCTTTTGCTGCGCAGCGAACGCGAGCATGCGGTCGATGCAGACGTAAGCCTGGCGTCCGATTTCCGGATCGACGCGGATTTCATTGCCCCCCGATTCCAGTACGTCAGCCAAATTCTGCAAGCCGTTCATTGCCATCCATGGGCAATGCGCGCAGCTCTTGCAGGTCGCGCTGTTGCCGGCCGTCGGCGCGTCGATGAAGCGCTTGCCGGGCGCCGCCATGCGCATCTTGTGCAGAATGCCATTGTCGGTGGCAACGATGAATTCCTGCGCGCCGAGCGACTGCGCGGCTGCGATCAGTTGCGAGGTCGATCCGACCACGTCCGCCTGCGCCACCACCGCTTCCGGCGACTCCGGATGCACCAGGATCTTTGCGTTCGGATGTTCCTTCTTCAGGAGTTCCAGTTCGATGCCCTTGAATTCGTCGTGCACCAGGCAGGAGCCTTGCCAGAGCAACATGTCGGCACCGGTTTTCTTCTGGATGTAGCTTCCGAGGTGCTTGTCCGGCGCCCACAGGATCTTCTTGCCTTGCGCATGAAGGTGCTCGACGATCTGCAAGCCGATCGAGGAAGTCACCATCCAGTCGGCGCGCGCCTTCACCGCAGCGCTGGTATTTGCATACACGACCACGGTCCGGTCCGGATGCGCATCGCAAAACGCGGCAAATTCATCGGCGGGGCAACCAAGATCGAGCGAACAGGTCGCATCGAGGTCCGGCATCAGCACCGTTTTTTCCGGGCTCAGGATTTTTGCCGTTTCGCCCATGAACTTGACACCGGCGACGACCAGCGTCCTGGCCGGGTGATCGCGTCCGAAACGCGCCATTTCGAGCGAGTCCGAGACGCAACCGCCGGTCTCTTCCGCGAGGTCCTGCAAGTCTGCATCGACATAGTAATGGGCGACGAGCACTGCCTGTTTTTCCTTCAACAGGCGTTTGATGCGCTCCTTCAGTGCAGCTTTTTCGGCAGGGGTTGGAGCGGAGGTCACACGTGCCCAGGCATTGGCCGTGCAACTGGTACCCGCGTTCATTTGCGGGCGTTCGAATTCGACGGTTTTGATGGATTGAGTCTGCATGGTATCAAGGCGGTAATCTGCTGCCGATGAGTTTGAAGGGCGAGTATGCCCTATAAAACGGAACTTGGGTTTGAGGAGGAATTTTCAACCGCTGCGAGATCTGACCGCTGCAACTGTTTACCTTCGTTCAATTCGGTTGCATACTTTGGCTGACAAAAATCCCCCGCCGCAGCCGTTTCATTATAGATAGGCAATTCTTCATATTGCCTGAAGGAACAAGAGAAACGATCGGGCAAGCGCTGTCCGCCCCACGCGGTGTTACCGCAAGTCGAAGATTTTGGCATACAAGCATGCAACAATGCATTCTCGCCGGAGGAAACGAAGCCCATGACAGATGCGATTTTTGACAAGACAGACAAGGGCCGCGAGGAAATAGCTACCCGCAAGTGCGGTCTAGCTCCGCGACTGCGCCCGCTACTGGTAATGGTTGATGGCAAACAAAGCGCAGCAGACCTTTTGAAAAAGGTGGCTGGCATCGGATTGAACGAAGAGAGCATTTCCGAATTGCTGAACAAAGGATTCATCCAGGCTGTGTCCGCTTCCGGCATTCCCATCGTTGATGCTGCTGAAGCCGAAGAAACAACGGCAACCGGCGCACTCCCCGACGAACAAAGCCAGTTCGACGCAATTTACCGTTTCTACACAGAAACCATCAAAAGCACCATCGGACTGCGTGGCTATGCATTACAGCTCAGCGTCGAAAAGGCCGCTTCCGTTGACGATTTCCGCTCGCTGCGCCAGCCTTACGTAGACGCAGTTCTGAAGGCTAAAGGCAACGAGGTGGCGCGCAGCCTGGGTAACCGACTCGACCGGTTGCTTTTCGCAGAGAACCTTCCGTCAGACCCGATGCCGCAGATGAATACGCGCGCGGCCGAGTAGGTCGTCGTACACCGGAACGCGGCAGCGAATTGTTCGCTGTCGCGTTTTTTACTTACTCGATGCCCTGGCTTGTCAGGTACTCTTCATAGCCACCCTGGAAGTCGATTACCTCGCCTTCCCGTACTTCGAGAATGCGCGTCGCCAGCGACGACACGAATTCCCGGTCATGCGAGACGAAGATCAGCGTGCCGACGTATTTATCGAGCGCGATGTTGAGCGACTCGATCGACTCCATATCCATGTGGTTGGTCGGTTCGTCCATCAGCAACACGTTATGGCGGCCGAGCATCAGCTTGCCGTACATCATGCGGCCCTTTTCACCTCCGGACAGCACTTTCACCGACTTCTTCACATCGTCGCCGCCGAACAGCAGGCGGCCGAGGATGGAGCGCACCGCTTGGTCGTCGTCGCCTTCCTTGGTCCACTGCCCCATCCAGTCAGTAAGGTTCTTGTTGTCCGCGAACTCCTCGGTCGGGTCCTGCGGCATGTAGCCGACGTTCGCATGTTCGGCCCATTTCGCGGTCCCGCTATCCGGCTGCAGCCCGCACAAGTCGCCGCCGATACAGCGCAACAGTGTCGTCTTGCCGGCGCCGTTGGCGCCGATGATCGCGATCTTTTCGCCGGCTTCGACCAGGATGTTGAAATTCCTGAAAATCGTACGATCGTACACCTTGGTCAAACCCTGCACCTCGACCGCCTGACGATGCAGTTTCTTCTCGCCTTCAAAGCGGATGAACGGTTCCTGGCGGCTGGACGGCTTAACGTCTTCCACCTTGATCTTTTCGATCTGCTTGGCGCGCGAAGTCGCCTGGCGCGCCTTCGATTTGTTGGCCGAGAAGCGGCGCACGAACTCCTGCAATTCGGCAACGCGCTCCTTCGCCTTGGCGTTCGCGGCCATCTGCTGCGCGCGTGCCTGCGACGAGGCCAGCATGTAATCGTCGTAATTGCCCGGATAGACCTTCAATGTGCCGTAGTCCATGTCCGCCATGTGAGTGCAGACCTGATTCAGGAAGTGGCGGTCGTGCGAAATGATGATCATCGTGGAATTGCGCTCGTTGAGCACGTCTTCCAGCCAGCGGATGGTATTGATATCGAGATTGTTGGTCGGTTCGTCGAGCAGCAGGATGTCCGGATTGGAGAACAATGCCTGCGCCAGCAATACGCGCAGCTTCCAGCCCGGTGCAACGTTGCTCATCGGCCCCTGATGCTGCTCCATCGGCACGCCGACGCCCAGCAACAATTCGCCGGCACGCGCTTCCGCGGTGTAGCCGTCGTACTCGGCAAACTTCGCCTCCAGGTCGGCGGCACGCATGTAGTCGTCATCGGTCGCGTCCGGATTGGCATAAATGGCATCGCGCTCGGTCATCGCCGCCCACATTTCGGTATGGCCCATCATCACGACGTCGAGCACGCGCATTTCCTCGAATGCGAACTGGTCCTGGCGCAGTTTGCCCAAACGCTCGTTCGGATCCAGCATCACGGTGCCGGAAGACGGATCGAGGTCGCCACCGAGGATTTTCATGAAGGTCGACTTGCCGCAGCCGTTGGCGCCAATGAGGCCGTAACGGTTGCCGTCGCCGAACTTGACGGAAATGTTTTCAAACAGCGGCTTGGGGCCGAACTGCATGGTGATGTTAGCTGTAGAAAGCACTGAACAAGCCTTTTACGGAGTGAACTGGAAAACCGACTATTTTACCATTTCGCCTTGCAGCGAGGCCGGTTCTCAGCCGTAAATGCAGCCACGAAGCATGAAAGCGGATTTGTTGTCCTGTTGCAATTGAAACAAGCGGCGGCAACAAATGGTCTACCCGGGCTGCGCATGAAATTCCTCGTCGCACCGTCAACGCTGCACTAGCGTCGGATAGCCACTCATCGCCAGCGTGCAAGTCTCTCCATCAGAACGCAATCGTGCATGCGCGCCGACCGCAAGCATCGCCTTGTCGCGAACATGCCCGAACGGCAATCCGCAGAAAATCGGCACATCAATCGTCGCGCGCAGATAGTCGAGCATTGTCCCGAAATCGTAGCCGTTATCGTGTTCGAACAAACGGTAGCGGGAGAAGTCTCCCAACACGATTGCCTTCTGGTTCAACACACCCGCATGCAGCAATTGCAGGAGCATCCGCTCGATCCGGTAGGGATGTTCGTTCACGTCTTCGATAAACAGGATTCCTCCTTCGATACGCGGCAGATAAGGCGTACCGGCGAGATGCGCGAGCATCGTCAGATTCCCGCCCCACAGCACGCCCTCGATATCGCCACGCGAATGCTGTGCTCCTTGCAGTGCGAGGGTATGGGTCGGGCCGCGCAGACAAGCCCAGAACTGCTGTAGGGTGAACGCGCTCGGCTCCTCGCTCGAAAAGTCGTCGCAGGCCATCGGCCCGGCAAAACTGATTGCGCCGGTCCGCGCCAGCATCGCCATCTGCAGCGCCGTAAAGTCGCTGTGCCCGACGAACAGTTTGCCGCTCTGCGCCAACATATCCAGGTCAAGTGCCGGCAGCAGCCGCGACAAGCCGTAACCGCCGCGCAGCGCCAGCACCACCTGCACATCGGGATCGCTGCAAGCCAGATGTAACTGCGCCGCGCGCGCGGCATCGCTTCCACCAAATCGCTGATAGGTCGTGGCAGGATCAAAGAAGTTCCGCACCCTGCAACCGAATGCCTGCAAGCGTTGCACGGCACGATCTCCCGCCCCTGGATCAGCGGGATAACCGCTCGGCGCGACGATAGCGACCGTGACGCCCTGACCGATATCAGCGGCGCTCATGCCTGACGCGCCTCCGGCGCCAATTCGCCTTTGCAATGCGCGGCGATCAATTCCGCCAGCATCTGATCCAGCGCCGGCGGGAAGTCGTGGCCCATGCCTTCGATCTCCCGCAGTATGGCATTCGGAATCAGACGCGCCGTATCACGTCCTGCAGCTATCGGCACCAGCGGATCGGCGATGCCGTGGACGACAAGAGTCGGCACCCGGATGGTTTGCAATTGCGTGGAGCGGTCGCCGGACGCGGCAACCGCCATCATCTGGCGCGCAGTGCCGCGAGCGCTGACGTTGCGTCGCACACTCTCGGTCACACGCTGGCGCAGCACCGTGTCCGGTGTCGGATAGTCCGGGCTGCCGATCACGCGGAACAAATGCACGGCTTGAATGGCAGGCAAATGAGTCCCCTTGCAACATGCGCCGGTCCTTACCGGAACAGCAGTTTCTTCAATCCCGACGGGCCGCCCCTGTCGAAACGTTTCCATTCGCCCAGCGGCTGCGCCAGCCGATCCGCGATCGCATACAGTGCGCTCGGGTTCATGCCCATGCCGATATGGCTCGAATGGATTTCGATGTTCTCGGACTGATCGGATTCCTGACCGACACTGCATTGCCATGCAACGACGCCATCAGAACGACTATAAATCGACGTCGTAGGCACCGGAGGATGATTGCACAACTGCGTCACACGAACATCATCGGCAATGTGCTGGCCGCTCGTCATTTCATAGAGCCGCCATGCGTTGGTCGCTTTCGGATTTCCAGCAAACGGCGTGCCCAGTGTGATGACCGTCCGCACGCAATCGGGAACCGCCTTGGCAATTTCACGCGCATAGATCCCGCCAAGGCTCCAGCCGATCAGGCTGACCCGCTCGCCATGCTGTTCGCGCAAGCGCTGCACACGCTCCAGACAGTTTTCCAGCACACCTGGTCGAGGGCCAAGATTCAGTCCTTGCTCCCACGCATAGGCGGCGTAACCACGGCCAGCAATGTAATTCCGTAACACCAGCGTGGAAAAATCTCCCGTCACCAGACCGGGGAACACCAGCACCGGATGACCGTCTCCCGAACGCACATTGCGCAGGAGTGGCGAGACAAGCAGCGTCGCGCCCAATTCCCAGGGAGCCCGCCCCTCAAGCGCCAGGAGGAACCATCCCGGCGGCCCTATCTCATCGTCATCGTTATCGTCAAACCCGGATTTTCTGTTAAGCATGATGTAGTACAGGCTGGAAGGCCATATGCCGCAATCTGCTGAAAACTCTACACGAGACGCGCAATCCCTGCCGCGCCCGGAATCTAATCCGGCAATATGGACAATCTCCTGCTCAATCCGTTTCGCCGATGCGCAACACGGCCCGCCTGCGTTCGGCGAAAAACTCCTTGAGCAAAGAGCCGCACTCCTCGGCCAGTACGCCGCCCACAACTTCGGTATGGTGGTTGAGCTTTTCCTGTTCGAACAGATTGACGATGGAACCGCAGGCGCCGGTCTTGGGGTCGGCGGCACCGAAGACGACGCGCGCAAGCCGCGCGTGCATCATTGCCCCGGAACACATTGCGCACGGCTCCAGCGTCACATACAGTTCGCAGCCAGGGAGGCGGTAATTGCCGAGGATCGTCGACGCGGCGCGCAAGGCCATGATTTCTGCATGTGCAGTGGGATCATGCGTGCCGATAGGCTGGTTGAATCCGGTGGCAACGATCTGCCCATCCTTGACGACGACCGCGCCCACCGGCACTTCGCCGAGCGCCCATGCATTGCGCGCCTGTGAAATCGCTTCGCGCATGAAAATCGCGTCGTGCATGAACGTCAATCAGCAGCCGTGATTTCGGCCCAGCAATTCGGCGTTTCATGCAGAACCAGTTTGTGCAGCCGCAGTCCGGTGCCGTACCTGTCCTGGTATGCCGATTTCAGAATGTCGAATGCAGTCCGCGCCAGATTTTCCACGGTCGGGATGCTCTGGATGATGACCGTCTTGTGGCCAGGAATGCTGTCGAGAAATTCACGGACCGCTGTATCCTTCTCGTATGCGAGGAAGGCGTGATCCCAGACGTCAACCAGATGCTGCTTTGCCAGGGCCTTCACATCGGAAAAATCCATGATCATGCCGTTGTCGGAACTTCCGTCCTGCTCGATCACTGCACCGGTCAGCGTGATTTCGAGGGTATAGCGATGGCCGTGCAGGTTGCGGCACTGGCTCTTGTGGTCGGGAATCCGGTGCCCTGCATCGAATTCCAGTTTGCGGGTAATGGTCAGCATCTTTTCAGGGTATCTGCAGCAGCTTATGCGTCTGCAAGCTCAACTTCCACTTCGGGTTCTGCTTGCACACTTCGATCGCCAGGCGGGTATTGTTTTCCGCGTCGGGACCATCCATCGGCTGAACATAGAAGTGTTCGAACTCCAGCGACTCATACTCAGCCAGGTTTTGACATTGTTGCGGGATCACCACTTTCAACTCATTGCCCTTGCGCACATGGAGTTCGGAGCCGACTTTCGGACTAACGCATATCCAGTCCACACCGTCGGGAACCGGCAGCGTGCCATTGGTTTCGATCGCGATTTCAAACCCGCGCGCATGCATGCCGGCAATCAGCGCCTCATCCAATTGCAGCAAAGGCTCGCCGCCGGTGAACACGACGAACTTGCTGTGCGCATAGGTCGCCGGCCACAGCGAATTCACCATGTCCGCCAGCGTATTGCCGTCAGCGTATTTCCCGCCCCGCTCGCCGTCGGTGCCGACGAAATCGGTGTCGCAAAACCTGCAAACGGCGCTGGCGCGATCAGTCTCCCTACCGCTCCAGAGATTGCATCCGGAAAAACGGCAGAAAACGGCAGGACGTCCGGCATGCGTGCCTTCGCCCTGCAGGGTATAAAAAATTTCCTTGACGCTGTAAGTCACGACGCTGCAATCATTCCCACTCGATGGTCGCCGGCGGCTTCCCGGAAATATCGTAGACCACGCGATTGATGCCGCGCACCTCATTGATGATGCGGTTCGATACCTTGCCAAGCAGTTCATGCGGCAAATGCGCCCAGTGCGCGGTCATGAAATCCTGTGTCTGCACCGCCCGCAAGGCAACCACGTACTCATAGGTGCGGCCGTCGCCCATGACGCCCACCGATTTCACCGGCAGGAACACGGCAAACGCCTGGCTGGTCTTGTCGTACCATGACTTTCCTTCGTCATCGGTATTCGCACGCAGTTCCTCGATAAAGATGGCATCGGCGCGGCGTAGCAGATCGGCATATTCCTTCTTGACCTCGCCCAGGATGCGCACTCCCAGGCCCGGGCCGGGGAACGGATGGCGATACACCATGTCGTGCGGCAAGCCGAGCGCAACACCGAGTTCGCGCACCTCATCCTTGAAGAGTTCGCGCAAGGGCTCAAGCAACTTCAGGTTGAGGGTTTCCGGCAAGCCGCCGACGTTGTGGTGGCTCTTGATCGTATGCGCGGTTTTCTTGCCCTTGCCGGCGCTCTCGATCACATCGGGATAGATCGTCCCCTGTGCGAGCCATTTAGCATTCTTCAGCTTGCCGGCTTCGGACTGAAACACTTCGACGAACTCCCGACCGATGATCTTGCGCTTGGCTTCCGGATCGGTGACGCCGGACAGCTTGCCCATGAATTGCTCGGTGGCGTCGACGTGGATAACCTTGACGCCGAGATTCTTGCCGAACATGTTCATCACCATGACGCCTTCATCGAGCCGCAGCAGACCGTGGTCGACAAACACACAGGTAAGCTGGTCGCCGATCGCGCGATGGATCAACGCTGCCGCAACGCTGCTGTCGACGCCGCCGGACAAGCCGAGAATGACTTCGTCATTTCCGACCTGCCTGCGGATTGCCTCCACGGCCTCGGCGATGTAGTCCGGCATGTTCCAGTCCGACTTGCAACCGCAGATCTCGTGTACGAAACGACCAAGAATCGCCTTGCCTTGGAAGGTGTGCGTGACTTCGGGATGGAACTGCACTGCGTACAGCTTGCGCTCCTCGTCGGCCATGCCGGCGATCGGGCAATTGTCGGTCGATGCCATCAGCTTGAAACCCGGCGGCATATCGATGATCTTGTCACCGTGGCTCATCCACACTTTCAGCATGCCGTGCCCTTCGGAGGTCACGAAATCGCTGATGCCGTTCAACAATGCCGTATGGCCACGCGCCCGCACTTCCGCATAGCCGAATTCGCGCACCTTGCCGTTCTCGACCTTGCCGCCGAGTTGCTCGGCCATGGTCTGCATGCCATAGCAAATACCGAGCACCGGGACACCGACTTCGAACACTGCCTGCGGTGCGCGCGGCGTATCCCCCTCGGTCACCGAATTCGGGCCGCCCGACAGGATGATGCCGGCAGCTCCGTAATTGCGCACGAACTCGTCGCTGACGTCGTAAGGATAAACCTCCGAAAAAACGCCCGCATCGCGCACACGACGTGCAATCAACTGGGTTACCTGGGAGCCGAAATCGAGAATGAGAATTTTGGAATGCATGGAAGTTGCGAGTTAAAAATCACGATAAATCTGAAGTTGCCTGCACGACCCGGTTGCGTCCGCCATCCTTTGCGGCATATAGCGCGACATCGGCCCGGCTGATCAATTCTTCGGTGGTTGCGGTCGGAAACACATCGGTTGACGCCACCCCTGCACTGATGGTCAGGTTCAACGTTGCGCCGCCCACCGACTCCGGTTGCGCCGCAATCGCCGCCCGCATCCGTTCCGCGACCGCCATTGCGGTCGTATGCGACGAACCGGGCAGCACAATCAGGAACTCTTCGCCGCCGTACCGCCCCAGCGCCTCCTGTGGACGAATGCAGGAACGCAACCGGCTGGCGACCTTCACCAATACCGTATCGCCAGCGGGATGGCCGTAGGTGTCGTTGATCTTCTTGAAATAATCAAGATCGGCAACGATCAGCGACAAAGGCAGGCCGGCCTTGTCGCAACGAATCGCTTCTATCGTCAGGATGCGCATGATCGCACCCCGGTTCCAAGTGCCGATCAGCGGATCGATCAGCGACTTGCGGCGCAGGTTCTTGTTCTTCTTTTGCAGGTCGAGCTGCGATGCGTTCATCGAGCGCAGCTCCATTTCCCGCTCGACCAGCACCGCCAGGTCAGCCAGCATCTGCCGGTCACTTTCACGAAAACTCGCTCGCGGTGCGTAGTCCACCAAATTAATGCGCCCAGCCAATACCTTGTTCTGGCCGTAGATGGGATACGACGCATAAAACCGGATATGCGGCGAATTCGTTACCGCGGGGTGCTGACCAAGCGACACGTGGGAACGCGTATCGTTGACAACGACCAGTTCGTCGGACAAGGAAATGTCATAACAAAATGCCGTTTCCACGGAGCTCAACGACTGCCCGCCCTCGCAGGGATCGGAAGGCGCATTACCCAAGGTAACGAGACAGCTCGCAACATTGAAAAGCTTCTTGCCGATTCGCTGAATGCGCTGTATCTGCTGGTCGCCGGCGTCCCAGCCCAATTGCTGCTGATCAGAAAGCAACAAGGCCGTTTCAGCCGTTCTGGGGCTGTGCGCGCTGGTCATGGCTGTGCCCGGTCTGCGCAGCGATCAGTCCGCGCGGTAATTCGGTGCTTCTTTGGTGATCTGCACGTCATGCACGTGGGATTCGCGCATTCCGGCGGCAGTAATCTCAACGAACTCCGCCTTCTCGCGGAACTCGTCGATCGTCGCGCAACCGCAGTAACCCATCGAGGACCGCACGCCACCCACCAATTGGTAGAGGATCGCCAGCACACTGCCCTTGTAGGGCACCCGCCCTTCGATACCTTCGGGCACCAGCTTGTCCGCATTGTTGGACGCATCCTGGAAATAGCGGTCTGCCGACCCCTCGGACATCGCACCGAGGCTTCCCATGCCGCGATAGGACTTGTAGCTGCGCCCCTGGAACAGAATCACTTCGCCCGGCGCCTCTTCGGTGCCCGCGAACATGCTGCCCATCATCACACTGGAAGCACCAGCCGCCAACGCCTTCGAGATATCGCCGGAAAAACGAATGCCGCCGTCAGCGATGCAGGGAACGCCGCTGTCCTTGAGTGCTGCGGCAACATTCGAAATCGCGGTAATCTGGGGCACACCGACACCCGCGACGATACGCGTCGTGCATATCGATCCCGGGCCGATGCCGACCTTCACGCCATCGGCTCCGTGTTCTACCAATGCAACGGCTGCCGCAGCCGTCGCGATATTTCC
Source organism: uncultured Noviherbaspirillum sp. (assembly GCA_966212445.1). Classification (GTDB taxonomy): domain Bacteria; phylum Pseudomonadota; class Gammaproteobacteria; order Burkholderiales; family Burkholderiaceae_D; genus Noviherbaspirillum. The sequence continues at coordinate 90,862 of CBIHRJ010000003.1, read as the reverse complement.
GCCGATGACTTCAACCTGCGGATAATTCGTCTTCACCCACTTGACGCGATCCAGCACGCCTTTCGAGTGGCCATGCGCGGTATCGACCACGATGACATCCACACCCGCCTTCACCAGCAGATCGATGCGCTCATCATTGTCGGGACCGACGCCGACAGCAGCGCCGACGCGCAGTTTGCCGTGTTCGTCCTTGCTGGCGTTCGGATGCTCGGTCGACTTCTGGATATCCTTCACGGTAATCAGTCCACGCAGCTCGAACGCGTCGTCAACCACGATCACACGTTCCAGGCGATGCTTGTTCATTAGCCGCTTCGCTTCCGCCAGGTCCGCACCTTCCTTCACGTACACCAGGTTTTCGCGCGGTGTCATCTTGGCGCGCACCTCCGCATCCAGCTCTTCCTCGAAACGCAGATCACGGTTCGTGATGATACCGATGACCCTCTTGCCCTCAACGACAGGGAAGCCGCTGATACCGTGTTGTTCGGACAGTGCGATCACATCGCGAATGCGCATCGTCGGCGGAATCGTGATCGGGTCGCGGACGACACCGGACTCGAAGCGCTTGACCTTCGCGACTTCGCGGGCCTGATCCTTGGGCTTCAAATTCTTGTGAACGATGCCTATCCCCCCCTCCTGGGCCATCGCAATGGCGAGCCGGGCTTCCGTCACCGTATCCATTGCCGCGGACAGCAACGGGATGTTCAGCGTGATGTTGCGCGTGAGGCGCGTTTTCAGGGAAGTGTCTTTGGGGAGGATGTCGGAATGTGCCGGCACGAGCAGCACGTCATCGAATGTGAGTGCTTTTTGGAGGAGACGCATAGTGATTCCTATAGGCGCAAAAGCGGATTATACAGTAATCCTTAACGCGCGTCGTTTTTTGGTGCATTACATCTATGGGCACAGCGGGAGTCGATTGACACGCCGGGCAAAGCGTGGCGAAATCGGCATTGTGTTCCTGATGCAAGGATTGGTATGAAACCCTATCGCCGGCAACGTCTGTTCGTGTTAGCCGCCACGTTGATAACGCTCGGCTTTTCCGGCGCCGTCTTCGCTCAGTATGTGTGGCTCGACGAGAAAGGCACCAAGCAGTTTTCCGACATGCCGCCGCCGGCGTCGGTACCGGCCAATCGGATTCTGAAACAGCCGGGCTTGCGACCGGCAGCGGACGTGCCGAATGACGAACCTGCCTTGACTGAAAAGCCCGCAGCAAAGACAGAGATGAGCATCGCCGAGAAGAATGCCGAATTCCGGAAGCGGCACGCGGAGCAGGCCGAAAAGGAAAAAAAGGCGGCTGAAGAAGCCCGGCAGGCAGCAGAAAAGGCAAAGTACTGCGACCAGGCCCGCGAGTACAGCCGAGCACTCCAGTCCGGCGAACGCATCTCACGCAGAGACAAGAACGGAGAACGTTCATTCTTGACAGATGAGCAACGTGCGCAGGAAGCGCGCGATACGCGGCGCATTCTTGATGATTGCAAGTAGCAGCAACCAAGCCGCAACTGTGGTTAGCGCTGCTTCTTTTCCTCACGCTTGACGGCGCGCTTGCGGCGCGACTCCTTGGGGTCCGCGATCAATGGACGATAGATTTCGACACGATCGCCGTCGCGTACGGCAGAATCCAGGGACTTCAGCTTGCCGAACACGCCGACCCGGGCAACGGCGAGATCGATCTCCGGAACTTCGCGAAGCAACCCGCTCTGCATGATCGCCGCTCCGATCGTCGCACCTGCCGGTAACACCAGCTCACGCAGGAAGTCGACATTTGGCCTCGCATAACACACCTGCACGCGCATCTCAGCCATAAACCTCCTCCGCGCGCTTGCAGAACGAGTCGACGAAACTGCTCGCGATCATGTTGAATACCGGGCCGATCAACTGTTCCAGTATCCTGCTCGAAAACTCATAATGCAGCTCGAATTCGATCTTGCAGGCATCCTCACGCAAGGGCTTGAAATTCCAGGTGCCGTTCAAGTGCTTGAACGGGCCTTCAACCAGCTTCATGTCGATCGAAGACGGAGGAGTATTGGTATTCGCCGTCGAAAAGCTTTGCCTGACCCCGTGATAATTGATCGAAAGAACTGCGACAACTCTTTCCCCGTCCCGCTGCCGGACCTCCGTACCGCCGCACCACGGCAGGAACTTCGGATAGTCCTCGATATTGTCGACCAGCGCAAACATCTGCTCCGCGCTGTACGCCAGCAATACGGATTTTTGTACTACTGCCATCGAAAATGAACCGTTTGATAGAATGGATGGTTGAATTTTAACCGAGCAGTCCTCATTTCCCGAACTCATGAGCATTATCGATAACAAGAAAGCATTCCACGATTACTTCGTCGAAGAACGCTTCGAAGCCGGGATGGTGCTGGAAGGCTGGGAAGTCAAGTCGATCCGTGCAGGCCGCGTGCAATTGAAGGAAGCCTACGTAATTGTTCGCAAGGGCGAAGTTTTCCTGTTCGGCGCCCACATCAGTCCACTCCCTACCGCTTCGACGCACATATCCCCCGACCCGGTGCGTACCCGCAAGCTACTGCTGAACGCGGACGAAATCAAAAAACTGATCGGCAAGGTCGAGCGTGCAGGCTACACCCTGGTGCCGCTCAACCTGCACTACACCAAGGGCCGGATCAAGTGCGAAATCGGGCTGGCGAAGGGCAAGAAGCAGCACGACAAGCGGGAAAGTGAAAAGCAGCGCGACTGGCAGCGCGAGCAGCAGTCGATCTTGAAGCAGAATCGACGCTGATTCACGCTTCGATGTAACCGTTGCCGCGAAGGTCGGAAATCTTCAGGCCTTTTGCTGCGATTTCGCTACCTGCATCGCCCCTGCGATCAAGCCGCTGATGTCGCTCATGTTCGCAGGCACAATCAGCGAGTTGTTGGTCTTCGCCAGTTGCGAGAACGCGTTCACATATTGTTCCGCGACCTTCAGGTTCACCGCATCTGCACCGCCGGGTTCCCGGATTGCGGCAGCGGTCTTGCGCAGTGCATCGGCGCTCGCTTCCGCAATGGACAGGATCGCCGATGCCTGCCCTTGCGCACGATTGATCGCCGCCTGTTTTTCACCTTCCGATTTGGCGATTGCAGCCTCGCGCTCGCCGCTGGCGATATTGATCTGCTCCTGCTTGCGCCCTTCGGATGCTGCAATCAACGCCCGCTTCTCGCGCTCGGCCGTGATCTGCGCCTGCATCGCATGCAGGATCTCCTTGGGCGGCGTCAAATCCTTGATCTCATAACGCAGCACCTTGACACCCCAATTCGCGGCGGACTCATCGATGGCGTTGACGATCGACTTGTTGATATGCTCTCGTTCCTCAAAAGTCTTGTCGAGCTCCATCCGCCCGATGACCGAGCGTAGCGTCGTCTGCGCCAGCTGCGTGATGGCCGCAATGTAATCCGAAGACCCATAAGAGGCACGCATTGCATCGGTAACCTGAAAGTACAGGATTCCATCGACCTGCAACTGCGTATTGTCCTTGGTAATGCAGACCTGACTGGGGACATCGAGAGGAATTTCCTTGAGCGAGTGCTTGTACGCGACCCGATCGATGAAGGGCAGCACGATATTCAATCCGGGCCCGAGCGTTGCGTGGTATTTCCCGAGTCTCTCCACTACCCATGCATGCTGTTGAGGCACCACGTTGATGGTCTTGACGACGAACACCACCGCGACAATAAACAGGACCAGACTGAAACTGCCGAAACCGATTTCCATCACGCTTCCTTTCTTGTTGATTATTGTTTCTGCGCGCTCGCAACGACCAAGCGATTGCCGCGCACCTCCCGGATCACGAACTCACCAGGGCGAGGAATTCCATCCTGTTCGAGTTCGACATCCCACATCGCCCCGCGATAGGTCACACGCGCGGTCTTGCCGTCCTCATGCCATCTGTTGACGACAAGCGATTGTCCGATATCGAGATTAACGTTCGGGTCGCGCGCAGCGTCGTGGCGCTCCAGTCTGCCCCACCGGCTACGGCGCAGACTGTAAGTTGCCACGGCGCCAACGACGGCAGCAACTGCAAACTGGAGCTCAAAACCAACGCCGCTTAGCGCAGCCAACCCGGCCGCCGCCAAGCCAAACGCGATCATCAGCAGATAAAACGTCCCGGAAAACATTTCGAGAATCACCAGTCCGCCTGCCAACCCGAACCATACCACCCAGTTCGCCATATTTCACCTCCCCGTTCCAATGTGGAAACGCAGTTTCGAAAACAAAAAGCCCCCGGCAACCCAAGGGTCGGCGGGGGCGCAATACACCAGGTACTGCCGTTTTTGTTGGTTATTGTTCGGTAACAAGTTGGCTCAAGTCTAATGGAAATTTGGGGCGCGGCAAATGCTTTTCCCTCCGGATTTTGCCACCTTACAACAGAATGCCGCAATAAAAAACGCGGGCATACGCCCGCGTTTTTTCAGACTGGAGAGAGCCTGGCCTCGGCACCTCAACCTGCGGAAGCCAGCTTTTGCCAAGTGTCGATGACCGTATCCGGATTCAGGGAAATCGACGCAATCCCTTCCTTCATCAGCCATTCCGCAAAATCCGGGTGGTCGGACGGTCCCTGACCGCAGATGCCGATGTATTTGCCTTGTGCACGGCAGGCGGAGATTGCTTTCGACAGCAAGGCCAGAACCGCAGGATCCCGCTCGTCGAAGTCGGCCGCCAGCAGTTCCATGCCGGAGTCGCGGTCCAGGCCCAGTGTCAATTGGGTCAGGTCGTTGGAGCCGATGGAGAAACCGTCAAAGTACTCCAGGAACTGGTCAGCCAGGATCGCATTGGAAGGCACTTCACACATCATGATCAGGCGCAAACCGTTCTCACCCCGCTTCAGGCCGTTCCGTGCGAGCAAACTCACCACTTTTTCCGCCTGACCCAGAGTCCGAACGAACGGCACCATGATCTCGACGTTGGTCAAGCCCATGTCGTTGCGCACCCGCTTCATTGCCTGGCATTCCATTTCGAAGGACTCAGCGAAATCCTCAGCCAGATAGCGGGCTGCGCCACGGAAGCCGAGCATCGGATTTTCCTCGTCCGGCTCATAGCGCGAGCCGCCGATCAGCTTCTTGTACTCGTTCGACTTGAAGTCGGAAAGACGCACGATGACCGGTTTGGGCCAGAACGCCGCAGCAATGGTGGCGATCCCCTCCGCCAGCTTGTCCACGTAAAAGGCTTTCGGGGAAGCGTGGCCGCGTGCCACCGACTCGACTGCCTTCTTCAGATCCGGATCGATGCCTGGATATTCGAGGATGGCTTTCGGATGGACGCCGATATTGTTGTTGATGATGAATTCGAGCCGGGCAAGTCCGACCCCGCCATTCGGAATCGATTGGAAATCGAATGCCAGTTGAGGATTGCCGACGTTCATCATGATCTTCAACGGCAGCGACGGCAGTTCGCCGCGCGACACTTCAGTTACCTCGGTTTCCAGCAAACCGTCGTAGATCTTGCCTTCATCGCCCTCGGCACAGGATACCGTGACCAGCGTGCCATCCTTGAGCATATCGGTCGCGTTGCCGCAGCCGACTACCGCCGGCACGCCGAGCTCACGCGCAATAATTGCAGCATGGCAAGTACGTCCACCGCGATTAGTGACAATCGCTGACGCACGCTTCATCACTGGCTCCCAGTTCGGGTCCGTCATGTCCGCAACCAGCACGTCGCCGGGTTGCACGCGCTCCATTTCTGACGGATCGTGGATCACGCGAACCGGGCCGGCGCCGATTTTCTGGCCGATTGCACGGCCGGAGGCCAGCACCGTACCGCTGCCCTTGAGCTTGAAGCGTTGCTGCGCGTCGGTTGCCTTTTGCTGGGACTTCACGGTTTCCGGGCGCGCCTGCAGGATGTAGAGCTTGCCGTCGCGGCCGTCCCTGCCCCATTCGATGTCCATCGGGCGACCATAATGCTTTTCGATGATGACCGCGTATTTCGCAAGTTCGACGATTTCCTGCTCGTCCAGCGAATAACGGTTGCGCAACTCGATCGGCACATCCACCGTCTTGACGGACCGGCCCGCTTTGGCTTCACCGGTAAACTCCATCTTGATCAGCTTGGATCCGATGTTGCGACGAATGATCGGCAGCTTGCCCTGTTCGAGCATCGGCTTGTGCACATAGAACTCGTCGGGGTTGACCGCGCCCTGCACCACCGTCTCTCCAAGGCCGTAGCTGGACGTAATGAACACCACGTCCTTGAAGCCGGATTCCGTGTCCAGCGTAAACATGACGCCAGCTGCTCCGACATCGGAGCGCACCATGCGCTGTATACCGGCCGACAATGCGACCTCGGCGTGCGTAAAGCCCTTGTGGACGCGATAGGAAATGGCGCGATCGTTGTACAAGGATGCAAACACATGCTTGATCGCCTCCAGCACATTGTCGATGCCGACCACATTCAGGTAGGTTTCCTGCTGTCCGGCAAAAGATGCGTCCGGCAAGTCTTCTGCGGTAGCCGATGAACGAACGGCAAATGACATCTCGGCAGACGAATCCGCCACCAGATGCTGGTAAAACGTACGGATTTCCTGCTCAAGGCGCGGCTGGAACGGCGTATCTATGATCCACTGGCGGATTTCCGCGCCTGCCTGCGCCAAAGCGCGAACATCGTCGATGTTGAGCGAAGACAGGCGATCGGCGATGCGCTGCGCCAGCGTCGCGCCGCCATTGGCGCTGTATTCGAGAAAATCACGGAATGCCTGCGCGGTTGTCGCAAAACCGCCAGGCACACGCACCCCGGCGCCAGCCAATTGGCTGATCATTTCGCCAAGCGAAGCGTTTTTGCCGCCGACGGACTCGACGTCCGTCATTCTCAGATTTTCAAATGCAGCTACGTATGTAGCCCCCTGGGTCGCCCCGGTCGGTACTGCATTGGTCATGACTACCTCTGTTTTGATGATAAGAAATCTGCATATGCGCCTTCGCCGCTCAGTTCTTTTTGTTATTCTTGGTGAGCACGGTGTGCTGTCATTGGGTTGTCCGCCATTTTACAGGGTGCAACGGCATCTTGCCGTACACAATTTTCAGAACTTTCCATGATTTATATTTGATCAAGATTATGCCAGACTTGCCTGCTCATCTCCTGCCGCCCGCCGACCGCACCGTGTTCTTTGTGTCGGATGGCACCGGGATTACGGCCGAAACCTTCGGTCACTCTGTTCTCACGCAGTTCGAGCTGCGCTTCAAGCAGGTCCGGCTGCCTTTCATCGACACGCTGGACAAGGCCTACGAGGCAGTGCGTGAAATCAATGACGCCTATGACCGTGACGGCAAGCGCCCAATCGTGTTTTCGACCCTGGTCAAGTCCGAGTTGTCTACGGTGGTAAGGCACTCCAAGGGCATGCACATGGACCTGATCCAGACCTTCGTCGAACCGCTGGAACAGGAACTGGGAGTGAAGTCGACCCATACGATCGGCCGCAGCCACAACATTGCCGACTCGGATGACTACAAGAATCGTATCGAAGCCATCAACTTTTCCCTTGCCCACGACGATGGCCAGTCCAACCAGAACCTTGCGGCAGCCGATGTCATCCTTGTGGGTGTGTCACGCTCCGGCAAGACGCCTACCAGCCTGTACCTCGCGATGCAGTATGGCATCAAGGCCGCAAATTACCCGCTGATCCCGGAAGATTTCGAGCGCGGCAAACTCCCGAGCGGCTTGTTGCCGTTCAAGAAAAAGATCTTCGGATTGTCGATTGCCCCGGACCGGCTGGCGGAAGTCCGCAACGAACGCCGCCCAGGAAGCAAGTATGCAGCTCTCGAAAACTGCCGGTATGAAATCAACGAAGCGGAGAAGATGATGCGGCGTGAAGGCATTCGCTGGATGTCATCCACGGCAAAATCAATTGAAGAAATTGCAACAATGATCCTGCAGGAAATCAAGTCCGACAAACGCGCGTACTGACAACCGACGATGCGACATAAAAACGCCGCTGTAGTCATACAACGCGACGTTCTCTTGTTCACGGGAGTGCAGGCAGCGCCCAAAATGCCTTCACAAGGTCCGCAAGTTGGCTATAACTAAAAAAGGACTTGGAGGAAGCCGAAATGGATCTGGTACTCATTGAACTCATCCTGTGGGTCGGCCTGCTGTTTTTCTTCTGGGCGCTGAAGGAAGGTTTGGGGCATGTCGAGTCCGACATCGAATCGCTCGGATTGGCTCGCAACGGCGCCCGACGAATTCAGGGGAGCAAGGGGCTGCATTATTACCGCCCCGAACGTGTAGCGGAACAGATAGGAAGTTACCGCGATGCCCCGATATTTCGCTACGCCCAGATTCAGGGAAAAGCCTATCAATTCGATCGCATTTGCCCAATCGACAGCGGGATGACTGTGGACGACGAAGAACGTTGTGTCCATCCGGGACTTGTATATCAAGAGTGCGCCACGGACACCCGGCCTTTCGACCGTGATCGAAGCTGATTGAAGTTACTTCCCGATCTGTTGCCGCACCTGCTCAAAGAGACAGACTGCCGCGCTGGCTGCCACGTTCAGCGATTCGACTGGTCCGAGATGTGGAATCGACACCTGTTGTGCAGCGAGTTCAAGCAGTTCCGGTGCGACACCCTGCCCTTCGTGCCCGAAAATCCATGCTGCGGGATGTTTCAGGTTGACGTTGTAAATCGTTTGCGTTGCATGCGAACTGGTCGCGAGGATCGGCACCGCTGCGTCCCGCATCAGTTGCTCCAGGTCGACATTCTCCAGGATTTTCAAGAGGAAATGCGCTCCCATGCCGGCACGAAGCACTTTGGGCGACCATGCGAATGCGGTTCCTTTACTGCAAAATACATATTCGATTCCAGCTGCGGCAGCACTGCGGAGAATGGAACCGAGATTTCCCGGATCCTGCAAATTGTCAAGTAACACGGCGGACTGTGCCAGGCGCGGCGGCACCTCGATCTGCGGCGTGTCGACGACAAACTGCAAGCCGACTCCGTGCTCGACCTGGCTTAACGTGCGATAAAGAATATCCGGCAAGAGAATGCAATGGGCATGCCCCGCATCGCATTTTTTGAGAACGGCAGCCACCTCGGGGTTCTCCAGCGCACTTTCACTGACGACACAGAAAGGGGGCATGCCAATCTGATGAAGGTAAACTTCGCAGAGGTGTACGCCGTCCAGCAACGTACGCCCGGCCTTGCGCCGTGCCTGCGAACTCGTTGCGAGAAGCTTTAATTCCTTGTAAAGCGGATTTTCACGCGAAGATATGCTCTTCATCTTGTCGCGTCCTTCGCCGCCATTGCCGATTGACCAAGCGCCAGTACATCACGCACCGGGCCAAAGGATCGGCGATGTGCAGGACATGCGCCATGCATCCGCAAGCGATCCAGATGCAGCGATGTGGGATAGCCTTTGTGCTGATCGAATCCGTACTGGGGATACCGTTCATGCAACAGAACAAGCGATGCATCCCGCGCTGTTTTTGCGAGGATCGAAGCTGCCGATATGGCGGCCACCTTGTCGTCACCTTTTACAATTGCCTCGGAACGGATCGGCATCACCGGGCAACGATTACCGTCGATCAGCGCCAGTGTAGGCACCGTCTCCAGCCCTTCGACCGCGCGCCGCATCGCCAGCATGGACGCCTGCAGAATGTTGAGCCTGTCGATTTCCTCTTCCGTGCAAAGTGCAACCGACCATGCCAGTGCCCTTGACCTGATCTGTTCCGCCAGATCTTCACGCCGCGCCTCGCTCAACTTCTTGGAGTCGCGCAAACCGTCGATCGGCCTTGTCGGATCGAGGATAACCGCGGCAGCGTACACTGCCCCTGCCAGCGGCCCGCGCCCTGCTTCGTCGACGCCGCAAATGACCTCGCCGGCATCATCGAAAAGGGGCAAACTGAAATTGCCCGTTTTCATGCCTTCACCTGTTTTCCGATCAGGCGCAGCACCGCCTGTGCACTTTCCGTTGCGGTATCGCGCAACAGAGCATGGTGCATTTCGGTAAAACGATGCTGCAGGCGTGCACGATGCTGTTGATCATCCAGTTGTTTCCAAAGTGCGTCCGCCAGTGCACCCGGCGTTGCAGCGTCTTGCAGCAGTTCCGGCACCAGGAATTCCCTGGCAAGGATATTGGGCAAACCGATCCACGGTTGATAGCCCATATGACGCATGACCTCCCAGGAAGCTCGCATCATTTTGTACGCAATAACCATCGGCTTTTTGAAGAGCGCGACCTCCAGCGTCGCAGTCCCGGAAGCGACAAGAACCGCGTCTGCTGCAGCTATCGCTGTGTGTGAGCCTCCTGCCGTGATTTGTAGCGGGACGTCGGCCAGGCAGGCCTTGGCTAACAGTTCCGTAAAATATGCCTGCTGCCTTTCGCCGGCCATTGGCACGATCACCCTGATCGCAGGATCTCGCTGCATCAGCCGTTTTGCAGCCTCGATGAATGCAACGCTGTTGTACTTCAGTTCCGACATCCTGCTCCCCGGCAGAATCGCCACAACCCGTGCACCGGGAGAGATGCCGAGTTCGCTCCGGGCAGCCGGCACGTCAGGTGTCATGGGAATGACTTCGGCCAACGGATAACCCACATAAGTGACCGGAATGCCTGCCCTGCGATAGATTTCTTCTTCGAAGGGGAAGACAACCAACATGTGCGACACGGCACGGGCAATCTTTTTGATACGTCCCCCGCGCCAAGCCCAAATGGATGGGCTGATAAAGTGCATGGTGGGGATGCCGGCCTGTTTCAACGGCTCTTCCAGGCCAAAGTTGAAATCCGGTGCATCAACGCCGATAAATGCCGCCGGCCGTTCCGCCAGCAAGCGATCGCGCAGCGCATTCCGGATGCCCTTGATCTCGCGGTAATGCGCCAACACCTCGAACAGACCGCGCACGGAAAGCTTTTCCATCGGCCAGTCGCTCCGAAAACCGTACTCCGCCATTCTTCGGCCGCCGATCCCATGAAAATCGGCGTCGGGAAGTTGCGGCCGCAGTCCGGAGAGCAGCCGGCTTGCCAGCAGATCGCCGGAACTTTCTCCCGCGACCATTGCAATCGAAAGCTTATCGGACAATGCCACGTGTCGTACCGTCGAGGAACTCGCGCATCGAACGCAGATGAGCGGCAGATTCCGGAGACCCGCTTTCCTCCTTTGCGAGAGCGGATTTGGCTTCTTCGAGAGTCAGTCCGGACTTGTAGATCAGTTTGTAGGCATTGCGGATGTCACCGATCTGTTCACGCGTAAAACCGCGGCGCTTGAGTCCCTCGATATTGACGCCATGAGGCGAAGCCGGATTACCGGAAAGCAAGACGAAAGGCGGCACATCCTGCGTCAGACTGGTGTTCATGCCGACGAATGCATGCTGTCCGATCTTGCAGAATTGATGCACTGCTGCAAATCCGCTCAAGATGACCCAGTCGCCCACATGCACATGACCCGCAAGGCTCGCGTTGTTGGAAAAAATCGTGTTGTTGCCGACCACACAGTCATGCGCAATGTGCACGTACGCGAGCAGCCAGTTGTCGCTGCCGATACGGGTAACGCCTTGGTCCTGCGCAGTGCCAAGATTAAAAGTGCAAAATTCGCGAATAAGGTTGCGGTCACCGATTTCCAGGCGCGTCGGCTCACCCGCATACTTCTTGTCCTGCGGCGCTCCGCCGATCGAGGAAAACTGGAAAAACGTGTTGTCGCATCCGATCGTCGTCTGGCCGCCTATCACCACGTGCGGACCGATTTTCGTACGCGCGCCGATCTTTACGTCGGGGCCGATGATCGAATACGCGCCAACCTCGACCGAATCATCGAGCTCAGCCTTGGCATCAACGATTGCGGTTGGATGGATTACCGTCATTACTGCCCCGCAGGCTGGCTTGCGTCAGTGGCGCTACGCATGGTGCACATCAGTTCCGCTTCGACTGCCACCTGGCCATCCACGGTCGCCTGCGCCTTGTACTTCCAGATACCGCGCGCGACGCGGAGGATCTCGACTTGCATCCGGAGCTGGTCGCCCGGCTCGACCGGTCGCTTGAAACGTGCGCCATCGATGCCGACAAAATAGACAACGCTGTTTTCGTCAGGCTTCTGGCCCATGGTCAGGAAGGACAGCAAGGCCGCAGTCTGCGCCAGCGCTTCGATCATCAGGACACCGGGCATGACCGGTTTGTGTGGGAAGTGGCCGTTGAAGCACTCTTCGTTCACGGTAATGTTCTTGATCGCCGTAATCGACTTGCCGGACTCCCAGTCCAGCACACGGTCAACCAGCAGCAGCGGGTATCGGTGCGGAAGATATTGTTTGATTTGATTGATATCGAGACTTTTCATCACTTTTTTTCGGTGAGCAGTTTGATTGTTTTTTCCAGCTCGCGGATTTTCTCACGCATCGTTCCGAGATTGCGCACGATCGCGGCGGATTTTTCCCAGTCCGCGTTCTTCGCCAAAGGATAGAAGCCGGTGTACTGCCCTGGCTCCAGAATGGAACGAGACACCATGCTTCCTGATGAGATGTGGACATTGTCGACGATCGTCAGATGGCCGAGTACCATGGCGGCACCGCCGAAGGTGCAGTACTTGCCGATCCTGGCGCTTCCGGCCACACCTACGCAGCCGGCCATTGCGGTATGTGCGCCGATATGGCAGTTGTGCCCGATCTGGATCTGGTTATCGAGCTTGACACCATCTTCAATCACGGTGTCCATCAACGCGCCACGGTCAATCGTGGTGTTTGCGCCGATTTCCACGTCGTCGCCGATCACTACACGGCCGGTTTGCGGGATCTTGATGTAGACGCCGTTTTCCCTGGCAAAACCGAAGCCGTCCGCCCCGATTACGGCACCGGAATGCACTATGCCGCGCGCACCGATCTCGCAGCCGGCATGGAAGGCAACGTTCGCAAAGAAATGAGTAGATTGCCCTACCCGCGCACCGCGGCCGACAAAGCAGCCCGCGTCAAGCACCGCATGGTCGGCAATTTCAGCATCGGCTTCTATCGTCACATTCGGTCCGACATGCGCGCTTGCCGCAATCTTGGCATTGGGATGTACGACAGCACTCGGGTGAATTCCCGGCACAGGTGGAACGGCCTGCTGTTCGACGAAAATTTGCGCTACCCGCGCGAAGTAGGCATAGGGATTATCCGTGACGATACGCGCTCCTCGATAGGACTCGCCTATCGCAGCATCGTCAGTCGGAGAAAGAATCAGCGCAGCCGCACGGGTTTGCGCCGCTTGCGCCCTCAGCTTCGGATTAGACAGAAAGGTGAGGTGCGATACGTCCGCAACATCAAGTGGTGCGATGCCGTTCACTTCAATTTCGGCATCGCCTTTCAGATGGCCTCCCAAGCGTTCGACCAATTTTCCCAGCCGATTGCTCATTCTGGCCCCTCGATGGTTTATTTGTTGAGCGCTTTGAGCACTTTGTCCGTGATGTCGATGCGGGGGCTGGCATAAACCGCCTCCTGGAACACGATATCGTACTTTTCCGTCTCTGCAATCTGTTTGATCACCTTGTTGGTACGTTCGAGCACGATCGCGAGTTCTTCATTGCGGCGCTGGTTCAGGTCTTCACGGAACTCACGCTGTTTGCGCTGAAAGTCCTTGTCGAGGTCGGCAAGCTCGCGCTGCCGCTTGATGCGATCGGATTCGGTCAGGATTGCCGCATCCTTGTCGAGTTTGTCGGACATGGACTTCAGTCTTGCCGCCATTTCCTGCAGCTCTTTGTCGCGGCGGGAAAACTCCTGTTCGATCTTTGCTTGCGCAGCCTTGGCCGGCGCCGCTTCGCGGAAAATCCGCTCGGTGCTGACGAACCCGACTTTCGACTCTTGTGCCTGCACACCTGCCGCTGGCAGCAGCAAAGCCGCTATCAACGCAAGGCTCTTGAATGGTGTCGATATTTTGATAAGAGACTTCAAGGTCTTTCTCCGCAAATCAAATTACTATTATGCCATTGCATGGCAGATTGCTAAAACCCGGTGCCAAGCTGGAACTGGAAACTTTGCTTCCTGTCTCCCGACTTGGAATTCAGGGGCACACCGTAGCTCAGCTTGAGCGGGCCGATCGGCGACACCCAGCTGATACCTGCACCTGCCGAGTAACGCAGATCCGATACCTGGATCCTCGCGCCCTCGGCAAATACGTTGCCCGCATCGAAGAAAGTGAACCAGCGCAAGGTACGGTCGTTGCCGGAACCAGGGAAGGGGAACTGCAATTCGGCGTTTGCAATGAGTCGCGACGTGCCGCCAAGCGGATCTCCGTTCGAGTCGCGCGGGCCCAGCGAAGAACCTTCATACCCACGCACCGAACCGATGCCGCCGGCATACCAGTTCTTGAACACCGGATATGGCTTGCCGCCCAAGCCGTGCCCGTAATCGATCTCGCCGTTCAGCGCCAAAGTCACTGCGCGGAAGATCGGGGTGTAGTACTGATGCTGATACACCGCGCGGTAGTACTTGAGGCTGCCCACTGGTGCGACTTCAAAAAATGCCTTTTGAAGGCGGCCGACCGTCGGCACCAGCGCACTGTCACGGTTGTCGCGCTGCCATGTCGCCGTCAGCGGGAAACTGGTTGTCGTTGCAACTGTGCCGTCCCCGAAGTCCGTTACATACCGCTTGTAAAGTTCAGGGCTGTCGTTGAATCCCTCACTTTGACGGCCAGTATAGGTCGTAACCTTGGTACGCTCGATGCCTGCACCAAAGAACACGGTATCCGTCTCGGAAAACGGCACGCCGAACTTGATGTTGGCGCCGGTCTGCTCAAACACGAAGTCACCGGTGTTCACCTCCGGTGGGCGCGTGGTGCGCAGGAACACTTCATAGCTGCGGCTCACGCCATCGTCGGTGAAATACGGTGTAGTTTGCGAAAGTGCAATCGTGCGGTTGCGCTTGCTGGTATTAACATCCAGACCCAGCGTATTTCCACTGCCAAATGCGTTAGCCTGTTGAATCGAGCCGGTCAACATGATTTTCTCGCTGCTCGAAAAGCCGGCGCCGAGCAGAATGTTTCCCGTCGGCTTTTCCGCCACCGTCATGTTGACGTCCACCAGATCCGTCGTACCCGAGACTTCAGGCGTCTCGATGTTGACTTCCTTGAAGTAGCCCAGCCGGTCAACCCGATCCCGCGACAAACGGATTTTTTCACCGTCGTACCAAGAATCCTCGAACTGACGGAATTCGCGGCGAATGACTTCATCGCGGGTCTTGGTGTTGCCGGCGATATTGATGCGACGCACGTAAACACGCTTGCCCGGATCGATCAGAATCGTAAAACTGACTTCCTTCTTTTCGCGATTGATCTCGGGATTGGCGTTGACGTTCGCAAATGCATAACCGAAGTTGCCCATGCGTTCCGAAATCTTCTTCACGCTTTCCGCAAGCTTTTCACCGGAGTAAACATCGCCGCTCTTCAGTTCAACCAACGACTTCAACTCCTGCTCCCGGCCGAACATTTCGCCTTCAAGCTTCACATTGGCGACATTGAATTTCTCGCCTTCGTTGATATTGATGGTGATGTAAATGTCCTTCTTGTCCGGTGTAATCGATACCTGCGTCGACTCCACCTGCATTTCGAGGTAGCCGCGATTGAGATAGAAGGAACGCAATGTTTCAATGTCGCCGGTCAGCTTCTGCTTCGAGTATTGGTCGGCCTTCGTATACCAGGTGAACCAACCGGGTGTGCGCAGGTTTAGCAAGCCGAGCAATTCACTGTCCGGGAAGGCCTTGTTGCCAATGACGTTGATCTGTTTAATGCGAGCGACCTCACCTTCGTCGACGGCAAATGTGATGTTGACCCGATTGCGCTCCACCGGCGTCACAGTCGTCGTGATCTGCACGCCATACAGGCCGCGGGACAGGTACTGCCGCTTGAGCTCCTGCTCTGCACGATCCAGGAGTGCCTTGTCATAGATGCGCGATTCGCCAAGCCCGATATCCTTGAGCGCCTTGGTCAACTGATCCTTGTCAAACTCCTTGGTGCCGGAAAACTCTACGCTGGCGATTGCCGGGCGCTCTTCCACCGACACGACAAGGACATTTCCTTCGACTTCGATGCGGACATCCTTGAAAAAGCCGGTTGCATACAGGGCCTTGATGGCGGCAGCGCCCTTTTCATCGGTATAGGTCTCGCCTACGCGAACCGGAAGGTAACTGAACACAGTACCGGCTTCGGTGCGCTGGATGCCTTCTACGCGGATATCCTTGACGGTGAACGGTTCGACGGCCAGCGCATGCCCCGTACAGAGGGCAAAGGCGGCAATGGCAATGAGACGACGAGGCAGGAAAGGTTGGGAAAAACGCTCGGAATGTAATTTCATCGGATATTTTGTTATCAATGTTCCTGCCGATGGCCAACCTCGGTCGGCGGCCGAAGTATACCGGCAAAAACTCAGGACATGAGCCGAACGATGTCATTGAAAACAGCGACCGCCATCAATGTCATCAAGATGCCCACTCCCGCTCGCTGGGCCATTTCTCCGAACCGCTCCGGAAGTGTCCGGCCGGTCAAAAGTTCCAGCGAATAATACAGTAAAAGCCCGCCATCTAACACAGGGATAGGCAACAGGTTCATGACCCCCAGGCTGATGCTGATGAGAGCGATAAAAGTGAGGTAGCTGACGATGCCGATACGAGCAGTCTGCCCGGCATAGTCCGCAATAGTGATCGGTCCGGTAATATTCTTCCAGGAAACCTCACCAATAAGCATTTTACCAAGCATTTTCAGCGTAAGAACGCTCGTATCCCAGGTTCTCACAGCCCCCTTGCCGAGCGCAGTCCATGCCGAATCGTTGGCGATGATCATTTCGGGCGCCATCGGCACTTCCGCACCGATGCGGCCGATGGTTTGCTGATCCAGGACTTTCGATTCCGGCACGACCGAAATGCTGAATTCCCTGCCATCGCGCATGCCGCTGATCAGCAAGGGCTTCCCGGGCGATGCACGGACGAGATCGACAAAGGCGAGTCCGTCTGCCACGGGTTTTCCGTTCACTTGAACAATCAGGTCCCCTTCGCGCAACCCTGCATGTATTGCCGGACTGCCGGGAATCACTCGTCCCAGTACCGGCTTTGGGCGGGCGAGGTCGAGTCCCAGCTTTGCAAGAAAATCGCTTTCGAGATCCTCCGGAGCAAGACTGTCCAGCCGGAGTGTTACGGACTCCTGCGCGGCGCTGCTTCCCGCATCCTGACCTGCATGGTCGATATCAAGGCGCGCCGGGGAGTTATCGAGAACCAACTGCATGATTTTCCAGCGCAGATCCGGCCAAGTACGGATCGGTTCGCCGTTGATGGCAGTAATCCTTTCACCACCACGCAATCCAGCCTGGAAAGCCACGCTGTTTTCAGGAACCACACGCAATCGGGTGGCTGGTTCCGGCATACCGTAGACATAAAGACCTGCAAATACCGCGATCGCCAACAGGAAGTTCGCCAATGGCCCAGCCGCCACGATGGCAATGCGCTTCCATACCGGCTGGCGAGTGAATTCACGCTTGAGTTCATCTGGCTCCAGTGCGCTGACATCCTGCTCACGGGCATCCAGCATTTTGACATAGCCGCCAAACGGCAGCATGGATATCGCCCACTCGGTCCGGTCGGGCCCGATGCGCCTCGAATAAACGATTTTCCCCATGCCGACGGAGAAACGGAGAACCTTGACGCCGCACCAGCGTGCAACCCAATAGTGGCCCAGTTCGTGTACCACCACCAGCACTGCGAGTGCCATCAGGAATGCGATCACGGTTTGCAGCAAGGTCATTTGTGCATGCACCTATTGAATGAAAGACAAGGCAAGCGCTCTGGCGCGGCGGTCCTGTTCGAGCAAGGACTCGATGTCCGGGATATCCTCGTGTGACAAACTCTCCATGACGCGGCCAATCAAACGGTCAATGGCGCGAAAGCCGATCTTGCGATCCAAAAATGCTTGGACTGCCACTTCGTTCGCTGCATTCAGTATAGCGGGCGCACTGCCGGCCGCCAACAACGCATCGTATGCGAGTCCGAGGCATGGGAACCGCACGAAATCAGGCCGCTGGAAAACCAGTTGCCCGATCTGCGCCAGGTCGACCGGCGCCACACCTGACACTATCCGGTCCGGATAAGCAAGCGCGTGCGCGATGGGGGTACGCATATCCGGATTGCCGAGTTGCGCCAGCACCGATCCATCGACGTAGGAAACCATCGAGTGAATGACGCTTTGCGGATGGATCACAACTTCGATCTGAGCGGCCTCTGCCCCAAACAGCCAGTGGGCTTCGATTACCTCCAAGCCCTTGTTCATCATGGTCGCGGAATCGACAGAGATCTTGCGTCCCATCACCCAGTTGGGGTGGGCTACCGCCTCCTCCGGCGTCACATCTTCCAGCGTTTCCACGGCACGGTTCAGAAACGGACCGCCGGACGCCGTCAGCAGGACTTTCGCAACGCCATGTCCGGACGGTGTACGCCCGTATGACTGCGGCAGGCACTGGAAGATGGCATTGTGTTCGCTATCGATCGGAAGCAACGTTGCACCATTGGCGGACACTGCATCCATGAACAGACGGCCCGACATGACAAGTGCTTCCTTGTTTGCGAGCAGGATCTTTTTCCCCGCCTTTGCCGCCGCGAGACTCGGGGCAAGTCCGGCCGCACCCACTATCGCCGCCATGACTACTTGGCAACCACTGTCCGCTGCAACAGCGCACAGGGAATCGGATCCGTAGGCGACTTCCGTTTTCATGCCCTGTTGAGTGAGCAACCTGGACAAAGTCTTTGCAGATTCGGCGGTTCCGACGACCGCAACTTCCGGACGGAAGCGCACGCATTGCGCAGCAAGTTCTTCTACCCGATTATGAGCAGTCAACGCGTAAACCCGATAGCGATCCGGGTGACGCCCAATGACATCAAGCGTGGACACACCGATCGAACCGGTCGCCCCTAAGATGGTAATACTTTGCATTCTGCTGCTACCTAGAATCCTGAACTGAAAAGGAGCGCCAGCGGCAAGGTCGGGATCAGCGCATCGATCCGATCCAGAACGCCGCCGTGCCCAGGAAGCAGATTGCTGCTGTCCTTCATGCCGGCACGGCGCTTGAGCTGAGACTCGAACAGATCGCCTGCAATACTGGCGGCAACCATGAGTGTCATCACGATCAGGAGGCCTGCCCAGCCCCAGTGAACGAGGACGCGGGACGCGAAGCTGTCGCTCAAGCCCGGAACAAATGCTGACGCGCCGGCAATGAGCAATACCGCAAGCCAGCCGCCAACTGCTCCTTCCCAGGACTTTCCCGGGGAAATGGATGGCGCCAGCTTGTGCTTGCCAAACGCCTTACCGGAAAAATATGCACCGATATCGGCAACCCAGACGATTGCCATCACTGACAGCAGGTAGAGAGGCGAGCGCAGGAACAGTGCAACGATGGCAACAAAGCAGCCGAGAATGGCAATGCCGTAGATTCCGCTCAGCAGGCGATTTCCCAGCCCCTCGAACGCCGGCAGGCCCAGCTTCAGCGACGGGACAAGTCGAACAGCCCAAATGATGACGCACATGGCCGACAGGAGCGGTGCGCCGGCAATATCTCCCATGAACACAATAAGCAGGAACGCTAACGTCCACATGGCTGCAGTCGGTTTAGGATATTCGTTGTGAAACAGCCGAAAGCTCTCCCATGCCGCCGCTGCAAAAAACGCTGCGGTGACAAGCGCAAAAAAAACAAAAGACTTCGAATACAGAACCGATAGAAGTACGGCGAGCAGTACCAACGCAGTGATGACACGCGTTTTCAGCATCACGACGCCTTTTTCTGTTCGATCAACTGTTCGCTTGTGCGTCCGAAACGACGTTCCCGCTGCTGATATGAGGTGATCGCCTTGTCCAGTTCTGCGCCGTCGAAATCCGGCCAGTAGGTGTCGGTGAAATAGAACTCGGTGTAGGCAAGCTGCCACAAAAGGAAGTTGGAAACGCGCTCTTCTCCGCCGGTTCGTATGAACAGATCCGGCTCTGGCGCGTACGCCATCGACAGGTGCTGTGCAAGCTGGTCTTCGGTGAAATCGGCAACGCCGGGACTGCCTGCCACCATCTTGCTGACCGCCTGCATGATGTCCCACCGTCCGCCGTAGTTCGCACAAATAGTGACGGTCAGGCGGTTGTTGTTTGCCGTACGCCTCTCTGCGGCGGCAATCAGGTCCTGCAGTTTTGCGTCGAATCGGCTGAGGTCGCCGACGACCTTCAACCGTACGCCGTTGGCGTGCATCTTGGCAACCTCGCGCTGCAGTGCGGTGACAAACAAACGCATCAGCAGCGAAACCTCATCGGCCGGACGGCGCCAGTTTTCGGAACTGAAGGCGAACAAGGTCAAGTACTCGATGCCGCGGTCGACACAGGCCTCCACCATGGTCCGGACTGCTTCGACTCCTTTGGCATGGCCGGCGAAGCGCGGCATGAAACGTTTGGTCGCCCAGCGCCCATTGCCGTCCATGATGATGGCAACATGGCGCGGCACGGAGGAAACGACGGGTACCGCCTGCGTTGAGCTCAAATAAGTCATGTGCGGCCTGAAATGAATATGAGTGGATACAGCACGCAGCCTATGCTTCAGGAGTAGCTTCCTTTGCGGCCGAGTGCTTCCGGATATGTCCGCTAGGCGTTTTCACTGTCTCGTCGCGCACGAACGGCCGCAACTGCGCGGCAATCTGCCAGCGTCAGCTTACCATACGGGAAACCGGTGTCAGACAGTCAACAGCTCTTTTTCCTTGTCGGAGATCAATTTGTCGACTTCGGAAACGAACTTGTCAGTCAGCTTTTGCACGTCATCCTGCGCGCGGCGCTCGTCGTCTTCGGAGCAAGCCTTGTCCTTCAACAGCTTTTTCAGCGCTTCGTTGGCGTCGCGGCGAATATTCCGGATCGCCACCTTCGAATCCTCGCCTTCGCCTTTAACCAGCTTGACAATTTCCTTGCGGCGTTCCTCGGTCAGGGGCGGCGTCGGCACGCGAATCATGTCACCCTGGGTCGAAGGGTTCAAGCCGAGATCCGATTCCCGGATCGCCTTTTCGATGACGGAAACCATCTTCTTTTCCCACGGCTGCACACCGATAGTCCGTGCATCGATCAGGGTTACATTCGCCACTTGGCTGATCTGGGTCGGCGATCCATAGTAGTCGACCTGGATATGATCGAGAATGCCGGTATGGGCACGGCCGGTACGGACTTTGCCCAGGTCCGCCTTCAGCGTCTCGATCGACTTCTGCATTTTCTGCTCGGCATTCTTCTTGACATCAACGACTGTCATACTGCTCTCCTCTTCTACTACGAGTTATACGTGAACCAGCGTCCCCTCGTCTTCGCCCATGATCACGCTCTTCAGGGCGCCGGACTTGACGATGGAAAACACCTTGATCGGCAATTTCTGGTCGCGGCAAAGTGCAAACGCGGTTGCGTCCATCACCTGAAGGTGTTTGGCAATCGCCTCATCGAACGTGATCGTCGAATAACGGGTGGCATTACTGTCCTTGTTCGGATCAGCGCTGTACACGCCATCGACCTTGGTCGCCTTCAATACGATTTCCGCCCCAATTTCGGAGCCGCGCAACGCAGCAGCCGTATCGGTCGTGAAAAACGGATTGCCGGTTCCCGCCGCAAAAATCACGATCTTGCCTTCTTCCAGATACTGCAGCGCCTTGGGACGAACGTAAGGTTCGACGACCTGCTCGATACTGATCGCCGACATGACGCGCGCTATGATGCCTACCTGTCGCATTGCGTCGGCCAGTGCAAGCGAGTTCATCACGGTCGCCAGCATGCCCATGTAATCGGCTGTTGCACGATCCATGCCTTGTGCACCCGGCGCCACACCGCGAAAGATGTTGCCGCCACCGATCACGATTGCCAGTTCCACACCCAGCTTCGCCACTTCCGCAACGTCCGCCACCATGCGTTCGATGGTTGCACGGTTGATGCCATAGGCATCGTCGCCCATCAACGCTTCACCGGAGAGTTTCAGGAGGACGCGCTTGTAAGCCGGTCTTGTCATGGGCTGGATTCCTAATTTTGTTCGAATCAATTTCGATAGTCAGTTCTCGCCCGATTGATCATCAACTTGCCTGAAAGGCTAAAGCTTGGATGAAGCCGGGCTATTTTTTGGTGTGCACGAGCATTGACCGAACGTAAGACAATGTCGCGCTGCAATAAATTCCCGCCACTTGCAAACTAACAATAGGCACATCGTCAATCGTTCGCAGCAGTACGGTACTCCAGGCAAAACCGCTTGCCCAGAAAAACGGGCCTTTCGGCCCGCTTTACTCCTTATGCCTGCCTGGCCGCCGCAACTTGTGCAGCGACCTCCGCAGCAAAGTCATCCTGTTTCTTTTCGATGCCTTCACCGACCACATACATCGTGAACGATTTCACGGTGGTATTGGCGGCTTTCAACATCTGCTCGACTGTCTGCTTATCGTTCTTCACGAAAGCTTGATTGAGGAGCGAAACTTCTTTCAGGTACTTCTGCACCGAACCGTCCACCATCTTGGCGACAATTTCCGCCGGCTTACCGGATTCCGCAGCCTTTTGTTCAGCGATCGAACGCTCTTTCTCGATCAGGTCGGCAGGCACATCGTTTGAGGACAGGGCAACCGGCTTCATCGCCGCGATATGCATTGCGACGTCCTTGCCAACCTGTTCGTCAGCGCCGTCGAACTCGACCAGGACGCCGATACGGGTACCGTGCAGATAGGAAGTCAATTTCGCGCCGGTCTCGTAACGCTTGAAGCGACGGATGGACATGTTCTCGCCGATCTTGCCAACCAGCGCCGCGCGCACTTCTTCCAGCGTCTTGCCGTCCAGCGGCAAGGCGGACAAGGCTGCCACGTCGGCCGGATTCTTTTCGGCCACGAGCTTCGCGCAAACATTCGCCAGCGTGATGAAATCGTCGTTCTTGGTCACGAAGTCGGTTTCGCAGTTGACTTCGACGATCGCACCGACGCCACCGGAAATATAGGTTGCAACCACACCTTCCGCGGTAACGCGGGAAGCCGCCTTGGATGCCTTGCTGCCCAGCTTCACGCGCAGGATTTCCTCCGCACGCGCCATGTCGCCATCAGCCTCGGTCAATGCCTTTTTGCACTCCATCATCGGCGCATCTGTCTTTGCGCGCAGTTCGCCCACCATCGCTGCGGTAATTGCCGCCATGTCTTTCTCCTAAATTCAATAAGCGTCTCATCGGACGCGTTCCATCAAAATACGTTCAGACCGGGTACAAAAAAAGGGGCGAACCGCTGTTGCCCCTTTTGTGAAGCCCGACACATCAGGGCACAGGGCTCAAGCCTGCTCGCTGACCTCGACAAATTCGTCTGCACCGCCCTTGACTGCTTCCAGCACTTCATTGGTGGCGTTGGCACGACCTTCCAGAATCGCGTCTGCCACGCCGCGCGCGTACAGGGTGATCGCCTTGGAGGAGTCGTCATTACCAGGAATGACATAGGTCACGCCGTCAGGCGAATGGTTGGTATCGACGATGCCGATGACCGGGATACCCAGCTTCGACGCTTCGGTGATCGCACCCTTGTGGTAGCCAACGTCGATCACGAAGATCGCATCCGGAATGCCGCCCATGTCCTTGATGCCGCCGATGGACTTTTGCAGCTTTTCCATCTCGCGCTGGAACATCAGCGCTTCCTTCTTGCTCAGCTTCTCGACCGAACCGTCTTCCATCGCAGCTTCCATGTCTTTCAGGCGCTTGATCGAGGTCTTGATGGTCTTGAAGTTGGTCAGCATGCCGCCGAGCCAGCGCTGGTCGACGTAAGGCATGCCGGCGCGCTGCGCTTCGGCCGCGACGATGTCACGCGCCTGGCGCTTGGTGCCGACGAACAGGATGGTGCCGCGGTTGGAAGCCAGTTGACGAATATACTTCATCGCCTCCTGGTACATGCCCAGGGTTTTTTCCAGGTTGACGATATGAATCTTGTTGCGATGACCGAAGATGAACGGGGCCATCTTGGGGTTCCAGAAACGGGTTTGGTGACCGAAATGGACACCGGCTTCCAGCATTTCGCGCATGGTAACGGACATGAATTTCTCCAGGGTTAGGTCTGGAACCCGATCAGTCACTCCTCGGCTTCCCTCTGGAGCACCCTTTGCGATCGGATTCGCGATTTTCAATTCAAACAAGGTTTCGCTTGAAGTCATTCCAAGCTAACCCGAGATTTTACCCCAATTTCAGGAATTTGTTCAAGCCAGCCGTCGGTTTCGATGGGCGGACAAGCCGGGGCTCGACTATAATGCCGGATTGACTATCATTCGCGCAAATCCTGCGCCTTTTGGCTTGCTATGGGTTCCATTACGATCAAAACCGAAGATGACATCAAAGGCATGCGGCTGGCCGGCCGGCTTGCTGCCGAAGTCCTTGATTTCATTGCGCCGTACGTGAAGCCG
The DNA here is from genome assembly GCA_966212445.1 of uncultured Noviherbaspirillum sp. GTDB lineage: Bacteria > Pseudomonadota > Gammaproteobacteria > Burkholderiales > Burkholderiaceae_D > Noviherbaspirillum. The sequence goes on along the minus strand of CBIHRJ010000003.1, from coordinate 66,544 downwards.
GGCGTCACGACCGGCGAGCTCGACCGTCTTTGTCACGAATACATGACCAATGTGCAGGGGACGATACCGGCGCCGCTGAACTACTGCCCACCCGGATATACCCCCTACCCCAAGGCGATCTGCACGTCCGTCAACGATGTCGTCTGCCACGGCATTCCCGGCGATAAGACGCTGAAAAACGGTGATGTCGTGAATCTCGACATCACCGTGATCAAGGGCGGCTATCACGGCGATACCAGCCGCATGTTCTTTGTCGGTGAACCGTCGATTCTTGCGAGGCGCCTGACGGAAATCACTTACGAGTGCATGTGGCTCGGTATTTCCAGGATCAAGCCTGGCGCACATCTCGGCGATATCGGCCACGTCATCCAGCAGCACGCGGAGAAAGCGGGCTATAGCGTGGTGCGCGAATTCTGCGGCCACGGCATCGGCAAAGTCTTTCACGAAGAACCGCAGGTCCTGCACTATGGACGGCCCGGCACGCTGGAGAAACTGGTTCCGGGCATGATTTTCACCGTGGAGCCGATGATCAACGCCGGCCGCCGCGAGATTCGCGAAATGGGTGATGGCTGGACCATCAAGACCAAGGATCGAAGCCTGTCGGCCCAGTGGGAACATACCGTGCTTGTTACAGAAACCGGTTACGAAGTGCTGACAGTTTCGGCCGGCATGCCGGCTCCACCCACCTTTATTCAACAAACGGCCTCGGCGCATACACTCGCAGTCTAGAAATGGTTTCTCTCGCACTGACGCTCAAAGAGCAACTGAAGTCCGAGCGCCAGGCAGCAATTGCTGCGTTTCAGGCCGACGGCAAGCCGGAAAAGCTCCTCTCCCAGCTTCGCGTCAACGTCGATGTTGCGCTGACCCGGGCCTGGCAGGAATTTGAATTGCCCGCCAACGCCGCCTTGGTTGCAGTCGGCGGTTACGGCCGGGGTGAGCTGTTTCCCCATTCCGATGTCGACGTCCTGATCCTGCTGGACGGCGCGCCCGACACTGCATTGCAGGCAAAGCTGGAGGAACTGGTCCAGTTGTTCTGGGACATCGGACTGGAAATCGGGCACAGCATCCGCACGATCGATGAATGCCTGACCGAATCGGCGGCGGACATTACCGTACAAACCAGCCTGCTCGAAGCGCGACTGATCACCGGCAACCGTAAACTGTTCCAATTCCTGCGCGAACGCCATACCGCGGCAATCAACCCACAGGCGTTTTTCCAGGCAAAGACCCTGGAAATGCGGCAAAGGCATGTCAAGTACGAGGACACGCCGTACAGCCTTGAACCGAACTGCAAGGAAAGTCCGGGCGGACTGCGTGACCTGCAGGTCATTCTCTGGGTAGCAAAAGCTGCCGGGCTGGGCGATTCATGGCGCAAACTCGCCGAACGCGGACTGATCACACCGACTGAAGCGCGCCAGCTGACTCAAAAAGAACGCGCATTCAAGGATATCCGCATCCGGTTGCATATCCACACCGGGCGACGCGAAGACCGACTGGTGTTCGACGTACAGACGGCGATCGCCGAAACATTCGGGTTTCGGACAACCGAAACCCGCCGTGCGAGCGAATACCTGATGCAGCACTACTACTGGGCGGCCAAGGCGGTCACGCAGTTGAACACGATCCTGTTGCAAAACATCGAAGCGCAACTGTTCCCGCAAGCGGGGTCGCCACAACCGGTGAACGAACACTTCAACGAGATCAACGGGCTGATCGATATCGCGTGCGACGATACGTTTGAAACGACGCCGTCCGCCATGCTTGAGCTGTTTCTTCTGATTGCGCAGCATTCGGAATTGAAAGGCATGACGGCACGCACCTTGCGCGCGTTGTGGCATGCCCGCTTCAAGATAGACAGCAAGTTTCGCAGCGATACGCTGAACCGGGCGTTGTTCCTGAAGATCATCCAGGCGCCTCAGGGAATTACTCATGCGTTGCGCGGGATGAACCAGACCAGTGTGCTGGGGCGCTACCTGCCCAACTTCCGCCGCATCATCGGCCAGATGCAACACGATCTCTTTCATGTGTACACGGTTGACCAGCACATCCTGATGGTGGTTCGCAACGTGCGTCGCTTCACGATGTCGGAACATGCGCATGAATACCCGTTCTGCAGCCAGTTGATGGCCAACTTCGCACAGCCATGGCTGCTGTACATTGCCGCCCTGTTTCACGATATTGCCAAGGGCCGCGGCGGCGATCACTCGAAGCTGGGCATGGCCGACGCCCGCAAGTTCTGCAAGGATCACGGACTGTCGAAGGCCGACTCCGAATTGGTGGTGTTTCTGGTTGAGCATCATCTGTCGATGTCGCAAGTTGCTCAAAAGCAGGACTTGTCCGATCCTGACGTGATTCGCAACTTTGCCAGCCAGGTAAAGGACGAACGGCATCTCACTGCGCTCTATCTTCTCACGGTGGCGGATATACGCGGCACCAGCCCGAAAGTGTGGAACGCCTGGAAGGGGAAGCTGCTGGAAGATCTGTACCGCATGACGCTGCGTGTGCTCGGCGGCGAGGATCCGTCCACGGATCACGAACTGAGAGATCGCCAGCAGGCAGCGCTCAAGACCTTGCGCCTGTATGGTTTGCCGGACGATGCGCATCAGCGCCTGTGGCAGCAACTCGATGTTGCCTACTTCCTGCGGCACGATGCCGGGGACATTGCGTGGCAGACGCGCTCGCTGTACAGCAAGACGGACAGTGCCGAGCCGGTCGTGAAATGCAGGCTGGCACCAATCGGCGAAGGCGTGCAAGTGGCTGTCTACGTGAAGGATCAGCCGGATCTGTTCGCACGTATCTGCAGTTACTTCGATCGTAAGAACTTCAGTATCCTTGACGCCAAGATCCACACCACACGTCACGGCTATGCGCTGGATACCTTTCTCGTGACCGAACCTGCGTTCGCCAACAGTTATCGCGACATTATCAGCCTGGTTGAACATGAACTGACGCATTTGCTGGAGTCTCACGAAAAACTGCCGCCGCCGACCAAGGGACGCCTGTCGCGCCTGTCGCGCACCTTCCCCATCACGCCGTCCGTCGATTTGCGGCCGGACGAGCGCGGCCAGTATTATCTTCTTTCGGTATCGGCCAACGACCGCAACGGCTTGCTGTATTCGATCGCGAATGTACTTGCAAAGTACAAGGTCAACCTGCACACGGCAAAGATCATGACGCTGGGCGAACGAGTCGAGGACGTGTTCCTGGTCGACGGTCCGGTTCTCAACAATGCACGCAGCCAGATCCAGCTCGAAACCGATCTTCTGGAAGCCCTGCGCGTCTAGCCCGTCAAATCCACTCTTACCGTGCCTTCTCATGTCTGAACCCGTACGTCTGTCCAAACGCATGTCGGAACTTGGTCTGTGCTCGCGCCGCGAGGCGGACGAATGGATCGAACGGGGCTGGGTGCGCGTCGACGGCATCATCGTCTCGGAGCTTGGCAGCAAGGTCCTGCCGCATCAGCGCATTTCCGTCGAACGTCAGGCCAGTGCGCAGCAGGCGCGGCGCGTAACGGTACTGATCAACAAGCCTGTCGGTTACGTCAGCGGTCAGGCGGAGGACGGCTACAAGCCTGCGGTCACGCTGGTCAACGCCGATAGCCGCTGGAAAGACGATAAATCACCTACTCAATTCCACCCAAGCCAGTTACGTAGTCTGGTCCCGGCCGGCAGACTCGACATCGACTCGGTCGGTCTGCTGGTGCTGACCCAGGACGGACGCATTGCCAAGCAGCTCATTGGTGAAGACACGACCATCGAAAAGGAGTACCTGGTTCGGGTCCAGTACACGAAAGCGGGGCGGCTGCCGGATGCGGGCCTGAAGCTGCTCAACCACGGCCTGTCGCTGGACGGGAAAAAGCTCTTGCCTGCAAAGGTAAGGTGGCAAAACGAGGATCAACTCAGCTTCGTGCTGCGGGAAGGCAAGAAACGCCAGATTCGCCGCATGTGCGAAGCAGTGGGACTGAAGGTACTCGGGCTCAAGCGTGTGCGCATCGGTCGTGTCGCCCTGGGCGACCTCCCTACCGGACAATGGCGCTACCTACGACCCGACGAGAAGTTCTAGGCGGCAGTTACACGAAAGCCGGAAACAAAGTCATGTCGTCCTGGCTTCCGGTATGCAGCACGGCGACGGCATCAATCGTCAGCGCCTGCATCCAGTCCGGGAAACAGCACGTCCGTAAAACCGAAGCGCGAGAAGTCCCTGATTCGCATCGGATAGAGGATACCCGCAAGATGGTCGCACTCGTGCTGCACGACGCGCGCGTGAAAACCGTCGACTTCGCGCCTGACAGGCTTTCCGAACTGATCGACGCCCTCATACCGCAGCCTCGCCCACCGAGGCACCACTCCGCGCATTCCGGGCACGGAAAGACAACCTTCCCAGCCCTCCTCCATTTCATCGCCCAGCGGAGAAAGGTGAGGATTGAGCAACACTGTCTCCGGTACGGCCGGCGCATTCGGGTAGCGCGCATTCTGTTGAAATCCGAAGATTGCCAGTTGCAGATTGACGCCGATCTGCGGCGCCGCAAGACCCGCTCCGTTCGCGGCGCGCATCGTGTCGAACATGTCGTCGATCAGCACCGCCAATTCCGGCGTGCCGAATTCCTTGACGGGCTCGGCGTGTCGCAACAGGCGCGGATCGCCCATGCGGAGAATGTCGCGGACAGTCACTTGAGTTCTTTCAGATAATGCGAGAACATCGCTCCGATCTCCGGGTGCTTACGGCCCATTGCAACCGTAGCCTGCAGATAGCCAAGCTTGGAGCCGCAATCAAAACGGCGCCCCGCGTAGCGGTAAGCCAGGACGCGCTCGGCCTCCATCAGTGCTGCAATGCCGTCGGTAAGCTGGATCTCGCCGCCCGCGCCCTGCCCCAGCCCTTCCAGGAAATCGAAGATGCGATTGCTGAGAATATAGCGTCCGACCACGGCCAGTGTCGATGGTGCCGCATCCGGATCCGGCTTTTCGACAATTCCGCTGACTCGCTCCCGATTGGGGGCATAAGGGGATACGCTGACGATGCCGTACTGCCCGGTTTCGGCACGCGGCACCTCCTGCACTGCAAGAACGCTGGAGCCTTCCTCGGTAAAAACGGTGGCCATTTGGGCCAATACCGGCATCTCGCCGCCATCAACGTCCATCAGATCGTCAGCGAGCAGAACGGCGAACGGGTCGTCGCCGATGACCGGGCGCGCGCATAGAACAGCATGTCCCAAGCCCAGCGGCGCAGGCTGCCGGATATAGATGCAATTGATGTTCTTTGGCACGGCATTGCGCAACACCTCGAGCAACCCTGTCTTGCCGGCGCTTTCGAGCTCGCGTTCAAGTTCGAAGGCGGTATCGAAATGGTCTTCGATCGCACGCTTGTTGCGGCCGGTAATGAACACCAGATCCGTAATGCCCGCCGCGACCGCCTCTTCCACTGCGTACTGAATCAGGGGCTTGTCGACGACAGGCAGCATTTCCTTCGGCTGCGCCTTGGTAGCCGGGAGAAAACGGCTGCCCAGGCCGGCGACGGGAAAAACCGCCTTCGTGATTTTCTTCATGAAGTCTCCAGCAAGCGGATCAAACCAGCTTCGTCGAGTATTGGAATACCGAGTTCTTGCGCCTTGGCGAGCTTGCTTCCCGCTTCTTCGCCGGCGACCACGAAGCTTGTCTTCTTCGACACCGAACCAGCAACCTTGCCGCCGGCTGCTTCGATTTTCTCTGCAGCCTCGTCGCGTGTCATTGTGGGTAGAGTGCCGGTGAGAACAAAGGTCTTGCCCGCGAAAGGCTTCGGCGCATCCAGGACAGGTTCGCTCTCCGGCCAATGTACGCCTGCGGCACGCAACTGTTCGATCAATTCGCGATTGAGCGGATCAGCCAGAAAGGAAATAATCGAACGCGCAACGACCGGGCCGATGTCGGCGACCTCCAGCAATTGATCTTCGGACGCATTCAGCCACGCATCCAGATTACCGAAGTGGCTGGCCAATTCCTTCGCTGTCGCTTCGCCCACATGCCGAATTCCCAGCGCATAGATGAAACGCGCCAACGTGGTGGATTTCGAGTTTTCCAGTGCATTCAGCACATTCTGCGCCGACTTGTCCGCCATGCGGTCAAGCTCGGCGAGCGACCGGAAGCCCAGTTTGTACAAATCGGCGGCCGTGGTGATCACGTGCTTGTCGACAAGCTGGTCGATCAGTTGCTCACCCAATCCCTCGATGTCCATCGCGCGACGCGAGACAAAATGCAGCAGTCCGCCCTTGCGCTGCGCCGGACACTTGATCCAGCCGCCTGAACAGCGAGCCACAGCCTCTTCTTCCGGACGGACAATTTCGGATCCGCATACCGGGCAAGCGGTCGGCATCACGAACTGGCGTGCATCCACCGGCCTCAGTTCGGGAACGTAGGCAACGACCTCCGGAATCACGTCGCCGGCGCGCCGTACGATTACCGTGTCGCCGATCCGGATATCCTTGCGCCTGACTTCGTCTTCGTTATGCAGCGTCGCATTGGTTACCGTGACACCGCCGACGAACACCGGCGCCAGTCGCGCAACAGGGGTGATCGCCCCTGTACGCCCAACCTGCACACCAATATCCTGGACTACGGTCATGGCCTCCTCGGCAGGAAACTTGTGTGCGACCGCAAAACGTGGCGCGCGGGAAACGAAACCGAGACGTTGCTGTTGCTCCAGACGGTTGACTTTGTAGACGACGCCGTCGATGTCGTACGGCAATTCCCGGCGCTTGACTGCAATGCCGTTGAAAAAATCCAGCAAGCCTTGCGCGTCCCGCACCACGGCACGTTCCCGGCATACGGGAAGCCCCATCGACGCATACCAGTCGAGCAGCGCCGAATGCGAGGCCGGCATCTCGCCCCCCTCCAGCATACCGATACCGTAAGCAAAAAAACGCAAGGCGCGCTGCGCGGTGATACGAGAATCCAGCTGGCGCAGACTGCCTGCAGCTGCGTTGCGCGGGTTGGCAAACTCTTTCTGTCCGGCGTCTCGCTGGCGTGCATTGAGTTGCGCAAAGTCGGATTTGTACATCAGCACTTCGCCGCGTACTTCGAGTACGGCCGGAGGCGACGAGGCGTGCAGCCGCAGTGGCACTGCCTTGACCGTCCGGATATTGGCCGTGACGTTTTCGCCAGTCGTTCCGTCGCCACGCGTTGCCGCCTGCACGAACAGACCGTTCTCGTAGCGCAGGCTGATCGCCAGGCCATCGAACTTGAGTTCCGTCGAATACTCGACACTGTCAACCTGAAGGGCATCCTTCACGCGTCGGTCGAACGCAACGACCTCCTCATCGCCGAATGCATTGTTGAGCGACAGCATCGGCATGGAATGCCTGACCTGTTCGAATTGCGGCGATGGCTTGTCACCTACGCGCTGTGTAGGCGAATCTGCAGTAACGAGATCAGGATGCTCCTGTTCCAGCTCGACCAGTTCGCGAAACATCCTGTCGTAATCCGCATCCGGAATGGTCGGCTTGTCGAGGACGTAATAGGCATGGCTATGCCGGTTCAGTTCTTTCTTCAACCATGCCGCACGGTCTTGCCAATGATCTTGATGATCCATGTGATTCACGCCGGCATCCTTTCGGCCAGAGAAAAGTCCTGCTGCATCAGGTAAACAGGCGCAATGCCCTCGTCGAGCCCGCCGGTATGCCGGCAGCTTCCATCTGACTGTAGAACGCGCTCACCTGCTCGGCGATTTCCGTCAGCGCGGCCTCCGCCAAGGGCTGGTTGCTGTCGTCGACCACCACGCCATCCAGTCGCGCCGCCAGCACTCTCGCACATGCCGTCATCGCTCCGAAACCGTCCCTCAGGGCGGCGACGCGCGGCACATCGAGCAGCAACGTCAGGCGGGACGTCGTCTCCGCGGCGAGTGTCACGTTGGTCGATAGCGAAAACAGCGCACCGCCGTCGCCGTCCGGCATCACAAGTCGCCCGTCGGGGCGCAAATCGAAGCCCTGGCGCTCAAGCGCGGCAAGCAAGGTATTGATCGCCCAGGGGGAACTTTTGGATTGCACATTGACGCTCAACTGAGCATCGTACTCCACGACGAACTGGTGCAGTGAACGGGCACTTGCAATGACATCCGCCATGTCAGGCACGTCGGGCTCGGCATCGATCTCGTCGCCGACCTGGCGCAGGCGCGTGATCAATTCCGAATATTCCAGCTCGTTCAGTGCGCCGCTGCGATTGGCAAGTTGAACACCGGCAAAAAGGCCGTAGTACAGGTTTCCATGGGAAACGGATTCCCAGGAATTGTCCTCGCGCTGACCAATGAAGTGCACCGGCTTGTTGCCGACATGACGCAAGGTCAGCAGCTTGGGAAGGATTTTTTCTCCACGTACCGGTGCCTCGAGCGCAAGCGAAATCGCGCAATCAATCAACGCATCTACCGGCAATTCCTTTTGCTGCACCGGCGGCGATTCCGTCGCAACGGCATCGTTTTGTATCTGCGCTTCCTGTAGCGCGACTTCCTCCACCGCCGCCGTCTTCGCTTCGAATGTCGGTTCGTGGCGCTGGCCACCATCGCCGCCGGCATCTTTTGCCGGATTCATCAAGACATCGTCGTGCTCGGAGGCGAACGCCTTCTGCACGCTCTTCCTTGCTTTGTATTCCTGCCACTTGTTATAGCTGATAACGCCGACGACGATCGTGCCGCCGATTGCCATCAGACTTGCCTGGAGGTCTGTCATTACACTCGGCCCTCGGTATTGAAATAGGCGCTGGCTTCTTTGCCGCGCGGGAAGAAACGGGCAGCAGCCCATCTCGGTGATTCAGATCGGGTCATTACAAAATCCATGTGGTTCGTGGTCGGCTGGAATGTTCATTCCCGCGAATGCGACGGCCTTGATGGTGAAGGCCCATGCAAACGGGCAAGACCCTTGCGACAAGGAAATCAGGGTAGTGATCGAGTGCAAGCTTGTCAAGAATGACAAGCTTTTCGCCCGCTGATTTCCGCGACGCAAGTATGCAACGGGAAATGTTTGCGAGGAGTTGATCATTGCCTATACCCCGAGTTTTTCCGGTTGAGTTTCGTCAATATCGCGGGAACCCGCGAAACGAAGAATAGCAACTGTTCGAGCGCAGCATGCTTCGCTCCGCTTTTCAGACGGATCAATCAAATTTCGGGAATGGAACATGAACACACGATCAAGCAAATCTCGCTTCGAGGTTTCCGCTTCGAAAGAATTCAAACTGCACGACTTGGCCATGCTCTCCCTTTCGCCGATCATTCGCTCAATTCAGCATTGGTGGCTGCAGCGTGCCGAACATCATTACCTGATCTGCGCGGACGTTGAACTGCAACGCGCGCGCGAAGCGCAAATGAACGTTGCCTACTATCAAAAGCGCGCCGCGCTTGCCCGCTCGGCGCGCATCTGATATCCCTGCACCCTCCGGCGCAGGACAACGACGACTTCATGTTAAGCAGCCTGAGCTTCGTTTGCGAAATTCGCAGCAGACTCCATATCGACCGCAACAATCCGGGAAACACCTTGTTCTTGCATCGTCACGCCAATCAATTGCTGCGCCATTTCCATCGCGATCTTGTTGTGCGAGATGAACAGGAACTGGGTTTGCGAGGACATGCGTTTGACCATGTTGCAGAAGCGCTCGGTATTGGCGTCGTCCAGCGGTGCATCAACCTCATCCAGCAGGCAGAACGGCGCCGGATTCAACTGGAACATGGAAAACACGAGGGCCGTTGCCGTCAGCGCCTTTTCCCCACCTGACAGCAGGTGAATGGTCGCGTTTTTCTTGCCCGGCGGCTGGGCCATCACCTGTACCCCCGAATCGAGAATTTCCTCGCCGGTCATGATCAGCTTGGCCTGGCCGCCGCCGAACAGCACCGGGAACAGTTCTCCGAAATGCTTGTTCACCTTGTCGAAGGTATCCTGCAGCAAGTCGCGGGTTTCCTTGTCGATCTTGTTGATCGCGTCTTCCAGCGTTGTGATCGCCTCAGTCAGGTCGGCGTGCTGCGCATCCAGGAAATTCTTGCGCTCGGATGCCTGTGCAAGTTCGTCCAGCGCTGCAAGGTTGACCGCGCCCAGCGCCGTAATGGCGTTGGTCAGGCGAGTCACTTCACCCTGCAGGTAGGACGGCCGCATGTCGCCATTCAACTTCTCCGCCAGCGCCGCTTCGTCTGCCTGCGCTTCCAGCAGTTGCTGAGCATACTGTTCCTGGTTCAAGCGCGCGGCCTGCTCCTTCAACTGCAATTCCATGATGCGTTCACGCTGCGGCTGCAGGCTGCGTTCGGCCTGCATGCGCGCCTCTTCGGAATGACGCAACTTTTGCGTAAGCTGATCGAGTTCATGGCGCGCGTCGGCCAATGCCCGTTCCTGGTCGGTGCGCCTGTCGAGCAGCGACTGCAGTCCGGCCTGGGCGGCCTGGTCATCAAGGCTCTCCAACTCAAGATGGCCTTGCTCCATGCTGGCAAACAGCTGGGCTGACTGTTCCAGCGCAGTTGCGATGCTGCGTTTCAGTTCTTCGATCTTGTTGCGGTGCGCCTTCTCGGCGAACTCCGCCTCCTGCGCTGCGCGCTCCAGTTCGCGCAGACGCAGACGCGCATCGTTGAGTTGCTGTTCTTTCGCGAGATAGTCGGTCTGGCCGTCTTCATGCGTTTCCTGCAGTTCCGCCAGCTCGATATCGAGTTGTTCGAACTTGGCTTCGGATTCCACCTTGACTTGCTGCTGCTCCGCCTCCTGCGCGGCGATTTCCGCGAGATCGGATTCGATCTGGGAACTGCGTTGATTGAAACGTTCCTGCACCTCGGACAGTTTCATTACATCGATCTGCAAGCCGTGCACCGCCTGGGTCAGTCCGGTGCCGCGCTGACGCAACTCCTGCAGTCTCTGCATCGCTTGCGACAGAGTGGCTTCGGAACGCACTGCACGCGACTTGGCCTCGTCGGCCAGCATGTGCTGTGCGCGCAACTGCTTGGTGATGTTTTCGATTTCCTGCTGGCGTGCCAGCATGCCGTCCTGCTCGGAATCCGATGCATAAAAGCGTACGCTGGACTTGCCGATCACATGGCCCTGACGGGTGACGAAATAGCCGCCGACCGGGAGCTTGGCACGGTCGACGAAGGCAGCCTGCGTATCTTCCGCAACGAAGACGTTGCACAGCCAATCCTGCATCATGGCGCGCAAGCCGGGATCGTTCAACTGCAGCAGACTGATGAAGGGCTTGAGACCAGCGGGCGCTTCCGCGTTACCCGGCACTGCCTGGTTGGGAGCAAACAGCGCCAGCTTGGCCGGCGGCGCGTCGTTGAAGAATGCCTTGGCCCAGTCGAGGTTCGACACTTCGAGCGCGGAGGTGCGCTCGCGCAGCACGGATTCGAGCGCCGTTTCCCAACCCTGGTCGATATGCAGCTTCTGCCACAGGCGCGGCAACTCGCCGAGTTCGTGCTTTTTCAGCCAGGGCTGTACCTTGCCTTGGGTCTGCACGTTCTCCTGTAACTGCTTCAGCGCCGCCAGGCGCGCTTCGAGTTGCGCGTTGTTCGCGGTTTCGGTGTTCAGTTGATCTTGCGCGGCACGGCGCTCCTGTTCCAGCTTCGGCTGCTGTTCCTGGGCCGCTTCCAGTTGCTCGCGTGCCTCTTCCAATGCAGCCTGCTTTTCTTCGAGCTGCATTTTCAGGTTGGTCAGATGCGCCGTGTCCGGCATGCTCATGCCGTTCTTTTCCTGCGCCAGACGCTCGCGGCGCGATGTCAGGTTGGCGAGGATATTGGAAGCGTTGCGCTGATGCGCGGATTCCAGCTCGATCTGCTGCTGGATCTGCATGATCTTGCCGCGGGATTCGGTGGTCTTCAGTTGCGCTTCGCGCCACGCCTGCTCCAGTGCCGGCAGATTGTCGTTCTGGCTTTGCGCCGCATGCTGCGCCTGCTCGACACGTATGCCGTGCTCTTCAAGGTGCATTTCCGCTTCGGCCAGCTCTTCCTGCTGTTGCTGGCCCTGGCGCTGCCACTGGTCGCGTTGCGTAGTCAGCGAATTGAGTTGGGACTGCAGGCGATTGCGCGATTCGATGACGAACTTGATCTGCGCTTCCAGACTGCCGATTTCGGAATTGGTCTGGTACAGGTTGCCTTGAGCCGTATGCATGCGGTCGCCGGCTGCATAATGGGCCTGGCGCATGTGCTCCAGCTCGGTTTCGATGTGACGCAGCTTGGCGGTTTGCTCTTCGAGATCGGTCTGCGCCTTTTCGATATCTCGAAAGAATTTTTCCTGCTCGTTTTTCGCTTCATTCTTGCGCAGCAGCCACAGCAGCTTTTGCTTTTCGTCCTGATCGGCTTGCAGTTCGCGAAACTTTTGCGCAACCGCGGCTTGCGCCTCCAGCTTTTCAAGATTGGCATTCAGTTCGCGCAGGATGTCTTCGACACGAGTCAGATTTTCGCGTGTATCCTGCAGCCGGTTTTCGGTTTCGCGACGGCGCTCCTTGTACTTGGATACGCCGGCGGCTTCTTCGAGGAATATGCGCAGGTCTTCCGGACGCGCTTCGATGATGCGCGAGATCATGCCCTGCCCGATGATCGCGTAGGCGCGCGGACCCAGACCGGTGCCGAGGAAGATGTCCTGGATGTCGCGGCGGCGCACCGCCTGGTTGTTGATGTAATACGTCGACGTGCCGTCGCGCGTCAGCGTACGCTTGACCGCGATTTCCGCATACTGGCTCCACTGCCCGGCAGCACGGCCGTCGGCATTGTCGAAGACCAGTTCCACGGAGGCGCGACCGGCCGGTTTGCGGGTGGTCGAACCATTGAAAATCACGTCCTGCATGGATTCGCCACGCAGCTCCGATGCCTTGGATTCGCCCAGAACCCAGCGCACTGCATCCATGATGTTCGATTTGCCGCAGCCGTTAGGGCCTACGACGCCGACCAACTGGCCCGGGACCTGGAAGTTCGTGGGATCGACGAAAGACTTGAATCCGGATAGTTTGATGGAATTTAGACGCACTTTATCGACTGTTCTTGACTGGTTTGGGCCGGCGAAAGAACCGGCCTCGCGAAAGGGACCTATCATATCATTTCGGTCCGCCGACCATCACTTTCCCCTCTGCATTTCCCCGGCGCGCCCGAGGCTCGAACGGTATAATGTTGTGTTTACTCTTTTTGCATCTCCACCCCTTCCTCCGAGCCCTTCTCCGTGAATCCGCTCTTAAATAAATTACAACCCTATCCGTTTGAAAAGCTGAAGCAACTGCTTGCCGGCATTTCGCCCGACGCCTCTTATTCCCCGATCAGCCTCGGCATTGGCGAGCCAAAGCATCCGACCCCATCCTTCATCCGTAAAGTGCTGACGGACAATCTCGCTGGTTTGGCCAGTTATCCGACCACGGCCGGTTCGGACGCATTGCGTGCAGCGATTGCCGGCTGGCTGGAGCGACGCTATGGCTTGCCGCAAATCGACGTCGCCAAGCAAGTGTTACCCGTCAACGGATCGCGCGAAGCCTTGTTCGCGCTGGCGCAGACGGTCATCGACCCGATGCCCGGCGCCTTGGTCATGTGCCCCAATCCGTTCTATCAGATCTATGAAGGGGCCGCCTATTTGGCAGGCGCTCAGCCCTACTTCGTCAACTCCGACCCGGCGCGCAACTTCGCGCCCGACTACAAGAGCGTGCCGGCCGATGTCTGGCCGCGTGTGCAATTGCTGTACCTGTGCTCGCCCGGAAATCCGACCGGTGCGGTATTGGCACTGGAAGACTGGAAGGAACTGTTCGAACTGTCCGATCGTTATGGATTTGTGATTGCGGCGGACGAATGCTATTCCGAGATCTACTTCAAGACGGAAGCGCCGCTCGGCGGACTGGAAGCGGCACACAAGCTTGGACGTACCGGCTACCCACGCCTGATCGCGTTTTCCAGCCTGTCGAAACGCTCGAACGTGCCTGGCATGCGTTCCGGCTTCGTTGCCGGCGACGCCGACATCCTGAAAAAATTCCTGCTCTACCGGACCTACCATGGCAGCGCCATGAGTCCGTCCATTCAGGCAGCTTCGATCGCCGCGTGGAATGACGAAACGCATGTGTTCGAAAACCGTGCCAAGTACATCGAGAAGTTCAAGCAGGTGACGCCCATGCTGCAGGAAGTACTCGACGTCCAGTTGCCGGACGCCGGCTTCTATCTGTGGGCAAAGGTAGACAAGCGTACCGACATCTCCGACACCGAGTACGCCAGGCGACTGTATGCCGAATATAATGTGACGGTGTTGCCGGGAAGTTATCTTGCGCGCGAAGCGCACGGTCTCAATCCAGGACAGAACCGCATACGGATGGCGCTGGTTGCCGAAGTTGACGAATGCCTGGAAGCCGCAGGCCGCATCGTCAAATTCACGAAAAAATTATCCTGATCCACTAACTTTATACGTAGCCCAAAAATGACCCAACAACTTCAACAACTCATCGACCAGGCATGGGAAGACCGCGCCAATTTCTCCCCGAAATCCGCTCCCGCCGATGTGCGCAAAGCGGTGGCGCAAGTCCTCGAACAACTCAATCAGGGCACACTGCGCGTCGCCCAGAAGGATAGCAGCGAGTGGATCGTGAATCAGTGGGTAAAAAAGGCAGTGCTGCTGTCCTTCCGGCTTGAAGACAACGTTCCGATGCCGGCAGATGGCAGCATGCAGTTCTACGACAAGGTGCCGACCAAGTTCGCCAATTACACGGCGGAAGATTTCGCCAAGGGCGGTTTCCGCGTGGTGCCGCCGGCGGTCGCACGCCGCGGCAGCTTCATCGGTAAAAATGTCGTGCTGATGCCGTCCTATGTGAATATCGGCGCTTATGTCGACGAAGGCACGATGGTCGATACCTGGGCCACGGTTGGTTCCTGCGCACAAATCGGCAAAAACGTGCACCTGTCCGGCGGCGTCGGCATCGGCGGCGTATTGGAACCGATGCAGGCCAATCCGACCATCATCGAAGACAACTGCTTCATCGGCGCCCGCTCGGAGATCGTGGAAGGCGTGATCGTCGAAGAAAACTCGGTGATTTCGATGGGTGTATATATCGGCCAGTCGACCAAGATCTATGACCGTGCCACCGGTGAAGTGACGTACGGACGCATTCCGGCCGGTTCGGTCGTCGTTTCCGGCAGCCTGCCGTCTGCCGACGGCAAATACAGCCTGTACTGTGCCGTGATCGTCAAGCGTGTCGATGCGAAGACCCGCGCCAAGACCGGCATCAACGAATTGCTGCGCGAAGCCTGAACCACCCATCCGACTGCCCGGGGAGAGCAACATGGCCATGGACCGCTTGTTCCAGTTGATGAAGGAAAAAAAGGCGTCGGACCTGTTCCTGACGGTGAATTCGCCCATCCACATCAAGATCAATGGTCATTTGCTGCCGGTCAATCAGCAAAAGATGGACAACGCCACCATCAAGACGCTGCTGGGCGAGGTAGCGTCTGCCGCCAAAATGGAGGAACTGGAAGCCCATAACGAGCTGAACATGGGCATTCCGGTTTCAGGGCTCGGCAGCTTCCGTCTTTCCGCCTTCCGCCAGCGCGGCAGCATCTCGGCGGTATTCCGTTACATCCCGGGAGATATTCCGCGCCTGGCCGATCTGAATGTGCCGCCGGTGCTGGCCGACATCATCATGGAAAAGCGCGGATTGGTTCTTGTGGTGGGGGCGACCGGCTCCGGCAAGTCGACCACGATCGCGGCCATGCTCGACCACCGCAACAGCCAGAAGACCGGTCATATCCTTACGCTCGAAGACCCGATCGAATTCCTGTTCACCAACAAGAAGGCTATCGTCAACCAGCGCGAGATCGGCACCGATGCCGAAAGCCTGAAGATCGCGCTCAAGAATGCGCTGCGCCAAGCGCCGGACTGCATCCTGATCGGCGAAATCCGCGACAAGGAGACGATGGGCGCTGCGCTGGCCTATGCGCAGTCGGGCCACCTCGTTGTGGCGACGCTGCATGCGAACAACAGCTACCAGGCACTGACCCGGATCATCAACTTCTATCCGCTGGAAACCCGCCCTTCACTTCTGCCGGATCTTGCCGCCACGGTCAAGGCCGTCATTTCGCAACGCCTCGTCGCCGCGAAGGATGGCGGACGCCGCGCGGCAGTCGAAGTCCTGTTGAATACCCGCCATGTCGGCGAATTGATCGAACAAGGCGAAATCGGCCAGATCAAGGAAGCGATCGAAAAAAGCATGTCTCCGGGTTCGCAAACTTTCGAGCAGGCATTGCTGCAACTGATCCAGGACGATGTGCTCACCCAGGAAGAGGCATTGGCCAACGCCGACTCCGCGACCAACCTGTACTGGCTCATCAACAACTCCCAAGGCAAGAAACCCGAACCGGAGCCGGAGCCGAAGAAGGACGATGGCCCGACATTTACTGAATTTACCTTGAACGTTTGAAGCAATGAGCGTAACCCTGTACGGCATACCGAACTGCGACACGGTGAAAAAGGCGCGTACCTGGCTGGATCGGCAAGGCGTTGAATATCACTTCCACGATTTCAAGAAAGCCGGTATTACGCCGGAACTGATCGAAGGCTGGCTGAAGCATGTCGAATGGGACGTCCTGGTGAACCGCAAGGGGACAACCTGGCGCGCGCTGCCCGATGAACGCAAGACCGCGATCGCCGATGCGGATAGCGCCACGACTCTCATGGTTGAATCCCCATCGGTCGTCAAGCGACCAGTTCTCACACTCGGCAATACCATGCATGTCGGTTTCTCCGATGTGCTTTACCAACAGATTTTCAACAAGCAGCCATGAGCAAAACCCTTGCATTGACCGAAGAACTGATTGCCCTCTCCTCGGTTACCCCTGACGACAAGGGCTGCCAGCAGCGCTTGACCGAGTTGCTCGCGCCGCTCGGCTTTACTTGCGAAACAATCGAATCCGGCGGCGTGACAAACCTGTGGGCACGCAAGGGCAACGCACAGCCGCTCGTCGTTTTCGCCGGACACACCGATGTCGTGCCGACCGGCCCGCGCGAACAATGGCATTCCGATCCCTTCGTCCCGACACAACGCGACGGCAAGCTGTACGGCCGCGGCGCGGCGGACATGAAAACCTCGATCGCAGCCATGGTGGTCGCAGTCGAAGAATTTGTCGCGGCCCATCCCGGCCACAAGGGGTCCATCGGTTTTCTGCTGACCAGCGATGAAGAAGGTCCAGCGACCGATGGTACCGTCGTGGTCTGCAACAAGCTGAAGGAGCGCGGCGAACAGCTCGATTACTGCATCGTCGGCGAGCCGACGTCCACCGACCAGCTCGGTGACGTGATCAAGAATGGCCGCCGTGGTTCCATGTCGGGAAAGCTCGTGATCAAAGGCGTCCAGGGTCACATCGCCTATCCGCAACTGGCGAAAAACCCGATCCACCTCGCCGCGCCGGCACTGGCGGAACTGGCAGCGGAAAAATGGGACGAAGGCAACGAGTACTATTTGCCGACCTCCTGGCAGATGTCGAACATTCACGCCGGCACCGGCGCCGGCAACGTGATTCCGGGCGAAGTCGTGGTGGATTTCAACTTCCGCTTTTCGACCGCCAGCACGGTGGAGGGTTTGCAACAGCGCGTGCATGAGATCCTCAATCGTCATGATTTCGACTATGACCTGAAGTGGACCATCAGCGGCCTGCCGTTCCTGACCCCGCGCGGCGAACTGAGCGACGCGATCACTTCCGCGATCAAGGCCGAAACCGGACTGGATGCCGACCTGTCGACCACCGGCGGCACCTCGGACGGCCGTTTCATTGCCCGGATCTGCCCGCAAGTGATTGAATTCGGCCCACCCAACGGCAGCATCCACAAGATCGACGAACATATCGAATTGCGTTTCATCGATCCGCTGAAGAGCATCTACCGGCGCACGCTGGAAAACCTGCTGCTGTAAGCCCCTCGCCTCTCCCCGACGGGAGAGGACCCGACTCAATCCCCGCAACCGCTCCGCCCCATGACTCCGAACAATTTCAATACCATCCGCGACCTGTTGCGCTATGCAGTCACCCGTTTTAACAGCACCGGGCTGTTCTTCGGCCATGGCAGCAACAATCCATTCGACGAGGCTGCTTACCTGATCCTGCACACGCTCAAGCTGCCGCTGGACAAGCTGGAACCATTTCTCGATGCGCACCTGCTGCCGGGCGAAATCACGGACGTGCTGCAAGTCATCGAACGTCGCACCAGCGAACGCGTGCCCGCTGCCTACCTGACCAATGAAGCATGGCTGGGCGACTACCGCTTCTATGTCGATGAGCGCGTCATCGTCCCGCGCTCGTTCATTGCAGAACTGATTCCCGAAC
The DNA here is from genome assembly GCA_966212445.1 of uncultured Noviherbaspirillum sp. Taxonomy (GTDB): domain Bacteria; phylum Pseudomonadota; class Gammaproteobacteria; order Burkholderiales; family Burkholderiaceae_D; genus Noviherbaspirillum. The sequence goes on along the minus strand of CBIHRJ010000003.1, from coordinate 48,289 downwards.
AGTTCGCCCCCTGGATCGAAGATCCTGAAGCAGTCAACAATATTCTCGATCTCTGTACCGGCTCCGGCTGCCTGCCGGTCATGCTGGCCGATGCCTTTCCGAATGCGCAGATCGATGCGATCGATATTTCCGCCGATGCACTCGTCGTGGCTGGACGCAATGTCGCAGACTATGAACTGCAGGAGCGCATCCACCTGATCGAATCCGACCTGTATGCGAAGGTCCCGGACAAACGGTACGACCTGATCGTCAGCAACCCGCCATACGTCAATTCCACCTCGATGAGCAAACTGCCGCAGGAGTATCTGCAGGAGCCCCAGATAGCGCTCGCCGGAGGAACCGACGGCATGGACCTGGTACGCAAGATCGTCGCCGGCGCCGGAGAGCACCTCACCGAGAACGGCGTGCTCATGGTCGAAATCGGCAATGAGCGCAATTTCGCCGAAGCCGCCTTCCCCGACCTGGAACTGACGTGGCTGTCGACCAGCGCGGGCGACGACATGGTATTCCTGCTCACTGCCGAGCAACTGAAGAAACAATGATCCGTTTTCAGCAAGTCAGTCTCACCCGCGGCATCAAACCGCTGCTGGAGAATGTCGACCTCACCCTTAATCCCGGCGACAAGATCGGCCTGATCGGCGCCAATGGTGCGGGAAAATCGAGCCTGTTTGCGCTGTTGCGCGGCGAACTGCACGCCGACCTCGGCGAAGTCGATTTTCCTGCCCGCTGGCGCATGGCTTACGTCGCCCAGGAGACTCCCGCCCTTGATCGGCCGGCGCTTGAGTATGCGATCGACGGCGACGCCAATCTGCGCAGGCTGGAAGCCGAACTGGCGCAACTCGAAGACGCCCCGGAAAGCTCTGCCAACGGCACACGCATCGCCGAACTGCATGCCGCGCTGGCCGACGCCGACGCCTACACCGTGCGCTCACGCGCCGAGCAGTTGCTGACCGGCCTCGGGTTCTCGCTGGAACAAATGCAGCAACCGGTCGCCAGTTTTTCCGGCGGCTGGCGCATGCGCCTCAATCTCGCGCAGGCATTGATGTGTCCGTCCGATCTGCTGCTGCTGGACGAACCGACCAACCACCTCGACCTCGATGCGATCATCTGGCTGGAAGACTGGTTGAAGCGCTACGAAGGCACCTTGGTCATCATCTCGCATGACCGCGATTTTCTCGACGGCGTGGTCAACGTCATCGTCCACATCGACGACCGCAAACTGAAACGCTATTCGGGCAACTATTCGGCCTTCGAACGCCAGCGTGCGGCGCAACTGGCATTGACCCAGGCGGCATTTGAAAAGCAGGCGCGACAACGCGCCCACTTGCAATCCTTCATCGACCGCTTCAAGGCCAAGGCAACCAAGGCGCGCCAGGCGCAGAGCCGCATGAAAATGCTGGCGAAAATGGAAGAACTGGCGCCGCTGCGCGCTGCCGCCGAGTTTTCGTTCGAATTTCGTGAACCCTTGAGCGCGCCGAATCCATTGCTGGTCATGGAAGATGTCGTCGTCGGCTACCGGATCGAAGACGAGGCGACGCACCGGACTATCGAACGGCCGATCGTCGCCGGCATCAACTTCTCCCTGCAGACCGGCCAGCGCATTGGATTGCTCGGTGTCAACGGCGCGGGCAAGTCGACGCTGGTGAAAACCATCGCCGCTGAAATCAAACAGCTTGCCGGCGACGTACGGATTGGCAAGGGCCTGTCGATCGGTTACTTCGCACAACACCAGGTCGAGATGTTGCGACACGACGAGTCGCCGCTCTGGCACCTGTCCCGCATTGCGCCGACCGTCCGCGAGCAGGAATTGCGCAACTTCCTTGGCGGCTTCAATTTCGGCGGCGACATGGTGGCCAGCAAGATTGCACCGTTTTCCGGCGGAGAAAAGGCGCGTCTTGCCCTTGCGTTGATCGTCTGGCAACGCCCCAACCTCTTGCTGCTGGACGAACCGACCAACCACCTCGATCTTGAAACGCGAGAAGCGTTGACCATGGCGCTCGCCCAGTTCGAAGGTACCCTGGTGCTGGTCTCGCACGACCGCCACCTGCTGCGCGCCACGACCGAACAGTTCATGATCGTGGCCGACGGCAAGCTGCAACCGTTCGACGGCGACCTCGATGACTATCGCGACTGGCTTTTCAAGACCAAGCTCGGCAAAGCCGATGCTCCCTTGCCATCAACGCAGACCGAGCAGGTATCCGGTGCAGTTGCGTCGGAATCGCGCGAGGACCGTCAGGAGCGGCGACGGCAGGAAGCCGAAGAACGCCAGCGCCTGTCCGCATTGAAAAAACCGATTGAGTCGCGGATCAAACGGCTCGACGAGCAAATGCTCAAACTCAATGTCCGCAAAACGGAAGTCGATGCCCGCTTGGCCGATCCTGCAATCTACGGCGACGCCAACAAGGAAGCATTGAAGGCGTTGATACTCGACCAGGCCTACTTGTCCAAGGAACTGGAGCAACTGGAAACGGAGTGGCTGGAACAGCAGGAGGCGCTGGAACAACTGGCAGGCTGAATTCCGCACCGGCTCGCCTTGATGGAGGAGAAACCGTGACATCCCCAATCGACAAACCCCTGCATGGCATCCGCGTCCTCGACCTGACCCGCCTGCTGCCCGGTCCGGTGGCCACCATGCACCTCGCAGATATGGGCGCCGAGGTCATCAAGATCGAGGATCCGGGCGCAGGCGATTACGCGCGCAGCATGGGCCACGTCCGGCATGAGGTTTCCCAGTTCTTCGTTGCGGTCAACCGCGGCAAGCAAAGCCTGCGGCTTGATCTCAAGGATGCAGGCCAGCGGCAGGCATTCCTGCGCATGGCCGCCGATGCGGATGTTGTGGTGGAAAGCTTCCGTCCCGGTGTGATGGACAAGCTCGGCGTCGGCTGGGATACCCTGAAAAAGCTGAATCCCAAACTGGTGATGTGTGCCATTTCCGGTTACGGGCAGGATGGTCCGCTAGCTTCCAAAGCCGGGCATGACATCAATTATCTCGGCCTCGCGGGCGCGCTTGAACAGAACGTCGGGCCGGATGGTGTACCCGCATTGCCAAATCTGCAGATCGCCGACCTGCTCGGCGGCGCACAGTCCGCGGTGCAAGGAATCCTCGCCGCATTGATCGGTGCCAAAACGACGGGCCGCGGACGTTTTGTCGACGTGTCGATGACCGATGCGGTATTCGCGCACAACATCATGCCCCTGGTTGCGGTCAACAATTTCGGACGCCCCGCGCAACCCGGGCGCGACCTGCTTACCGGCGGTGTTCCCTGCTACAACGTCTATCGAACCAGCGACGACCGTTTCATGGCAGTGGGCGCCCTGGAACTGAAATTCTGGGAAACCTGTTGCGAGATCCTGCAGCGCCCCGACCTGAAAACCAGGCACTGGAGCCTCGGACAAACTGCAGGCGGTTCCGACGCCGCCGCCGTGAAGATGGAACTCGACGCAATCTTCCGGCAGCATACGCTCGCCGAATGGACTTCCACCTTTGCCGATACAGATTGCTGCGTCACGCCGATCCTACGCGCCGATGAAGCCGTGACACATCCGCTGTTCGCAGCGCGTAGGATGATCGAAAGGAAAACGCACCCGACCGAAGGCGAATATTGGTCGACCGCCCCGTCTGTCAAATTTCGAGATTGAGCGAATTTCCGATTTTCGGATTGCGATAGCGGCATAAACCGTCGGATTACCAACAGAGAATATGCGCAAGACATTGAACATCGTCGGCTGCGGCAAGCTTGGCAAGACGCTTGGCCGTCTCTGGAATGAAGCGGGCACATTTTCCATCCAGAGTATCGCCAACCGATCGCTGGAAAGCGGGCAGCGCGCGGTAACTTTTATCGGTGCCGGCCAGGCCGTCGAAGCCTATGCCGACATGCGTCCCGCCGACATCTGGCTGATTGCGACGCAGGATGACCAGATTGCAGAATGTGCCCGCGCCCTGGCGCAAACCGGAATCATCACTCCGTCAGACGTCGTGTTCCACTGCAGCGGCGCCTTGCCGGCTGCCGTGCTGAACCCGGTTTCCGGTTGCGGCGCTGTCATCGCTAGCGCGCACCCGATCCGCAGCTTCGCCGACCCTGCGCACGCAACCGCCGCATTTGCGGGTACATTTTGCGGCATCGAAGGCGACCCGGTCGCACTTGCACTCCTGAGCGACGCCTTTGCCGCAATCGGCGCACGCACCGTGCCAATCGATGCCGACTTCAAGACCCTGTATCATGCCGCCGCGGTTTTCGCTTCCAACTACCTGGTCACGCTCCTCGATGTTGCGGCACAAGCTTACGAAAAGGCAGGAATTCCACGCGAAGTGGCACTGCAACTGATGGAACCGCTGGCACGCGGCACCATGGACAACGTCTTTCAGTCCGGTCCGGAGAGTGCGCTGACCGGCCCGATTGCGCGCGGCGATATCGGCACTGCAGTAAAGCAGTATCGGGCGGTCTCCGCATGGGACGACCGCCATGGCGCACTTTACAAACAACTCGGGAAACTGACTGCGGATCTCGCCCGCCGACAAAGGGAAAACTCGTCGAAGGAAGACAACTAGCGTTTCGGCGCGTAGATATCGTGGCCGACTTCATCGATCTGACGGCGCAGAGCGCGCCGCTCCTCCGGCGTCAGCCTGCCCGATCTGCGGAAGTTGTCGGCTGAAGCGGAGCTGTTATCGCTTTGCGTGCCGTATCCGCTCCCGTCCGGAAAGGCAAAGCCAGGAAGCCGGCGCGCATCGGGCTGCTGGTTCTGGAGCACGCTCCCGGAGTCCTGCTCGACTGGGGCAGCTTGCAGGAACATTGCCCGCAGGCCCTGCCCGGTTCCAAGCGACCGCCGTCCTTGTTGGGCAAGAACGCTGGCCGAAACGGCACTCAACAGCAGTAAAATGGCAAATTGTCTGAATCGCATATTGGTAAGCCGGTTGCCGAGAAGGAGGAAACCTACCTCCGGAAACCGTCCTGAGCTACACTTCGCATACGCATCGAAATTGAACATGATGATCGAGTGTATGCTTCAGCGCCGATGCCGATAATAGGGCCGAGGTAAAGTTTGTAACACTTTGTAATGCTTTGCGCCAGAGACATTGCTCGTGGATTTTCTGACGTTACCATAGCGCCATGAATACGACAAATCCGACAACGAATACTGCCGCCAATCCCGCTCCCCCCCATCAGGGCAAGATACTAGTGGTCGACGACGACCTGCGCCTGCGCGACCTGTTGCGCCGCTACCTTGCCGAGCAGGGATTCAACGTGGTGACGGCGGAAAATGCGCAGGCGATGAACAAGCTCTGGATCCGCGAACGCTACGATCTGCTGGTGCTTGACCTGATGCTGCCGGGCGAGGACGGGCTGTCGATTTGCCGGCGCCTGCGCGGTGCGGGCGACCAGACACCGATCATCATGCTGACCGCGAAAGGCGAGGACGTCGACCGGATTGTCGGTCTCGAAATGGGCGCGGACGACTATCTGCCGAAGCCATTCAACCCGCGTGAACTGGTGGCGCGCATCAATGCCGTCCTGCGGCGCAAAGGTCCGGATGAAATTCCGGGCGCTCCTTCGGAAACACCACAGACCTTCCAGTTCGGCGACTTCATTCTCGACCTCGGCACACGCACGCTCAAAAAAAGCGGGGATACCATTTCGCTGACCACTGGCGAGTTTTCCGTCCTCAAGGTCTTCGCCCGTCATGCCCGTCAGCCGCTTTCACGGGAAAAACTCATGGAACTGGCGCGTGGCCGCGAATATGAAGTGTTCGACCGCAGTCTCGACGTACAGATTTCGCGCCTGCGCAAACTGATCGAACCCGATCCCTCCAATCCGATTTACATACAGACCGTCTGGGGCCTCGGCTATGTCTTCATTCCGGAAGGCCAGCCGCGCTAAGCGACCTTGATCCCGATCATCGGAAACCGCCTTACCTGGCTTAAAAGCGGCCTGTTCTGGCGGACGTTTTTTCTCCTCGCCTTTCTGATTGCGGCGAGCATTCTTGCTTGGGTCGCGAGTTTTCGCGTTGTCGAACGGACGCCGCGCGCGCAACAGATGGCCGCACAGGTCATTTCGATCGTCACCATCACCCGTGCTGCGCTCACCCATTCCGCGCCCGACCTGCGCCGCGAACTGTTGTTCGACCTTGCCAGCAATGAGGGCATACGGATTTATCCGCTGGAAAAGAGCGACGTCGTGGAACCGCCGCCGGAAAGCAGCCTGATGCCGGTACTGGAAGCCAACGTCAAGGCCCGGTTGGGAGACGAGACGAAATTCGCCGGCAAGGTCAATGACGTGGCGGGCTTCTGGGTCAGTTTCATGATCGACGACGACGAATACTGGCTGCGTCTCGACCGTGAACGTATCGAAGGCGTCTCCGGCATCCAGTGGCTGGGCCTGGGAACGACGACACTGGTGCTGTCGCTTCTCGGAGCCGTCTTTATCTCGCGCCTGATCAATCAGCCCCTGTCGCACATTACCGCGGCGACGCGCTCCATCGCCAAGGGGCAGAAACCGGATCCGCTGCCCGAGAAAGGCCCGACCGAAATCAGGGAAGCCAACCGCAGCTTCAATCAAATGGTCGCCGACCTGAACCGAGTCGAATCGGATCGCGCTGTGATCCTGGCCGGCATTTCGCATGACTTGCGAACCCCATTGACGCGCCTGCAACTGGAACTGGAAATGGCCAAGCTGCCGGACGATGCGCACCAGGGCATGCAATCGGACCTGGTGCAGATGGATGCCATCATCGGCCAGTTTCTCGACTACGCGAAACCGACCGACAGCACAACGGCGGCCAGCGTCAACCTGAGCCGCCTTCTGCAGGACTGTGCGCACGAGTCGGCACGCCTGAATGATGTACGGATTCATACCGACATTGCCAACAACGTCAACGTATTCGGTAACGAGACGGAGCTCAAGCGCGTGGTCAGCAACCTGATCGAGAATGCGCGCCGCTACGGCAAAAAGGAGGATTCCGAATTGGCGGAAATCGAACTCGTCTGCAAGGCGCACGGCAGTCATGCCGTGATCGAAGTCGCGGACAACGGCAATGGCGTACCGGAGAGCGAACTGGAACGCCTGCTACGCCCGTTCACCCGCCTCGATACCGCACGTGGACAGGCCAACGGCGCCGGCCTGGGGCTGGCGATCGTCGAACGCATCGTCAAGCGCCATCACGGCAAGCTGAAGCTTTCCAACAAGGCCACGGGTGGCTTGCATATCAGGATCTCTGTTCCGGTGACGGGGACTTTGGGGTAGTGCAACAGCGCAGGTAGCACGTCCGCTGCAATCACCGCAATTTTATCCAAGCCGTCAATGCCTGCGTGGTCGAGAATGCCTCCTTGTATCCTCTCGGACCAGACCTATGCCCACCGATCATCCCACATGGCGTGCCTCGCTTGAAATGCATCTGGCGCAACACGCTCACCTTGCTTTTTCACGCTTCGTGCAGGTGGCAACGATCCGTCCGGACGGCCGCCCCGCCAACCGCACGCTGACGTTTCGCTTTTTTCTAAAAGAAAACAGGTTGCTGTTCACGGCCGATATACGCACAGAAAAATATTCGCAACTGGCGACGAATCCCTGGGCCGAACTGTGCTGGTATTTTGTCGAATCGCGCGTGCAGATGCGATTGCTGGGAACGATGCGGCCCGCTGATCCCGAAGAAAATGATGAACTTCTTCATGCTCGCATGCACACCTGGAACGAGCGTTCCTCGGAGTCAAGGCAGTCGTTTACATGGCCGCCAGCCGGTGAGCCGCTGGCGGTAGCGACGGACTTTATGCATGTTTCGCCCACGTTACCGCCGCAAAACTTCGGCATGCTCATTTTCGACCCGCAGAGCGTCGACATGCTGGATCTCGGGCGACATCCGCATAGACGTGAATTACACAAACTCCACGAGGCAACCTGGACGTGCACCGCAGTCAATCCTTGAACGAGCCGTGCGCTGCGAAGCCGTTGTCCGAGCCACGCCCCGCTCCCGGAGATTCAGTCGAGATCCTTCACCAACGATGCCAGCGTCTCGCCCGGCAGCTCTTCCAAGTGCGCCGGATAATTGGGATGGTCGCATCCGGCCATCATCTGCGCACCGCCCTTGAGCGCATCCTTCATTGCCGCTGACAGCTCGAAGCGGACAAAGTGCACGGCGGACGTCTTCTCTTCGTTCTCGCGATCCAGGTCCTCGTCGGCGATTGCATATACCCGAGGTTGACCTTCCACCTGGATGAAAAGACGATCTTCGACACCAATCAATTTCGTCAGCGCTGCCTTGCGCTCGATCTCGTTTGCATACTCGATCAGCATCGTGGCCTTGAAGTTGCCGCCGCCGGGGATCAGCGGGTTGTAGGCGTCGAGCTCGGATTGTATGCCTTCTTCCTCGAAAATCTTTTCGATTCTCAGCATTTCCTGCACCTGGTAGCGCACCGTCATCTCATCCTCAAACAGCAAGGTGATGTGATTACCGAGTCGCACGCTGCGCAGCTTCTTGTGCTGAATGATTTCGGCACGCAGTGCAGGACGCGCTTTCGAATACGCTTCGAGCGTCAACAGATCGTCGCGGGTAAGCGTCATGGCTTTTTCGTCTTTCGATCAATCGTCTTCGTGGTGGCCGGCAATATCGCCTTCCTTGAACAGGACTTCGTGCAGTTCCGCATTCAGCTTCGGATCGCGGCGCCGTATCCATTCCAGCACCATCGCGGCATGTTCCTTTTCCTCGTCGCGGTTGTGTTCGAGAATGTGCTTGAGTTCCGAATCGCTGGTCGCATCGACGCGCTGGTTGTACCAGTCGACCGCTTCCAGCTCTTCCATCAATGAAGTAATCGCGCGATGCATGTCCTGCGTCGTCGCCGAGAGCTTCTCAAGCGGTTCGTGATAGCCTTCATTCGCCATATCTTCTCCTAGATTCCGTATGCCTTGCGCAGCAGTGTCAGGGGATGGGCCATTTCCGTGTTCTTCAATCCTGCCTCATCCATGCCTTGCGCAATATGATGCCCGGCAAGCTGGCAGTCCGAAGAAATGTAGTCCGGTTCGCTGTTCGCCATGGCCTTGAACACCGGCTTGCCGATTTTCATCGCAGTCGCATGGAATTCCTTTTTGACGCCAAAGGTGCCGGCATGACCGGAACAACGTTCCACTATGTTGAGTTTCGTCTCGGGCACAAGTTGCAAGGTTTCGGCCGTTTTCTTGCCGACGTTCTGAACGCGCGAGTGGCACGGAACGTGGTAAGACACGTTTCCAAGCGCTTGCTTGAAATCCCTTTTCAGCAAGCCGTCACGGTTGCGTGAAATAAAGTATTCAAATGGGTCCCACATCGCCTCCTTCACCAACTGGGTATCAGGATCGTCCGGAAACATCAACGGCAGTTCCTGTTTGTACATCAGGGTGCAGGATGGAATCGGCGTCAGGATGGCATAACCTTCCTTCGCAAGTTTTGCCAGGTGCGGGATGTTGATGTTCTTCTTTTCCTCGACGCCTGCCAGATCGCCCTGCTCCAGTTTCGGCATGCCGCAGCACACCTCCTTGTCGACCAGCAAATACGGAATCTCGTTGTGGTCGAGAATGGCGAGCAAGTCATGGCCAACGCCGGGTTCGTTGTAGTTGACGTAACAGGTTGAATAGATGGCGACCTTGCCGGGTGTCAGCGCGCCATCCCTGACTGCATGAGAGCGGGATACCGCTGCACCGGAACGAAACTTCCTTACGGCAAAATCGGGCAGCCAAGCGTTCTTGTCGACGCCCATCGTCTTCTCCATCATGCCGCGTGCGAACCGTGTCTTGTTCACGGCATTGACGGTTTGGGTAACGATGGGAATACCTGCGAACATGCCAAGGCCATCGGTATTGGACAAGAACCTGTCGCGCACGATGACCTCGCCTTTCCTGAACTTGACTGCCTTCGCACGCAACATCAAATGCGGAAAATCCAGGTTCCACGGATGCGGCGGCGTGTACGGACACTTGCTCATGTAGCAAACGTCGCACAGGTAGCACTGGTCGACAACCTTCCAGTAATCCTGCTTGTCGACACCGTCGACTTCCATGGTCGACGATTCGTCCACCAGATCGAACAGCGTAGGAAACGATCCGCACAGCGACACGCAACGACGGCAGCCGTGGCAGATGTCGAACACGCGTTCCATCTCCTTGTTGAGCGACTCCTCGTTGTAGAAATCCTCATCCTTCCAGCCAAGAGGATGCCGGGTCGGCGCTTCAAGGTTGCCTTCGCGATTGGACATGGTGTTCGTCACAGGAAAATGGTGGAAGCCGATTTCCGGCCGCACCGGCAGGAATGGACACAGCACGGAAGCGTCCAGAGGGAAACAGGCCCGCTTTCACGAACCTGTTCCATCTCCTTTCCATCATGCAGGAAAGATGGCTTTCGGATTTACAGCTCAGTCGACCAGCGCGTCCAGTGCTTTCTGATAGCGGTTGGCATGTGAACGCTCGGCTTTTGCCAACGTTTCAAACCAGTCCGCGATTTCGTCGAAACCCTCTTCGCGCGCGGTCTTTGCCATGCCCGGGTACATGTCGGTGTACTCGTGGGTCTCGCCGGCAACCGCGGCTTGCAGGTTCTGACGGGAACTGCCGATCGGCAGACCGGTCGCCGGATCGCCTACCGCTTCCAGGTATTCAAGATGGCCGTGCGCATGGCCGGTTTCGCCTTCCGCAGTGGATCGGAACAGTGCAGCAACGTCGTTCTGGCCTTCGATATCAGCCTTGTTCGCAAAATATAGATAACGTCGATTCGCTTGCGATTCGCCCGCGAATGCGGCTTTCAGGTTGGATTCGGTCTTGGAGCCTTTCAGGTTTGCCATGTGAATCTCCTCGTTGTTGTCATGCGATAAACAGCTTGCTGTCTTCGACGCCTGGAAGAGTGCGAGGCGCCCGTTCCAAAAATCTGATGCCCAGATTTCCAATCCCATTGTGGGATGATGGGCATGAAAGCTCAAATTGGCAATTTCAATTCAGAACATTGGTAAAAACAATAGATCGTTTTGCAAAGCCAGATTATTCCTATCGAGCACGGTTCTTCAGCCTGTCCGGCGAGCTTATGGACAAACTGTCATAATCAGCGCGCCGCCTAATGCGGCTGAACAACACTACTACTATCCGAGACACTTCATCCGCGTTAAAAGAGATTCCATGCTGAACTTCGACTTCTACAACCCGACCCAGATCCTGTTCGGAAAAGGCCGCATTGCCGACCTGAGCAAAGTCATTCCCGCCGATGCCCGCGTGCTGGTGCTGTACGGTGGCGGCAGCATCAAGAGTAACGGCGTATTCGATGAAGTCATGGCAGCGCTTGCCGGGTGCGAGGTGCATGAGTTTTCCGGCATCGAGCCGAATCCAAGCTACGAAACATTGATGCAGGCGGTCGAACTGGTGCGCAAGGAAAAGCTGAACTTCCTGCTGGCGGTGGGGGGCGGGTCCGTGATCGATGGAACGAAGTTTGTCGCGGCTGCAGTGGACTTCGAAGGCGATCCCTGGACGATCCTGGAAAAGCGCGGCCGCAATATCGAGCGCGCACTTCCATTCGGCAGCATCCTCACTCTTCCGGCGACCGGCTCGGAAATGAACAACGGTTCGGTAGTGACGCGCAAGTCGATGCAGGCAAAGATGGCGTTCTCCAGCAATCTGCTATTCCCGAAGTTTTCCATTCTCGACCCGACCAAGACGTTCTCGCTGCCGACGAAGCAGATCGGCAACGGCGTTGTCGATGCATTCGCGCATGTCATGGAGCAGTACATGACGTATCCGGTCAATGCACCTGTGCAGGACCGCTTCGCCGAGGGATTGTTGCAAACCCTTATCGAGGAGGGCCCGAAGGCGCTCGCCAACCCGGAAGACTACGACACCCGCGCCAACATCATGTGGTGCGCGACCCTCGCATTGAATGGCCTGATCGGCGCCGGCGTGCCGCAGGACTGGGCGACGCATATGGTGGGGCATGAACTGACCGCGCTGTACGGTCTCGATCATGCGCAGACATTGGCGATCGTCCTGCCGGGCATGCTGCGCGTACGCAGGGAAAGCAAGCGCGCCAAACTGCTGCAGTACGCTCAGCGGGTCTGGAACATTGCCGACGGCGACGAAGACACGCGCATCGAACAGGCGATCTCCCGCACCCAGGCGTTTTTCGAAAGCATGGGTGTGAAGACGCGCCTGGGCGATTACAAACTTGGAGCAGAGAACATTGATGCCATCCTGAAGCATCTGGAAAGCCATCGCATGGTGTCGCTGGGGGAACAGCGCGACGTCACACTGGACGTGACCCGCAAAGTGCTGGAACTCTCCGCATGATGCATGCGATGCGCCGGTCGGACCAGCGTATCGCGTGCAAGCCATGAACTAACTGGCGCGAGTCCAATCTACGTGTCTGGATTGATGCAAAATCGGCATCGAATTGGAACGCGGCGCGAAACCGGAAACGCTTTTCACCGCCCACTCAAGCAGGAGGCTCCATGAGCGTATCGCCGCCTTCGGGCACCCCAGGAAGATCGCAGGAACACCTGAAACCCGGCGACGAGGGGCCACCCGGCACACCGGGAACCGGTGAGGATCTTTGCCCGGACTGCAACGGGACCGGAAAAAGGACCGATGGGACGGAATGCGCGACCTGCGAAGGCACCGGCCGCATCATCGAGGGTATCGGCGGTGGCTAACGTTTGAAAAGGTTTGAAAAGTCAGCGCCGCTTGAAGTTACCGTCGATATACCAGCGCCACCGCTTCGGCCGCAATCCCTTCTCCCCGACCAAGGTAACCAAGCTTCTCGTTGGTTTTTGCCTTGATGTTGACCTGCGCGGCCTCGACGTTCAGGTCAACGGCGATATGGGCAACCATCCGAGCGATATGCGGCGCCATTTTCGGAGTCTGTGCAATGATGGTGGCGTCGATGTTACCAATCAGCCAACCCGCATCCGCCACCCGCTTGCATGCCTCCCGCAACAACACACGTGAATCGGCTCCGGCGAACCGCGCATCGGTATCGGGAAAATGACGTCCGATATCGCCCAGCCCTGCGGCGCCTAGAATTGCATCGGTAATCGCGTGCAGCAGGACATCGGCATCGGAATGCCCGAGCAGGCCGCTTGCATGCGGAATATCGACGCCGCCGATAATCAGTTTACGCCCGGGCACCAGCGCGTGGCAGTCATAGCCTTGTCCTACCCTGAACGGCGGAACGGTCATGTATTTCCTTTCAGATGCAGCTCCGCCAGCGCGACATCATGCGGCAGCGTCACCTTGAAATTGCGCGGGCTGCCCTCGACCAGCTTCGGCTTGAGGCCCAATGCCTCGATCGCGCTTGCCTCGTCGGTCACTTCACTTGCCTGTTCGAGAGCGCGGCGCAACAACGCGTAGCGAAACATCTGCGGCGTCTGCGCCGCCCACAGACCGTCGCGCTCTACAGTCGACGCGACCCTGCCCTCCGTATCGCTGCGTTTGAGCGTGTCGACAACCGGCAATGCCAGCAGTCCGCCAACGGCATCGGACTGCAATTCGGCAACGAGCCGGTCAATCAGCACGGTCGTCAATCCGGGACGCGCAGCATCATGAACCAGGACCCAGTCGTCATCGCCAGTTTGTGCGCGCATTGCCGACAGGCCGTTCAGCACGGATTGATGGCGGGTAGCGCCGCCGTTGAACAGCACGGTGACGCGGTCGGCAAGGTGACGCGCTCCAGCCAGCGCACCGTCGATATAGCCGTCTTCCGGACTGACCACGACAAAGGTGTGAGCGATGGCTTGCGAGGCGGCAAAGGTGTCGAGTACATGCATCAGCATCAACTTGCCGGCAAGCGGCATGTATTGTTTCGGACACTCGGCACCTACGCGGGCGCCGATGCCGGCAGCAGGGATGAGGGCGAAATGTCTGGCAGGAGTCATTTTGGCAAGCTGAAGAAGATCCGGGCACACATTGCGTGAACGCCTTTCACGCTAGGTTATAATCTCGACATATTTTCTCACAGTCGAAGTTTCCAGAAGCGCGGCATGATGAATTGCTCCTCCGGCAGCTTCCGTCCCCTGACATTACAGATGTCGCCAGTTGATTGATGTCGTTCGATCTCAAAAAATCCCTGCCCAAACCCGGTAACCGCTTTTCCTTGCCTGCCGTACATGGTTCAGCCGACGCCTATGCGCTGGCACAGGCCGCTTTGGAACTGAAAACGCAGCAGCGAATGCTGGCAGTCATCGTTGCCGGCGCCACCGATGCCCAGCGGCTGCTGGCTGAAATCCCCTGGTTCGGCAATCAGGCCCAATCCGAACTGCGCTGCCATCTGCTGCCCGATTGGGAAACACTGCCCTACGATGCGTTCTCGCCGCACCAGGACCTGGTGTCGGAGCGCCTGGCGACGCTGCATGAAGTCCGCAGCGGCCAATGCGATGTGCTGATCGTGCCCGCGACCACCGCCTTGCTGCGCATGGCGCCGCCCTCCTTCCTGGCCGCCTACACTTTTTTCTTCAAGCAGGGCGAAACGCTGGACGAAACACGGTTGAAGTCGCAGTTGACGCTGGCCGGCTATACCCATGTCGCGCAAGTGATGTCGCCGGGCGAATACTCGGTACGCGGCGGACTGATCGACCTGTTCCCGATGGGATCGGCGCTGCCGTACCGGCTCGACCTGTTCGGCGACACGATCGAAACCATCCGCACCTTCGATGCCGATACCCAGCGTTCGCTGTATCCGGTGCGCGAAGTGCGCCTCTTGCCGGGACGCGAGTTCCCGATGGACGAAGCGGCACGCACCGCATTCCGCAGCCGCTGGCGCGAGGAATTCGAAGGCGATCCCTCGCGCTCGCCGATCTACAAGGATATCGGCAACGGCATTGCGTCCGCCGGCATCGAATACTACCTGCCGCTGTTTTTCGACGAAACGGCGACGCTGTTCCAGTACGTTCCCGACAACACGATGTTTGCGCTGGTGGGTGACATCGAGGCGGCGATCAAACGCTTCTGGAGCGATACTCAGTCGCGGTACAAGTTCCTGAGAGCAGACCGTGACCGACCGTTGCTGGCGCCGGAACGCCTGTTCCTCACCGACCAGGATTTTTTCACGCTGGCCAAGCCGCATGCACGCTGGACCATCCACGCCGGCGATGCCGCGTCTGAAATTTCGGCACCGATCCCGAACATCGCAGTCAACCGTCGTGTCGACGATCCGCTCGTCAACCTGCGTTCCTACCTATTGCAAACCGACAGGCGAGTCATGATTTGCGCGGAGTCGAATGGCCGACGCGAAACCCTGCAACAGTACTTCAACGAGTACGATCTGCCGCTCACTCTGTGTGACAGCTTTGCCGATTTCGCGAACAGCGATACGAAGCTGATGCTGGGCGTCGCACCGCTGCATGCAGGCTTCGAACTCGCGCCGGCGATCGGCAAGCTGGCCTTCATCACCGAAACCGAACTGTATGCCGGCTCCGGCCGCCGTGCGGGCAGACGCAAGCAGGAAGCGGTCACGCAGGTCGAGTCGATGGTGCGCGACCTGTCGGAACTGAAAGTCGGTGATCCGGTCGTCCATGTCAATCATGGCATCGGCCGCTACATGGGCCTGTTCAGCATGGACCTCGGCGAAGGTGAGACCGAGTTCCTGCATCTGGAATACGCCAAGGACACCAAGCTCTATGTGCCGGTATCGCAGCTGCATGTGATCTCACGCTATTCCGGCGCCTCGCCGGACGATGCGCCATTGCACGCGCTCGGCTCCGGCCAGTGGGAAAAGGCAAAGAAGAAAGCCGCACAGCAGATCCGCGATACCGCCGCCGAATTACTCAACCTGTACGCGCGCCGGGCAGCGCGCCAGGGACATGCGTTCCAGTATTCGGCGCGTGACTACGAGACCTTCGCCGAAAGCTTCGGCTTTGAAGAAACCCCCGACCAGAGCGCTGCTATCAATGCCGTGATCACGGACATGACCAGCGGCAAACCGATGGACCGCCTGATTTGCGGCGATGTCGGTTTCGGCAAGACCGAGGTGGCATTGCGAGCCGCCTTCGTCGCCGTGATGGGCGGCAAGCAGGTCGCCATCCTCGCACCTACCACCCTGCTGGCGGAACAACATGCGCAGACCTTTGCCGACCGCTTCGCCAACTGGCCGGTCAAGATTGCCGAGCTGTCCCGCTTCCGCACCGGCAAGGAGGTCACGCAAGCGATCAAGGGCATGGCCGACGGCACCGTCGACGTGGTGATCGGA
Organism: uncultured Noviherbaspirillum sp.; assembly: GCA_966212445.1. Taxonomy (GTDB): domain Bacteria; phylum Pseudomonadota; class Gammaproteobacteria; order Burkholderiales; family Burkholderiaceae_D; genus Noviherbaspirillum. The sequence goes on along the minus strand of CBIHRJ010000003.1, from coordinate 32,116 downwards.
ACCCACAAGCTGCTATCCAGCGAAGTCAAGTTTTCGCGCCTCGGCCTTGTCATCATTGACGAAGAACATCGTTTCGGCGTACGCCAGAAGGAAGCACTGAAGGCCTTGCGCGCGGAAGTCGACGTGCTGACCCTGACCGCAACGCCGATTCCCCGCACGCTGGGCATGGCGCTGGAAGGCCTGCGCGATTTCTCGGTGATCGCAACCGCGCCACAGAAACGGCTCGCCATCAAGACCTTCGTACGCGGCGAAGACGATTCGGTGATCCGCGAGGCCTGCCTGCGCGAACTGAAACGCGGCGGCCAGGTGTACTTCCTGCACAACGAGGTCGAGACCATCCAGAACCGCAAGGCGATGCTGGAAGAACTGCTGCCGGAAGCGCGCATCGCCGTCGCACACGGCCAGATGCATGAACGCGACCTGGAAAAGGTGATGCGCGATTTCGTGTCGCAGCGCTTCAATATCCTGCTATGCACCACCATCATCGAAACCGGCATCGACGTACCGACCGCGAATACCATCATCATGCACCGCGCCGACAAGTTCGGTCTTGCGCAATTGCACCAGTTGCGCGGCCGCGTCGGTCGTTCGCACCACCAGGCTTACGCTTATCTGCTGGTGCATGATGTTCAGGGCTTGACCAAGCAGGCGCAACGCCGCCTGGAAGCGATCCAGCAGATGGAAGAACTGGGCAGCGGTTTCTACCTCGCGATGCACGACCTGGAGATCCGCGGCGCTGGCGAAGTGCTCGGCGAGAACCAGTCCGGCGAAATGCAGGAAATCGGTTTTCAGCTGTATTCCGACATGCTCAATGAAGCAGTACGTTCACTGAAGAACGGCAAGGAACCGGATCTGGCGGCGCCACTATCGACCACCACCGAAATCAATCTGCATGTCCCGGCCCTGCTGCCGCAAGATTATTGCGGCGACGTGCATGAACGCCTGTCCTTGTACAAGCGCTTTGCCAACTGCCAGACGCAGAATGCGATCGACGACTTGCAGGAAGAATTGATCGACCGTTTCGGCAAGATGCCGGATTCCGCCAAGGCGCTGATCGAGACGCATCGCCTGCGAATCGCCGCAATGCCGGTCGGCATTGTTAAAATCGATGCCCATGCGGAATCGGCCGTGTTGCAGTTCCAGCCGAACCCGCCGATCGACGCGATGCGCATCATCGAACTGGTTCAGAAGAATCGTCACATCAAGCTGAGCGGGCAGGACAAGCTGCGCATCACGGCGAACATGCCGGATCTGGCGGCGCGTGTGTCACAGGTGAAGGCGACGATTCGTTCGTTGGTCGCCTGATCTTTGCGAAATAGTCCCGTGGGCGTATTGCCCACTCCACTCAATTTTTGACCGAGACTGCTACGGCAGCCCAACAATGAACCTGATTCTCCAAGGCCTCAACCCTGACCGCTCCGACATCGACCGCGTCGCCCGTACGGTGGACGCACAACGCATCACGCAACCCAATCCGACCGTATTTCGCTGCGAAGGCGTGCAGCATTCCGATACACTGAAGACGCAGGTTGATATCGACTGTTTCAACGCCAGGCTGGATTACGCCTTCGTCGAGGCCGGCCGCACATTGTCGGAGTTTGGCCTGGTAGCGATGGACATGGACTCGACCTTGATCACGATCGAATGCATCGACGAAATCGCCGACATGCAGGGGCTGAAGCCCCAGGTTGCGGAGATCACCGAAGCGGCCATGCGTGGCGAAATCGAGTTTCGCGAAAGCCTGACGCGACGGGTCGCGCTGTTGAAAGGCCTGGACGCCAGCGCCTTGCAACGCGTGTACGACGAGCGCCTGAAACTGTCCCCCGGCGCTGAGCGCATGCTCGAAGTGGTGAAAGCCGCCGGTTTGAAAACGCTGCTGGTTTCCGGCGGATTTACGTTCTTCACCGACCGCATGAAGACGCGCCTGGGTCTCGACTACACCCACTCCAACCTGCTCGAAATCACCGACGGCAAGCTCACGGGCCGAGTGGTGGGCAGCATCGTCGATGCCGATGAGAAGAAAAACACGGTGGAACGCGTCTGCAAGGAACTCGGCATTTCCCCACAAAAAGCAATCGTGATGGGTGACGGCGCGAATGACCTGAAGATGATGGGCATCGCCGGCATGTCCGTCGCTTTTCGTGCAAAACCTATCGTGCGGGCGCAAGCTGATATTGCTTTGAATTTTGTCGGACTCGACGGAATCTTATCGCTGTTCGAGTGATCTTTACATTCATGTAAGTGAATTTTCAGGAGATCCGATGGCACAGGAATTGGTACTCGACCAAAAATTGCAGTCCGCAAAAAACCTTGCATGGTGGCTATATCTGCTGCACGGCATCAGCTTCCTCTTCTCGCTGGGTGCGTTTTCCTGGATTCCTCTGATCATCAATTACCTCAAGCGCGACGAGGCCGCCGGCACCTTCGTCTATTCCCATCACAGTTGGCAGATTCGTTCGTTCTGGTGGTACCTGTTCTGGATGGTGGCGGGCGGCATCCTGTTCCTGACTGTCGTCGGCATCCCGCTCGCCTGGCTGGTCTGGGCCGGTGCTTGGATCTGGAAAGCCTATCGTCTCCTCAAAGGCCTGCTCGATCTCAACGACAACAAGCCGATGCCGGCTTGAATTCGTACCGCGACGCCGTAACCGATCAGGCCGGTTCGTGCAAAACGGCCAAGGCCTGCGCGATATCCGCAATCAGATCGGCGGGATCTTCAAGACCGATGTTGAATCGCACCAGTTGCCCTTTCCCGCTCCATCCCTTGCGCATGTGCTGAATGCGATAGGGAACACACAGGCTGTTTGCTCCGCCCCAACTGAATCCGATCTTGAACAGCTTGAGACTATCGACGAAACGGTCGGTCTGGGCTTCACTGTAACGTTCGTCGAAGACAACGGAGAACAGGCCGCCGGCGCCGCTGAAATCCCGTTTCCATAGCTCATGGCCGGGACAATCCTCGAATGCAGGATGCAGTACCCGTCCGATCTCCGGACGCGCCTTGAGCCATGCCGCTACCTTGCGCGCGCCTGCATCATGCGCGTCAAAACGCAGCTTCATCGTCGGCAAGCCGCGCAGCACGAGATAAGTGTCGTCCGCGCTGACGCCGAAACCGATACGCATGTGTGCCATCTCAAGACGATGGATCAAGTCCTTGTCGCGCGTGATGACGGCGCCCATCAGCACGTCCGAACCGCCGGACTGGTACTTCGTGAGCGCCTGCATCACGATGTCGACGCCGTGATCGAAGGCGCGAAAGGCGAGTCCCGCCGACCAGGTATTGTCGATCACGACCCAGATATCCTGACCCGCAGCGCGCTTTGCCTGCACCGCCTTGCAGATGGCAGGAACGTCGGGGACCTCCATCGACACGGAACCGGGCGCCTCGGTCCACACCAGGCGGGTATTCGGCTGGATAAGCTTGTCAATGCCGGTACCGATCAAGGGATCGTAAAAACGTGCAGTGATGCCATAATCCTGCGTCAGCCAGCGCCCGAGTTCCCGGTTCGGATTGTAGACATTGTCGGGTATCAGCACATCGTCGCCGCTCTTGAGCAAGGCAAAGTCGACCATCGCGATCGCTGCCAGACCGCTGGGCGCCAGCAGGCAATGCCGGCCGCCTTCGATTTCCGCCAGCCGCGCTTCCAGGGTGAACGTCGTCGGCGTTCCGTGCAGGCCGTAGGTATAGGCGCTCTTGTCCTGCCAGTTGCGCGAACGCATCGCGGCAACATCCTTGAACAGGACGGTCGACGCGTGATGGATAGGGGTGGGAAAAGCGCCGAATCCCTCCGGCGCCCTGTAATCGGTATGAATGAGTGATGTCTGCAGCGATTTGCGATCAGTCACGCGATGACGTCCTATCTGGATTTGCTTGTAGCTGCCGTGTTGACGGACGATGCGTTTTTCGGACCATCATCGGTTTTCACGACCTTCAGGTTGAACAGCTTCCTGACTTTGCCGTCAGCCGACTCCCACTCGCCGGAAACCGTGTCTCCGACCAGCGTGCCGGTCCATTGCCCGGACACGTCAGTGCCGTTCTCGGATTCTTCCATCAGCAGGTCATCGCCTGCAAGTTCGCCGGCAAGCAATACATTCCGAGATCGCCCGAAGACAAAGTACTCGCCTTCGACGCCTTCCACGTAGTCGGTCTTGGTGCGCAGATTGACCTGGATCTGGGCGTCGCCAAGCGTACCTCGCATGGATACCGGCTTGGCAAACAAGGTCTTGCCGGGAACAGCCTGGGCACCTGCTTCCGCCGCCGATGCGCCGCCGGCAATCAGCATCGCAGCGACCAGCAACATCCGTACCGCGCTGCGCATCTTCACGCCTCCGCCCACAGGTCGTGCGCGTCGGCGGCCGTCACCTTCACCTCGACGAACTCACCGACCTTCAGTTTGCGATGCGGTTCATAAGGCGGCTTCACATAGACCACACCGTCGATCTCCGGTGCATCGGCAACCGAACGGGCAACACCGCCGCTCGAATTGACCTCATCCACCAGAACGCGCAGGGTCCTGCCGACCTTGGCCTGCAGGCGCCGCTTCGAAATGCCTTCCTGCAGTTCCATCACACGCCCACGGCGCTCCTCGCGCACTTCATCGGGAACCGGATTCACCAGATCGTTGGCCGTCGCGCCTTCGACCGGCGAGTAGGCGAAACAGCCGAGGCGATCGATTTCCGCCTCCTTCAGGAAGTCGAGCAGGTATTGGAATTCCTCTTCGGTCTCTCCGGGAAAGCCTGCAATAAAGGTGGAACGGATCGTCAAATCAGGGCACAGCTTGCGCCAGGCCTGAATGCGTTCGATGTTCTTTTCGCCGTTGGCTGGGCGTTTCATGCGCTTGAGCACATCCGGGTGCGCATGCTGCAACGGCACATCAAGATACGGGACCACCCTGCCCTCTGCCATCAGCGGAATGATGTCGTCGACATGCGGATACGGGTACACGTAATGCAGCCGTACCCAGGCGCCGTATTGCGCCGCAAGTTCGCCCAGCGCCGTCACCAGTTGGGTCATGTGGGTCCGGACCGGCTTGCCGTTCCAGAAGCCTGTGCGGAACTTGACGTCGACACCGTAAGCGCTAGTGTCCTGGGAGATCACCAACAACTCCTTGACGCCGGCCTTGAACAGGTTTTCCGCCTCCAGCATGACATCGGCGATCGGCCTCGATACCAGGTCACCGCGCATCGACGGAATGATGCAAAAGCTGCAGCGATGGTTACAGCCTTCGGAAATCTTCAGGTATGCATAATGTTTCGGCGTCAGCTTGACGCCTTGCGCAGGCACCAGGTCGAGGAACGGGTCGTGCGGCTTCGGCAGATGTTTGTGCACTGCCGCCATCACCTCGCCAACCGCATGCGGCCCGGTGACTTCCAGCACCTTTGGATGCACGCTCTGGATGATGTCGTTTCCGTTCACATCCTTCTTCGCGCCGAGGCAACCGGTGACGATGACCTTGCCGTTTTCATTCAACGCCTCGCCGATCGCATCCAGTGATTCCTGCACTGCGGCATCAATGAAACCGCAGGTATTGACGATCACCAAGTCGGCACCGTCGTACGACTTGGCCGTGTCATAGCCTTCGGCGCGCAGCTGTGTGAGGATTTGCTCGGAATCGACGAGCGCCTTGGGGCAACCGAGAGAGACGAAACCGACCTTGGGAGATGAAGAAGCGTTGGACATGAGAAAAAGGGGTACAAAGCGAATTCGCTATTGTACCCCTTCGTACTACCTTTCCTTGCGCATCAGCCGGCAGCAGTTGCCAGTATGACATGCCGCTATTTCTTGTCCTTGTCGCTTGGTGCGAACGGGAAAGTGCCGAACATGTTCTTGGTCTGGCTTTGCATCTGTTCCTGCATCTGCACGAACAGGTTTTTGCTCTGCTCGATATAGTTGCTCATCATCCCCTGCATCATCGGCCCCTGGACGTTCATGAACTGGGTCCACATCTCCTGGCTGAAGGGTTTTCCTTCATAAAAGCCTTTGGAACTTTCGGCCAGCTTGTTCTGGATGTCGATGAAGGCCTGGATGTTCTTTTCCAGATAGGAGCCCATCATCCCCTGCATTGCATGCCCGTAGTAGCGAATGATCTGCGACAGGGCACCGCTGGAAAACATCGGCGTACCGTTCGCTTCTTCTTCAAGGATGATCTGCAGCAGGATGCTTCGGGTCAGGTCTTCTTCGGTCTTTGCGTCGACGACAGTGAATTCCTCGTTGTCGAGCACAAGTTGTTTGACATCGGATAGAGTGATGTAGGAACTGGTCTGAGTGTCGTAAAGGCGGCGGTTCGGATACTTCTTGATCAAGCGCTCTGACATCTTTTTTGCACTATTCATCGAATATTCCAGTTATTGCGTCGCAACGCATTCATGCCGTTTCGTGAAAAAAGCGAACAACCGTTCGCCACGCTATGTTTTCATTATAGTGCGAAAAAACAAAGATTTACGCAACTATCGCAGGCATTTTATAGATTTATTGCAATGCATTGAAGCAAATCGGGACGCGTCCTCCTTGCTCAACGCCTGCCTGTGCAGCGCCTGCAGGCACTCCGGAATCGTACGCAATGCCGCATCCCCGGCTATTTGTCCGCCTTCACTTTCACGTAGCGACCAGGCGCCGGTTCGATCGGCTTGTAACTTGCATTGCCGAACTTGCGCGGCGCATTAACCTGGTTGCCGGCGGTCTTTGCAAGAAACGCTGCCCATTCCGGCCACCAGCTTCCGGCATGTTCCTTTGCTCCGCTCAACCACTCTTCCGCATTCGTCGCTTCCTGGTCATTCGTCCAGTAGCTGCGTTTCTTCTTGGCTGGAGGGTTGATGACACCGGCAATATGGCCGGAAGCGCCGAGTACAAAACGATTGCGTGCGCGCTTCTTCGGATTGAGCAGCGACGTCGATTCGAATGCCGCCGCCCATGGAACGATATGGTCTTCCCGAGAACCGTAAATGAAGGTCGGCGCATCAACTTTGGACAGGTCGATCTTTTCTCCGGAAACACGGGTCTTGCCCGGGACTTTCAGATTGTTTTCAAGGTACATGTTGCGCAGGTACCAGCAAAACATCGGTCCCGGCAGATTGGTGCTGTCGGCGTTCCAATACAGCAGGTCGAACGGCGGCGGATCCTCGCCCTTCAGGTAATTCGACTTCACATAATTCCACACAAGGTCATTCGGCCGCAGGCTGGAGAATGCAGACGCAAAGTCCCTACCGGGCATCAGGCCGCCCTGGCCGATCGATTTTTCGCGCATCGTCACTTGCGCTTCATCGATGAACACGTCAATGACACCGGTATCCGAAAAGTCCAGCAGCGTCGTCAGCAGGGTCAGACTGGCCACCGGCTTCTCTCCCCTTGCGAACAGCAATGCCAGTGCCGTCGACAGGAGGGTGCCGCCGACACAGAAACCCAGCGCGTTGATCTGGTCCTGTCCGGAAATCTCCTGCACCACACTGATCGCCTTGACTGCACCGTTTTCGATATAGTCATCCCAGGTCGCATGCCCCAGGGAGGCATCCGGGTTGCACCACGAAACGAGGAACACCGTATGTCCCTGCTCGACGGCATAGCGCACCAGGGAATTGTCGGGTTGCAGATCCAGGATGTAATACTTGTTGATGCAGGGCGGCACCAGCAGTAGCGGCCGCTCGAATACCGTCTTGGTCAGCGGTTTGTACTGGATCAGCTGGAACAGTTCATTCTCGAAGACCACCGCGCCTTCGGTCGTCGCCACATTCCTGCCGACTTCGAATGCCGATTCGTCCGTCTGCGAAATCCGGCCCTTCTGCATGTCCTCGATCATGTGGGCAATGCCTTTGGTGAGGCTTTCCCCTTTGCTTTCAATGATCTTTTGCTGCGCTTCCGGGTTGGTGACGAGGAAATTGGCAGGAGACATTGCGTCTACCATCTGTTGCACGGCGAAGCGGATCTTCTGCTTCGCACGCGGCGTTGCCTCGACCGAGTCGGCCAGCGCCATCAGGAAACGCGCGTTGAGCAGATAAGTCGCCGCATTGAACGCATGTAACGGGTTCGACTGCCATTCCGGCGCGGCAAAGCGCCTGTCGGCAATCGCCGGCGTCCTGGATCCGAGCATTTCCTGCCATAAGGCAGTCAACTGTTGCATGTAATCGTTCTGCAATGCTGCGATCACCGTCGGATCAATCGTTGCACCGAACTCCTTGACCGTCGCCGTGATCGGCTTGGTATCGACCGGCTGCGTCTTCAGCCACGCCTGCCATACGTTCTGGTCGGACAGTTGGGACATCCATTTTGCGGCATCGGCCTGGGGCGGGAACATGTTCATGCTGGCTTCTCTATTTTGGCGTATGGTTACGGTTTGCTTCAGGGTCGGATTGCTATGTTGTATATCGTCGCCATCGGATGGCTCTACGTTGTATTGATGATGTCGATTACCGAACAATCGGCGATCGCAGGGCTTGTGACCTTCCTGCTGTATGGCGTGTTTCCCTTGGCGATCATTTTATACTTGATGGACGCGCCTCGGCGCAAGCGAGAACGGCGCAAAGCCGAACAATCGCAACGCGACCACGGGTTCGCCGATACCGCAGCGGCCAAGCACGAATCCGGGACCGACACGCCGCGTTGAAGCGAAGCATCATCGCCGATTGCGGCGATGATTTACTTGAGCCATATCAACGATGCCATTCGTCCGGTCACACCGTCCCGCCGGTATGAGTAAAAACGACTGGTGTCGTTCATCGTACACAACCTGCCTCCATCCACCCGCGATACTCCGTTCGCTGCGAGACGCCTGCGCGCCAGCGCATAAATGTCGGCAAAATACTTGCCGGGATGGTCTTCCCGGGGGCGAAATGCGGTTGAAGCGCCACGATCATGATCGACAAATGCATCATACACATCCTTCCCCACCTCAAAACGCGTCGGACCGATTGCGGGTCCGAGCCAGGCAATGATGTCGGCCGCGCCTGATGCGCGCATGCGTGCTATCGTGTTTTCCAGCACGCCATGCGCAAGCCCCCGCCATCCGGCATGCGCTGCGCCGACAACCGTCCCGGCAAGATCGCAGAACAGCACGGGCAGACAATCGGCCGTCTGGATGGCGCACACGACTCCCGGCTCCGTCGTAATGCTAGCGTCTGCTTCGATCGGCCCTGCACCCGCTGCGGCTTTGCCTGCATCCACCACCTGCGTGCCGTGGACCTGCCCCAGCCACACCGGTTCAGCCGGCAGCAGCCGGCGCAACAGTTCCCTGTTTCGCCCGACCTGTTCCGGGTCATCGCCCACATGGTTCCCGAAATTCATTCCGCCTCCACCAGCACCGTCATCGTAAGGTGGAGCGCTCGTGCCGCCGCGCCGAGTAGTGGACAAGGCACCAATGTTGGGAGGAAGGTCGATCCAGTCCGGGGTTATCAAATCCATGTCGGCACGCTCCGTTCAGTTCACTCCAGCGATATCGATTGCGGCTCGCGCCAATAGTGCCGCAAAATCCTCGGGCGGAGGCGCGGCCCATTCGGACTCCTTGCCCGATGATGGATGGAGCAGGCCAAGGCGCAGCGCATGCAGCACCTGCCGGTGGAAAACGGAAGCCAGGTGCGGCTTGCCATACAACTGGTCTCCCACCAGCGTGAAACCGATCGAAGCCAGATGCACGCGAATCTGATGCGTGCGCCCCGTTTCGAGCCGGCAGCGCAGCAGGCTTACGGCGCGCCCATCCAGCATGCCGGTGGCAATGCGCTCGTAATGCGTTAACGCCGGTTTGGCGCTGGGGCTCCCGGACACTGCCATCTTGATCCGATCGCGCGGATGCCGGCCGATCGCTGTGTCGATTTTTCCGCTCACATGAGGCGTTCCCCATACCAAAGCCAAGTACTCTCGCTTCACCGTGCGCGCCTGCAACTGCCGCACCAGATCGGTTTGCGCCTGCAGCGTCTTGGCGACCACCATCAAGCCGCTGGTGTCCTTGTCGAGGCGATGAACGATGCCCGCACGCGGAACGCCGGCAAGTGCGGGCAGATGGTGCAGCAAGCCGTTGAGCAAGGTGCCCGACCAGTTGCCGGCGGCTGGATGCACGACCAGGCCTGCGGGCTTGTCGACGACAATGATCGCGGCGTCCTCGTGCACGATGGACAGAGGCATTGCTTCGGGCTTGAATGCCTGCTCCTGCAGCGCCGTCTGTGGCCGGACCACGATGGTTTCATCTCCCAGCGCAAGCGTTTTGGCGCGCGCCGGCCGGCCATCCACGGTCACGTGCCCCTCGTCCATCCATTGCTGCAGACGGCTGCGGGAATACTCGGGAAGCAGCTGCGACAGCACCTTGTCAAGGCGCACGCCACAAAACTTGGGGTTCAACTGCAGCACAATGGGGGAGGATTCCGGCATTGTGCCGTCATCATCTTCGACATCGTCGATGTCGTTTTCAGGCAGGGATTTGTTCAAAATGGGCGTTTCTGTTGATATCGCTGCAAGCAGGCACCATCGGCTATAATCGTGGCCTTGTCCAGCCGTGCTCTTGCAAACGTCATGCAAAAAAGATCGTTGAAGTTCGTTGCCATTGCCTTCGCTTTGGTCCTGTCCGGATGCAGCCTGTTGCCGGAAAAGATCGATGAAACAAAGGATTGGTCAGCCTCGAAATTATACTCGGAGGCTCGCGACGAACTGTCATCCGGTAACTTCGAGAAAGCGATCCAGTATTTCGAAAAGCTCGAATCCCGCTACCCCTTCGGCACCTACGCGCAGCAAGCGCAAATGGAGGTGGCCTATGCGCACTATCGCCAGGGCGAGCAGCCGGAGGCGCTGGCAGCGGCCGAGCGCTTCATCAAGCTGCACCCGAACCATCCGAACGTCGACTACATGTACTATCTGCGCGGGCTGATCAACTTCAACGACAAGGTCAGCTTTCTCGATTTTCTGTCCAAGCAGGACCCCAGCGAGCGCGACCCGAAAGCGGCGCGGGATGCTTTCGACTCCTTCAAGCAGCTGGCAGAACGTTTCCCCGACAGCAAATACACCAAAGATGCGCTCGAGCGCATGAAGTATCTGGTCAATGCGATGGCGCAGTATGAAGTGCACGTTGCGCGCTACTACTATCGCCGCGGCGCCTACGTTGCCGCCGCCAATCGTGCGCAGACCGCGGTCACCGAATACCGGGACGCGCCCGCCGTCGAGGAAGCCTTGTACCTGATGGTGGAATCGTACGATGCGATGGGTCTGCCCCAGTTGCGCGACGACGCGGAACGGGTGATGCGGGCGACATTTCCGAACAGCGTGTATTTCCGGGGCGGCCCGCAGGAAGACAAGCCGTGGTGGAAGATCTGGTAGCCCGTTCGTAAAAAAAGCCCCGCAGTCCGGGGCTTTTTCCTTGTTACTGTTCGATGCGGCGGCGGAACACCCAGGTTTGCATGTCGGACGCGTCGGCATCGAAAGCATAGCCTTGCGCGTCGAATGCCTTGAGTTTTTCCGGCTGGCTGATACCTTTGAGCGCCGCGTAGCGCGCCATCAGCCCACGCGCACGCTTGGCGTAGAAGGAAATGATTTTGTACCGGCCGCCCTTCCAGTCTTCGAATACCGGCGTAATCACGGGTGCTTTCAACAGCTTGGGCTTGACGACCTTGAAGTATTCTTCCGATGCCAAATTGATTAGCGCCTTCGCTTTCCTTTGAGCCAGTACTGTATTGAGCGTTTCCGTCACCCGGGTGCCCCAGAACGTATACAGGTCCTTGCCGTGCGGGTTGGCCAGACGGGTTCCCATTTCCAGCCGATACGGCTGCATCAGGTCCAGCGGACGCAGGACGCCGTACAGGCCGGATAGAATGCGGATATGCGCCTGCGCATAATCGAGCTGTTTCGCGTTCAGCGAAGACGCATCGAGTCCTCCATAGACATCGCCGTTGAACGCCAGGACAGCTTGTTTCGCGTTCTTCTTCGTAAACTTGCGCGACCAGGTCGCATAGCGGGCGACGTTGAGGACCGCCAGCGCATCCGAAATGTCCATCAGGCCGGCCAACTGTGCCGGCGACTGTGTTTTCAGAATGTCGATCAATTCGGCGGAGTGATCGATGAAATCCGGAATGGTGTGGATGTCGGTGTTTGCCGGCGTGTCATAGTCAAGCGACTTGGCGGGCGATAAGACAATCAGCATAGTGAAACAGTTTCAAGACAGGAATAATTGCCCGCAATGATACAGAAACGCATCGTCATCGACACCAACGTCTGCCTCGACCTGTTTGTCTTTCGCGACCCGCGCTGGGCGGCGCTGCTTGCAGCGCTGCACAAGCGCGCGGTAGAAGCAGTGACGCGCGACGACTGCCGCACGGAATGGTTGAGGGTGCTTGATTACCGCCATCTGCCGCTGGACGGGCAGTCGCGTCCCGGCGCGATCGCGGCATTCGACGCCTTGATCATCTGTCTTCCCGCCGACGGCATGCGACCACGTGCCGAAGTGCGCCTGCCGGTTTGCACCGACCCGGATGACCAGAAATTTCTCGAACTCGCCCGGGATGCCGATGCGCAAACACTGATTACCAAGGACAAAGCCTTGTTGAAGCTGGGCCGGAAGACGGCACGAGCCGGCCTGTTCGACATCGTCTCGCCGGACAGGTGGAATCCGTAAATCCGGTGCCATGGTTAAAATAACCGCACTTTCGACCAATACGACCAACACAACCGATCCGGCATGAACACGCTTACGCCCCCTGCCCTCGCTCCCGAGACAACTCAACCTGCCATGCAATCCAGGCTGCCCCATGTCGGCACAACCATCTTCACCGTGATGTCGGCGCTGGCTGCCGAAAAAGGCGCTGTCAACCTCGGTCAGGGATTCCCGGATTTCGACTGCGATCCTGCCCTCGTTGACGCCGTGACCGAGGCGATGAAGAGCGGCTTGAACCAGTATCCGCCGATGGCCGGCGTAGCACCGCTGCGCGACGCTATCGCCGCAAAGATCGCGAAGATCTATGGCCGCAGCTATGACCCGGGAACGGAAATCACAGTCACGGCAGGCGCCACGCAGGCGCTGCTCACGGCAATCCTGTGCAGCGTCCATCCGGGTGACGAAGTACTCGTGATCGAACCTGTGTACGACAGCTATGTTCCCGCCATCGAACTGGCAGGCGGCAAACCGGTATTCGTGCAGATGGAAATCGGTCCGCAGGGTTACTCGATCCCCTGGGACAAGGTCGCTGCCTCCGTCACCGCGAAGACGCGTCTGCTCATGATCAACTCGCCGCATAATCCGACCGGATCGGTGCTGCGCGAAGCGGACATGCGAGCGCTGACGGACATCGTGCGCGGTACGGGCATCCTGATCGTCTCCGATGAGGTGTATGAACACATGGTATATGACGGCGCACGCCATGAGTCGGTGTGCCGTTACCCGGAGTTGGCAGCGCGGTCCTTCGTGGTTTCCAGCTTCGGCAAGACCTATCACGTCACCGGCTGGAAAGTAGGCTACGTAGCAGCTCCCGCAGCGCTCACAGCGGAGTTCCGCAAGGTGCACCAGTTCAATGTATTCACCGTCAACACCCCGGTCCAGCACGGACTCGCCCGCTACATGGCCGATCCTGCACCGTATCTGGACCTGCCTGCGTTTTACCAGCACAAGCGCGACCTGTTCCGCGAAGGCCTGAAAGCGACGAAGTTCAGACTCCTGCCGTCGGACGGCACATATTTCCAGTGTGTCGACTATTCGGCCGTGTCGTCTCTGCCGGAAGCCGATTTTGCGAAATGGCTGACTACCGAAATCGGCGTTGCCGCCATTCCGGTGTCCGCCTTTTACAATCAGCCGAAGGAATCAGGCATTGTCCGCTTCTGTTTTGCGAAGAAAGACGCCACCTTGCGAACCGCCCTGGATCGGCTTGCCGGACTGTAAAAAGTTTCTTGATATCCATACAGGCAGCGGCTTCGCTGCCGATAACAGTATCAGGCGCATTCGGCAGTTGTGTCGCCATCTTCGACGCGGCCACGCATGCCATCTCACACGCATTGCAGAAACAACATTAATAAATATGTAACATCACCAGGTACAAACCTTCAGGCTGGAGGCGGCAGATGGATCAAAAACGGCTCAACATGTCGGATATCGCGATCGGAGAACCATTGCCCTGGGATGTTTATGGAGAAGGCAACAAGCTGCTGCTGCGCCGCGGCCATGTCGTGGAAAGTGTGCATCAGATTGAAGAGTTGGTGCAGCGAGGCCTTTTCGTCGACGCCGGGCAAGTCGAGAGACTGGCCCAGGCAAAGCGCGACGCGCATGCCTCGCCACGAGAAACGCCTTCCGCATTACGTCTCATCAATCTCGCCAGCAAGCGGCTTGAACGTCTGCTCTACAACCTGAGCAACGAATCCGACGCGGAAACCAAGATTCTGGAAGTGGGCAAAGCGCTCGCCTACGCCTCCGATATCAACACCGATATCTGCCTGGCCAGTTTGCTCCTGAACCAGAACGCCGCCAACTATGCGGCAAGACACTGTGTCGATACCGCCCTGCTGTCCTTGCGGATTGCCCGTGCGATGAAAAAATCTGCGGAAGAGACCCAGCTCATTGTGGCGGCAGCATTAACGATGAACATCGGCATGCTGCGCCAGCACGATCAGTTACAGAACAAGGAAGAACCGCTATCCGAAAAAGACTCGGAACTTGTGAAGGCGCATCCGGAGGCCAGTGTCCAACTTCTGCAGCAGGCGGGCATCTCGCAACCGGACTGGCTGGCCTACGTGCGGTTGCATCATGAAAACGAGGATGGGAGCGGCTACCCGTTGGGAAAAACCGTCGGCGCGGTTCCTCAGAATGCCAGGATTATTGCCTTCTCGGACCGATATTGCGCTGCAATATCCAATCGCAAGTACAGGAAGGTGCTGCTACCGGGCACGGCGATGCGCGAGGTCCTGCTACCAGGCGGGAAACCGAGCGATCCGATGCTCGCCGCTTACTTCGTCAAGGAATTGGGAACCTACCCGCCCGGATCATTCGTGCGCTTGCAGAACGGCGAAATCGGCGTAGTCACCCGCCGACCGCTGGCGACGCCGGCACCGGTAGTCCATGCATTCATCGGACCGCGCGGCGCCCCCCTGTCCTTCCCGATCCAGCGCGATACAGGCAAGGAGCTATACGCCATCCGTGAAATACTCTCCGGTCAGCAGGTCACGCTGCGGTTCAGCATGCAGCAGCTCTGGGGTGACGAAGCAGCTCTTTGAACAAGCCGGCAACCGGCTTGCCGCATTTCGGCAATAATAGCGCCAGTACCGGAAATCATTTTCCCGCCCGCGCTACACTACCGCAGCTCACAGACAACAAGCCGACATGTCCGCCGAACTCCAAGCATCCCGCCAAGACGCCACGCTCATCCTGACCATCTCCAACCCCGGTGCGAAGAATGCACTGCATCCGGACATGTACGCCGCAGCGATCGAAACATTGTCGACCGCAGAACGCGACGACTCGATTCGTGCGGTGGTATTGACCGGAGCCGACAAGTTCTTCTGCTCCGGAGGCAACCTCAACCGTTTGCTGGAAAACCGCAGCAAGGACAAATCGGTGCAGGCGGAATCGATCGACAATCTGCATGGCTGGATCGAAGCGATCCGCGATTGCCCGAAGCCGGTCATTGCCGCCGTCGACGGCGCGGCAGCGGGCGCCGGATTTTCCCTCGCGCTGGCCTGCGACCTTATCGTCGCCGGCGCGTCGGCGAAATTCGTGATGGCCTACGTCAAGGTCGGACTGACACCGGATGGCGGCGGTTCATGGTTCCTGACGCGTGCACTGCCACGCCAGCTCGCCGCTGAAATCCTGATCGACGGCAAACCTGTCGGCGCACAACACCTGTACGATCTCGGCGTGGTGAACCGGGTAGTCGCCGATGGTTCCGCACTTGACGCGGCGCTGATGTGGGCCGAGGAGCTCGCCGCGCAATCGCCGAATGCAGTCGAACGCATCAAGTCTCTGACCCAGGAAGCACAGGTCAACTCGCTCGCACAGCATTTCGAATCCGAAAAACGGAATTTTGTCGAAAGCCTCCATCATCGAGACGCACAGGAAGGCATTACCGCATTCCTTGAAAAAAGAAAACCTCACTACAAATGACTGGACATCAACGGCGCCGCATTTACCTGATGCGTCACGGCAGCGTCACCTACTTCGACGAACAAGGCAAACCCTTCCTGCAAGGCGATTCACGCCATACCACGATGGAAGTATTGCTGAGCCAGTACAGGAAGTCGCGCGGCCTGTAAGGGACAATCGAACATTCGACACTGAAATAGTACGGTCGTACGATTTTATGCGGTAGAATGCGACGAATACTTACCCGCAATCATTTTGCGCCGTTGGCAAGGAGACAAGATGTTCGAAGAATTCATGGGCACGCGACCGGTATCGGACCGCCAGAAGTTCGATGTCGGCGCCATGCAGGAGTACATGCGTCAGCATGTCGAAGGTTTTTCCGGCAATCTGAATGTCGAGCAATTCAAGGGCGGGCAGTCGAACCCGACCTTCAAACTCACTGCCGGCGGCACCAGCTACGTCTTGCGCACCAAGCCCGGCCCTACCGCGAAACTGCTCGCCTCCGCCCATGCCATCGACCGCGAGTTCCGCGTGATGAACGCGCTCAACAAGGCCGGATTTCCCGCCGCCCGGCAATACGCTCTGTGCCTGGACGAGTCGGTCATCGGCCGCGCCTTCTACATCATGGAATTCGTCGACGGCCGCGTCTTGTGGGACCAGTCCATGCCGGGCATGTCGAATGCCGAGCGCAGCGCGCATTACGACGAAATGAACCGCGTCATCGCCCAGTTGCACACCATCGACCATGCAGCCATCGGCCTCGCCGATTTCGGCAAGCCGGGCAACTACTTCATGCGGCAGATAGACCGCTGGACCAAGCAGTACAAGGCATCGGAAACCGAAAAAATCGATGCGATGGACCAGTTGATCGAATGGCTGCCAAACAACATCCCGCCCGGCGACGAGACCAGCATCGTGCATGGCGATTACCGTCTCGACAACATGATCTTTCACCCCACCGAGCCGCGCGTGCTGGCGGTGCTGGACTGGGAGCTGTCGACGCTGGGCCACCCACTCGCGGATTTCTCGTATCACTGCATGAGCTGGCACATCGCGCCCGGCCAGTTCCGCGGCATCGGCGGCCTCGACCACAAGGCGCTCGGCATCCCGAGCGAAGAGGAATACATTGCGAAGTACTGTGAGCGCACCGGCAAGACCATCCGCAAGGAAGATTTCAAGTTCTACCTGGCTTACAACATGTTCCGGATGGCAGGCATCCTGCAGGGCATCATGAAGCGTTACGTGGACGGCACGGCATCGAGCGAGCAGGCATTGAAAGCAGGCCAGGCGACACGGCCGATGGCTGAAATGGGATGGCAATACGCGTCGGGCAACAAGAACTGAAAAACCGCCCGGCGATCTTTAAACCCGCGAGGAGACAACAACATGGAATTCGAGTACTCGGACCGCTGTAAGGCGCTGCAGGAAAAGCTCCTGAAGTTCATGGATGAGCACATCTATCCGAATGAAAAGGCCTACAAGCAGGAGATCGACCGCAACGGCAGCGAAAACGGCAACCGCTGGCTGGCGACGCAGATCATCGAAGACCTGAAGCCGAAGGCGCGTGCACAAGGCTTGTGGAACTTGTTTCTCCCCAAGTCGCAGCGCGCGCCGGAAGGCTTGTCCAATCTCGACTACGCGCCGCTCTGCGAAATCATGGGTCGCGTACCCTGGGCTGCGGAAGTGTTCAACTGCTCGGCGCCGGATACCGGCAACATGGAAACCATCGAGCGTTACGGTACGGAAGAACAGAAGCGTCAGTGGCTGGAGCCGCTGCTGCGCGGCGAGATCCGCTCCGCCTTTGCGATGACCGAACCGGCTGTCGCATCGTCCGATGCCACCAACATCGCCACCCGCATCGAACGCGACGGCGACGAGTATGTGATCAACGGTCACAAGTGGTGGATTTCCGGCGCTGGCGATCCGCGCTGCAAGATTTTCATCCTGATGGGCAAGACCGATCCCGACGCACCGCGCCATTCGCAGCAATCGATGATCCTGGTGCCGGCCGATACGCCGGGTGTCACGATCAAACGGCCGTTACCCGTATTCGGCTACGACGATGCGCCGCATGGACATTGCGAAATCCTGTTCGAGAATGTCCGCGTGCCGGCGTCGAACATCCTGCTCGGCGAAGGCCGCGGTTTTGAAATCGCCCAGGGCCGCCTTGGCCCCGGCCGCATTCATCACTGCATGCGCGCCATCGGCGTCGCCGAACGCGCGCTCGAACTGATGTGCAAACGGCTCAACGAGCGTGTCGCCTTCGGCCGCAGGATTTCCGATCAGAGCATCTGGCATGAACGCATCGCCGAATCGCGCATCAGCATCGATACCTCGCGCCTGTTGACGCTGAAGACCGCTTACATGATGGACACCGTCGGCAACAAGCATGCCAAGGCCGAGATCGCAATGATCAAGGTGCTGGCGCCGAATGTGACGCAAAAGGTGCTGGACTGGGCGATCCAGGCCTACGGCGCCGGCGGCGTCTGCGACGACTTCCCGCTTGCGCAGCAATGGGCGGGCAACCGCACGCTGCGCATCGCCGACGGCCCGGACGAGGTTCATCGCAACGCAATCGCCAAGCTGGAGCTGGCCAGGCATATCCCGGTACCGAAGAGCGAACTCGAACTGCCGATCACCCGTTCATAAGACGTACTTTGGACGCTCCTGCTTGAAGCGAAGAATCCTGATCGGCTGCATAATCATGCGGCGTTTGCGATTCCAACAATTCAAGCAGGAGAAAAAATGATCGACGTCTATTCCACCGCCACGCCCAACGGCCACAAGGTCCACATCATGCTGGAGGAATGCGGGCTGCCGTACCGCGTCCATCACATCAACATTGGCGAAGGCGACCAGTTCAAGCCCGGCTTCCTCGCCATCTCCCCGAACAACAAGATCCCGGCCATCGTCGACGCGGACGGACCGGACGGCAAGCCGATGTCGCTGTTCGAATCGGGCGCAATCCTGGTTTACCTGGCCAGCAAGGCGGGCAAGCTGCTAGGCAAGACCGACCGCGACAAGTTCGTCACGCTGCAGTGGCTGATGTTCCAGATGGGCGGCGTCGGTCCCATGCTCGGGCAAGCACACCACTTCCGCATCTATGCGCCGGAACAGATCGAGTACGCAATCAACCGCTACACGAACGAAGCGAAGCGTCTTTATGGCGTGATCGACAAGCAGTTGTCGAAGAACGCATATCTTGCCGGCGACGAGTACACGATCGCCGATATCGCCACTTTCCCGTGGCTGCGTTCATGGAAAAACCAGGGCATCGACTGGGCCGATTATCCTCATGCCAAGCGCTGGTTCGATGAAATCGCCGAACGCCCGGCAGTCAAGCGCGGGGTCGAAGTGCTGGCGAACCTGCGCAAACCGCTGGTCGACGACAAGTCGAAGGAAATCCTGTTTGGGAACACGCAGTACCAGAAACGGTAATCCCTGCTGGATGCGGCGCTCTCGCATCCAGCGAGAGTGCGTTCTACTCGTAGCGGCGCGCGATCGACTCCGCGATGCAAACCGGCTTGTCACCGCCTTCGCGCTCGATCGTGACTTGCCAGGTGGTCTGGGTGCCGCCTTCGAGGTCTTCCACTTTCAATGGGGTGATGCGACCGCGCAGGCGGCTGCCGACCGGAACCGGGGCGGGAAAGCGCACCTTGTTGAGGCCATAGTTCACGCTCAGCTTCGCCTCCGGCATCGACACGGCTTTCTGCATCAGTATCGGCAGCAGCGACAGCGTCAGAAAACCGTGCGCTATCGTCGTGCCGTACGGAGATTCCTTGCGGCAGCGCTCCGCGTCAAGGTGGATCCATTGATGGTCGCCGGTCGCCTCGGCAAACAGATTGACGCGCTCCTGCGAAATCTCCACCCACTCCGTAACTGCGATTTCCTGCCCGACGAGGTTCTTCAATTCGTCTACCGATACGATCTGTCGCATGCTGTCTCCAAGGTACGTTTTCTATTATCGGAATAGGCTTGCTACGCCGGGCGGCGCTTGAACATGCCCATGCCCTTGACCGTCGCCACCAGTTCGCCATGCTGATTGGTCGCGCGCCACTGCGTCACCACCACACCGCGATCCGGCTTGCTGCTGGAGGGGCGCGTTTCCAGCGCGGTCGTCGTCACGGTCAGCGTATCGCCGCCGCGCACCGGCTTGATCCAGCGGATCTCGTCGACGCCGGGCGACCCCATGCTTGACGACTCTCGCAGGAAACCATCCACCATCAAACGCATCATCATGCCGCAGGTATGCCAGCCGCTGGCGATAATGCCGCCGTACATCGACTTCTCCGCGGCCTCCTTGTCGATATGGAAGGGCTGGGGGTCGAACTGTTTTGCAAAATCGACGATCTCTTCTTCGGTCACGGTGCGCGATCCGACTTCGATCGTTTTGCCCACTTCAAAGTCTTCGAAATACCACTTCAGTTCCGACACGTTCGATCCCCTTGTCAAGTCAGGCGGCTTTACGGAAGTCCGGCTGCGCAGCGAAGCGCGCCAGGTGATGGTCTGTATCGCCGAGCGTGATTTCGATCATTGACAGACGCTTGAAATGATGTGCAGCTGGCAATTCATTCGTCACACCCATGCCGCCATGCAATTGCACCGCCTGCTGGCCGACGAACTTCAGCGCCTGGCCGATGCGCGCCTTTGCGGCGGACACCGTGCGGCGACGTTCGTTCACATCCACGGAACTCACCTTCACGGCAGCCAGAGTCGCCATCGAACGCGCCTGTTCCGTCTGCATGAACATTTCCGCCATCCGGTGCTGCAACGCCTGAAACTTTCCGATCGGTACGCCGAACTGCTGACGCGTCTT
Organism: uncultured Noviherbaspirillum sp.; assembly: GCA_966212445.1. Lineage (GTDB taxonomy): Bacteria > Pseudomonadota > Gammaproteobacteria > Burkholderiales > Burkholderiaceae_D > Noviherbaspirillum. The sequence continues at coordinate 11,275 of CBIHRJ010000003.1, read as the reverse complement.
CAGGTATTCCAAGGTTGCACCGTTCAATGCATCCATCGCTCCCACCGCTTCCGCGCACAACAGGGTGGCGCCGTAGTCGGTAGCGGCCTCCAGGATTTCCCATCCCGCGCCGGTCTTGCCAAGTAGTGCAGAAGCAGGGACACGGACATTGGCGAGACTGATGTCGGCTGCTCGCTGGCAATCGATAGTACGGTAGTCGCGGCGTGTGACACCGTCTGCGTCGGCCGCGACCAGGAACAGCGAAATACCATCGGTATCGCGCTGGCCGCCGCCGGTACGGGCCGATACGATCAGCTTGTCGGCCTGCGCCCCGTGGATGACCACCGTCTTCGTACCATTCAGGACGTAGCCGTCACCTTCTGCCCTGGCCGTGGTCACAATGTCGGACAGGTCGTGCCGTGCCTGCTTTTCGCCGAGCGCCGATGCCAGTTTGAGTTCGCCTCCCGCGATTTGCTCCAGCAAGTCTTCATGGCCGCCGGCCAGCTTCAGGAACTGGGCGCCGAGCACGGTGGCGAAATACGGTTCGACGACAATGCCGCGTCCCAGCTCCTGCATCACCACCATCATGTCGACAGCTGAACCATTGAAGCCGCCTTGCTCTTCGGGAACCGGTAATGCTGTCATGCCGAGTTCAACCAGCGTACCCCAGGCCTTGTCCGAAATACCCTGTTCGGAATGGACGATCTTGTTGCGATGTTCGAAGGTGTAATCCTTGTCGATGAAGCGACGCAGTGCATCCTTGAATTGTTGCTGCTCTGGTGTGAAATTGAAGTTCATTGTCGCCTCACAGTCCGAGAATCATCTGGGTGATGATGTTTTTCTGAATTTCGTTGGAGCCGCCGTATATCGATGTCTTGCGGAAGTTGAAGTAGTACGGCGCAAGCGGCGCGGCATCATCATCCTGCGCGACGCTGTGCTCGTGTTCGCCTTCCAGATAGGCGGGGTCGAACGGCATCGCGTACGGACCCACGGCTTCAACCATCAGTTCGGTCAGCATCTGCTGCACTTCCGTGCCCTTGACCTTCAGCATCGACGCTTCCGGGCCTGGCCCCCGCTTGGCGCTGTCCTGCGACAGCACGCGCAACACAGTGACTTCCAGCGCCATGATCTCGATTTCCAGGCTGGCCACCTTCGCGGCGAACACCGGATCATCCAGCAAGGGCTTGCCGTTCTTCTGCTGCTTGTTGGCGACGCGCTTGAGGAATTCCAGTTCGCGCTTGGCGCGGCCGACCGCGGCGATATTGGTGCGTTCGTGGCCAAGCAGGTACTTGGCATAGGTCCAGCCCTTGTTTTCCTCGCCGATCAGGTTTTGAACCGGAACCTTCACGTTGTCGAAGAAGACTTCATTCACTTCATGCTCTTCATCGAGCATGATAATCGGACGCACGGTGATGCCCGGCGTATGCATGTCGATCAACAGGAACGAGATGCCCTCCTGCTTGCGCGCGGCCGGATCGGTGCGCACCAGGCAGAAAATCATGTCGGCGTGCTGCGCCAGCGTGGTCCAGGTTTTCTGGCCGTTGACGATGTAATGGTCGCCTTGACGTTCGGCACGGGTTTTCAGCGACGCGAGATCGGAGCCGGAACCGGGTTCGGAATACCCCTGACACCACCAGTCGTCGCAGTTGAGGATACGCGGCAGGTAGTGCCGCTTTTGCGCTTCGTTGCCGAAGGCCATGATGACCGGCGCCACCATGTTGACGCCGAACGGCAAAATGGTCGGTGTACCGGCTGAGGCGCACTCTTCTTCCCAGATATGGCGTTGTACCGGGCTCCAGCCGGTACCGCCGTACTCGACCGGCCAGCCGGTGCCCACCCATCCCTGCTTGGCGACGATCTTGTGCCAGCGGACGTAGTCTTCTTTCGAGAGACGCTTGTGATTGAGAACTTTCTGCTGCAGGTCTGTTGGCAGGTTCGCTTCCAGGAAGGCGCGAACAGTATCGCGGAAGGCCAAATCCTCCGCCGTGTAATTCAAATCCATGCTGTCTCCTTGTTATTTCGCCCAAAAAGCACGACCGTTCTAAAAAGATTATACAGCGGATTTTTGCAATGGGTGCAACGGACAGCGAAATAATGGTGGCTCGCGACGTGGTCACCCGGGACCGTCGGAAGCAGACAGAAAAAACAGAGAAAAAGAAACAGCGGCTACTGGACCGGGTGTTTGAGAGCCTGGGGAAACGGCAGCGAAATCACATCGACGCCCTCTTCAATCAGCGCCTCGCACTCATGCACGGTAGCCGTGCCGCGGATCGCTCGTTCGGGGGTTTCCTTGTAGTGGATGCGCCGGGCCTCTTCGGCAAAACGCTCGCCCACGTCTTCCGTTTCCGCGACGACTTTGCGCACCATGTCGAGAATTTCCGCCTGTACGCGCAAGTTGGCGTCGGCGGGGATAGCTTGCGCAGTTGACAGATTCAGGCGCGGCGCGGAAGGCAACCTGTTGACCGTACTACTTTCGCACATCGGGCATGCGATGCGCTTCTGCACCACCTGGTCGCAATAATCCTGTTCCGAAGAGAACCATCCCTCGAAACGATGATCGTGTTCGCAACGGAAGTTATAGACTTTCATGAAAGGCAGCGCGGGTCGATGGCAAAAGCATGTGCGCCGAATCGCAGCAGGTCGTTCGGATGCATGAACGGCCTGCTGCGATTCAAGCAACAGCTATTTTACAAGCTTCCACCAGCCTGCGCAGGCGGCCTGCCAACCCGTGTTGCCTGCCGCGCTCCGTACTTCGCAAGCGAAGCACGAAGCGCATGTTCTTGCTGCGCTACTGCTTGAACTCGAATTGCTGCTGCGCCTGATCAAGCAAGCCGGGCAGTCGTTGTGCCATCAGGACCGCCTTGGCGCGACGGCGTGCCGAATGTGTCTCCAGTGTGCCGGCCAGCCTGCGGACGTTCTCCTTGATTTCCACGACCTGCTCAGACTTCGCAAGCCGCACCAGTCCGCGCAGGTTTTCCCGGAAGATGTGGCGTTGACGCGAGGTGGCATCGTCGCCGAGGGTAGCGGCGATCAGACTCTCAATGACGGAATCAGTATCAAGCATCTTTTTCATGGCGTTACGGCTGGTTGACGGAGGGAATTTTCTGAGGTGCAAGTATCACGAATTTTCGCTCGGAAATGCTTGAGAAATCTCAATCGCCGTGTGGAAAGTAACAAAATGCAACAACGCTCGCGGAGAACGCAAAAAAAAGCCCGCGAGCGCGAGCAGTGCGGGCGAATACTTCTTGGGAGGTTTAAAGGGACCGACTTCATCGTAGTCCCTTTCGACAATATTTTTCTTGCGTTATCGCAATGAATCGGCGTTTTTATCGGATTGTGTCACGAGTTGCTCGTCGCAGTTGTTGACAAGTCTGTTGACAAGCTTGTTGAAAACTCCGTAAGCAATTGATTATATTGAAAAATATTAACCTTTCCCGGAAGTGGACAAGTCATGAGCTAGTTTTTCGGCAATACCCCTTTTGCCTGGTGATCGGCGTGATAGGACGATCGCACCATAGGCCCCGAAGCAACATGGGTGAACCCCATTTTTTCGCCACTGATACGCAGTGCGTCGAACTCCTCCGGCGTTACATAACGCTGTACCGGGAGATGGTGCGCGCTCGGCTGCAGGTACTGGCCGAGCGTGAGCATCTCGATGCCGTACTGCCGCATGTCGCGCATCACCGCCTCCACCTCTTCGATCGTCTCGCCCAGTCCGAGCATCAGCCCTGACTTGGTCGGCACATGTGGGTGAAGCTGCTTGAAGCGCTGCAGCAACTCGAGCGAGGTGATGTAGTCGGCTCCCGGACGTGCCTGCCGATAAAGGCGCGGGATGGTCTCCAGGTTGTGGTTGAAAACGTCCGGCGGTGCTTCCTTGAGAATCTCCAGCGCGGTATCGACCCGCCCCCGGAAATCCGGCGTCAGGATCTCGACGGTGATTCCCGGATTCAAACGCCGCGTCTCCCGGATGCAGGCTGCAAAATGGGCTGCGCCGCCATCACGTAGATCATCGCGATCCACAGAGGTGATGACGACATACCTCAGCCCCATTGCCTGGATGGTACGCGCCATGTTGGCCGGCTCATTGGGATCAAGCGGATTGGGACGGCCATGGCCAACGTCGCAGAACGGGCAACGCCGGGTACAGATGTCCCCCATGATCATGAAGGTCGCCGTACCGCTCTTGAAGCATTCGCCGAGATTCGGGCAATTCGCCTCTTCGCACACTGTGTGCAGCTTGTTCTCGCGCAGTACCGCCTTCAGGCGCTGCACTTCGCGCGTGCCGGTAAATTCAGCGCGAATCCACTTCGGCTTGCGCAGGTACTGCGACGGCTCGGTCGGTACGATCTTGATCGGGATACGCGCCATCTTCTCCGCGCCGCGCAGCTTTTCGCCTGCCTGCACCGCGCGTTGAACCGTCGTCTTTTCCGGGCCGGATTTCACGTCGCTCATACCGCGCTTTCAACCACGGTAATAACGCTGCGGCGTGAACGGCGTCTTCGCTACTTCCACCGGCACCGGCTTGCCGCGCACGATGGCCTGCAGCGGTGTGCCGACTTGTGCGAGCGGCGTCTCGACATATCCCATCGCAACCGGCGCACCCACGGTCGGGCCGAAGCCGCCGCTGGTGACCTTACCGACCGCACGACCTTGTGCATCCACCAATTCCGCGCCTTCGCGCACCGGCATGCGGTCCTTGACCTGCAGGCCGACACGCTTGCGGGCGACGCCTTCGGCGAGCTGGCGCAGGATCACCTCAGCGCCGAGGTAGCCGCCGGGACGCGCCCCGTCTGCGCGGCGCACCTTGGACAAGGCCCAGCCGAGGCTGGATTCAACCGGCGTGGTGGACGTATCCATGTCGTGCCCATACAGGCACAGGCCGGCCTCAAGACGCAGCGAATCGCGCGCGCCCAGACCGATCGGCGCAACCTCCGGCTGCGCCAGCAGCAGGCGTGCAAGTTCTTCCGCCTTGTCACCCGGCACCGAAATTTCAAAACCGTCTTCGCCCGTATAGCCCGAACGGCTGATGAAGCACTCCGCACCGACAAGCGTCGTCTTCGCCGTATTCATGAACACCATTTTCGCGGTTTCGGGCGCCAGTCGCGCCATGACGGCCGCGGCGGCGGGACCTTGCAGTGCAAGCAGCGCACGATCGGCCAGTTCCTCGATCACGCAGCGTCCGCCGAGATGCTTGCGGAGGTGGGCAATGTCCTGCTGCTTGCATGCAGCATTGACCACGACAAACAGATGATCGCCGCCATTCGACACCATCAGATCGTCGAGAATGCCGCCCTGCTCATCGGTAAACATCGCATAGCGTTGCATGTTAAGCGGCAGGTCCAGAATATCGACCGGCACCAGGGTTTCCAGCGCGGCGGCTGCGTCAGAGCCGGACAGGCGCACCTGGCCCATATGCGATACATCGAACAGCCCGGCTTGCGCGCGAGTGTGATTGTGCTCTTTCAGCACGCCGGCCGGATACTGTACCGGCATCTCATAGCCGGCGAACGGCACCATCCTGGCGCCCAGTTCCAGATGCAGGTTGTACAGCGGCGTGCGCAACAGGGCTTGCTCGTTTGTATCCATGATGTCCTTTTCTTTTCTGCTTGGGAAAGATCGATGCTTCAGCACTCGATCACATTCACTGCGAGCCCGCCGCGCGCAGTCTCTTTGTACTTGATCTTCATGTCGGCGCCGGTTTCACGCATGGTCTTGATCACCTTGTCGAGCGAAACGAAGTGGTGTCCGTTGCCACGCAGGGCCATGCGCGCCGCATTGATCGCCTTGATCGAACCCATTGCATTGCGTTCGATGCACGGCACCTGCACCAAGCCGCCAATCGGGTCGCAGGTCAAGCCGAGATTGTGTTCCATGCCGATTTCGGCAGCGTTTTCGACCTGCTCGGGCGTACCTCCCATCGCTTCGGCAAGCGCTCCGGCCGCCATCGAACAGGCGACTCCGACCTCGCCCTGGCAGCCGACTTCAGCGCCCGAAATCGATGCGTTTTCCTTGTACAGGATGCCGATCGCGGCTGCCGTCAGCAGGAAGCGGATCACACCGTCGTCGTTCGCTCCGGCAATGAAGCGATAGTAGTAATGCAGCACGGCCGGGACGATACCGGCGGCGCCGTTGGTCGGCGCCGTCACCACGCGTCCGCCGGCGGCGTTTTCCTCGTTCACGGCAAGCGCATAGAGGTTGACCCAGTCCAGCGTGGTCAGCGGGTCGCGCAGGCTGACTTCCGGCTGGCTGGCCAGCTTGCGATGGAGTTCGGCAGCACGACGGCGCACCTGCAGTCCGCCGGGCAGTGTGCCCTCCTTTTCGCAGCCGCGTTTCACGCACTCCTGCATCACCTGCCAGATCTTGAGCAAGCCTGCGCGCGTTTCTTCTTCCGGACGCCAGCCCTTTTCGTTTTCCAGCATCAACTGGCTGACAGAGAGCCCATTTTCGCGGCACAGCGCAAGCAACTGTTCGGCGCTCTTGAATGGGTACTTCAGGACCGTCGTGTCCGGCACGATGCGATCCGAACCTGCGGCGTCTTCATTGACCACGAAGCCGCCGCCCACCGAGTAGTAAACCCGGCTGCGGATTTCATTGCCTGCTGCATCATACGCAGTGAAGCGCATGCCGTTCGGGTGGTACGGCAGGGATTGTCGCTTGTACAGCAACAGGTGCTGGTTCTCAACAAAGGCGACATCCTTCTCGCCGAGCAGGCTGATGCGCCCCGTGCCGCGAATCTGCGCCAGCTTGCTGTCGATCGTGTCGGTATCCACCAGGTCGGGCGCCTCACCCTGCAGGCCGAGCAGCACTGCCTTGTCGCTGCCGTGCCCCTTGCCGGTTGCGCCGAGTGAGCCGTACAGCTCGGATTTGACTGCTTCCGTCTGCGCCAGCAGGCCGCACTCCTTCAGTCCCGTGACGAACTGCAGCGCAGCGCGCATCGGTCCGACCGTGTGCGAACTGGACGGCCCGATGCCGATCTTGAACAACTCGAATACGCTGATAGCCATGGTTTCCGCCTGCCGTTCCGTCTCATTGTTTGACCGCAACCGCGGAGCTTCGCTCCGCGGGAGATGGCGCAATCGCTTACTCGTAATCGGACATCGGCGGGCAGGAGCAGACCAGATTGCGGTCGCCGTACACGTTGTCGACCCGGCCAACCGGCGGCCAGTACTTGTTGCCGCGCAGGGAACTGACCGGGAACACGGCCTGTTCGCGGGTATATGCACGGTTCCACTCGCCCGCAATGTCCATCGCGGTATGCGGCGCGTGGCGCAGCGCGCTGTCCTCCGCCGTCACGCTGCCGCTCTCGATGGCTCGGATCTCTTGCCGGATGGCGATCATTGCATCGCAGAAGCGGTCCAGTTCTTCCTTGGATTCGCTTTCGGTCGGTTCGATCATCAGCGTGCCGGGCACCGGGAAGGACATGGTCGGCGCATGAAAACCGAAGTCCATCAGGCGCTTCGCCACATCGTCCACGGTGACGCCGGTATCCTTCAGCGGACGTAGGTCGACGATGCATTCGTGTGCGACGATGCCGTTTTCGCCTGCGTACAGGATCGGGAAATGCGGCGCAAGGCGCTTGGCGATGTAATTCGCGTTCAGGATCGCGACCTGGCTGGCTTCTTTCAATCCCTGGCGCCCCATCAGCTTGATGTAGGTCCAGCTGATGGGCAGAATGCTGGCGCTGCCCCACGGGGCGGCACACACCGGCCCCGCATGGTTTTCAAGCATGCGATGCCCCGGCAGGAACGGCGCCAGATGCGATTTCACGCCGATCGGACCAACGCCCGGACCACCGCCGCCATGCGGAATGCAGAACGTCTTGTGCAGGTTCAGGTGCGAGACATCGCCGCCGAATTTGCCGGGCGCGCACAGACCGACCATTGCGTTCATGTTGGCGCCATCGATGTAGACCTGGCCGCCGTGCGCATGGACGATCTCGCAGATTTCGCCGACAGCTTCTTCGAACACGCCGTGCGTCGACGGATACGTGATCATGATTGCCGCCAGATCGGCAGCGTGCTTTTCCGCCTTTACCTTGAGATCGGCGACGTCGACATTGCCGCGTTCGTCGCAACCGACCACCACCACCTGCATGCCTGCCATATGCGCGGTCGCAGGATTGGTGCCGTGAGCGGAGCTTGGGATCAGGCACACATTGCGGTGCCCTTCGCCCCGGCTCTTGTGATAAGCGCGGATGGCCAGCAGGCCTGCATATTCGCCTTGCGACCCGGCGTTCGGCTGCAGCGACACGGCGTCGTAGCCGGTACAGGCAACCAGCATCTGCTCCAGTTCGGTGGTCAGTTGCCGGTAACCTTCCGCTTGTTCGAGAGGTGCGAAAGGATGGATGTTGCCGAATTCGTTCCAGGTGACCGGAATCATCTCGGTTGTGGCGTTCAGCTTCATCGTGCAAGAACCGAGCGGGATCATGGTACGGTCGAGCGCCAGGTCCTTGTCGGCCAGCGCGCGCAGGTAACGCAGCATCTGCGTCTCGGAATGGTGGCTGTTGAACACCGGATGCGCCAGATACGCGCTGGTGCGCGACAAACCGGCCGGAATGCGATCACCGGCCACCGTGTCGCATGCCGAGAAGGATGGAACCGATTGGCCGGCTCCGGTGAAAACCGTCCACAGCGCTTCAACATCTTCGGGCGTCGTCGTCTCGTCGAACGATACGCCGATTGTTTCGCTATCGACCGGACGCAGGTTGATCGACTTGCTGCGCGCGGCGGCATGAATATCCTCGGTGCGCGAGCCGGTGCGGATGGTGACGGTATCGAAGAACGCTCCCGTGCGCACCTCTACATCCAGTGTGCGCAATCCCTGGGCGAAAGCCGCGGCGACCCGATGCACGCGCTGTGCGATGGTCTTCAAGCCCTGCGGGCCATGATAGACGGCATACATGCTGGCGATATTGGCCAGCAGCACCTGCGCGGTACAAACGTTGCTGGTCGCCTTTTCGCGGCGGATATGCTGCTCGCGGGTCTGCAGTGCAAGGCGATACGCCTTGTCGCCATGGCTGTCGATCGATACGCCGACCACGCGCCCCGGCATCAGGCGCTTGAACGCATCCTTGGTGGCAAAGTAAGCTGCGTGCGGTCCGCCGTAGCCGAGCGGAACGCCAAAGCGCTGGGCAGAACCAATCGCAACATCGGCGCCGAACTCTCCGGGCGGCGTCAGCAAGGTCAGCGCCAGCAAGTCGGCAGCGACCACCACCAGCGCATCTTTTGCATGGACAGCCGCCACAGTCTGCGCATAATCGTGAATCTCGCCATCGATGGCCGGATATTGCAGCAGCACGCCGAAGCAGTCGACGTTTTCAAGGTCGCGGCGATGGTCGCCGACCACCACGTCGATACCGATCGGCTCGGCGCGCGTGCGCACCACGTCGATGGTCTGCGGGAAGCAGTCCTGCGACACAAAGAAGGTCTTGCTCTTGCTCTTCGAGGTGCGCTGACAGAACGTCATCGCTTCGGCTGCTGCAGTCGCTTCGTCAAGCAAGGACGCATTGGCGATTTCCATGCCGGTCAGGTCGCACACCATGGTCTGGAAATTCAGCAGCGCTTCGAGGCGCCCTTGCGAAATCTCCGGCTGGTAAGGCGTGTAAGCGGTGTACCAGGCCGGATTCTCCAGCAGGTTGCGCAGAATGACAGCCGGCGTGTGGGTGTTGTAGTAACCCATGCCGATATACGACTTGAACACTTGGTTTTTTGCTGCGATCGCGCGCAACTCATCCAGCACTTCCGGTTCGCTGCGTGCGCTGCCGAGATCGAGAGCATCGTTCTTCAGGATGGAGCCGGGTACGACTTTCTTGATGAAAGCGTCGAGCGAGTCAAAACCAAGCTCGGCCAGCATCGCCTTGCGTTCCGCGTCATCCGGACCGATGTGCCTGCCGATGAAATCCGTATGCTGCTGCAAATCGTCGAACGCAGCCCGTTGCTGAACCATGCTTACCTCTCGAAACAAGTGTGATGTGTAATGCCGGCGCGCCCGAATCGGCATGCGCCGTGAAGAAAATCAGCCAAGCGACTCGATATAGGTCTTGTAACCCGCCTCGTCCATGAAGCCTTCGAGTTCACCAGCCTGGCTCGGCTTGAACTTGAAGAACCAGCCGGCGCCCATCGGATCTTCATTGACCTTGCCCGGCTCGTCGGCCAGTGTCTCGTTGATTTCGGTGACGGCGCCGGCTGCCGGCATCAGGATCTCGCCGGCGGTCTTCACGGATTCGATGACCGCAGCTTCGTCGCCCTTTGCGAGTTCCTTGCCGGATTCGGGCAGTTGCACATAGACCAGATCGCCGAGATGATCCTGAGCGTAGTCCGTGATACCGACCGTGACCAGACCATCGTCCTCGATGCGCAGCCACTCATGCTCCTGCGTGTAAATGGTCTTGCTCATGTTTTCATCTCCTGTGGTGATTGTTAATTGAACTGCCCAAGGGCAGAAATGCGTATGACTAAAGCGAGCCTTTTGCCCGGCGCCACTCCCTGCATCGCCAAATGGAACCGGATTTTCCGCTTTTTCAGCAGTTGCACGACTACGGAAAACAGCTGAAGGGACACTCATCCTTGGGCGAGATTTTAGAACCTTCCATGTTTTTATTGTGTTCAATCACGACACGGAAAGATCCAAATCGAAAATTATCCGCCATTTTTTTGTTGAAAAATGAAAGTTTCGTAGCAAATGAATTTTATTTTCCAAACATGAGAAAATTTCCAGGAAACGTGCGAATGCATTGCAGGCACTCCCTGCAGGAACGAAGGTTCACTCCCGGAATGGCGATCATGAAAACAAAAATCCGCGCATGCTGAGACTGGCGCGGATTTCCATCGTTCAGGGAACGAATGAGATCCCTTGGACAGGATGAGGACTTGGTGCCCGAGACCGGAATCGAACCGGTACGCCCCCTCTCGGGTAAGCGGCGGATTTTAAGTCCGCTGTGTCTACCAATTTCACCACTCGGGCATCGTGCGCAGCAGGACGCACAAACAAAAAAAGCGCACGCGGCGCTTTTTCGGGAAGACTGGAGGCGGGGGTCGGGATCGAACCGGCGTAAACGGCTTTGCAGGCCGCTGCATAACCACTTTGCTACCCCGCCATGGGAGCGTATTGTAACCGTGAACGCCAAAACGTGCCGGCTACCACGCAAACTGCCGAAGACGAATTCTAACCAATTCTCCGGCAAGAAAAAAGGAAGCCGATGAAGCTTCCTTTCCAAATCTGGAGCGGGAGAAGAGTCTCGAACTCTCGACCTCAACCTTGGCAAGGTTGCGCTCTACCAACTGAGCTACTCCCGCAT